>NZ_JBQQES010000008.1:0-181076 GCF_052259005.1 Psychrobacter sp. 1Y10 | reverse complement strand
CTCAACCAAGGCAAACTCATCATGTCCCATATAACCTTGTTTGAGTTTATCAGTCAGTTCTGGATGAGAGACTTCATAGTAGGGTACTTAGAATTCGTTAACTACAAATTGACGAGAAGCTTCCCCATCTTTCATATCATACTAAATTTGGCGGATTTTACCTTTGGGGTTGGCATTAGTATCACCTTCTAAATATAGTGGGAACTGTCTAACCAATACATTCTCAACCAAGGCAAACTCATCATGTCCCATATAACCTTGTTTGAGTTTATCAGTCAGTTCTGGATGAGAGACTTCATTCCATGACATCCCTTCATTGTTCGAATAAGCAATGACATCACCATATGAGCCACTACCCACGCTTTGAGTAAAGACTAATATCTCATAGAACCCATCTTTATTAAGATCTCCTACCATGGCACTAACGACAGGATCATCAATGGATTTTTCAATCATATCTTCTCCCATTGTCTGAATTTTTAAGTTATAACCACCTTTAATATTAGGCGTACTCACTACACGCGCAGAAAAATCTGCATAGTGAAAGCTTTTATTATAGTTACCGCTTATGTTGGAAGTCGTATGATCCGCTTCAACGGTTATGGATGGTTTTGCGGGTGAGGTATCGTTCTTATCTAAGATATGTGTATTAGTATTCTGACATGCCGTTAAACTGAGTAACAGCGTGCTTAAAAGTAGTGCTTATTTCATACTAGCTTTGTTCCTTTAAAAAATTAGTATCGAAATTAATGACCGAAAAATTTCTGCTTAAGATACAACAGCAGATTGATCAAGCAATGTTGATACTTTAGAGAGCTTAATTTTCAGACTGTCTGCCGCACTAAGAATGACGTTGTCTAAACTGGTATAAACTATCGCAATATTTGCTCGTAATCTGAATTGTCCTGCAAAAAATACAATTATGAATAGTTTGTGAAAAGTACAAACTACCACTCTATTTATTTCCAACTCATATAAGATAGACCCAAATCAATATTGTTGTAGTTGCTTGTTTACTTAGGATCTCTATATGAATATTAAGATGATGATAATAATTGCTGTTACTGTCATTATTGCTTTCTGGCTAGGTATCAAAGCTCACGAATTTTATTATCATGATATTTGCTTGGATTTAGGCGGTGGTCAAAATCCAGGAAACTATCCTATTTGTGTCATTGAACGATAGCGATACTGCAATAATCTTTAAAGAAAGCATGCTTATAATTTTAGTTTATTGTCTAAAGGAGCTTTTATGAAATCTAAACTGTTTATCGGTGGCTCAATCCTGTTAGCGCTTGCTGCGTTTTTTGGACTGATGGAAACTATGTTTTATGGCGGCGTTAATTCTGAAGGTGTACTTCAAGAAAGTCTGTTTTTACCTCTAACTTTTATCTGCTTAGTCTTAGCAGTAATTTTATATGTCTCATTACTGATCAAACAGGTAAAAACAAAACTAGCCCACAATCAAAGCCATTAACGCTTATTTTACGATAGCATCATTAACTAAGATTAACCCCTCATCTACATCAAGCGTTAGCTTATGAACACTTGAGTTGATTTTTTTATTTTGGTCAGTCTCTGTTGGATATTGACGTATAACGACATTGAACGTGTCTTGTCCATTATAATCTATCGTAGTCAGTGTACTGTACTCACCCAAAAGCTGTTGCCCATACTGGTTGATATTATTAGTACGGTAATCTAGCTCAAAAGCACCTAGATAGAGTGCGCTACTAGGTAGATCAGGGCTATCTAGACTGGATTTTTTATCCGAATCAGGATTGGTTAAAGTATAAGGCGCAACAAACTTAAAAACGTTTTTATCATTTGAAATACTCAACGCAGTGATATTAGTATAGTCTAGTGACGCTGAATAATTTTTACTATCTGCTAATACACCTCTCACATAGGGTTTGCTATCTTGACTGTCATTGGCACTGACAAACTCAGTTAACGCCACTTGATTCTTGTGGTCAGGAAAAGTGATATAAAACTGTCTATCAGTTTCGACATTAAACAGTTTCTGAATGACATTAGAAGACTTAGTTTCTAGTGTCTGCTCTAACGTTTTATCGATATGTTGACACCCAGTGAGCGTGGTTAATGTTACTAATGCAACGATTGAGCTGAGTCGTAAAATTTTCATGGCATCTTAAGTTTATTAATTATTTAAGTCATTTAAATGACTGTTTTTTAAATTGAGCATAGACCCTAATAGGCATTAAAAGATATCATGTAAAAATGGGCAACGTTGTTTTATTAACCACTTTTCTTACTGATAAGTGGGTATGTATGTCTTTAACGCTAGTCAGCTTATGCAACTTACGAGTAAACTCTTCATAACCATTGAGGTCTGCGCTGACTACTTCCAATAAGTAATCATAAGGGCCCGAGACAACATGGCCATTAATGACTTCGTCCATCTCAGATAACGCATTTTCAAAAGCGATAATTGACGCTTCTTGATGATTATTGAGACTGACTTCTACAAAAAAGCTCATCTTAATGCCAGTTTTCACTCTACTGACGTTTGCTTGGTAACCCTCTATATAGGATTCATCTTCTAAACGTTTCAGGCGCCTAGCACAAGGTGAGGGTGACAGACCAATGCGCTCGGCTAATTCAGCTGTCGATAAGCGTCCTTCTTTCTGAAGCACTTCCAAAATATGACGGTCGATTTTATCCATGTATTGCCTTTCTGGTGTTTTAAGCCAATAATTCTATATTAATTGGCATTATCCACTAAATAACTATAGATTTGCAATAAAAGAATAGAGATAAAAGCGCGATGTTTGATTGATAATTAGGCTTTGTATACAAGCTTAAGATATCGACATGAACACAATCTTTCAATCATCTCCGCGCAAAAACACCTTATTTGCAATGTCTCCGCTAGCGAAAGGCTATGTGGCTATGATTGCCGTGCTACTTATCTGGTCAGGCTTTGCATTGACTGTCCGAGCTATTGGTGGGTCATCGCTAAGTATTGCTGATGTCATGCTCATTCGATTTAGCGTGCCATTACTTTTATTGACGCCTTGGGCATACTCCAGTTTGAGGGAAATTAAAAGTATTAAATGGATTGATGTCTTATTTATATTATGTGGCGGCGTTCCCTTTCTGTTACTAGCTACCTTTGGCGCAAGAACTGCTCCTGCTGCTTACGTTGGTACTATTTTGACAGGGACGCCAGTATTCTTTGCCGCCCTCTTATCTTTTATTTTTTATCGTCAAAAGATATCGCTAAAAAAGTTTTTGGCATTCATTCTGATTCTGTTTGGTGTAACCGCTATGATTATAGGGAATGCAGGGTCTCCGCCTAAAAGCTTGCTACATGGCGTGGCCTTCTTATTGCTTGCAAGCTTGGTTTGGGCAGGTTATACCTTGGGTCTAAAAAATACGAAGTTGAGTCCGATAGCTGTGGCTATCGTACTTTCTTACACGTCATTTTTTATAGTATTAGTGATGGTTCTAGCTGGCATTTTAAAGACAAATTTAGGGGTCGTTTCTTTTGACGACGCCCTACCTTTTATTTTGGTACAAGGCGTTGGTGTTGGGGTGGTCTCAACCATTGGGTTTTCTTATGCGGTCAACAAACTGGGCTCCATTCGCACCTTGCTGCTTGGCTCTTTGTCTCCTGGACTGACCGCCTTACTCGCAGCATTGATACTTCATGAACCTTTAACAATGGTAGTGGTATTCGGCATAGTATTAAGCTCAATTGGCGTTATTGCATCTAATCGAGTGAAGTAAATGAAAACCAGTGAGCTATGCTAAAAAACCATAGAGCTAATTTTGATAAACGCACGTCTCAATAAACGCACGATTTTTGGTTTGATTATTATCGTTAAGCTATATAACTAAAATCTTCCCAGTTAATATCTATGAATTTGACAGCTATGTCAGCAAGTTAAAATATTGAGACTATTAGCCTATAGCCTGATATTCAAATCCTCAATAGGGAACCAAACCCTCAACACTCTCAACCCAATCAAACGCTTCTAAAATACGCATCCATTGATCGTCTAATCCTGCCGTTAGCATTAAAGACTCACCAATGATTGGATGGCTAAACGCTAAACTTTGAGCATGTAGCAGCATGCGCGTGCAGTCATACTGACTACGGAAAAATCGATTATGCCGTCCATCGCCGTGGCTAGTATCACCCACTATAGGATGAAATAGATGTTTCATATGCCTGCGCAGCTGATGCTTGCGCCCTGTCTCAGGTATTAAGCGTATAAGACTATAGCGACTGGTATCATGCTTTCTTGATACGGAAAAGGGCAGCTCAACTTGGGCCAAACGTCGCCAATGGGTTACCGCCTCTTGAGCTGGTTTGTCCAAGTTGGCAAATTTATCAGCGATGGCATCAGGCTTAAAGCTGAGGGCATGGTCAATAGAGCCTTGCTCTGGCATGTAACCGCGTACTACCGCTAAATAGTGTTTGGTTACCTTGCGCTCAGTAAAAGCCTCAGTAAGGCTGCGCGCGACGCTTGAGCTTTTAGCAAATAGCAACACCCCTGATGTCGGTCTATCTAACCTATGTACTGGAAATACATGACACCCTACCGCATCGCGGGTGAGCTGCAGAGCAAAGCGCGTCTCGTCTTTGTCCAGCCAACTGCGATGGACGAGTAGTCCCGCCTCTTTATTAATGGCTACTAAAAACTCATCTTCATAAATGATTTCTATTTGGTCGGCGTGTTGGTCAGCGTTGCCGTTTTCGATATCCATGTTCATATTTTTGTCTTCAATGCTCATAATGTAGATGCCATCATTATATATTTACTGTCTCTTATACATATCTTTTTATCGCACCCATAATGGCATAATAAATTGGTACTGTATTTATACGCTGTACATAAAGGAACGATTATATTGAAGTATTCTGAAATTATTTATTCATAAATACATAAGCCCCCTTTGTCCTTATTGTAAATTATAAAAACCAATCTAGGCTGACGTCATTGTATTGTCATATCTGATAGATACACTGCAGACTTATGCAAGACAAGTACTTAAATTTTATAAGTGATTAGGTGAGTCGATATGTTAGAGCTAAGGCAGGTTACAAAGAGATATGATGACAAGGTGATATTCGAGGATCTTTCACTCAAAATTAATAAGGGTGAGATAGTTTCAATCTTAGGGCCATCTGGCTGCGGCAAGACTACTTTACTGCATATGATTTTGGGTTTAACTGATATTAGTGGTGGCCGAATTGCCTACAATGGTGAAGATATCACCCGAGTGCCGATGCAGGAGCGAGGATTTAATATTGTTTTTCAGGACTATGCCTTATTTCCCAATCTCAATGTTAAGCAAAACATCGAATACGGTCTACGCAATAACGCCAATCTAAGCACGCAACAAGAAGTCGATGAGCTTGTTGATTTACTTGATATAAAAGCACATCTAAACAAGCGCATTCATCAGCTATCAGGCGGTCAAAAGCAGCGTGTCGCGCTGGCACGTACGCTAGTCATGAAACCCAAGATACTACTATTAGATGAGCCTTTGTCGGCACTAGATGGGGTGATTAAAGAAACAGTCAAAGCGCGTATTCGTGAGATTGCAAAACGCTATCAGCTGACTACCTTGATCGTCACTCATGACCCAGAAGAAGCGATGACGTTATCAGATCGTATCTTACTGCTATCAGATGGCAAAGTCGCGCAATTCGCTGAACCCGCTGAAATCATACACAATCCTGCCAATGATTTCGTCACCAACTTCATTCTAAATCAGCTCAGTATCAAACGTCGCAATATCTTAAGCTTATTTGCCAATGGTATATCTGAAGCTGATCCGCTAAGTAAATACACTCAAACCCAAAACTATGGACAGTATGAGGCTGAGATTAGTCCCCGTATTACTGATTCTAAAGCTATCACTGTCCATGATAAACAAAAGTCAAAAGATACGGTGAAAGGCTGATTTTGTAGAAGCTGACAGTGACTGAATCGGCAACTGAAGTACTGACTATTGATGTCTTTCAGTAAAAACCTGACCATTTGATTGTTTTGGACGTTTATGAAGCTTAGTAATCCACCCCAAGCAAAAGCCATTTGGCTATTTGTGACGATTTTATTCATCGCTTTTCTGTTTGTACCCTTAGGTAAAATGCTGGCGTTATCATTAAATGTCGGCGATGGTATTGGCTTAGATAACTATAAAAGTATCGCAAGTAGTGATAGCTTTAAACAGGTGATGTTTAATAGTTTTTTTGTGGCGACGGTAAGTGCTCTGAGCGCCACCATGCTCGCTTTCATCTTAGCTTATACCGTGCACTGGACCAACTTACCGAACGGCTTTAAAAAGGTCATTAAAGTCGCCGCCTTATTGCCCATGTTGTTGCCCACGGTGACCTATGGCTTTGCTATTATTTATACCTTTGGCAAGCAAGGTTTATTGACGCAAATACTCGGCTTTCAGCTGTTTGAACATATATATGGCTTTCAAGGAATGTGGCTTGGCTATACCATTTATACCTTACCCATCGCCTTTTTATTACTCAATAATACCTTTCAGTATTTAGACAAAAAATTCGTTATCGTCTCAGAATTAATGGGCGATTCGTCTCTGCGCCAGTTTGACATGACGGTGATTCGCCCATTGATAGGCACCTTTGCCGCGGCCATGATTCAGTGTTTCTTTTTAGCCTTTACCGACTTTGGCATTCCGGCGTCCATTGGCGGGCAATATAAAGTCATCGCTACCGAGCTTTATACCCAAATACTAGGCGCGTCGCCTTCGTTTGAAAAAGGGGCAGTGGTCGCATTGTTTATGCTTATTCCATCGATATTGAGTATTGCCATACTCTGGTATGTCGCGCGTTTTAATGTGCGTTACGACACGGTAGCAAATATCGACCTGCCTACTTCGAAAATCAAAGACCGAGCCTTAGCGCTATTATCGAGCGCTATCTTATTTTGCTTACTGATGGTCTTTGCGGTGATATTTATCATTCCATGGATCAAGACATGGCCTTATCAAATGCAGTTCAGCACAGAAACCGTCAGCAAGGTTTTAGAATCTGCCAATCTCATGCGCGTCTATAAAAACTCGCTCATCGTCGCGGTATTGACGGCTATCTTCGGTACCTTAATCACTTACTTTTCAGCACTGTTGTGCGAGCGCTCAGGTTTATTCAAAGTTGGTAAATTCAGTATTCAGAGCTCAGCATTGGTGACCAACACCGTACCAGGGATGGTCGTGGGTATTGCTTATCTGATGGTGTTTTCAGGCTCTGCTGTCGCCAATACTATTTTTATTATCGTGATAAGCAACATCATTCACTACTTTGCCACCCCTTATCTGATGAGTAAAAATGCACTGACTAAGATGAATCTAGGCTGGGAGACGACGGCGAGCTTACTGGGTGATTCATGGTTTGCGACGCTGCGGCGTGTGGTGATTCCCAATTCATTCTTTACCTTAATTGAAGTGGCGTCCTTCTACTTTATCAGCGCCATGGTGACGATTAGTGCGGTTATCTTTATCTCTGGTGCCAAAACCATGGTGCTTACCACCAAAATCGTCGAATTGCAGCATTTTGCGCGATTTGATGAGATTTTTATCTTATCGCTGATGATATTGCTGACCAATATCTGCGCCTTGATCCTGTTTGCCAGCATTCGTCATCTATATAGCAGGCGACTCTACGGCACACCGAAAATAATCACCGAAAAAGCTGTTACCGCAAAGGCTGTTTAATCTATCGATAAGTTTTATGTAAGCCAATTTTAATAACTAATCTCTAATAATTAAACCTTCAATAAAATATATAGGATACATAATGTTTTCATTCAAAACGTTAATGGTGAGTCTTGCTTTCGGATTCACATTGGTAGGCTGTAGCTCAGCCGCTTCTAAGGACAATAGTATAGAGGAAGTCATCATCTATAGTAACGCCGACGAAGAAGCGGTAGAAGTCATCCAAGAAGTATTAGATCAAGCGGGCTATGAAGGTCAATATATCTTCCAATCCTTTGGCACCGGTGAGCTTGGCGGGCGTTTATTGGCGGAAGGTAAAAACACAGAGGCAGACTTGGTCACCATGAGCTCGTTTTATTTAGAGAGCGCGCAGGCAAAGCATTCGATGTTTAAAGAGCTAGCGTTTAAGGTCAATCCTCAAGTGACAGTACCTAATTACTATGCCCCCATTCTCAGTTTTACTGGGGCAATGATTTTAAACACGAAAGAGATGGCTGTACAAAATCTGCCTAGACCAACCAGTGCCAGAGATTTGGCAAATCCAGTCTACAAAAATAAAATTGCGATGGTTGATCCCAATGGCTCATCGACTGGTTGGTTATTTGTTCAAAACATCACATCTGCCTATGGCGAAAATGACGAAGGACAAAAAATCATGAACAGTATTCGTAAAAATGCTGGTCCCAATTTAGAGCTATCAGGATCAGGCCCATTGAAAAAAGTCATAGCAGGTGAAGTGCCTATTGGCTTTGGTATGCGTCATCAAGCTGTCGTGAATAAAGATGAAGGTCTGCCTATTGATTATATTGATCCTAGCGAAGGCAACTATACGCTGAGTGAATCAGTCGCTGTTATCGATAAAGGAAACAAAACCAATCAAAATGCAATGGAAATAGCCGAAATTATCACCAAAAATGCGCGACCACAACTATTAGAGATATATCCAAATGTCGTCTATGACGGTGAAACAGTGGCACCTGAGAACCAAGTCAAAAATGTAAAAACCTATGCTGAACCGCTGACCGCTGAGTTATTAGATAAGCATAGAGCTTTTTTTCACGGTCAAAAGATATAAGTTCTAATTTTTGAGGTTAAAACCAAGGAACATCGCTATGCAGTTATTAACCAAATTATCCCCAAAAAAATACGATGTGGTGATCGTCGGTGGTGGCATCGTCGGCCTTGCCAGTGCTTATGCTGCCGTCAAGAAGGGACTAAGTGTCGCATTGGTAGAGCGTGAGTCACAAAATAAAGATGCGTCAGTGCGTAATTTCGGTTTTGTTACCGTCAGTGGTCAGCAACGGGGCGAGCATTGGCAACGAGCCATGCATACGCGTGATGTCTGGGCAGATATTGCGCCAAAAGCAGGTATTGAGGTGGCGCATCGTGGCCTGCATATGCTCATGCAACGTCCAGAGGCGATGGAGGTCGCTGAAGCATTTTTACAAACAGAAATGGGGGAGTCTTGTCGCTTACTGACTCAATCTGAAATCGTAGAAAACGTACCTTATCTCAAAAAAGGTCTGGGTGTGTTGTATAGCCCTCATGAGCTCAGAGTTGAATCAAAAACTGCCATTGGCAAATTGGCAAATTGGCTCAATCAAGTGTACGGTGTGGACTTTTATAATAAAACGACCGTTCATTCGATTGAGCTGCCGATGGTTCATACCAGTCGCGGTACGCTACATGCAGAGCATTGTGTGGTCTGTCCTGGAACAGATTTACACAGCTTATATCCAGTGACTTTGGCGAAGGCTAAGGCCAAACTATGCACCCTGAATATGATGCGTGTGATGCCAAAAAAAGCGTTTAAGTTAAATGCTGCGGTGATGTCGGATCTCAGCTTTGCTCGTTATGATGGATTTGCCCAATTACCCGAAGCAAGAGGGCTAATCAATTTATTAGACGATATCCAGTCAGCCGAGCGCAAAGCAGGCGTACATCTGATCGTGGTGCAGTCTGCTGATGGCTCTCTTATCATCGGCGACAGTCATGACTATAGCGACAGAGAGCTGCCTTTTAGAGATGTGCGCATTGATGATTTGATTACAAATGAGTTTGATCAAATGATGAATATTGGTGAGAGTGACATTACTCAGCACTGGTTAGGTGTCTATCCCAGCGGTGATGATGTAGTGTTTAAAGCGTCTCCAGAAAAAGGTGTGGTTGTCGGCACTATTACAAGCGGCACTGGCGCGTCAACAGGCTTTGCATTTGGTGAAGAGTTAATTCATTTGGTATTGGAGTCAAAATAATGAAGGAAGATATTAATAGTATTAAAGATCCATTCGAGCAGATCAAGCTATGTGTGTTTGATATGGCAGGTACCACCGTAAATGAAGAAAATTTAGTCTACAAAACCGTACGCGATGCGATCAATCAAGCGCTTAGTTCTGACGATAAAAAGGTGGGTTTAGATCCTTGCTTAGCGTTTGGCGCTGGCAAGGAAAAACGCCAAGCGATCAACGACATACTAAATGAATTGAATATCACAGATGATGAGGTTGAATCACTTACCGATACCGCATTTACGATATTCAAAACCCGATTGACAAAGGCTTATACAGCAGAGACTTTGGCGCCCTTTGAGGGGATGCTGGAGCTGTTTGATCAGCTAAAAGCAACGGGTAGAAAGGTAGTCTTAAACACCGGCTACGATGCAACGACCGCCAATAACATATTGACTATCTTGGGTTGGTCGGTGGGCCGCGAGATTGATGCGCTGATTACAGCCGACGATGTCACTAATGGTCGTCCTGCACCAGATATGATTACGTTAGCGATGGACAAGTTTGGGGTAAAAGACTCAAAACACGTGTTAAAGGCAGGCGATAGTGGTATAGATATTGAAGAAGGCAAAAACGCCAATTGTGGTCTCTGTGTAGGCGTGCTAAGCGGCGCGCAAACCAAAGCACAGCTTGAGACGTATGCGCCAGATATCATACTAGAGACGTTGACTGATTTGGCTGAATTGATGTAGACGCTTAAGTGGTTATCAGCAGGTGTGATAAATGGTTGATAATATATCGACAGCTCCATTGCGATGGAGCTTGTTTTATTTTCATTATTCCAAAAAAACCTCCGCCATTTGTTTTGCATAAGATAGCGGAGGATTCGGTATGTTACTGTAGTATTTAAAATAAAACCTTATTTATTAATAAGTTTTAATTAAAAATCAATAACTTATACTATTCGACTGTGACACTCTTGGCCAAGTTACGTGGCTGATCGACGTCTGTACCGCGCATAACAGCGACATGGTACGACAACAGCTGCACAGGAACACTATAAACGATCGGTGCGAGTATCTCGCAGACATCAGGTACATAGACCACATGCAATCTATCTTCCGCTACCATTTGGCTAGCTTCACTGGCGAATACAAACAGCTCACCGTGGCGCGCATGTACCTCTTGCATGTTGGCTTTAAGCTTATCGAACATATTGTCTTTTGGTGCAAGTACCACAATTGGCATGTCTTTATCTACCAATGCCAATGGACCGTGTTTTAGCTCACCTGCCGCATAGCCTTCAGCGTGGATATAGGAGATTTCTTTCAGCTTAAGCGCGCCTTCTAAGGCAATTGGGAACTGCAAACCGCGACCTAAGAACAGGCAGCTCTTCTTCTCTTCAAAGCTTTCACTCATCGCTTTAATAGGAGTATCAAGCTTTAAGCTGGCATGAAGCTGACCCGGTAGCTTATGCAAGTTTTCTAGTAATGACGTCAAACGCTCATTATCGATACGCTCTTGTACGACTCCAATCTTTAACAATAATAGCACTAGCGCGACAAGCTGGGTGGTAAAGGCTTTGGTAGACGCGACACCAATTTCAGGCCCTGCAAGTGTTGGCAAGAAGATATCCGTCTCGCGTACTAATGATGACGTTGGTACGTTACACAGTGCCAAACTCACTAGACCTTCTGGTTTGTGCTTTTGAATCTCACGTAGCGCCGATAAAGTATCAGCTGTTTCACCAGATTGTGAGATACAAACGACGAGCGAATTATCGACAACAACAGGATTACGATAGCGGAACTCGCTTGCGATTTCGACCGAGCAGGGCAGACGTGTTAAATTTTCAAACCAATACTTTGCGACCATACCCGCATGATAGCTGGTACCACAAGCGAGTACTTGAATGTGTTTAACACCAGCGAGCTTGGTTTCGTGACGGTCTAAAAAGTCATCGCGTAGTTTGGTCGTTTCACCATTATCTACTGCCATCTCAACCGTACGAGCGACCGCATCTGGCTGCTCATAGATTTCTTTGAGCATATAATGCTTAAACTCGCCCTTATCGGCGTTGTGCTGCTTGGCATCTATCTCATGTACTTTGCGACTGACTTCTACGCCGTCCGCATAAACACGAATATGTTCACGCGTAATATTAGCAATATCGCCTTCTTCTAGGTACATAAATCGGTTGGTAACTGGCAATAGCGCCAATTGATCTGACGCAATAAAGTTCTCACCGATACCCACACCGATGACCAAAGGTGAGCCCAAACGTACAGCAATGAGCTCTTCTGGACTGTCTACATGGACGATGCCAAGGGCAAATGCACCATGTAATAACGGCGTAACTGTGCGGACAGCTTCTAGTAGATCAGATGTTTTTTGATAAACATCATTGATCAGATGCGCGACTACTTCGGTATCTGTCTGTGATGTAAACTCATAACCTTTGGCCATCAAGTCTTCTTTTAGCTCAGCGTAGTTTTCAACGATACCGTTATGAACGACCGCGATTTTACCTGAGACGTGGGGATGCGCATTACGTTGTGCAGGCTCGCCATGAGTTGCCCAGCGTGTGTGCGCAATACCAATATGACCATCAAAATTGGCTGGATCATTCGCGACTGCATTAACCAATGCCAGTACTTTGCCTACTTGACGTTCACGATGTAATTCACCATTACGAATGACCGTCAAGCCCGCAGAATCATAGCCTCGATATTCCAAACGCTTTAGGCCTTCAAGTAAAATATTAGCGATATTACGCTCAGCAACTGCGCCTACAATTCCGCACATAGCTATTCCTTAAGTTAAATTTTTAATGATGTTAGACAAATAAAAGTGAATCAAAAACAATGTATACAAATCAGTAGTAAGTAAATAAGCTTTGAGTATTCAAAAGTTATTTAATATATAAGTCATATTATTAAGCAGCACCGCAAAATTGCCGCGCTGCTCAAGTTGGTTATAATTTCGCTACTAAACGCTTAACTATAAACTTACTACTATCAGCTAACTATTTCGACTTTTTAGTTGGACGTTGAAAATCTGCTTTTTGTACCTGACGAGCGCGACCCAAAGCCAAGGCATTACTATCAACATCTTCTGTAATTACAGATCCTGCCGCAACTACCGCAGTATCGCCAACCGTTACTGGAGCAACCAGACTCACATTGGAGCCAACAAAAGCATTATTGTTAATAATAGTTTGCGACTTATTCACACCATCATAGTTACAGGTAATGACTCCAGCACCGATATTGACATCAGTACCTACGGTCGCATCGCCAACGTAACTGAGGTGATTGACTTTACTACCATGACCGATAGTCGACTTTTTAATCTCAACAAAGTTGCCAACTTTACTGTTGTCAGATAATACGGTTTCAGGGCGCAAGTTTGCAAAAGGACCAACATCAACACCAGCACCGACCTCAGCGCGATCAAGCACGCAGTACGGTTTGATATGACAAGCATTGCCAATCTGAGTATTTTTGATAACACAACCAGCTTCGATATAAACATTGTCGCCTAAAGTACAGTCACCTTCAAAGACCACACCGACATCGACGAATACGTCTTGCCCCACGCTTAGCGTACCACGTATATCAACACGAGTCGGGTCAGCAAACTGTACACCAGCTTCTTGCAAGTCAGCGACTAGCTTATTTTGCCAAGTACGCTCCAAGCTGGCCAATTGTTGACGGTTGTTAACCCCTTCAATCTCAAACGTATGTTCAGGCTCGATCGCTGCAATCGTTACACCATCAGCAACCGCCATTTTTACGATATCGGTCAAATAATATTCTTGTTGCGCATTGTCATTTGATAATTCAGGCAAGTATTTATGAAGCAGAGCGTTATCAACGCAATAAATGCCACTGTTGATCTCTTTAATACGCTGTTCATCGGCGCTAGCGTCTTTTTGCTCAACGATGGCTTCAACATTTCCTGATGCATCACGCTTGATACGACCCAATCCAAATGGATTATCCACTGTTAACGTCAGCATCGACATGCCATCAGTGTTGGCTGTTTGTAGTGTCGCTAAAGTCTGACAGCTTACTAAGGGTACATCACCATATAAAATAAGACTTTGGCCATCTTTTGGCAATTGCTCTAAGGCAACTTTAACGGCATGACCTGTACCCAACTGTTCAGTCTGCGCGACCCATGTAATTGGTAAATGCGCATATTGACTATCCATCGCTGTCTGTACTTGATCGCCGCCAAAACCATAAACCACAATAGTTTTAGTAACAGTCAACTCATCACAAGTGTCTAAGACGTGTCCTAATAGAGGTTTGCCTGCTAATGTCTGCAAAACTTTTGGCTTAGCAGACTGCATACGCGTGCCTTTTCCGGCAGCAAGGATAATTACAGAAAGGGAATTTGTCATAAGTACTCTATAATAGGTGTAACAGAATATGATAAGATTATAACGCAAATGTCGAGAAAAACATATTCATTTAAGTGAATATTATGATACTTTGTTATCGTTGGGTTTATAGTAATGAGGTAGTTTGTAACATAATTCGCTAAAATAGCAGTTATTTATACTAGCATGCCTATCATAACAACAATCCAAACAGCTGCGGCCATAATACCGGCAATAATGTCGTCGAGCATAATACCAAGACCGCCTGAGACTTTTTTATCTGCCCAACCAATGGGTGGTGGTTTAATGATATCAAAGAAGCGGAAAAGTACAAATGCGATTACAAGAGCAATAATAGACAAACTTTGTGAAATATCGTGCCAAAAATTCGTAACAGTAATACCTGTATAAGAAAACGGCAATAAAGTAATCCACATACCAGCCCACTCATCCCAAACGATATGCGGATCATCATGTCCTTGCATCAAATCAGAGGTACGACCGCATATCCAGATACCAATAATGCAAGATAGTATTGTGATAATCAGAAACGGTACAAAACCTAAGCTCATAAGCGGTATCGCAATGATCAAACCACCAACCGTTCCCCAAGTACCCGGAGCACGGCGAGGTAGACCGCTTCCTAAACCAATACCAAGCCAATAAACAATACGGTCAAGTAGGCTGGCATTAGCAGGTAGCGGTGGGCAATCGTTTGCTTTACGAATATCGGGCTTAGATAAGTCATGATCCGTCATGGATTAACCTGCAAAATGTTGGTAACCAGTAAGAGTAGGCCAAGTGGCAAAGGGGGTAGGGTTCGTAGGCGTTACTGGTTGGCCCTGATACAAAAGCTTTGGCCGTAAACTATCTACAATATCTGCCTCGTTTACGGCTATCACTTCACCAATACAGGTGACTGGCGTGTTACTGCTGTTAATAGTAGGCGGCTCAATATGAGCAGGTAAGGTAAACGCCAATTCATAATCATCGCCACCTGTCAGCTGACATAATAAGCGTTCAGCTAAATCAACGCTTGCTAGGGGTTGGCTAGTCGGCAGCTGCTCCAAATCAATGCGCATACCAACAGCGCTCTGCTTGCAGATATGTCCAAGGTCTTGATATAGACCATCTGAGATATCTATCATCGCCGTTGCGCCAATCTGTGCCAACGCTGAACCTAAGGCAATACGCGGCGTAGGCGTATGCAAACGATGAGCCAGCTCTAAACCTTGGCGGCTGTTGGAGTGCTGTAAAGCGTAGGCGGCATCACCAAGGGTGCCTGAGACATAGACTTTGTCACCGACTTGGGCGCCCGAGCGGTAGACTGCTGGCGTGCTTGCGGCTAATAACCCTTGTGCGCTAACGCTGAGTACTAAGTTCTCACTGCGCGTGGTATCACCGCCAATAAGGGTCACGTCAAACAGCTGGCAGGCATGAAATAAGCCTTTAGCAAAGTTTATGAGCCAAGTCTCAGTTGCCAAACGCTCAGGCAGTGCTAGCGCCAGCAAAATACTATGCGGCGTTGCCCCCATAGCAGCGATATCTGAGACGTTAACGGCGACAGCCTTGTAACCGATGGCAAACGCCAACTCGTTAATTTTCTCCCAATCGGCACTAAAGTGTCGACCTTGAACCAAGGTGTCAATACAGCTAACCAAGCGCGCGCCTACAGGTAATGCCATCACCGACGCATCATCGCCGATGCCTTTTTCGACATCATCAGCTAAAGAATGTGCTGCTTGCATTTGTGTAAATATGCGCTCGATTAGCTCAAATTCATTCATGGTCAGTCTTGGCTTTTTTCATCAGAGGTAATATCATCTTTTTTGGCATTATCTTTTTTACTCGCCTTAAAGTCACTAATGTTTGCACTGGCTTTACTAGCGCTATTGCGTTTGACGTTGGTATTATTAGCACTGATACGTGGCTTATTTGAAGCAGTTGGTTTTTCTTCAATGCTACGTGTATCGGCAGTGTTATCTATATTCGCATCAGTTTTTACTACAGGTTTAGCAGCCGTTTTTTGTGAGGTGCGTAGATTGGCTTTGGTATCTGCTTGTACTTCCACTTCGCGTAGCTCAACTGCCATTTTATCAAGAACAGCGTTAATTAATTTATGGGCGTCAGTCGCACCAAAGTGATTATTGAGCTTCATGGCTTCATCGAGCACGACTTTATAAGGAATCTCTAAGCGGTTTTGTAGCTCGTAAGCTCCAATCAATAAAATAGCGTGCTCAACGGTGTCTAATTTGTTGATGTCACGATCAAGATGCTGACTGATAAGTACGTCCAATGCCTCGATTTGCTCTGGAATATCACGCATCATTTCATGATAGTAGCCAATATGGACGGTATGCATGGCATTAGTAGCGCGCGTACGGGCAGCGATATCGTGCGGCGCATTGTCCTTCCAGCCAAGCTTGCCATCTATATCGAAACGGCGGTCAGTCACCAGCCATTCGTACAGGCCTTGCATAGCAAAACGTCGTGCTTTACGGACAGCAGTATGACTGGTCTTATAAGAAGACTCACTCATATCAAAATTTTGATCACCCGCACTACTGCTCGCTATACCGGTTGCTTTAGCTTGTTCAGTATGGGATTGCTCGGTTTTTGCCGCATTAATAGCACGTTTGAGTTGGTCAGTCATAAGGGGTTTATACCTAGTTTTAAAATAGTAAGGGTAAAAATAAGATGTTAAATAGTGGTCGACAGGCAGATATCACCAGTCAGTTTTAAATGTTTACTACAGTTTTATCAGAGCCATAGTTATGACCATCGCTCCAATAAAAATAACCGAAAATCATATGTATAGGCTAATTGATACAATTAGCAATCAATCATTTTGAAAATGAATTAAGCGTCGTCGCTGTCGTCGTCGATATCTAGCTGTGATAATACCGCCAACATCTCAAGCACCACCATTGCTGCTTCAGAGCCTTTATTACCCGCTTTAGTGCCAGAGCGCTCAATCGCTTGCTCGATACTATCGGTTGTGATCACGCCATTGGCCACAGGGATATTATAATCAATCGCAACGCTGCTAAGACCTTTGGCTGATTCGCTAGCGACAAAGTCAAAATGCGGCGTGCTACCACGGATAATTGCGCCTAGCGCAACAATAGCATCAAAGCGATCAGACTCAGCAGCACGCTGGGCAACCAATGGCAACTCAAACGCGCCCGGCACACGAATGACAGTAATATTGCTACCTAATACACCATGACGTAGTAGGGCATCGATAGCACCATCGACTAATGACTCAACGACAAAACCATTAAAACGACCGACAACGATACCGATACGGGCGTTTTCATTTTGGTGTAAGTTACCATCGATGTGGGTAACGTCATTGCGCTGCTGCTGTAAGTTTGACATAAAAAATCCTTCGCTGAATTGGTGGTAAATGAAAATATATGAATAATGAACGAAAATAAGTGGTTAGCGCTATGATAACATTTTTTACAGAGGCATTTGTATTTTACAAACGTATTATAGTCGCATCTGTATACCCTGTGCTGCCATATAGGCTTTGGCTTCTTGTACAGTGTACTCGCCAAAGTGAAAAATGCTGGCAGCCAGCACCGCATCGACGCCGCCTTGTAATACCCCTTCCGCTAAATGTTCTAAATTACCAACGCCGCCAGAGGCAATGACAGGCACATTAACGCGGCTGGTAATTTCACGCATCAGCGCCAAATCATAGCCTTTTTTGGTACCGTCACCGTCCATCGAGGTGACGAGTAATTCGCCTGCGCCAAGATCGGCCATTTTGCTCGCCCAAGCGACCGCATCAATACCCGTTGGCTTACGGCCGCCATGAGTAAAAATCTCCCAACGCGGTGTGATGATGCCATTCACTTCGATATCCGTGACGCGCTTGGCATCGATAGCGACGACGATACATTGGTTGCCAAATTTTTGCGCAGCTTCACCGACGAACTCCGGAGTAAATACGGCTGCTGAGTTAATGGCGACTTTATCCGCGCCCGCGTTGAGCAAATTACGAATATCGGCGATTTTGCGCACGCCACCGCCAACGGTTAAGGGCACAAACACCGTCTCAGCCATGCGCTCAACGGTATGATAGGTGGTATCGCGTTCATCACTGGTGGCAGTAATATCTAAAAAAGTAATCTCATCGGCACCTTGTTCATTGTAACGCTGCGCCACTTCGACAGGGTCACCTGCGTCTTTGATATCGACAAACTGTACGCCTTTGACCACGCGTCCATTGTCCACGTCCAAGCAAGGGATGATACGCTTTGCTAACATAGGGTCTTTCACCTTATAATCAATTCATTCTTTAAGCGCTAGTCTAGCAAAATCACCGCCATATCAGGCAGGTTTTCGCAAGATTATTACGCTTTTCATCATAGTTTTGTCATACGCGGTACAATTGCTGTCGTTAGCGTCTAAATTTACCTTATTTCTTTATTCTATTGCCAAAAGTGAGATGTCATGTCCGTCTATACCCAGTTAACCGATGATCAATTTGCCGCCTTTTGCTCAAGTTTTGGCGTGTCATTTAAACGCGCTATACCTATTACCCAAGGCATCAAAAACTCTAACTGGTTTATTCAGACCACTGATGACCACGACGGTCAGCACTCCTATGTTTTCACTTTATTTGAGGAGCGACCACCAGAAGATATCGAAAAAATGGCCGTTATTCTCAATCAGCTAACGGGCAAGTTACCGGTAGCCGCGCCACTAGCTTTGCTTGAAGGTCACGAAAAGCCTAGCGATAGTCAAGATGATAAACGCTATGTCATCCGCTATGAAGATAAAGCTATTACGATCGTACCATGCTTGGCAGGGGCGCACCCCAAGCAGACTACGCCGGCGATGTGTCACGAGATTGGTGCAGCGTTAGCGATGTTGCATGAGACCCTGCAAGCGCTACAGCCTGCGCAGGATTACGGCGTGCCACTTTATCCATGGGGAGAGGTACGCGACCGTGAGATGCAGTTTATGCCAGGTGATGAAGCCAAATTAATGCGCGATATTTGGCAGGCTTACTCGAACTTACCACTTACCAGCTTACCAAAAGGCTTGTGTCATCTCGATATGTTTGCGGATAATACTTTGTGGAATTTGCAAAAAGATAATGAGACATTAACGGGCTTACTTGATTTTACTGAGGTCAGCGTTGAGCATTATGTGATGGATATTGCTATTACCATTAATGATTTTTGTACCACGTGGGGTGACGCTGAGCAAAGCGAAACGGTCAATTTTGATCGTCAAAAAATGAACGCCTTTTTGCAAGGGTATGAGTCTAAACGTGCGCTTGGCGAAGATGAAAAACGTGCATTGCCAGTGATGCTTGCCAAAGCGGCCGTGATTTTTTGGCTACTGCGTCTCAACGTCATTTACTATAACCGCACTGAGGGACGGACTGGCGACAATATCATGGTCAAAAACCCTGATTTGATGAAGCGTCTGGCCGCTTATCACTGGTCGCATGTCGAAAAAGCACAAGAGACAGTATTTGTATTATTAAATGGTGAAAGCAATAATCACGTCGAGGGCATATTTAGTGATATTACCCAAGCTGAGCAAGCGTGTGCTACTTTAAACGATAATAGTAATGTTATCATCAAAGAGTATGCGCTCGATCAATTGGTATAGAGTGTTTTAACGATTTCTGTCTTAACCCCAAAGGTAACCCTATGACCGATCAAGTTGACAACTGGCACAAACTAGCACGCTATGACACCAACATCCAAGGTGAGCTGCATGCCAACCTGCTACGTAATAACGGTATTACTGTGTCTTTACAAGCCCTTAGCGCCATTCCGGGTATGAATTCTGGTATCGTGCTTTGGGTGCAAGATGAAGATTTGGCGCACGCACAGAGTATATTAGATAATATCGATAGCGAGACGGCAGGTGAAGTGCTACTGGATAATATGAGCGATGCAGAGCTTGGTATTACAACAGTGACACAGGACAATGTCATGCAAGAATACAAACACAGTTTAGACAATCAAAGTAACAAAGGCGGTAAATCATAAATGTGCCAACTCCTAGGAATGAACTGTAATACCCCAACCGATATCGGTTTTAGCTTTGCAGGGTTTCGTCGCCGCGGCGGTATGACCGATAGCCATGAAGATGGTTTTGGTATTGCTTTTTTTGAGCGTAGTGACTGCACCAATAATGGTGAGGGGGCAAATGACTCAACGGGACTACGCTTGTTTCATGACAATCGCCCAAGCCATCTGTCACCGGTGGCTGATTTGGTCAATAATTATCCGATTAAAGCCATGAACGTCATTGCTCATATTCGTAAAGCCACTCAAGGGCAGAATTGCTTAGCGAATACGCATCCATTCGTCCGTGAAGTCTGGGGTGAGCAGTGGGTATTTGCCCACAATGGACAGATGAATAGCGAATTTATCAAGCGCTGCCAGCGTCTGCAAGACAATGGTAACGCCACACACTGCCAGCCTGTTGGCTCAACGGACTCTGAAATGGCATTTTGCTATCTGGTCAATCGCTTAAAAAGCACTTTTAAGACCCGTCCTGACGACAAGACGCTGTTTAACTTTTTGACCACCCAATGCCGTTATTTATCCGCCAATGGTTTGTTTAATTGCCTAATATCCAACGGACGCTGGCAACTGGCTTATGCAGGTAGCTTGTTATTTTATTTGACCCGCCAAGCGCCATTTGGTGAAGCAAAATTGGCGGATGACGATTTGGCGATTAACTTTAGTGATGTGACTACAGATACGGATAAAGTAACGATACTAGTTACCGTACCACTCACTGAAAATGAAAAATGGCAACAATTGGCCGTCAACGAATGTCTGATATTTCAAGAGGGTGAAATTATTTATAAAGACAGCCCAAGTCAGCGTAAATTTTTGACCATTGACGAAGGCATTGCGGTGGCACGCGCGGTTGGGGCGAGTGTGTAAGGCAGTCAGTATTCGTTAAACATATAGTGCACAACAGCGTTTAAACTTCTCGCCTGAGCCGCAAATACACGGCTGCTTTTGCGTCACCGTCATGACAACCGTTGGATCTAAAAAATACCAACGTTCGTCTTTTTCTTTAGCAGTTTCATTTACTACCTTTACAAAAGCAGATAGCTCATGGTGTGCTGCTTGTTCTCCGTCTGGCTTAATATAAAATGCTTTAAACTCGACCTGCGCATGACGTTTGCCAAGCTTTGGCGTGTGTTCTACGATTTCTAGTCCTGCCCAATCGGTCTCGGTGGCCCATGTCTCAATCGCCTTGATATCAAGCAAGCTTTGCTGCGCGAGCAGGGTGGTTTTGGCAATATATTCTGGCTTGATGAGCACAAAAGCGCTATAACGCGTGCGCATCAGACGCTGCGCTGACTCCGCTCTTATACTATCTACTTTATCAACGTTGTCATTATAAAAGGCATCATGATAAGGCTGGCAGCAGTCTTGATAGGATAATAGAGCGTCTGTCGTCTCTGCTGTTGGATTGGTTTGGCAAGGGCAAGGATGTAGGGAGGTCTGCATGTTTTACTCTAATTTTCGTTTAGGCTTATTCGTTTAGGCTTAATGGTCTTATGATAACTTTATTGCAGCATACTTTTTACTAATTCTGGCAATATACCAACTCTTAGCTGTGCCCATGCTGATGGGTCACTTAACCGCGACCAAAAAATCTCAAAAGGCGGCGCTATATATATCAAGAGCAAAAGAATAGCGTACAGTAGCAGATACCACCATTTGTCTTTGTGTTGATAAAACTTCATGGCCGTGCCCGATGAGCGTTTCATTTTCATATTTGATAAATTGACGCTATACAGCTCATCCAGTGTCAAATGCACCATTGCACCGCCGAATAAAAACAGCCCATAAAACCAGCTGGCGGTCAGCGGCATCTGTAATCCATAATAGCTCAGACAAGTCATCCCAAGTCCCATTATCGCCATATAAGGGACAGAATGGATGACACCGCGGTGCACCGTCATATTGGTAAAAATATGAAATACCACATAACGCATAAAACCATAGCCTGCCAGCCATAACGCCATCAGGGCAAGTAAACTTAGCTCACTGCGCCAATGCATCACCAAACCAAAGGCAAAGACAAAAGAGATGATATTAAACCCAAGCTTGATCGGGGTTGAGTGATCAGAGTCCAAATCAGGCAATAGCCCGCCGATGGTGCCGAGCGTCACACACATCAAAAAACCTGAGTCGCCAACCAATCCAGCTTTATAGACTGCCAAACTCAGCGTGCCACTGACCATAAATGCAACATTTAAGTGGGTGTTAAAATTTGCCATAAAAACTCATTAATAAATAGCGCGCGAAAACATCGTTTCGAGCTGCTTGTCTAGCCGTAAAAAAGCGCACCATGATACCATAGAGCCGCCAGCCGCCTAATAGAGATCGTCAATATGACCGCTAGTAATTTGCCACATCTGCATCGTGCTGATGCTCTTTTTGACCAACCTTTGGTAAATGGTTCGTCTGCCCATGAGTCCGTTATATTTACCAGTAAGCTTGATGACAGCTTTGCTCAGATTGACTGGCAAGCCCCGTGGCTTAGTCATTTAAGTCAATTGAACGACATTAGTAAAAGTATAAATGAGCTAAGTCATTCACCTCAGCAGGCAGAGGTTTCGATAATCAATGACAAGTCTATAGATATTGTCGCAGGTATACTTAACACTGCCTCAAAGAAGCAAAGCGAAACTGCGCAAAGGCCATTACCGACCACTAAACCCATTAAAAATCAGCGAGCGCATACTTTGAGTTTTGTCTCACAGGATGCGCTACCAGAAGGCGAGGCTTACGAGAGTTTCATCGCCATGACTGGCAATATTCCGACGCGTGATAACTTACATGACTTATTTAACGGTAGTATTTGGCTGACCTTTCCCAAGACCAAAGCCCTGCTAAACCACTATCATATGCTTGAGATTGAACAGCAAGGGGTCAGTGCCAGTCGAGGCCGCGTCCGCGATACCATCACTGTCTTTGATGAAAATGGTGCGGTGCTAGTCACAGCTGACCCTAGTATTGGCGAGGCATTGATTGACTTTGATTGGCAGGGCAGTTTGGTACAGCCGCGTAGGCAATGGGATGACCCTATAAGTCCTAGTCCAAAGGCGCAAGCGGCGGTTTATATCTTTGGTCATGCCCTGCTTGAGCAATTGATAGCACCGCGCAAGCCTTTATGCGCGCATAGTGTGATTATCAACGTCAGCCAAGATTTCTTTGCCTTATCATTATCTGAGCGTCTGCAGTATTTAGATGATAGAGTCGCTGATTATATGAACGAGTTGCTATCATGCAATGAGGTCACACCGCGTCATTTATCGCCATTGCCTATTTTAGGCGTACCGCATTTTTGGGCGAAGAATGCAGATGCTGACTTTTATAAGGACGCTTATGTGTTTAGGAGCGGTCGCCGTAAACAGGGTAAAAGCTAAGATATATAAAGTTAATTACAATCATACTGTTAGAGCCTGGCGACGGTTACGATTGTGCCACGATTTGACTACGTCTAAGCGTTAACAAAGTCTTGAATATTTGTTATGGTAAAAACAGGTGAATATTAAATTCTAAATACGAAGTTATGTTTAGGTTTAATTGAAACTTATACCTAATTGTTTTATTACTTTACATTGCACTATTTTTCATCAAAACAATCAATAAGCTATTTAGCCACCAGTCACAAGCATAAGTTCATGATAATTTATGTTCAGGATTTATAACAACGATAAGGAAGCTACCATGAGCGATATCTTTAACGTAAAAGACACTATTTCAGTCGATGGCAAAGAGCATGCCTACTACAGCTTGCCCAAACTTGCTGAGACTTACGATAATATTAATACGCTACCATACTGTATGAAAGTAGTACTAGAGAACCTGCTGCGTAACGAAGATGGCGGCCAGTCTGTCGGTAAAAACCATATTGAGGCAGTCGCCAACTGGGATGCAGCAGCAGAGGCCTCAAAAGAGATCGCCTTTATGCCAGCACGTGTAGTACTGCAAGACTTCACCGGTGTACCATCGGTCGTCGATCTAGCAGCGATGCGTGATGCGGTAGTCGAGCTTGGCGGTAAAGCTGAGCAAATTAATCCATTTATTCCCAGTGAGCTCGTCGTTGACCACTCGGTGCAAGTCGATGTGTATGGCCGTGAAGACTCGCTTGATTTGAACGAAAAAATCGAATTTAAGCGCAATAATGAGCGTTATGAATTCTTGCATTGGGGTAAAAGTGCTTTTAAAAACTTTGTCGTCGTACCTCCAGCGACCGGTATCGTGCACCAAGTTAACTTAGAATATCTTGCGCGCGTCGTCATGGCAGCGGAAGTTGATGGTGAGTTGACTGCTTACCCTGATACCGTGTTTGGTACCGATAGTCATACCACAATGATTAATGGTATTGGTGTGCTTGGTTGGGGTGTCGGTGGTATTGAAGCGGAAGCGGCGATGCTAGGTCAGCCCTCTTCAATGCTGATTCCACAAGTCGTTGGGTTTGAGATGACAGGTGAGCTGTCTGAAGGCGTTACGGCAACTGACTTAGTATTACGTGTGGTTGAGATGTTGCGTAAACATGGCGTAGTTGGTAAGTTCGTCGAGTTTTACGGTGAAGGCTTACATCAAATGCCGCTTGCTGATCGAGCGACGATAGCCAACATGTCTCCAGAATATGGCGCCACATGCGGTATTTTCCCAGTTGACCAAATGGCGATTGATTATTTACGTCTATCAGGTCGTGACGAAGCACAAATTGAATTGGTTGAAAAGTACGCCAAAGCGCAAGGCATGTGGCATGATGCCGATACTAAAGCGGCAACCTATTCAAGCAATTTGTATCTAGATCTCAGTACTGTCCAACCAGCTCTTGCGGGTCCTAACCTACCGCAGCAGCGTATCAATCTATCTGATATGCATGAAAAGTTTGGCGAGACTTTACTAGAGATGACTAAAGGTCGTAAAGCTGAAGTCGAAGCCAAGGTGCGTTTTGATGAAGAAGGCGGTAAGCAAGAGCAAGCTAAAAAATTAGCAGCCAAACCTAAGCCTTTCTGCGCTGAAGGCAGTACCTCTTGTAAGATTACAATCGAAGACGAAGAATATAGACTGCGTGATGGTTCTGTCGTGATCGCGGCTATTACCTCTTGTACCAATACTTCAAACCCTGCCGTTATGATTGGTGCAGGCCTAGTTGCCAAAAAAGCAGCGGCTAGAGGGTTGACAGCTAAGCCATGGGTCAAAACCTCTCTTGCACCAGGCTCAAAAGTTGTGACTGATTATCTCGAAAAGTCTCAGCTAATGGATGAACTTGAAAAAGTAGGTTTCTATCTGGTCGGTTATGGTTGTACTACTTGTATCGGTAACTCAGGACCGCTGTTAGATGCGATTGAAGAGGCTATCGAAGAAAGTGATTTGGTTGCCGCAGCCGTCCTATCAGGTAACCGTAACTTTGAAGGTCGTATTCACTCACATGTAAAAGCCAGCTACTTGGCTTCACCACCATTAGTTGTCGCTTATGCGTTAGCAGGTACGGTCGATATTGACTTGACGACTCATCCACTAGGCCAAGATTTAGAAGGTAATGATGTCTTCTTAAAAGACATCTGGCCAACTTCGGAAGAGATCAACGAGCTGATTGCCAATAATATCGATGCTGAAATGTTCCGCAAAAACTACGGTGAAGTATTTGACGGTAGTGCAGCATGGAACGCTATTAGCTCGGCGGATAGCCAACTGTATCCATGGAGCGAAGAGTCTACTTACATTAAGAACCCACCGTTCTTTGATGGTATGACCATGGAGCCAGAAGGTATCCTAGATATCGAAGGCGCACGTATCCTAGGTCTATTTGGTGATTCAATCACCACTGACCATATCTCACCGGCTGGTAATATCGATGCCGAATCACCTGCTGGTAAATACTTGCAAGAGCGTGGTGTCATGGAAGCCGACTTTAATAGCTATGGCTCACGCCGTGGTAACGACGCGGTCATGACTCGCGGTACATTCGCCAACATCCGTATCAAAAACAGCATGATGGATGGCAAAGAGGGTGGTTATACGTATTACTTCAAAGACGACAAAGCCACGCTACAAGACGGTCAAGAAATGGCCATCTATGACGCGGCAATGAAGTATAAAGAAGATAAGCGTCCGCTAGTAGTACTTGGCGGTGCAGAGTACGGTTCTGGATCTAGCCGTGACTGGGCAGCGAAAGGTACGATTTTGCTTGGTGTAAAAGCAGTACTGACGACTTCGTTCGAGCGTATTCACCGTTCAAACTTAGTGGGCATGGGCGTGTTGCCATTGACCTTTAAAGATGGTGAGAATGCAAGCACTTATAACCTCGATGGTTCAGAAGTCATTAGTATCACAGGGCTTGACAATGGCGAGAGCAAAACTGCCAAAGTCACTGCTACTCGTGCCGATGGCTCAGAGGAAGTCTTTGAAGTTAACGTTGGTTTACAGACGCCGAAAGAGCGCGAATACGTGCGTCATGGCGGCGTATTGCACTATGTGCTGCGTCAGCTAGCTGCTGAGAGTAAAGAAGCTGCGTAGTGATTGATTAGAGTTAGAATAATATAAAGCCCAGTCTCCTTAATGTAGGGGACTGGGCTTTTTTTATGAGTAGGTAGATTTTATAAAAAGTAGCTTATTTGGACATTTATAGCAGTTTTCTCAACCCTTCTCAGTCAACAGCTTAATACCTAAGCCAATAAACACCACACCACTTATTTTATTCAAAATAGATTCAGTTGTTGGGTTTTCTCTCAGGCTTTTACTAAACTGTGACGCCAATAATGCCAAACACGTGCACCATATTAGGCCAGTTACGGCAAAAGTAAGCCCTAAAATTAAAAAGGACAACATGCCATGAGCGTAATTAGAATCGACAAACTGAGGAAAGAAAGCTAAAAAGAACAAAGCCACTTTAGGGTTAAAAGTATTGGTCAATACGCCTTGCTTATAGATTCGCCTATAATTCAAAGACTCAGCTTGTACAAGTTTTCCGTTATTGGGCAAACTGTCTGATAGGATAGATTTCGATTTACTGGTTAGCATTTTAAACCCTAAATAGCATAGGTAGCTGGCACCAATATATTTAACGATAGTAAATGCTAGTGGAGAGTTGGCTAAAATGATTGATAGTCCTAATGCCGCCAATACCGTGTGTACTAGTATTCCAGTGACAATGCCCAGTACAGAATAGAGACCGGCTTTGTTCCCTTGTGAGACACTACGCGTAATGATATACATGCTATCTGTGCCAGGTGTCAGGTTTAGTAAAATAGCTGCCAAGATAAAGCCCAGATAGTTTTCAATACCAAACATAGTCAACATACCTTTTAAACATCATAAAAAAGCGGGTATCAGAAGAACAAAAATGCTCTTCTGATATCCGCTTAATCAAAGCATTTTATCAATAGTCTTTATCAACAGAGTCAATTTTACTGTCTGACAGAGAATTTGCTTGCATCTCTTTGCGCTGTCTAGCATTTGGTCTTTCGATCAAGATATAGAGCACGATACCAATGGCAATAGCATAAACAGTTGACTGCGCCGCTGGCATGGCCAAAGTTACTGCTACAATACCAGCAACCCCGCGCTCAGCTGAGGTTTTTAGCTGCTCTATACCTACCATGATACAAATATAGGCAGTTAATAGTAGCGTTAGTGACAGCGCAATGGGGAGTACCGGTCTAAAGAGCGTGACCAGCGGTAATATAAATATAGCGGCAAGGCCTGTCCACCAAAAGGTGCCACCGCCGCTATAGATCGAGTCCATGGCTTTACGTCCAAGCGCATAACGCTCAGCAAGGGTAGCATGAGCTGCAGTCCAAATAGGTCCTGCTAGCCCCGGCCATGGGGCAAAAAAGGCCAGCACACCGTTACGAATACCCGTGACGATATGGATACGCGTGATATTGGTCTCAATTTTTTCATCAGGACGGATTTCATCGACACGCTCACTGAGCGCTTGACCGACCAAAATATCACCAAAAGCAATTACATAAGCGATCATCGCGGTCGGGAAGGCAAGTAAGAAAACACTGATATCAGGCAGGCCGACATTAAAAATCAGAAAGTCAGTCATCGCGCCAAAGTTAGGCTGAGTAATACCCCATTCAATATCAGGTAGCGGATACTCACCGATAACCCAGCCAATAATCATCGCCACGAACATACCTGAGATCATACCTAGGTTGGCAACCACTTTTGCGAAACGGCTGTATTGAACCATATATTTAAAAGAGACTGAGAATAGCACGTAACCGGAGATAATAGCGCCAATGATCAACGAGATCGGTGTGGCTTCTACGCGGCCACCTACTTGTATCTCTCCCATCAAGGCGGCGATACCCGCGCCAATAATGACCCCGGCTTTTAAGGAATTAGGGATAAAACCTACTATACGATTACTCAGTCCAGTGATACCAAAGAAGATAAATATCAAAAATACTTCTAATTGCAGCACAAACATTGCTTGTACCGCTTGCGGTCCTGGCTCAAAAGCTTGCAAATATAAAATGACAATGGGAATAGCTGGGGTAATCCAGCCGGGCACAAGCGGCACGCCAAGTAAGGAAGGCAGTAGATACATGAGGCCAGCAATCACACAAAATGCTAGTGCTGCATCGTACGGCATGCCTAGATACTGTTCCAGCAGTGGGATCATGGCAAGGCTAACCATAAACATGAATAATCCCTGAAGCATTTCAGGGATCTCCCAGCGGTAGTGTATAAAGGGCAGGCGTATTTTGAAGGGGCCAGCAGGCCAATAAGGCTGTTCTTCACCGTGCTTGCGAACGATAGCCATCGTCTTAAATCCTTTTAAGTGAGTTTTTTATGGAGCTAGCTTTAATTTAAATTGGTTAGAATTTTTTATTGAAATAAGGAAGAATCTCTTTGAAGAATATTGGCCAATTATAAGTACTGTTTGGCTAGACCTTTTAAAGATAAGAATTCTTATTCGAAGATTGATTATGGCTTTATTAAAATTATTCAATAAAATCAATTGTTAAATGACTTTTGGGTATTTTTCGAAAAACATAATACGTGGTTGAAATAATTAAAGCAACGATGCTTGTAAGGAAAAAACCAGTGTAAATTGGATTAGTTAAAGTGTACCCCACTATCGTGACCAGTCAAAGGTTATATATTAAATGATAAACTGGGAACAATTAAGCAGACAAAAAAAGCCCAGTTACAATATATTGTAACTGGGCTTTTTTCTATAACTAATAACTATTAATAAGCTCTATCAGAAATAAGTATTTTACAACTTCCTTATTCTTCCTAACAGCTTATCTAACATTGTCACCCCAAGTAACGATAGGCTTATCTAAACGATGCTTAGTAGCAGCGCTTTTGGCACCCATAGTAGCAGCGATGAAAGTTAAAATAGTGCTGATTAACCAAAATAGACCACTATACAAGGCAGCTTTACGAGCAACGTCTTCAGCTTGTTGTAAGTTTTGATCAACGGTTTGTTGGGCTTGCGCGATATATTGCTCAGTTTGTGTTTTATACTCATTAAATGACTGTACTACTTCTGAACGTACTTCAGTCGCTTGCGCTTCGCTCAATCCTTCTTGCTGTAAGCGGTTGATTAGCTCAGGACCTTTTAATGTCTGCTCAATAGACGCCATGCGTTGTTTTGCATACTCATCAATATTGCGCCATGTGTCGATACTGGTGAAGTCCATATCAGTAACGTCAGTTTTGGTTTCGTTAATCATCTCATCCAATACATTAGTCGTCGCTTGGATTTGTTGATCGTTTAAATCTTGAGTATTCTTGGCTACCATAGCGCTGATATCTGCTTTGCTGATGTTACCAGATACGGTTTGGTAAACTTCTTGCGCTTTTTGCTGAACCTGCGTAACAGTACTATCAGGTGCAGTGATGGCTGCTGTACTTGCCGCTGATGTACCAGCCGCTGCTACGCCACCTGCAGTTTTTGCTACTGTACTAACCGTACCACCAACAGCATTACCAGCCGTCGCTAGGATGCCAGTTGCACTACTAAAAGTGAAAAACGTGGTTACCAATACAATTAAAGCAGCAGTCAACATACCAGTCAACGTAGCGTCTTTTTGGTCGACATCTGTACCATCACCAAACAAGGCTTCGGGTGCAGAGTATTTGATAGCAAAATAGCCTGCAACATAAGCACTGACTAAGGCAGTAATAGCAGCATAGATACCAGCAGCAATACTAGTACCTTTTAAGTCAAACGGTATAAATGAGCTTAGGATTAAAGCGATGGCAATCATCGCCATGACTACGAGCAGTCCCATAATAAGACCTGCTAGCACGCCGCGCCATGAAGGGCGACGTTGAGGCGTATAGGTAGGTAACATAACAATTCCTTATCACATATTATTTAACGCTAATTTGCATATCATTATTGTTGATTTCTATAAAGAAGCTTATACAAGTCTTCACTAGGTACAAGGCAATCATAATTAATAGAGAAATATATTCATAATAGCGTTAAGTAGAGAAACACTGACTTTGTGTATAAGGGTGTTATTTTGTGTCACCAAATCCGCTAATTGTAAGCTTGTGTGGCTTTGTCGTTAAAATAGTTAAACTATTGATTGTAAAGTTAAAATTTATTACTTTTAGGTTTTTTCATATAAGAATTCGAAAATTATCAGATGTGATAGCAAGTTTGTGTCTCTATCGTACTTGTAGATAAACAGGCATAAAAAAGCCCATTCACAATGAATTGTGAATGGGCTTTTTAGTGGTGCGATTATTAGTCTAATCTAATACAAGTCTGTAAAAGTGCTAATAATTGACGCCGAATAGTGGCGTCCCCAGGGGGATTCGAACCCCCGTTACCGCCGTGAAAGGGCGGTGTCCTAGGCCTCTAGACGATGGGGACGCATAGAGTGTTATAACCTATGGTTACAACGGTACTTCACAATATCAGAGTGCTTATCTATTAATAGAACAAGCATTGCCTAGGTGCTGATATCGTCCTACTAGCGAGTATTTATGGTTACGTTTCAGTCGTACTGAGCGTTGCTATAAATAGTATGGTGGAGCTAAACGGAGTCGAACCGTTGACCCCTTGCATGCCATGCAAGTGCTCTACCAACTGAGCTATAGCCCCTCGCTAAGAGTGTGCGTATTTTAGGTAAGAGCAGCTGTCTTGTCAACTGCTATTTTAAAAATAATTCGTAAATATATAAAAAAAAGTGTTTATAGCTATTTTCTCTACTAATTCAGACCAAAATAACGCAAACTTTGCTTAATAACATGCATTAAAATTCAGAACTTCCTCCTATGCACTACTAAAACGTCAGAAGGGGTCAGCTCAATATGATCTGACCCCGGCTTTTATTCACTAGCTATGTCGTTACTCAGCAGGTTTGTTAAATGATAGTTAAAAACTACTTAGCAGCTAAAAAGTCCGGCAACTCTGCCGCTTGTTTTTCAAGTTTCTTCAGTTTCTTTTTACCGAGGCCACCTAGTACATCAACAGCATGACGCAAGCGAGTTAGGGTCATATCAGCGCCGATAATCGCCATAGAGTTCATGACGGGCGTCGATGAGGTGCTACCCGCGATAGCGATAAAGAACGGCGCCATAAAGTCGCGCATCTTAATATCGAGATGAGCAGCGAGACCTTTTAGCGTGGCATAAATATTTTCTTCCGACCATGTTGGCAAGGTTTCTAACTGCCAAAGTGCCAGCTGTAGCATCTCGATGATTTGCTCAGGCGCAAGCGACTTATGCGTAAAGCTTTCCGCGTTGATATCAGGTAAGTTCTGGAAATAAAAGCCACCCCAATTGACCGCATCAGACAATAGCTCAATACGCGGCTGAATCGCCGCTGCGATAGCAGTCAGCTTGTCGCTGTCACTGGCCCAGTCAAGAATTTTATTTTTTAGCTCTTCAGGTGTGAGCGCGCGTAGCCATTCGCTATTTAACCAATTAAGCTTTTCGATATCGAAGATAGGCCCGCCAAGTGACACACGCTGGATATCAAAGCTGGCAATCATCTCATCTAAGGTGAATTTTTCAGCTTCGTCAGGCGTTGAGTAGCCCATACGGCCTAGATAGTTGAGCAGCGCTTCAGGTAGTACGCCAGCATCACGATAGTAGGTAATCGAGGTTGGGTTTTTACGTTTCGACAGTTTTGATTTGTCCGGGTTACGCAGTAATGGCATGTGGCAAAGGGTCGGCATCTCCCAGCCAAAATACTCATAAAGCAGCTGATGTTTGGGTGCTGAGTTTAGCCATTCTTCGCCGCGCATGACGTGACTGATGTCCATTAAGTGGTCATCAACGACGTTGGCAAGATGGTAAGTTGGCATGCCGTCGGTTTTTAGTAAGACCTGCATGTCTACTTGCTCCCAAGGAATCTCAACAGTACCGCGTAGCATGTCCTCAACGCGGCAGACGCCTTCGGTTGGTACGCGCATACGAATCACATGCGGCTTGCCTTCAGCAACCAATTGCTCGGTTTTCTCTGGCGCAAGATGAGCACAGCGACCGTCGTAACGCGGGGTCTCGCCATTGGCCATTTGCTCAGCGCGCATGGTATCTAGCTCCTCGCTAGTACAAAAACAGCGAAATGCATGATTGTTATCCAATAATTTTTCGGCATGTTCTTTATAAATATCGCTGCGCTCGCTCTGACGATAGGGGGCATGTGGACCACCAATATCTGGCCCCTCGCTCCAGTCCAGACCGACCCAACGCAGTGCATCCAAAATCATTTGTTCAGACTGCTCAGTTGAGCGGGTTTGGTCAGTATCTTCAATACGTAAGATAAATTCACCACCATTGGCTTTAGCAAAGGCTAAGTTAAATAGCGCAATATAAGCGGTGCCGACATGAGGAAAGCCAGTCGGTGATGGTGCAATACGAGTACGGACAGGACGCGTGCCGTTAACAGTGGTTTGGGTAGAGGTTTGCATGATAAAGTTCTCAAAAAGTTATTTATGATGAAAAGTGACAATCAAAAGTACGCGTGAGTAAGAAATACGAATGAATAGACGTTAAAGTAGAAAAATAGCGTAAAATATAGCGCTAGTATAACAGAGAGACATGATATTTTTAACGAAAAGGCCTTCTAGCGCTTGACTACAGATGTATCCTTGCGATAATAACGCTAGACAAGTCATAACTTGTTTATTTTTATCTAATTATTGGCCTTGTTGGTCGTCATCTATTGAGTTGTTTGTGTCTGTGCCAAAATATAAGCCAAAATCTAAATTAACATCGTCAGATACCAAAGCCAACCCTTCTTCTACTACCGGAACACCTGAATCAATGGTTAGCTCATCTTCTATAAAAAACGCCTCTACTAAAGCGCCCGCCCAGCAGCTTGATCAAACGACTCAAGCGTTTAGTCAAAGTGATACAGTGGTTGATGATTCAAGCTTTGTCCATGATGCGGTGCTGCTACAAGAGACCGTCGCTGCGGTGCTCGGCGTAAAATCACTGCCCAAACAGACAGACAACGATGACCAAAATAGCTTACAGTTAAGTGGTATTTACGTTGATGCGACTTTTGGACGTGGCGGTCATAGCAGGCTACTACTAAGCCAGCTTGCTGATGATGCGCAGTTGATTGTCTTTGACAAAGACCCGACCGCTATTAGCGTGGCTCGTAAGCTTGCAAGTGAAGATAGCCGCGTACATGTCATGCATGATAGCTTTGCTACGTTGACCGATAGTCTGGCAGCCATAGGCATCATGGAAGTTGATGGGCTAATGGCAGACTTGGGTATTTCATCACCGCAGATTGATGATGGTAGTCGCGGCTTTAGTTTTATGCGTGATGGCGCGGTCGATATGCGGATGGATACCAGTCGTGGCCAGTCGGTTGCCGAATGGCTCGAGCAAGTCGATGATGAGACTTTGGCTAACGTACTTTATGAGTTTGGCGAAGAGCGTCATAGTCGCCGTATTGCGCGCGCTATCAAACAGATGGATAGTTACAAGTCCACACTTGAGCTGGCAGAAGTGATTAAAGTTGCGCACCCTAATTGGCAACGCGGTAAGCATCCAGCGACGCAAAGCTTTCAAGCCATGCGCATTTTTATTAATAACGAGCTTGGCGATGTCGATGACTTTTTAGTACAAAGTATTCCGATTTTAAAAACGGGAGGGCAGCTGGCTGTGATCAGCTTTCACTCATTAGAAGATCGGCGTATCAAGCAGTTTTTGCAGCGTCATAGTAAAGGTCAGTATCCAGAGGATGAAAACTTGCCTATGCCGCCCAAACGCCCACGTTATTTTAGTAAGCCCAAACGTATCGGCCCAAGCAAAGCTGAGACGAGCCAGAATCCGCGTGCTCGTAGTGCATGGCTACGTATGGCAACGCGTACTGATACAGCTTATCAGCAGACAGATGCATCTTAAACCTTAGGTGAAATCATTGGACGAACCACGTATGGTTGCTAATGTTTATCTAAATGGTGCGCGAATGTGTTAATCGCTACGCCACTGTTAAAAAGCTGTAAATATTGTCTGCTAGGCTCAGCAGTTAACTTTTCGTTTGGTTGTTTTTTGGTCAGTTGGCTGAGATATTTGATTTTATGTTTTATTGATGGTGCTGATAAGTTATTTGTAAATCTAAAACAGTTAGCGCTTTTATACTTCAAATCCACTTTTTGAGATCTTCATGGCAATATCTGACAAACCTGCAAACCACCACGCCGCTATGTCCAATACGACCGATGTTGGCGAACTATTCGCGCGTCGATTCAATGTCGTCAGTATCTATGTGGTTGTACTGTTGCTATTGGCAGGTGCAATCGTATGGAGCGGTATCAAAACGGCTGAAAATGTTCAGCAATATCATCAGGATTATAGAACCTTGCAAGACATGAAGAAACAAGAGCGTAAGCTACAAGTAGAACACCAGCGTTTGCTTATTGAGCAGCAAACCTTTAGTGCCACACCGCAGATTGCCAGTCGCGCTGTCGCTGAGTTAGGGATGTATTCACCAACGCTAAAGGACAAGCTGATTATTCAGCCAGGCGTCGCTACTGCGTTGGAACCAGTGGTAACTGACTCAGCTGAGAATGGTTCGTACGATATGGGACCACGAGCCACTACGGATTTATCTCCTGAAGTACCGGCTGTGGAGGCAGAGTAATGAGTGATAAAAAACCAAAAAGCACTGGCAAAAGCACAACAAAAAATACCAACAAAAAAACAGCCAGTGGTAAAGTGATTAAGCCTCTACGCCGTACTAATACTGCCAAATCAGGCAGTAAGACTTCAAACACGACATCTTCCAAAACGGGAACGAATAATCGTGCTGGTAAGCTATTTGGACGCCTAAAGAACAACGACAATCAAGGCGCTTATACCAGTGTCAAAAACCGTAAAAAAGTCATTTTTAGCAAAGCCTCTGGCGCCTCCTCACGTGGCGGTTTTGAAAACGACAAAAACCGTTTTCGTACTATTTGGGCTATTGCCTTAGTCATATTCGGCTTGTTGATAGCACGCGCCTATTATCTGCAAGTAGCCAACGCACAGTTTTATCAAGATAAAGGTAATGAGCTCATCACGAGCGTACGCACACAAAAATCCTATCGCGGTATGATTACCGATCGCAACGATTTGCCTTTAGCCGTCAGCGCACCGCTTGCGACTGTATCGTTTAGCCCGCATGATTATGCGCGCGAATACTATGAGCTCAATCGTGTCAAAATCGCCAATCCTGATAGTCCGCAGCTACAAGCGCGTATGCAAAAGCGCTTAGACAATATGGATCTAACCCGCTTAGCGGCTGCTGCCAATATTCCAGTCGCTGAGCTTGAAAAAGCGGCCGCCATTGATGAGAGTATTGACGTCACTGATGAAGAAGCGGTCAAAGCGGCACTGCCATCGGGCGCCGGCTCGCATTATTTGCCGTTGTTAAATAAGGTCACGCCTGAGATTGCTCAAAGTGTCAGCTCACTTGATTTCCCTGGTGTTTATGAAAAAAACTTTTTTCAGCGTTATTATCCTCAGCCGCAGCCCAATTCACAGCTGCTCGGGTTTATGGGGCAAAATGCCAGCGATTCTGAGGGAGGTTACGAGGGTCGTGCCGGTATTGAGCGTCAGTACGAAAAAACATTGGCAGGGGATGATGGCAAAGTTTTGGTGTTAAAAGATGCCAAACAAAACAGCCTAAGAGAAATCAAACAAGTCGAACCAGAAATCGCAGGACAGGACGTGGCGTTGACCATTGATTCGCGTTTGCAGTATTTGCTTTATAAAGAGTTAGAGAAAGCAGGACGCTTACAGCAAGCACGTTGGTCGACTGGTATGGTGGTCGATGTACAGACTGGTGAAGTGTTGGCGTTATCGACATGGCCATCATTTAACTCTAATAATCTCAATGAGATGACTGGTGAAAACCAACGTAATCGCGCGTTACTTGATGTTTTTGAGCCAGGTTCGGTGATGAAGCCGTTTACGGTCGCGGCTGCGTTAGACTCTGGTAAATATACGGCCAACTCTTTAATCGATACCAATCCAGGTTCTATCCGTGTCCGTGGTTACACGATTCGCGACCATAATAATCTAGGCAGGATTAATATGGCGACGCTACTACAGAAATCGAGTAACGTCGCCTCGACCAAGATTGCCTTATCTCTACCGCCTGATGCCATCACCAACATGCAAAAACAATTTGGCTTTGGGTCCAAAACCCCGCTTAAATTTCCAGGTGAGGGCGCAGGCTTGGTGACTACACCAAAAGAAAAAGAAACGGCTCGCCGCGCGACGGTCAGCTATGGCTATGGTCTACAAGTGACGCTTGCTCAAGTAGCACAGGCTTATGCAGCATTGGCTTCTGGCGGTGTCATGCACCCGTTAACTTTGACTAAAACTGATAAGGCACTGCCCAGTAAGCGTATCATGGAGCATGAGCAAGCGATGTCGATTGTCAAAATGCTTGAGGCAGTAACAGAGCCAGGTGGTACCGCGAAGGCAGCTGCTATTGATGGTTACCGTGTCGCGGGTAAAACAGGGACGTCGCGCCGGATTAACCCAGATGGTGGCTACTATACTGACCAATATCGCAACGTATTCGCTGGCATGGCTCCTGCATCAAATCCAAAGTTAGTCGGTGTCGTTTTGATCGAAGACCCTCGTAGTCAAATTTATGCAGGCCTGACTACAGCTCCAGTTTTTCACAACGTAATGAAAGAGGCTTTGCGCTTGTATAATGTGCCTTTAGATAAGCCATTAAAGACTGAATAAGCCTAGCAAACAGGTGTCTTTTTGGTGATTTATAAAGGACACCTGTCACAAAGGTCACCTGCGGTTTTAACGCATGACTTATGTATGTTACGTCTTAATTTTTCATTTTCTCAATCGTTTAGGATTTGCCCATGACCCCATCAGCCCATAATGCTGTTACGTTGCAACAACTTATAGAGAGTAGTAGTGAGGCGTTGGGGCAGCAATTATCACAGATGGTGCACAGTGCTAAAAATCCAGAAGTTATAGCAAATACTGCTTTTAATAAATTACGTTTAGATAGCCGTCATGTTGCTGACAATGATGCGTTTATACTATTAAAGAGTCAGACGCAGCAAGGTCAAGACCCGCAAAAGATTCGTGATTATCTATCACAAGCTGGCAAACGGGCAGCTCTTATCTTTTCAGAGATCAATCCATCAGCACTGTTTGATAATACCGATATATTACCTTGCCCTATCTTGTACGTACCTAACATTCGCCATTTTTTAGGAAGCCTGATACAAGCACGTTTGCAATATCAGCAGCCAATCACATTGCCAACAGTCGTCGCGGTCACCGGTACCAATGGTAAAACCACGATCAGTCAACTTGTCGCACAATTGGCACAGCTGGCTGGTAGCGATAGCGCGGTCATGGGCACAGCAGGTAATGGTAAGCTTGACGCATTGTTACAAGCGCGCCATACCACGGGTGATGCGTTAGCAGTGCAGCAGTTTTTGTATCATATGGGCGAGCAAAATGTTGACTTATTAGCACTTGAGGCCAGCTCGCATGGATTGGATCAACAGCGGTTACAAGGTGTACCCGTCAAAGTCGCTATTTATACCAATCTAAGCCGAGACCATCTAGATTATCACGCCGATATGGCAGAGTATGTCGCTGCAAAAGCCAAACTATTTGATAAAGCCCATTTTCCAACCTTGACGCACGCTATTATTAATATCGATGACGAGCATGCGAACGTAATGATTGATACGGCTAAAGCCAGTAATTTGATCGTATGGACATATAGTTTGCAGGCTGATAATACGTCAGAGGTTGCTACTTTTGTCGCTACTAAGATTGAGCCTAGTCTACAAGGCGTAAAAATTGCTTTACGAAGTGTACTAGATGCCAGTCAAGGTAACGATGTGAATAATATCAACATTATCAGCCCTTTGTTAGGGCGTTTTAATGTTGCCAATCTGCTGGCGGCAATTGCAGCAGCGGTAGCGTTAGGCATCAGCCTTGAGCGCGTTGCCAGCTTGGTACCACAGCTACAAGGTGCAGTTGGACGTATGCAGCGTGTGCCATCGACCGATGGATGCTTTATCGTGGATTACGCGCATACTCCTGATGCGTTGACACAAGTGCTAGATAGCTTAAGAACGCATTGCCAAGGTCAGTTATGGGCGGTGTTTGGTTGTGGCGGCGACCGCGATGCAGGTAAACGTCCATTAATGGCACAAGCAGGGTTGTCTGGTGCTGATCAAGTAATATTAACTGCCGACAATCCGCGCACTGAAGATCCCAATATGATTTTGCAAGATATGCAGGCTGGCATGAATGAAGAGCAGTATCAGCGTACGCATATTGAGCCTGCCCGCCAACGAGCGATTGAGTATGCAGTAAGTCACGCCAGCGCCAATGACATTGTGGTTATTGCGGGCAAAGGTCATGAGACTTACCAAGAGATCAACGGTGTCCGTCATGATTTTGATGACAGCGTTGTTTTGCAGCAGGCGCTACAACAAGCGGGACGCATATAAATATAGGGTTTTATGCATAACCAAATATAACCATCAAGCCAAGACAAACAAAAATAACGAAATACCGTAGTCACCATATAGGGCAATCATTATGACAGCTGGCAACAACAATACCATTCAGTCGCAAGGGCTTTATGTCTGGCAAGCAGACAACTTGCTGGCGGCTACAGAGGCGCTTAGCAGTCACTGGCAACAAGACCAATCAGACACAGAGATTGGCGTTACAAGCAATCGTATCACAACCGACACGCGCACCATCAAGGCAGGTGATATATTTTTAGCACTCAGTGGCGATAATTTTGATGGACATGACTATATCAATGTCGCTGCTGCTCAAGGCGCAGTCGCAGCAATCGTATCACGTCCAATTTCTACAAGTATTCCACAGTTGGTGGTAAGTGATACCCGTTTGGCTTTGGGGCATCTGGCCGCTTATCGTCGTCAGCAGCATCAAAACTTGACGGTCATCGCCATTACGGGCTCTAGTGGTAAGACAACTTGTAAGGAGATGCTCGGTAGTATCTTTGGCCGCTTGGCACCGACGCTTATTACTCGCGGCAACCTTAATAACGATTTGGGGGTTCCGATGATGCTGCTTGAGCTGTCTGATCATCATCGTTATGCCATACTAGAGCTGGGCGCCAACCATATTGGCGAGATTGCTTATACGACTGAGATTGTCCGCCCTGATGTTGCCTGTATATTAAATATCGGTACAGCGCATTTAGGGGAATTTGGTAGTCGTGAAGGCATATGTCAGACTAAAGCTGAAATCTATCACACGTTAACGGACGCTCAGTTTGCTATTGTCCCTGATAAAGATGATTTTACCAACCAACTGCGCCGCATCGCCGAAAAGCATACTTCACACGTGATTGGTTTTGGCAACACTGTTGTCAGTGCCAGCCACTTAGACGTAGAGCCTGAGCGCAGTGAGTTTAAGCTACATGTGGGCGATCAGGTCCATGATATCAATTTGCCTTTGGCAGGCGAGCATAATGTGAATAATGCTCTGGCTGCTGCTGCTTGTGCTCATGCGCTAAATATCGATGTCAGCGATATCGTCATCGGTTTAGAAAATGCCCGACCTGCTAAGGGGCGTTTAAACAGTCAGCTATTAGGTATGCATAGGCTCATCGACGATACTTATAACGCCAACCCACACTCAGTACGTGCTGCCGCTAAAGTATTGGCTGCACAAACAGGTACGCAAGTCATGGTATTGGGCGATATCGCAGAGCTAGGTGATGCTGCTGTCAGTGAACATCAAAGCCTTGGACGGACTATTGGTGCCACGGGTATCGATGTACTGCTCTGTGTAGGCGAATATGCAGCCTATAGTGTTGCAGGTGCAAAAGAGGTGAGTGCGATCAGTGCTCATGCCTTTGATGACAAAGAAAGTCTACTACAATACTTGCAGACGTTTTTGCAAGCGCAGCAAGCCAAGCCTTGTACCGTATTGTTCAAGGGTTCTCGTTCCATGCAAATGGAAACACTTATTGATGCGCTAGTTGAGGAGTAGACGGTGTTAGTTTGGTTGTTTGAATGGCTTGGTCAGTATTACACACCGTTTTTTGCGGTTTCTTCGTTGACACTACGGGCATTACTTGCGGTTATTACCGCGCTTAGTTTTAGTTTGTTTTTTGGCGGGCGGGTTATTCGTCATCTACGCTCACTTAAGTATGGTCAGGCGGTCCGTGATGACGGCCCTCAGTCGCATCTAATCAAGACCGGGACGCCCACCATGGGCGGCGTTTTGATTCTGACTTCCATTGGGGTAGCCACACTGCTATGGGCAAGGCTGGGCAATCCTTACATTTGGATTTTGCTGATTGTAATGATTATCTTTGGCGCTGTTGGCTGGGCAGATGATTGGCTCAAGATTAAATATAAAAATCCTCAAGGTCTCATTGCTCGCAAAAAGTATTTTTGGCTGTCTGTTGGTGCGTTATTTGTCGGGGCTTCCCTTTACTATATAGCTACGCTACAGCCTGATATGGCAACGACGCGTGAGATGCAGGATCTGCTGATTCCCATTTTCAAAAACTTAACGATTCCATTTTCGGCCGTGCCATTTGGTATCGGTTTTATTGTCTTTACCTACTTTGTCATTAATGGTGCCTCTAACGCAGTCAATTTAACGGATGGCTTAGATGGCTTGGCTATTTTGCCCATAGTGCTCGTCGCAGCAGGTCTGGGTGCGATGGCATATGTGTCAGGTGATGTTAGATTTTCTGAGTATTTGCATGTTCCCTATATAGCCTATAACTCTGAAGTTATTATCGTTTGTGGTGCGATGATTGGCGCCGGTCTTGGGTTCTTATGGTTTAATGCGCATCCAGCACAAGTCTTTATGGGCGATGTAGGTGCGCTAGCGCTTGGCGCAATGCTAGGTACGATTGCAGTCATGACGCGGCAAGAGATTGCTTTTGCTATTATGGGTGGTCTATTCGTCGCTGAAGCAATGTCAGTCATGATTCAGGTAGGCTCATATAAACTACGTAAAAAGCGCGTCTTTCGTATGGCACCATTGCATCATCATTTTGAAGAGATCGGTTGGAAAGAGACCCAAGTGGTCGCCCGTTTTTGGATTATTGCCATTGTATTAGTGGTATTAGGTTTAATGACGCTCAAGCTACGCTAATCTAATCTAGCGTCTTAAATTGTCCAATAAAAAGCCATCTTTAATCTGTCGAGATGGCTTTTTTATTATTTAATGAGGGTTAATATCATCCGCTGTCCATAAATTTTGCTAATATGCTCATCAACTATGTCTGATCTTGAGTTGCCTGTGTCTTTATTTACTTGTCCTATTTGCCACTCACCTCTACAGCCTGCTAAAGATACATGGCGCTGTGATGGTAGCCTGCATCCTAAACAAACCTCGCATCCATTTGACGTAGCACGGCAAGGCTATGTCAACCTATTGCCAGTCCAACAAAAAAAATCCAAAGCACCGGGTGACAGTCAGCAATCTATTGATGCTCGCAAGCGGTTTTTGGACGCAGGATACTATCAGCCTCTGCAAACGCTTGTCTGTCAGCAAATGACCCAGTTATTGGCAGAAAACAGAGCAGCAATTGAGGAGGATGCACAGCCTATACGCTGGCTAGATATTGGTTGCGGAGAAGGCTATTATACGCAAGCAATGGCGCAAACTGGACTGGACGCTTTAATCGCTGCCGATATTAGTAAGCCTGCGCTTGCCAGCTTGGCCAAAGTCAGTAAAGCGGCAAACAGTCTTTGGTATCAACAAGGCGCTGAAACTAAACAGATTGATACTAAACAGATTGATACTAAGCAGACTGACACGAAGAAGGCAGCTATTTATCCAGTAGTGACCAGTGCCGCGCACCTACCGCTACGTCCTTATAGCATGACAGGTATTAGTAGTATATTTAGTCCGATTCTACCAGAAGCCTTTGCAGCAGTGCTGCAAGATGAGGGGTATTTATTGATTGCCAAGCCAGATGCCGGGCACTTGGCGAGTATGCGTGAAGCCTTGTTTGATAGCGTACGTGAGCATGACTCCGATAAGTTTTTGCCGGCTTTGGCGCCTTATTTTGAGCTGATAGACACGCATAATATTAGCGTCTCATTAACCTTACCAGTAGAGGCGCTAACCGATCTGCTAACCATGACACCTTATGCTTACCGTGCTCGTACTGAGAGTCGTCAAATATTACTGACTAGTGCTGAAACTACACCTTTTATAACCGAAGCAAAATTTGTGGTATATGTCTTAAAAAAACGCACAACTTTATAGTGAGATTAGTCGCTTTATAATATAGGCCCCATGGTAGCGACGATATTATTCCAAATCTGATAAGGTAGCGGCCAGTCTTTGACTTGTGCTAGCGTTACTTTATCCGAGTCAGCGATATACTGGTATTGACGCTCGATAATATCTGCAGTCAGCGCTTTATTACTAAATACAATGTTGTTTTCATAATTTAGATCAAAGCTACGCAAGTCTAAGTTGGTCGAACCAATTAAGCTAATTTCACCATCAACGGTCAATGTCTTAGCGTGGAGCAAACCTAGCTTATATTCATAAATTTTTACCCCTGCCTGTAGTAATTGCCAATAGTAACTGCGACTGGTCGCTGCTACTACCAATGAATCATTGTGTTTTGGGAAAATCATCGTGACCTCTACCCCGCGATAGACCGTCGCGCATAAAATACTGACTAGCGAATAATCTGGTACAAAATAAGGAGTAGAGATAATTAAGGTGTGCTGAGCTTGACTGATAAGGGCACCTAAAAACTGCGGAGTTGAGCCATGTTGCTGAGTCGGTCCATCTGCAAAGACTTGCGCGGCAAAACCATTTTGTTTTGAATTTTCCTGACATTTAGGATAAGACTCGTTACTGTTTTTAGTATGAGATTCAGTATAATAAGGAAAACTATCAAAAGAAGTATCTGGGTTTTCAATCAACCAGTCGCTCGCAAACAGCATTTGATTTTGTGCAACCACAGGCCCTTCAACTCGTAGCATAATATCTACCCATGGCGCAAAGTTTGGCTTTACTCGAAACTCTGGATCCGCACAGTTGCGACTACCAGAGTAGCCAATCTTCCCGTCTATGACTGTAATTTTGCGGTGATTGCGCAAATCAATACGGCTAAATAATAGCACCCTTATTGGATTGCTAATCGGTAAGGCAACGCTGACTTGTACACCAGCATCCTTCATTTCTTGCCATATCTTGGAGCCGATCATCTTACGCGAGCCCATCCCATCGACCATTGCACGGCAAGTAACCCCTCGCTTAGCAGCACGTATCAGGGCTTTAGCGGTATCAACTCCCATACCGTCGATTAGCCAAATATAATACAGCACATGAATGTGATCGGTCGCTGCATCGAAATCTGCAATCATACGCTGACGTGTATCCGCTGCATCTTTCATCAGCTCAGCACTATTACCTAAGGTAGTATGAAAGCCTGTGATATTGGCTGAGTATGCAAAGGCAGCTCGGTACTCCGGTTTGACAGCCTCTGTTAGCGCGCCCTTGCAGCCGAGTACTTCAGGGTTATTGTGATGCAGATCGTCAATGATTTTTTTATAACGCTGTGCAAAGCCATTTCCTAAATGGACTTCACCGAACATCCAGTAGACAACCACGCCAATGTACGGAAGCACGAACAAAACAACCAACCAAGCAAGCCTAGCTGGTGACGTTAATTCAGGACGTGAAAGTACTCGTAAAGATATGATCAGTAATAATATAAAGTGAATAACGAGTAAAATATCCAATACTATAGAGCAATCCGTTGTTATTGTTTTTAAATGCGTTGTCGAGATAGATGAGATGTTTAGTATAACTTACTCCAAACATTCGTGTGGTTAGCAAACGGTTAAGGCAGCAAGCTTATTGTATTAGACAGCAGCGAATTGGTTATTTAAACGATAAGAAACGCTATCGTCATGCGCACTTTTATGACATCAAACTTAAATATATGCTAATTCAAACACAATCGTTGAAAAAACTGTCTAGTAATTATTTTAATTTTATGCCAAATTGCAGTCTCTTTACGGTATAGAAAATCTACGATTAAATAAAAGGCCAAACAAATCACTACTGCCGTTATATCTATAGCTATAGTAATAGGAACAGATACATGGAAGATTTTGTCAATACAATAAACGGCATCATTTGGAGTTCAGCGCTAATCTACTTGTGCTTAGGAGCAGGTCTGTTCTTCTCGATAGTCACACGGTTTGCTCAAGTACGTCTCTTTGGAGAGATGTTACGTCTCATATTTAAAGGCAAAGCAAGTCGTAATGGTATCTCTTCCTTTCAGGCATTGACCTTATCGTTAGCGGGACGTGTGGGGATGGGCAACATAGCAGGGGTTGCCGCAGCTATCGGCTTTGGTGGACCAGGCGCTGTATTTTGGATGTGGGTGGTTGGATTCTTAGGCGCGACTACGGCTTATATTGAAGCAACACTAGCGCAGATATACAAAGAAAAAGATGCGACTACTGGAGAGTATCGTGGTGGTCCGGCTTACTATTTTGAAAAGGCACTGGGACAACGCTGGTACGGTATCGTTTTTGCGATTGCTGCTATCACCGCTTTAAGTATATTTTTACCCGGCATTCAAACAAATGGCGTGGTCAATGCTGTCACACAGGTAATGGGTGAGGGAACTACGCTAAACATCTTAGGCACAGACGTCAGTAGCATGAGGCTTGGGGCAATAGCGCTTATCCTCATTGTCTTTGGTGTCATCATCTTTGGTGGTATAAAGCGTATTGCAACGTTTACCGAAATTGTCGTACCGTTTATGGCAATCGGCTATATTGTCTTAGCCTTAATAATTATGCTCATCAATTTTGAGCTGATTCCGCAAGTATTTGGGCTAATCGTCGGTGATGCTTTTACCGCGCAGGCAGGACTGGGAGCCGCCCTCGGTTGGGGTGTCAAACGTGGCGTCTATTCAAGTGAAGCCGGTCAAGGCACGACCCCTCATGCTGCTGCTGCCGCTGAGGTCGATCATCCAGCGCAGCAAGGATTGGTACAATCATTTTCTGTCTATATCGATACCTTATTGGTTTGCTCAGCAACGGCTTTTATGATTTTGACGATGGGGACCTATAACATTCAAGGAACGTTACCTGAGGGTCAATACCTTGTACAAAACGTCGTGGCAGGTACTGAAATCAATTCTCCTGCTTTTACGCAGCTGGCAATGGAGTCGGTCTATGGCGCATTTGGTGATACATTTATTGCTGTTGCCGTCTTCTTTTTTGCTTTTACTACCATTTTAGCCAATTATTATATTGCTGAAGTCAATGTCGCCTATCTGACACGCTCTATTAGTCCTAGGGTCAATAGAATAGGGTTATTGTTGGTTAAAGTATTGACGATGTCGATGATTGCTTATGGCGGACTCAATTCGGCAGGCTATATCTGGGCGGTTGGCGATATTGGTGTCGGTCTGATTGCATGGTTAAATATCGTTGGTATCTTGCTGATCTTTTTTATGGCACGTCCTGCGTTCAAAGCGCTCAAAGACTATGAAAACCAGCGTAAAGCAGGGGTGTCTCGCTATACATTTGATCCTAACAAACTGGGTATTAAAAACGCTCTGTACTGGGAAGAGCGGCGCTCAAAAGAGCAATTAGATGCTAAAGATTAATTCATAAGCACACAACATCAATAGATACTATAGATAATAGATATTATAGATGGCAAAATTGTCAGGTAAATAAAATTGTCTTTCGTTTGTCTAGACAAGACAGGATACCATTAAGTTTAATATAAAGAGGCAGACAACTAGGGCAACCGTGTCTACCTCTTTATTTATTATGCTCGATTAGTTGTTTACTACTCAATTGCCATTTATTGTAAGCCCTCAGCATCTGTTTTATCGATATTTGTGTTCTCCGCAGAGTCAGTCATCATCTCATCGGTATTTGTGTTATCAGGCATGGTATTGTCCATCAGTTCGGATGGCTCCTCCGTGACACTTTCTTCTTTAGTCATCGCCGTTGACTCTACATTAGCAGTGGATTGATCTACTGCTACCGTATCATTCGCCTCTTCTGTCTCACTATTACAAGCGCTTATTCCTACGACTGTAGTGACAAGGGCTATTCCTAGTAAGCGCGTAATCCTTTTCGATTTTAGCAATATATGTCTCATTGTAGACTCCTTAAATAAGTGACGTCTGGTTTTCTTAACAGACTCATATCGTATTGATCTCAATACCAATCTAAACTCAAGTAACAGCTGTCAATAGGAGTGTTTTGTCTGTTTTTATTGACTATTTATTAAAATTGATAAACTTATTGGTTTTCTGAACCCCATATCCAAGGGTTGAAAGATATGAAGAACTTCCCTAAGGTGTACTGTTCTTGATAAAAATTGTTTGTTTATTTAGATAAGTCGTATCTATGCGTCAATAATAAATTCATTTAAGTAACTGTATTTAAATAAATAGAATTTAAGCAACTAGATTTTTTAATTATCTGCTTGAACTTTGTATAAATAGTGTGAATGGGCCTAAAAGAACAAGACACAAAAGTGTACATTCTATAAACATAAATCGATACTATAAAGAGTATGCTTAAAAATAATGACGATTGTCCATTAATAAGGATATATATATGAACAATAATTTAGTAGGTAGTGATCTAGCACGTGCAATGTTAAATCGCGGTGATAAGCAGGTATGGTGCGCGGTAAGTAACGATAGTGATGGACAAGCTCTGACTACTATCAATGAAGCTGACTATAGCTGTATCTATCCTATTGTTACTTATACAAATGACTATTTTGTTTGTAATAAGGGAAAACCATGGAAGTATGCAGTTCCTGTTCGTAGAGTTGAGCTTAGTCAAAATGAAATAGGATTTTGAACAATATTAATTCAATAATCGTAGCAACAATTACAAACAGCCGTTCGAACCAAGGAAAGGACCGTTTATACAATTATAAATAGATAAAAGAAACAATAGCTTATAACATTCTATTTCATCATATTTACGATGTTTTTGCAATTATATAGCATTATTACAAAATCATTCTAAATGCAATTAAAGACGCTTGTTTATTAAAATATTAAACGACACGAAGTATTTTAATATTTAATAGACTGTAATTAGGAGGAATTAGAATGTATAAAGAATTAACTGGTAGTGAACTAACACGTGCGATGTTGGATCGCGGTGACACACAAATATGGTGTGCAGTAAGTGATAACAGTGACGAAGAAGCTATGTCAGATCAAGTCGACAACGACTTTACAGCTCGCATTATATCTTTTGATGACAATGGTTTTTATTGTACGGCTGGTATGGCATGGTCATTCGCGGTACCTATCAAGATTAGTCCACTAACACAGGATGAGGCAGGGTTTTAAGTCTCTTATATCTTCATTAACCAATCAGGGAGTGATGGTTAATAAGTTTAATCATTGTAGCAAATCGAACCGCTATACAATGATATGCAAATTTATCAAAACTCTGAGAGTTTTTTTTGTATTGAATCGATGACATCCAGCTGCATTCTGTCATAATCCCCAATCCAAACCTCTTCTCCGTCTTCTGTCACTTCTTTAAGAGACTTAAAACGGTTTATCAGATCTCGTTGAAGATTACTTAATGAAGTATGTATCAAAGATATTTCATGATCAGTAAGTGAGATGTCATGTACCTTTTTTTCCATTGCCATACATCCTTTTTTATCGTGTATATTCATAAGGACGAATATACACGATAATGTCAAAAATGCAAACTATAGTTTATTAATAATTAGGTTGTCAACAATATTTGTGACGATTATTCAAAGTAACGCAAGAGATAAACCGCCTCTTTTAAACCTCTGTATAAGCAGTAGTACCGCTTATATTGAAAAATTATTATAAAAACGTTTCAGTCATATAATTGGATAATAGTCAGGTCGTATGACCATGAGCTTTATCTGTTTGATTCATTCTTAAAGAAGGTAGAGCAGTTGGTATAGATAAGTAAGCGATTGATGATATTGGTTTTTACTTGGTCATGGTTCAGGTAAAGTTATAACGAACATTGATCAATCAATTATGTTTTAAGTAAGTAGGATAAGCGATGAATCAATTGAGCCGACCAAAAATATTGCACCATAGGCCTAACTGGTTTGTTCCTTTGATTTGCCTGTTGGCTGGCGGTGTATTAATTGGGGTGTCTACCAATTTAGCAAAATACGCGGGTGAGCTTAAGCTGGCGCCGTTGGCTTTTTTATTTTGGTCGATCACAGGGGCGGCAATTATTTTATTCATCATCGCCTTGGTAAGAGATGAGTTGCCGCCTTTAAACAAACGCAGCTTTGAATATTATCTGGTGGCAGCGCTGGTGAGCGTTGCAGGTTCCAATCTCATATTTTTTTCAGCCGTGCCACAAGTTGGTGCAGGTTTTGTCGCCTTGATTATCGCTCTACCGCCGCTCCTTACTTATCTTGGTGCCATACTACTGCGAATAGAGCGCTTTAACGCGCTTCGTGCGGTTGGTGTCGTGGCAGCTCTTTTGGGTGTGGGCGTGTTGGCAGCACGCAAGTTCTCTACCCCAGATGCCAGTGTGTTTTGGATTTTATTGGCACTTTGTGGTCCTGTTTTGCTCGCTATTGGCAATCTATACCGTACTTTACGCTGGCCAAATAACGCCTCTCCTAGCTCGCTTGCCCCCGGCATGCTGATTGCCGCTGCAATACTGCTGGGTATCGTCAGTATGTTGCCTAGCTTTTCAATCGCGGTGCCGCTGACAGAGTCTAAGTCGCTTTGGTTAATCGCTATACAGGCATTGATTTTTGCTGGTCAATTTTTACTACTGTTTTTACTACAAAAAACAGGCGGACCCGTTTTATTGAGCTTGTTAGGCGCAGTAGGGGCGATCGTTGGTGTCCCTGTGGCTATCTTTTTACAAAGTGAAGCGCCGCCTGAAGGGTTGTTATTGGGCGCCTTTTTAATCGGTATTGGCGTCGCGCTTGTCACCTGGGGCGGTGTAAAAATAGCAAAGGTATCGATAGAGGAGATTTAAAGGTGTGGATTTAAAAATTTGTTATGATGATTGAGAAAAAGACTGTTTAATAAAGAACAGACAGGGAAATAACAACCAAACTCAAGGAAGATATATGTCTGCAACCAAAGAAGAAATCGTCGCGTTTATAACATCGGAGTTTCCTCAGACCAAATGTATCATCGAAGCCGTAGATGATAGCGGTGCGACTTTAGCCCATGATATTGGCATAGACGAGCTGCGCCCAGGTGGTACGGTCTCTGGGCCAGTATTAATGAGTATCGCTGATGTCGCCATCTATGTGGCGATACTGGGTAAAATAGGCATCGTCCCGTTGACCGTGACGACGAGCCTTACCATCAACTTTTTGCGTAAACCCTCTGCCCAAGCACGTATCATTGCTAAGTGTACGCTGATAAAAGTAGGGCGCACGCTCATAGTGGGCGAGGTCGCTTTATATTCAGAAGGCTCAAGCGACATGGTGGCTCATGTCGTTGGCACATATTCTGTACCGCCGCAGCTCAACTAAATGACGAGTGTGAGCTGCGCGAGGTAACAGATAGGGCTCTACTGATCATGTATTTTTGGCTCGCTACATCACCTAGAGACAGGGTATCTTGTAGAGGTCAGCTCACTTTTCTCATAAGTATTTATTAATAAATATCTAGTAATCAGTATCTAATAAATAGTCCACAGTCAATCGTTTACCAGCAGCTTTCTATAAGCAATTGTCTATGGACTATTTTTATAGATAAACTACTGACTAACCAGTGTCACCGTCTTAGTCGCATTTGCAGACGGCTGATTTAGTACCACCTTGCTAGCTAAAATATCCCCTTGGGAATTGATTTTATAACATTCTGCTGCTCCGTCTTCAGTGCTAGTAGTCAGCAATAGGTTTTCTGAAGTAGTGATACACAGCCATGCTGTATTATTGGTCTCTTGCGTCAGTGACCAGTCTTGCTCATACTTACCTGTTTTTTTACGCATACTGCTGTCGGCATAGACGGTTTCAGTGATAAATTTGCTTGAGTCGCCGACTGTTGCCAAAGCGATGTTTGATGCGCCCGTGAAGCAGTACATGATGTTTGCTGACTTTGAGCAAGCCGTCAAAGACCGTGATGTCGCTGGCATGCCGAATGACTTTATCGATGATAACGGCAAATTAAACAAACATGCGCAGGCATATTTTGGTCTGTTTAAGCATTTATTTGACGCTGCTGGTGACAATGATCACTTAGCGGATACAGAGCTGGATAATGACAAGCTGGTCGCTTACGCCTTTGAGATTGATGACGTGGTAAAAACCAATGTGGCAGAATACTCACTCAATCCGAGTGAAATTGAAAACGCCATCAATCGACACTTACTGCCCATGCTGTTTGCTGACTTGGGTATTGATAAAGCGCAACAGCTGATTGAAGAGGTGTTAAAAATTACCCGGCTTGGGCTATCGAGAGAAGCAAAAAGCACGAAAGAGACAAGTAGCCCACGAGCAGCAAGAGGGTAGTAAGCAATGACTGAGAATGGCGATTTTTATTATGGTGACAATAAAATCCATTATGAAGTAGTGCGTAAAGACGCAAAAAGTAAACCTCGTAAAGTTGTTATTAAAGTACATCCAGATTCGCGCGTGGTCGCCACAGCACCTAGCGATGCGTCAGATGAGAGGATACATGACGCCATAATGAAGCGTGCGCGTTGGATATGGCAGAGCCTACAGGACTTTGCCAAGCAACAAGATCATGTGTTGCCCAAGCGTTATGTCAGCGGTGAGACTCAGTTTTATCTGGGTCGTCGTTATGTGTTAAAAGTGCTTAATAACGCTGAAAATGCCCCTAGTGTGAAGCTCAGTCGCGGTAAGCTCAATGTGATATTACGCCAAAGTGCTAATGAATTCGACGCGGATAAACGAGCGATTAAGGTAAAAAGGCTACTTGATCATTGGTATCAAGATAAAGCCAAACTTGTCTTTACAGAGCGCCTAGAGGCGGTGCTGCCTAAAGCCTCATGGGTCACAAGCATGCCATCATTTAGACTCATGACCATGAAAAAACAGTGGGGTAGTTGCTCTACTAAGGGCAACTTAATACTCAATCCGCATTTGATAAAAGCGCCCAAAGAGTGCATTGATTATGTGATACTACATGAGCTGTGTCATATCAGCGAGCACAATCATAGCGAACGCTTTTGGCGACTACTCACGCAAATAATGCCAAACTGGAGGGAGGTAAAGGCTCGGCTTGATGGGATGGCGGAGTTGTATTTGAATGAGTGAACCTGCCAGCGATATACGCAAATCGACGCCTGTCTGTGCTGACTGCGTTACGCTTGTGCTACCGAATAGTTTCAAGTTTTATACTCGTTTGCTATAAAATGACGTCGCTACAGCTAAAATTACTTTTTTGCTAACCTAAAAACTATCGATCGACACGCCGCTGCCATAAATGTTATGGCGGCTGAGTGTTTTTATTTTTAAAAAACATAAGGACACACAGGTGCGCAAAGTATCTGTGTGTTTTTTAGCGTTAAAGGCACACTTGGAGCAGTTATGATTAGAGTTATACTCGCCATCCTGATTCTCATACTTGGGGTGGCACTTGCCATCGGCGGCATATGGCTGATTAGCCTTGGCGGCAGTTGGGGCTATGTGATTCTCTCCATTCCCATGATAATATCCGCGATTTTGTTATTGCGTCGGCAGCGTTCTGCTTTGGTCGCTTATGCCATTGTGATTATAATCAGCTTGATTTGGGCACTATGGGAAGTTGGGTTTGATTGGTGGGCGATGGCGCCGCGCGAGGGGCTGATTGTGCTGCTTGGCATCATTATGCTACTGCCGCCTGTGGTGCGCAGCCTAGAGTCAAAGCGCGCCGGCCCCGGTCAGTACTCGATTGAAAGTAAGTCGCTCATGGGCGTGATGGTCGTTGGGGTGGTCATCGCGGTCATCTCTTTTGTCTCAAAACCGCACGAGATTGACGGCGACTTGGCAGCCGAGCGTATGGCGTCAGGCCCTGCACCAGCAGATGATGTTGAGCCGGGTGAGTGGGCCGCTTATGGGCGCACGTCTGCCGGACAGCGCTACTCGCCGCTTGATCAGATCAATACGGACAATGTCGGTAAATTAGAGAAAGTGTGGGAATATCATGCTGGCGATGACATCCATCCGGACTTGCCGGGGAGCGCGCTTGAGTCTACGCCGCTCATTGTCAACGATACGATGTATGTGTGTACCCCAAAAAGTGAAGTCATCGCGCTTGATCCGGTCACAGGCGATGAGCGCTGGCGCTTTGATCCCAAACTATTAGACTTGCCCTCAGGGCTTGCGTCTTATACCACGTGCCGCGGTGTCAGTTATGATGATGGTAGCAATATATCCGTAATTGCAGCGAGTGCGCCACTGGCAAGCGCTGATGAGGCGGATGCGCTGCTTGAGGCCAGCCGTGCGAGCGCCACGCAAAAAGCAGCAGGCGTGGCTCAAAACATTTTGGTCGATAGAGCCAAACCTAACGACCCCAATCCTCTGGTACCTGGTAATACGACGAGCGTTAACGCCTCTATTCGTCAAGATTGCCGTCAGCGCGTTTTTATCACCACACGTGACGCGCGCTTGATTGCATTAAGCGCTGAGACGGGCGTTATTTGCCCCGGGTTTGGCGGTGATGATGGTACGGTCAATCTGTGGCAAGGGATGCCTAATATCTCCCCTGGCGCTTATTATAGTACCTCGCCCGGCCTTATCGCCGATGATGTGATCGTCGTTGGCGGCGCTATCAATGACAACGTGTCTACCACCTTGCCATCAGGCGTGGTTCGCGCTTTTGATCTGGCGACAGGGGATCTGGTGTGGAACTTTGATGCCGCAAACCCAACAGCGACCGCGCCCATTGCTGATGGCGAAACCTATACCGAAAACGCGCCGAACAGCTGGAGCGTGTCAAGCTATGATGCAGACCTGGGTCTGGTCTATGTGCCCTTTGGTGTCGGCTCGCCTGATCAATATGGCGTGGGCCGCTCAGAGGCTGAAGAGGAGTACTCAACCTCCATTACCGCGCTTGACGTCGCAACGGGTGAGCCGCGCTGGACCTTCCAAACGGTGCATCATGACTTATGGGATTACGATGTGCCGGCTCAGCCAAGCTTGATTGACTTGACCATTGAGGGCAAAAAAGTGCCCGCACTGGTGCAGCCCACCAAGCAAGGCGAAGTGTTTGTGCTTAACCGCGCCACAGGGGATCCTGTGCTGCCAGTCGAGGAGGTCGCGGTACCACAAAGCGGCGGTATCGAGGGCGAGCCGTTATCACCCACGCAGCCGGTCTCAAAAATCTCTTTTGCACCCAAAGAAGTCACCGGCGCGCAGATGTGGGGCATGACGCCAGTCGATCAGATGCTGTGCCGTATTGACCTGGCCAAATTGAACTACGAAGGCCGCTTCACCCCGCCAAGCGAGAATGGTACGCTCACGCATCCCGGCAGCTTTGGGGTCTTAAACTGGGGCGCGGTCGCCGTTGACCCTGCGCGCCAAATGCTGTTTTCCATGCCGGTGTATTTAGGATTTACCGCGCAATTGGTCGAGCGTCCTGACAGCCTAGAAAAAGTCGTCTCACGCCCAGGCGATGATGTGCCGATAGGCAATGAAAACTTCGGCGCACCGTATGGCTCCATCGTTAAGCCCTTTATGTCACGCGTTGGACTGCCATGCCAGCAGCCGCCTTGGGGCTACGTGCAGGGTGTTGACTTGACCAACGGCGAGACCGTCTACCGCCGTGTCAACGGCACCGTGCGCGACATGGCGCCTGTGCCGCTACCCTTTAAGACCGGCGTACCTGGTATTGGTGGCCCTATCGTCACCGCAGGCGGCGTTGCTTTCTTGTCCGGCACGGTTGATTATTATGTGCGCGGTTATGATTTGGCCAATGGCAATGAGATCTGGCGCGCGCGTCTGCCAGCGGGTGGTCAGTCCACACCAGCCACTTATCTAGGTCGTGATGGTCGTCAATACTTAGTCGTCGTGGCAGGTGGTCATCGCTATACCGGCACTAAAACTGGCGATTCGGTTATCGCTTATGCGCTACCTGAAGGCGCGACTGCTACCCAGTAGTCGTCGCTATTTGATAGCATAAAAAAGCGGGCATCTACTGATGCCCGCTTTTTTATGCTATCAAATTAAATATAAAAGAATAAAGTAAGTTTGAAAATCAAAGACGCTTTACCCTCACTGCCAAATCTTATCCAACACCCGAAACCAATTTTTAGCCATGATTTTCTCAATAAGGGTATCTGAAAAATGACGCTGCTGCATTCGCTCAATGAGCTTGTCGATATCACTGACACCCGCTAGATCATCAGGCAATAGGCACCCATCAAAGTCCGAGCCAAACCCCACGTGATTGTCCCCCAAATGCTCAACCAAATAAGCAAGATGTTCGACGATCACATCAAGCGAGGTGTGCGTATCGCGCTTGCCATCGCTACGCAAAAACGCCACATCGAAATTGACCCCAACCATACCATTACTCTCTTTAATAGCGCGCAGTTGCTCATCGGTTAAGTTCCTTGCCTGCGCACACAACGCGTGGGTATTGGAATGGGTCGCGACTATAGGCTGATCAATAATCTTGGCAGTGTCCCAAAACGCGCGCTCATTCATGTGCGAGACATCAATGACCATCCGCTTTTTGGCACATTTTTCTATGAAGTCTTTACCGTCGTTGGTAAGTCCCGTACCCGTATCAGGAGAGTGCGGAAAGGGCACGTTTAAGCCATCGCCAAATTTGGTTTTTCGGTTCCAAAGCAGGCCAATACTTCTAAGCCCCGCCTCATAAAACTCGTCCAATAAATCAGGGTCAATAGCAAAGGCTTCTGCGCCCTCTAAATGCAGGACGATGGCGAATTGTTGGTTTTGGATACAGGTTTGAATTTGCGCAAGTGTGGTACAAATTTTGATTTGACCATTCGAGCGCTCTTGTAGCTGCTGGGCGAGCTGTAATTGCGCACGGCAAATATCAATGATTTGCTGCGGCGTAAAATCGGCGCCTGAATCTAAGCTTGAGGCGTTGGCTAACTTATCCGGATGGTTACTTTTCACATAATTAAACGGCGGCAAAAATATTGAGAACAATCCACCCATCCATTCTGCTTGACGGCAGCGCGGTAAATCCAAGTGCCCAGGGAGCGTGCCATAAATAAAATCATGAACGGGATCATCGGCATTGCTCAGCCATAGGCGGGTCAATAAATCGTTATGCCCATCAAAAATATGTCCATCAAAAATCATAGGTAAACCATTACTCAATTAGCGTGCGCGTGGGAATCAATTGCTTATCATTAGACGATTTTTCGTTTAGCAGCTTTTCGTTTGCCAGCTTAGAGTTCTTTGGATTTCTAAATAACAAATCGTCAAACGGAGTCGGTGCGTGACTGTTTGCGCGCGCTTCTTTAATCAGATGATGGTATGGCGATTTGCCACACACCGGATCGGCGTTGTTAGCATCACCTGTCAGCATAAAGGCTTGACAGCGACAGCCACCATAATCGCGCGCTTTGTCTTCGCAGTTCTGGCACATATCCGGCATCCAAGCGTCACCGCGAAACTCATTAAAGCTTGGCGAGTCATACCAAATATGGGACAGCTTAGTATCGCGCACGTTTGGAAACGTTAGCGGCAACTGGCGCGCAGCGTGGCAAGGCAGCGCGGTACCATCGGGGGCGACGGTCAAAAATATTTTGCCCCAACCATCCATACACGCCTTTGGGCGCTCTTCATAATAATCAGGAACCACAAAGATCAGTTTGCACTTAATGTTTTGCGCTTCGATTTTTTGCCGATACTCATTGGTGATGCGCTCAGCTCTCACTAACTGCGCTTGGGTAGGCAGTAACCCTTGCATGTTTTCAAACGCCCAACCATAAAACTGACAAATGGCAAGCTCGACCGTATCTGCGCCAAGCTCCAAACACAGCTCAATAATCTGATCAATCTGATCGATGTTTTGCCGGTGAATGACAAAGTTGAGCACCATCGGATAGTCGTACGCTTTGACCAGTTGCGCCATCTCATACTTTTGTGCAAACGCCTTTTTTGATCCTGCCAAGGCGTTATTGACCACAGGGTCGCTCGCTTGAAAGCTGATTTGAATATGATCTAGACCGGCTTGTTTTAAGTTTGCAATTCGCGATTCATTTAGCCCCATGCCAGAGGTGATAAGGTTAGTATAAAATCCCTTGTCATGCGCATAAGCGACCAGCTCTTCTAAATCCTTACGAACGAGCGGCTCACCGCCAGAAAACCCCAGCTGCACCGCGCCCATCTGCCGCGCTTGATCAAACACGTCATACCATTCATCCGTGGTCAGCTCCTCTTGATACTGCGCATAATCCAGCGGGTTGGAGCAATACGGACATTGCAAGGGGCAGCGGTAGGTCAGCTCAGCGAGCAGCCACAGCGGTAGCCCAACGTCATGGGTCATAATAAATCAATCCAATGTTCACGCTGCGCGACCAGCATGTATTCGACAATGTCTTGTTTGATTTCAGGCACATTGCCAAACATAGCGCTCACCTTTTCGATAATATCACTGACGGACGCCTGACCATCGATTTGTTGACCGATGATGCTCGCACTCTCATTGAGCTTAATCATACCCTCAGGGTAGAGCAGCACATAAGCGTCTTGTGCCGGTTCAAACTGCAAGCGGTAGCCATGACGCCATGTCGGCACAAGCGATAAATCAAGATCGGGCATTAAGTTAGAAGTACTCATTTAAACAATCCTCTATGCCATACCTTATCTGTAGTCACACTCTGATAAGGCGCTTGATCATGGACATACGCTAGGCTCAGCGCATCCAAAATTGACCATAAAATATCAAGCTTAAACTGTAAAATCTCCAGCATGCGTGTCTGCTCTTCGACCGTGGTAAACGAGTCTAAGGTAATGGTGAGACCATGCTCGACATCACGGCGCGCTTGACTCAGACGCGAGCGAAAATAGGTATAGCCTTGCTCTTTTATCCATGGATAATGCTTGGGCCAAGACTCAAGGCGCGACTGGTGAATCTGCGGGGCAAACAGCTCGGTCAATGAGCTACTGGCCGCCTCACGCCACGTTGCCCGCCGTGCAAAATTAACATAAGCGTCCACCGCAAAGCGCACGCCGGGTAGCACTAATTCTTCAGACAGGATTTGCTCGCGGGTCAGTCCTACCGCCTCACCAAGTCCCAACCACGCCTCGCGACCCCCGCCATCAGGATAGACACCATCTTGGTCAATCATGCGCTGAATCCACTCTTGACGCACACGGTGATCGGGGCAATTTGCCATGATCGCCGCGTCCTTTAAGGGAATATTGATCTGATAATAAAAGCGATTGGCCACCCACGCTTGGATCTGCTGCTGGGTTGCGCGCCCTTCATGCATCATGATATGAAAGGGGTGGTAGATATGATAATACTGACCTTTAGCCAAGATCGCTTGCTCAAATTCTTTGGCGCTTAGGGCTGTTTTTTCTGGCATTGTTTTCACCTTATGATTGTTTTTAGTTTGGACTTGATTACAATTCAAGTTCCATACCATCAAATGCCACCTCAACCCCGTGCTGATCTAAAATAGCCGCTTGCTCGGAGTCGTCATCTAAGATGGGATTGGTGTTATTAATGTGGATCAATACCTTGCGGATGCCTGTGAGCTGGTCTAAATAATGTAGTGAGCCGTCCTCTCCGCTAATGTGCAAATGACCCATGTCTTGACCGGTCTTAGTGCCAACGCCGCAAGTTTGCATCTCATCATCAGTCCATAACGTGCCATCAATCATCACGCAATCAGACGCTTGCATAATCTGCATGATGCGCTCATCAATTTTGGCCAGTCCTGGCGCATAAAACAGCTGCTTTTGCGTACTTAAGTCTTTGACAATCAGGGCAATATTATCACCATCGTGTGGATCGTTGCGGTGCGGAGAGTAGGGAGGCGCTGAGCTTTTTATAATTAAAGGCGTCAATTCTAGATTATCAAAGCCTTTAATATGAAATCGCTGATTGGGGTCAATTTGATGGTGTTGTAGCCCGCCATTCCAGTGCGCTAGCATATTAAAAATAGGAAATCCGGTGGTGAGATCTTGATGCACCATATCGGTACACCACACATCAATCGGGCACCCTTCGCGCAGGGTCAACAGCCCCGTGGTGTGATCGAGCTGGCTGTCCATCAGCACCACCGCATTAATCCCCGTGTCTCTGAGACCGCGCGCGGGGTGCGCCGCCTTAAAGTCAAACAACTGCTGGCGAATATCGGGAGAGGCATTAAACAAAATCCAATCTGTACCATTTTCGGATATGGCAATCGAGGATTGAGTGCGCGTCTTAGCATTAATCGTACCTTGACGCACACCCTGGCAATTATGGCAATTACAATTCCACTGCGGAAATCCGCCACCTGCCGCTGAGCCCAAAACATGAATATACATAAGTTAATATCTCCAAAAAAACAAAAGCCCTAGTCATCTAGGGCTTTTAACAAATCGAGGTTTGACAAATTTTAACGCGCTTTAAAATACCTAGCGTGCTTCGAAATACATAGTAACTTCAAAACCAATGCGAATGTCTTGAAAAGCAGGTTTGGTCCATTTCATAACGGTACTCCGAGAGTGTTTTATTGGTTAATAGACAAAATTATTAATAGTAATTTTCAATGGTAGTATAATCTGACACTTGATGTCAAATCAGTAGAAACGCTTTTGAAAGATACAGTTACATAACCTGATGATTGCTACAATGAATGACAATTAAGCAATCAGTTTTAGCAATCAACAGACCAACACAAGCCACGGGATAGGTAGGTTATGTTCGGTCAGATTAGGAAAACGTTAGACATAAAAAAAACGCTAGATGCGTTATTTATACAGGATTACAAAGGTATATAAGAGTGTTTAAAAAAGCTAGGAAAATTGAGTAGCTGTTATAAACAGAATAAGATTGGCGGTGAAGGAGGAAGTCTAACTATATGTTTAAGTTATTGATATAGATGTATTTAATATACTGTAGCTAATTATTAGACCATCAAATAGACCAACAGCTTCACAGTATTGGAGGCAAGGCAAATAATGGGATTTTCTCTCGATTAATTGTATCAAGATATTTCCAATCAACTATTTAATTTCAAACATATATTATCACCAAAAAACCATTTCTAGTATATCTATTTTTCTACCTCATTGCTTAATACTATTTACTACCGCCTTAAGCAACCCAAGAGACCTTCTGACAAAGAAGCACGTCTAATTCTTACTGTGCATGCAAATAATGATATGTTTTTCTTATAAATATAAAGCGATAAAATCACCCTTGTCTACTAAATACTTCTCCAAACGTACCCTCTCATAATCTAGGCAATACCCTGTACAGCCTTGCTTGATAACTGAAGATAAGCCTATTGACAGAGTTATAAAGCCACCAATATCTAAAAATTATATATGAAATATAAAAATATTATATCAATACTATTTACACCACTAAATTTATATGAGACACTACTTGCATCAAATAATGATCGCAAGGAAATTCTTATGAAAGCTTCAACGCATTTAGTATCGAGGATGGGTCAACGGGCTATAGGTAAAGCCGAACTAGATATTGTTATGGCTTTTGGAGAAGTAAACGGGGATAAGGTCATTGTGAACAAGCGACGCGCAAAAGAACTACTCGTAGAATTCGAGTTTCTTCTGGCGTGTAAAAAGGAGAGAGTAAGATGAAACTAAGCTGTTATGAGAAAATAAGTTCTGGCGCAGATCTTGATGTTAAAGAGATTCAAGCGGCTATTAAGACACTGAAGAATATCTTAAAAAAAGGTGGAGTCGTCGTCGTTTCTGAAAATGACACATTGATTACTACCTATAACTTAGACAGCTATGATCGAAGACTTGCTTTTAAATAGCATGTCTTTCAACACTAAAAATTAAAGGTAATTTCATCTTATGCAAAAATATAAAACTAAAGAGCTGGTCATAAGCTTATATGATCTAATGCATCAATATGGTATTAGAAGACACAATGAAAACGAAATCGCACTGAAGCTAGCGGCTATTTTAGTGTTATCAAAAGAAAGCAAGCTTCCGAAGGGTTTAAAGCTAAGTCAAAGTTTAGCGGAGTATAAAAACGAGTGGCTAGCGCTTGTGGAGGCTCTCAAAGCAAGTGAGGATAGCCAGATACAGCGGGTTTTCTCACACGATAATGCTCTAGAGGATCTGCCATTACCATTTCTTCATAGCGCAATAAATACGTTGTTGAAGTATGAAGACATCACTCTAGAAAGCCCAGCAGTTGATTCAATCAGAACAATAATTTCAAACTTCACCTTATCGACTAGTGAGGGTTTTACAGACTTTAGCGTATATATGCTAGCAAATGCATTATTAGGTGACACAAATGGTAAGACGACCTATCTCATGTCACCAGCTTCACTTCCTCTAGTTACTATAATTAGCGAAGAGTCTGAAAACGTTTATTATGAGACAATCAATCAGTCAGGAATGATAGCAGATGCTTTATCATTGATGAGCGAAAATGAGTTTGAGGTAACGTATTCTGATGCATTAGATAAACCTAGTTATACAAAGTCCAAGAACGAATTAGAGACTTTCGATTATGGTATCAGCTTCTCGCCAATGGGCGTAACAGTACCAAAGCATATCTCTGATAATATTGATACTTACGATCGATTTATCATACCAACTAAGAAAGTAGAATCAGCTAATATCTTACATTTGCTTAAACAATGCCGTGAAACCGTCATTGTCTCAGTAACTGAAGGGTTTTTATATTCCACTATGGAAAAAGACTTAAGAGAGCATTTAGTTGCTAACGGTATGCTCAAAGCAGTCATATCTTTACCGTCAGGGATCTGGACAGGAACTGCTGTAAAGACATCGTTATTAATCATTGAGCCAAATGGTCATAACCAATCGGTAAGATTTATAGATGTAACTGGTGAAGCGTTCATTAAAAAGACAACCAAGCGATTACTTAGCTTAAGAAATATTGATACTATTTTAGAGTACTTAGCATCTAATGAGCAATTAGCTTGCGCAACTACAGTGTCAGTCTCGACTCTCAAAGAGCAAGAATATCGTCTAGATGTTGGGCGTTACCTGTTAGATCCAGAGGAAAAGACGGTCAATAAAATCCTTGAAGAGGCACAGACTGTCACCCTTGATAGTATCGTTCGTTTCGAGCGTGGCTTGCCTGTCAAGCCAGACGAAGGTGACTATACTGTCTTAGAAGTGGGCGCTAGTGAACTAAACGACATTGGTGATATCTCTACACCAACTAGAAAGGCTTACATATCAGAGTCAGAGCGTGCGAAGAACCAATCAGGTTTTTTACAGCCAAACGATATTATTTTTATTCTAAAAGGTTCTGCTGGTAAGCTTGGTATCGTTCCCGAAGATGTACCAATAACAGGTGATGGATGTTGGATGGTGAACAGATCAGCGATAGTGATAAGGCCAATCTCTGATAAAGTAAACCCAAAAGTTTTATATGCTTATCTAAAATCGCATATTGGGCAGACTCAAATTGCTAGCCTGATTAAAGGTGCTACTATACCCAATATATCACTGAAAGAGCTCAAGCAGATACCTGTTATAGTACCGTCTGATGATGAGCAAGAACAGGCAATTGAATGTGTAGATAAGAGCCGAGAGACTCAGCAAGCCATCCAAAAACTAGTATTAGAACAGCAAGCACGACAAGATCAGCTCTGGAAGCTCTAAACTTCAAATCATACTGTCCAAGCTAGTGCGATAGAAGGTATGCTGATGTGGTTTTAACTTTCATGATCAGCTTACCTTTTACAGTGCAACATAGAAGCAGTAATCATTCAAATATAGATTAGGAAAACAACCGTTCATGGATATTTCAATCAAACAGCTCGAAAGCGACCTATGGGGCGCAGCTGATAATTTGCGTGCGAATTCAACGCTTACTGCCGCTGAATATAAAGACCCTATATTAGGCTTGGTGTTTTTACGATTTGTACAAAACCGCTATGAAGATGCCAAGATCAGTATTGAAGAGTCGTTACCTATCAACCCTCGTACTGGTCAAAAGCGTGAGGTAACCAAAGATGATTTTGTTGCCGCAGGGTCTATTTTGCTGCCTGAAAAAGCAAAATATGATTACCTTGCAGCGTTGCCTGAAAGTGAGAATATCGCTGAAGCCATCAACAATGCGATGAAGCTCATCGAACAAGAATACCCTTCTTTAGTAGGTATACTGCCAAAAAACTATCAAGCATTTGATAGTAAGTTATTGCGTGACCTTGTTCGTGTGTTCAATAAAGACGCAGTAAGAAAAGCTAAAGGAGACGTTTTTGGTCGTATTTATGAGTTCTTCTTGATGAAGTTCTCCATGCAAGGCGCGGGCGCACAAGAAGGTGGTGAGTTCTTCACACCGCCATCACTGGTTAATCTAATCGTTAACTTTATACAGCCAGACCATGGTGTCGTTCATGATCCAGCTTGTGGCTCTGGTGGTATGTTCGTACAGACGGCTCACTTTATTCGAGATCATAACCCAGATAAAAGCGTCAATAAAGCCATCACGGTATACGGTACAGAGCTTAAGAATAATAATACTAAGCTAGCTAAGATGAACCTTGCTGTCCATGGCATTGAAGGCGCTATTATTGAGAGCAATAGTTTTTATACCAATCCGCATAACCTCACTGGTAAATGTGATTTTGTAATGGCAAACCCACCATTCAACGTGAGCGGTATCGATGGTAAGAATAAGTTTCTCACAGAAGATGCTCGCTTGCCGTTTGGTGCACCGTTGACTAAAGGCGGAACGATAGGTAACGGTAACTATTTATGGATTCAGTACTTTCACAGTTATCTGAATGAGTCAGGTCGGGCAGGCTTTGTTATGGCATCGTCAGCGACTGATGCAGGTCATGCTGAGAAGCTGATACGTCAAAAGCTAATAGAAACGGGCGACGTCGAGTGTATTGTCTCTATCGCCAACAATTTCTTTTATACCCGATCATTGCCATGTCATGTGTGGTTCTTTAATAAAGATAAGAAGGCGGAAAATAAAGACAAAATCTTGATGATTGATGCACGTAATACTTATCGTAAGGTCAGTAGCACGATTCAAGATTTTAGTGATGATCAATTAGAAGGCTTAACCGCGCTAATCAATGCTTTTCGAGGTGATGAGCTTGGCGTGAGTAAAGATAATAAGTGGTTTGCTGAACATTTCCCTGATGGCGCATATGCTGATATTGAAGGGCTATGCAAGGTAGTGGATCTGGATGATTTAAAAGAGCAAGACTATAGCTTAACGCCAGGGCGCTATGTGGGCGTAAATATCGATATCGATATGGACTTTGATTATAAAGGGCGTATGACTGAGATCCGCTCAGAGCTTAGTAGTCTGAATGAAGAAGCAGTTGAGCTTATGAAAAAGATTCAAGGGGTTGAGCTGTGAGAGATGGTTGGACACAATATAAAATGGGTGAATTAGTTTCCTTGAAACAAGGGTTTGCGCTGAATAAAAAAAGCGATCACCATATTTCAGAAGTAAAAACAGCATATCCTTTATTAAAAATTTCTGATTTGCTAAATAATATAGAATCACTATATGTAAAAGATACAATTCCCAAGCAATTTTTAGTAAAACCAAGTGAAATAATCTATAGTCGTACAGGACAGGTAGGCTATGCTTTCATGGGTAGACGTGGTGTTATCTATAATAATTGTTTTAAGGTCACACCTAACAATTTAATTGATAATACTTTTTTACTGCATTTGCTTAACTCTCAGCCAGTTAGAGAGCTTGCAAGAGTTTTGGCTACAGGCACTGCCCAACCTGATTTGAATCATGGTGCGTTTAAAAGTATTAAGGTAACCATTCCACCACTACCAACTCAAAAGAAGATTGCCAATATCTTATCCGCCTATGATGACTTAATCGAAAATAATATAAAACGTATTGAGCTATTAGAAGAGCAAGCACAGCTCATCTATGAAGAATGGTTTGTGCGTATGAGATTTCCTAATTATGAAAATACAAAAATTGATGCAGAGACAGGTTTGCCTGAGGGTTGGGAGCATAGAACGTTTGCAGATATAGTAGATATAAACCCTAAAACATCTATTAAAAAAGGTGTAGTTGCTCCTTTTATTCCTATGGGCTCTATTTCAACTTCCTCTATGATTATAGACCCGATAGAAGAAAGAGCTGTATCTGGTGGTACAAAGTTTAAAAATGGAGATACTCTTTTTGCAAGAATAACACCTTGTTTGGAGAATGGTAAAACTGGGTTTGTACAGTTTATGAAAGACAACGACTCTATAGCCACAGGTTCAACAGAATTTATCGTTTTAAGAGAAACGAGTAGCTGTGGAAAATACTTTATCTATTGTACTTCGAGAGAAGAAGGATTTCGTGAGAATGCTATAAAAAGTATGGTTGGTTCAGATGGTAGACAACGAGTTAATACAGATTGCTTTGAAAAATATATGGTTAATTTCGCTCCAAACGAAGTCAGGTTAAAGTTTGAAAAATTGTGTGAACCTATGTTTAGGTCAATTCAAATATTTATAGAACAAAATAATAAGCTTAGAGAAGCTCGAGATATCCTCTTGCCACGTTTAATGATGGGTATTATTGAAGTATAAAAATAAGAATAACTATAACTTACAGGTGTAATCATGAGCTACGAATATTCAGAAGATGGCATGGTTGAGGAAGCGACCAAAGACGTATTGATTGAGCTTGGCTGGCAAGTCGTTACAGCTTGGCATAACGAAACCTTTGGTAAAGATGGTCTACTCGGCAGAGAAGACAAGTCAGAGGTTATTCTCACTCGTGAGTTACACCATGCTTTAGTTACCCTAAATCCTGATCTACCAGACACTGCTTATGAGCAAGCCATTGATACTATTATCCAAAAGTCGGCTGATAAAACTCTAGGTAGGATCAATCAAGAAAAGTATAAGCTGCTCAAAGATGGCGTCCCCGTTAAGTTCACTAATAGCGATAATGAGCTTGAAGAGCGTCATCTAAAAGTCTTTGATTATAATGACTATACCAATAATAGCTTTTTAGCAGTCAGGCAATTAGAGGTCATAGGCGATCTTTATAACCGTCGTCCTGACATGGTGGGTTTCGTCAATGGTATTCCATTGGTGTTCTTTGAGCTAAAAGCCCATCATAAAGATTTACGTCACGCTTATGATGATAACTTTACTGATTATAAAGACACCATTCCTACTATTTTTCATTGTAATGGCTTTGTCATTCTAAGCAATGGTATAGATACCAAAGTCGGTACGATAACCAGTCCTTATAAGTACTTCCTTGATTGGAAGCGTATAGAAGAAAACGCAGAAGGTGTAGTTAGCCTAGATACCATGATTCGTGGTACATGCGATCCCAAGCGCCTAATGGATATTTTTGAGAACTTTTTATTGTTTGATACCTCATACGGTGAGGTTGTCAAAATAATGGCAAAAAACCATCAATATATTGGCGTTAATAAAGTTATCGATCAAGTAGATGACATTGAAGACTTACAAGGCAAGCTTGGCGTGTTTTGGCATACCCAAGGTAGCGGTAAGTCTTATTCGATGGTTTTTTTATGCGAAAAAATCCATCGGACGATGGGCGGCTCTTATACCTTCCTGTTAGTAGTCGATAGAAGTGAGCTGGAAAGTCAGCTTTATGACACGTTCTCAGGTGTTGGCGTAGTAAACGAAAAGCATCTAATTGCAGGTAACAAATCTGGTATAACGGGACGCGAGCACTTGCGTGAGCTGTTATCAGAAAACCATCGCTATATATTTACCTTGATTCATAAGTTTTCTATAGACCCCAAGAAAGAGAGCGAATATCCACTCATTACCAATCGAAAAAATGTCATCGTTATCTCAGATGAAGCCCACCGTACACAAGGTGGCATCTACGCGCGTAACATGCGTTTTTATGGCTTACCTAATGCTTCATACCTAGGCTTTACAGGTACGCCTATTATCAAGGATGAAGAAGAGCTTACCAAAAATATATTTGGTGATTACGTATCCGTTTATGACTTTAAACGTGCGGTTGAAGATGGGGCGACGCTACCACTACATTATCTAAATAAAGGCGAGCTACTCGAGATTGATAACCCAGAGCTCGATGAAAAGATGGCTGAAGCGCTAGAAGACGAGAACTTAGATGAGGAGCAAAGACAAAAGCTCATCTATAAATTCAGTAAAAATTACCCCATATTAACCGCACAGTCACGACTGGAGACCATTGCTAAAGACTTGGTATGGCACTTTAATGAGCGTGGCTATCAGGGTAAAGGCATGCTAGTGACTCTTGATAAGCCGACTGCGGTTCGTATGTATGATCTGATCAAAAGCTATTGGGATGAATATCTGGTCGAGCTGAAAAAACGTATCGATGACGCTGAGGATCTGCAAGAAGCTCAAGAGCTACGCCGCAAATACAAAAGAGTTGCTGAAACTGAGGTTTGCGTTGTAGTCAGTGGTGAGCAAAATGAAGTTGATAAGTTTAAAAAACTGGGACTAGATATCGCGACCCATCGTAAAAAAATGGTAGAGCGTGACCTAGAAAAAGAATTTAAAGATCCTGATAATCCGTTCCGTCTCGCGATTGTCTGTGCCATGTGGATCACAGGGTTTGATGCTCAGTCTGTCTCTACCGTATACCTAGACAAGCCAATCAAAGGTCATACTTTGATGCAGACCATAGCTAGGGCGAACCGTGTATATGATGATGAAAAAGAAAATGGCTTAATTGTTGATTATGGCAATGTCTACGAGCAGCTAGAAAAAGCATATTCTGTATATGGTGAAGGTGGCAATACTGGTGGCGGAGGCAAGGGAGAGGGCACTGGTAGCCCAATAGAAGATCTATCTGAACTAGAAGAAGAGCTCAGAGCTGCTATTGAAGAGACGACAAAGCATCTTCACTCACTAGGCTTTGATCTTGAGTCTCTCAAGAATGCTAATCCAATGATGAGGATAAGCAAAATACAAGAAGCTGAAAACTGCGTGTGTTTAAACGAGGATACTCGCGCTACCTTCGAGGTTATGGCGAGGAATGTTTTTAGAAAATACAAAGCTCTTTTTCCTGAACCGCAAGCCAAAGCTCATACCAAAGACCATAACGCAATTGACGCTATTTATAAGCGTCTCAATAAAAGTGTCAAATCTGCTGATATCACCGAAGTCATGCAAAAGCTACAAATATTGGTGAGTGATAGTATCAGTGTCAAACAAAGTGATCATGTAGACGGTATCTATATTGACCTAAGCAATTTAGATTTTAATAAATTAAAAGGTGCATTTGCTAAGTCTGAGCAAAAAAATACGATCACCTACACCCTGCAACAAATCATTGAGAATAAGCTAAAGCAAATGCTGAAGGAAAATCCTTCAAGGGTTAAGTTCTATGAGCGTTATAAAGAAATAATAGACGATTACAATGCAGGTAAATCTCTAGAAAATACGGTGAAGGTTTTTGATGACCTGAACGATTTCGTTAAAGACTTATCTGCTGAAGAGCAGAGAGCTGTAAAAGAAAACTTAGGTGATCAGGAAGTATTGGCAATTTTTGATCTACTGACTGAAGGTAAAGAGCTGAGCAAGAAAGACGTCAAAGAAGTGAAGAAAGTGGCTAAGAAGACACTAGACGTATTAAAGGCTGAAAAGTTAAGTATTGAGCGCTGGCGAGAAAGTCGTGAAGTAATAGCTCAGATTAAGATAGTCATTCATGACAATCTGCTATGGCTACCTCAAGAATCATATAGTGATGAAGAGGTGAATATAAAGGCTGTAGACGTTTATCAGCATATCTTCGCTAGCTATAGAGGCGGTAACGATAGTGTTTATGAGATGAGTGCTTAGATCGAAGCGAGTGTTTAGATATTTATGTTAACAAATTGATCTTAGAAGCTATCTTTAGAGATATAGATAGAGCCTTGATGTTAAATGATTTGTAGCCAAAAACTTTAAGTTGTTTAGCGATAAAAGTTACTAATTAACTTTTTATCGCTAAACAGCTCAGTGGCACGGTATTTTATATTGATTTTGCTACTTGCAAAATTTAGTTATTTATTAGGTTCTATATGCTTAAAAATCTGAAAAAACTTATAGGCTGTTCGAAGTGAGTAGATGGCAGTAATTAAAGTAGCACCAATAGAAATTAAAAATGCAGAGGATTGTCGAACTGTTACCATTAATGCTACAAGATAGATAGCGATACTGATGAAATACAGTAATGACAGCAACTTACTACTCATCAAAAGATTGTTATAGTGACCTGATTTCACCATATTTTTAATCAAACGCTTGTCTATTAAGCTTATAACAATTGCCATTAAAGTAAGAACAAACCCTAACATTGTACCAAACAGGGTGATTAAAGTTTTTAACACCTCGTTGATCATTATAGAAGATGTGTTAAGAATTTCATTGTACAAGAGAATACACAACGCAACTGAGATGATTAAGCTCAAAGCTAACCATTTTAATATCTCAGCATACTTGTTCAATTTCATCTAGCTTCCCTAGATAAGCAGTCACGATCTTATCGTATATATTACTCGGTTGAAGAGCATCTTTAGTATATGAATAGGTTTCATCTTTATATACTATTTTATCAGCAATAAGGTCTATTAAGTCGTATTTGCCATCGATATCTTGAGTCTTTACGACAGCTCGTGTCGGGTTATGTGATAATAGATTTCTGATATTTTCAGCAGCTTTTGAAATCATCCCACGCTCGCTTTTACGCAAATCGAGACCGATTTGCATTTTTAGGACGTCTCCACCTGAATTATCAACAGCTTTCATTGCTTCATCAGACCATAATTGACCATTGTTCGTTGCTTGAGCTGAGCTAATAGGCACAGAAAAGTCTATATTTACTACGGTTCGGTTTTGAAGTATTTGGTTAAGAGATCCAGCATTTATTAAGGGAGAAACTACGACATCTCTACCAAAAGCTTCTGACAAGCAACTTTCAAGGCGTTTATAGTGATTGGCATGCACATTTCTGATATAACCAAGAATGCTATATTTAGGAAAGAAAACAAGATGATTGGTCTCTAACTTACCTTCACCTTTGGTATAGCTTAATTTTTTGCCAGCAGCTCCAACTTTGCCAGTTTCGATGATCTCATCAGTTCTTATTTTTCTAAAGACGCCGCCATAGTATTTTGCTTGTACTAGATTGAAGTTATAGAAGTCTCTGTCGTACTGATCCTTAAACCCAAAAGACTTACTCACTAATGAAGTAAAATACTTCTCTAAGGTCTTAGGGTTTTGAGGATCTTCTTTTTTAAAAGTTACTTTATAGAACTCAACTGTAGTCGCCATATTCACCCTTTATGCGAATTAATAACCAAATTTTAATTAATAATATTTATTATGGAAAATTGTCTGGTATAAGAGTCAATAGCTTAGCATAAACAAAACCAGACGATACACTGCTTTTGCACAATTCGCAGCGTATAATAAATAAAACAAAATCATTCATACTTAATTATTTCTAGCGCTCTTACTATGCCTAATCACTACCAAAGCCTTGTCCTAAACCTAACTCAGCAGCCTACTGAGCAAGAATGGCTTGAGTTTAAGCATAACTTTCACAGTCCAGATGAGATCGGTAAGCGAATATCTGCGCTTGCCAATGGCGCGTGCTTGACAGGCAAAAAATTTGGCTACTTAGTTTTTGGCGTAGAAGATGAAACGCACGATATTGTTGGCACAAGCTTTAACCCGAAGACAAAAAAAGCAAAAGGCAATGAGGACTTAGAGCATTGGCTAGTTGAACGCTTAAGCCCTAAAATTCACTTTACTATTCACGAGCTACAGATTGACGGTAAAGCCGTAGTGCTGTTTGAAATCCCCTCAGCGACAGATACGCCGATCAGTTTTTTGCATGAGCCTTATATTCGTATAGGTAGCTTAACTAAGCAGCTTAAACACTACCCAGATCAAAGCCGTAAGCTTTGGCAAAACCAAGCCAATGACTGGAGCGCTGAGATTTGCCATGAGGCAACGCTTGAAGATCTTGATCAGCATGCCATTGCGGTTGCCAGACAAGTCTTTGCTGATAAAAACAAGCGTTTAGCTCAGGATATTCAAGATTGGGACGACATCACTTTTTTAAATAAAGCTAAAATTACCATTCGTGGTCAGATCACCAACACCGCAATCATTTTACTTGGTCTTCCAGAGTCCACGTATTTTCTAAGCCCAGCTCAAGCACACATCACTTGGATTTTGAAGGGCGTCGATGGCATTGAAAAAGACTATGAGCATTTTTCACCACCATTTTTATTAGCCTTAGACGACGTGTATCAAAAAATCCGTAACCTCAACTATCGCTACATGGCGTCTGGATCTTTATTTCCTGAAGAGGTGAAACAATACGATCCTTACATCATTCGTGAAGCGTTAAGCAATGCTATTGGTCATCAAGACTATCGCCTTGGTGGTCGCATTACCGTAGTCGAAAAAGAGGACTCAACGCTATTGTTTCAAAACAGCGGTGAGTTTATTCCTAAGACGATTGAAAATGTCCTATTACAGGATGCGCCTGAAACAAGCTATCGCAACCCGTTCTTAGTCAATGCCATGGTTAATCTAAATATGATGGACACCATCGGTAGCGGTATCAGAAAAATGTATCAGATTCAGTCTAAGCGCTTTTTTCCATTGCCAGATTATGACTTGACTCGTGAAAGAGTACTCGTAAAGTTTACAGGTAAAGTGCTTGATCAAGAGTACGCCAAGCAGTTAGCGACAGTCGATAATCTCACACTGCACGACATAATAGCGCTGGATAAAGTTCAAAAAGGGCAGTCGATCACTGAAGAGGAAGCCGACGCGCTACGCAAAAAGTCATTAATAGAAGGACGTAAAAACAGCTATATTATTGCCGCTAATGTTGCTAAGCATACTGAGCAGCAAGCAGAGTATATGCAAATGCGCGGCTTAGATGACATGCATTATCAAAGCTTGATTATAGAATATCTTAAGACGTTTGAGCGAGGCAGACTAGCTGACTTTGATAAAATGCTGGCTAATAAGTTACCGCAAGTGCTAGATGATAAACAGCGTAAGAACAAAGTACGTAATTTATTGCAGAAAATGCGCCGTGATGGTCTAGTGACTTCCAAAAACCAAACATGGTATCTTAAAGATAGCTAAAGGCAGCTAAACGTAGCTAGATGCAGCTAAAAGCAGCTAAGTGTAGCTAGATCTAGTTGAAGGCAACTAGATTTAGCAGGCTAAAAAATAATTATGGCGTACCAGCATGACCTACTTTAACTTGTGTAGATAACATCCGACCTTTGGTTTCAACCTTGCGAGACGCTTCATCCCAGTCAGGTGCAGCACACATAAAGAGTGTTTTCCCCTCTTGTCCACCTAGGGCAACAGCAAAAATACCATCAGGGGCAGTATCGACAATTTCTAGAACTTCGCCACCTTCCGCAATACGGACGGCGCGTTGATTCAGCGTGTCTGCAATCCAAACCGCACCTTCAGCGTCTAAGGTAAGGCCATCTGGTAAAATACTTGCGCCTTCTATGCGCACACCGAGGTTTGGCTCATCACCCAATTCACCAAAGTTTGCAAAGTCACGCTTTTCTCCGAGGCTACCATCTTCTTTGATATCAAATTGCGTGATTTTATTGCCAAACAACTCGTTGACGATTAATGTTTTTTCGTCGGCCGATATCACCATACCATTAGGGAAGGATAGACCTTCTGCAACAACTTGCGAGCTTCCATCTGGTTTGACCAATACTAGACCGGCATGGCTATGGTCAGCACCGCCCATCAAGTCAAAACCAAAATTACCAACATAAGCATTGCCATTGGGAGCAACTACCATATCGTTGGCATGACCATCGCAGTGCTCCCAAATATCAGCATGAACGACTAATTCACCATCGTCTTCTAAGCGTAAGACTTTACGGTCTTTCATCGACACAACCAGCATACGCCCGTCAGGTAGCCAACCTAAACCAGAGGGTTGCTGTTCAATATGGACGATCTTTTCTGCCACACCTTGTTCATCAACGCAATAAACTCCTCGTGTATAAAAATCAACAAACCATAAAGCATCGTTATACCAGCGCGGTCCTTCTAAATAATGAAAGCCATCAACAACAACGTCTAATTTATATTCTGACATGATTATTTCCCTTGAGTAGTGGTTATCTTCCTTGATAAATAAATACAACTGTTTTAAATAATGACAGCTTTTATTAAAGTATTTCCTTATATATGTTTGTTACCTCTTCTAATGACATATCCTTTGGGTTAGTCGCAATAAGACGAGCGTAAGTATTGGTAACGATATCAGCTAGAACCGGAATATCCTGTTTTGTAATATTTAATTCACTTAAGCGATACTTGAGACCGCTTGTTTCCAAAAATTTTCTTAGTTCAGCAATGAATAAGCCTGCTGCATCTAAGTCTGTTAGGTCAGCGGTTTGACTAGGCATAACGGCATGAGCCAGTTCTGCATAGAGTGGTGCGGCTGTTGATAAATTAAATGAAAAGACGCCACACATGACAAGTGCATTAGCATGTCCATGCGGTACATGAAAGTTAATACTAAGTGGGTAGGAGAGTCCATGAACAGCTGCTACTGATGAGTTGACGAAAGCAATACCAGCCAAGGTTGAGCCCAATAACATATTAGAACGAGCTTCGATATCATCGCCTTGATTCATAACCTGTTCAAAATTACTCCAGAGCATCTGTAGTCCTTTAACAGCTAATGCATCTGAAATAGGGTTTTTCTTAGTGCGACTTGTATATGCTTCAACACAGTGAACCATAGCATCCAAAGCGGTTGCCGCGGTAATATGACGTGGGAGTTTAAGTGTCAGAGTGGCATCTAAAATGGCAACATCAGGCAAGATGTTTGGAGTGTAAATGGCTTTTTTACTACCATCTTGCGCTGTGATAACAGAGACAAAGGTAGATTCTGCTCCAGTACCAGCAGTAGTGGGAATGGCAAATAAAGGCAGTCTATCAAATTCACTAACATCTTGATCCAAAATATCATTTATAGACTCAAAATTGTTAGGATGTAAGGCGACGATTTTTGCAGTATCGATAGAACTGCCGCCACCTAAACCGATAACCAGATCACAATTGCTGTCTCTGGCAGTTTTAATAGCATCATTGACGATCTCAATAGGTGGATCAGCAATGACACTATCGAATACAACAACATTAATACCAGCTTCTTCTAAAGATTGCTGAGCAATATCGACATAGCCTAGATTAGAGATTCCAGTATCCGTAACAATAATAGCTGACGTCGCACGATACTGTTTAGCTAATGTACCGAGCTTCTGACGCATGCTGTCAACTTCACTGATAATATGACTATTGGTATAAAACTCAATCCCTGTCATTTTGTTCTTCCTTGTGTAGATGTATTTTATATAAAATAACGCTAAGTTCGAAGTGCTAGTAACAGAAATTTATCTTATATTAATTTTTGTCATTTAACGTACTAGATAACGTTCAGTTTAATAGCAGAAAGTGTTAGCGACCTTTAAAAATAAAACTTGAGTATCTACGGATTATACACACATTCAGGCATACGTAAAATGATTTGACTGGTATCACTATAACTGTTATTTTTAAACGATTCATACCATACGTTATGTCAAATGATCTCCTACTTGCAATCACTATCAAAAGGAATTAATAGTGAAACTTTTCTCTTTATTTTCTATTACTGCATTTGCAGCTATCAGCTTAATCGGATGTTCTGGCGAAACCGTTAAGAGTAGTGAGGTTGCCTCATCACAAGATACCACCGTTCTACGTTTTTCACATTTTTACCCAGCGACATCTGACATTAATGAACAGATTTTTGAACCATGGGCCAAGCAAATTGAAGCAGACTCCAATGGTCGTCTTAAAGTTGAAGTATATCCTTCAGCAACGATTAGTAAAGCAGATACAGCTTATGAGTCTGCCGTAAAAGGAACGATTGATATTGGCTCTCAAGTGCAAGGTTATACGAGTGGTCGATTCCCACTATCCCAGATTGCAGAACTTCCAGGATTGTCTAACTCGTCGACACAAACAGGCTGTATGTTACAAACCCTTTATGAAAATGGGACTATCTCTAGTGAGTACGAAGATTCACATTTGCTTTTTATGTTCGCTACGGGGCCTGGGACTTTACATAGTACAGATAAAATAATAAAAACTCCTGAAGATATGAAAGGTATGCGCATACGTAGACCTTCGGCAGTGGCAGGGGATATCATTGAAAGTATGGGCGCTTCACCTGTGGGGTTACCTGCTACTGATATATATACCTCCTTACAGCGAGGTGTTGTTGATGGTTTAAGCTTTCCATGGGAAGCCATGGAAACTTTTAAGCTTAATGAACTGACGAAGTATCATACTAACATGCCATTTTATAGCTCTGCTTTAATGGTAACTATGAATAAAGATAAATACGAAGGTTTGCCAGAAGACTTGAAAAAAGTCGTTGATGACAATTCAGGTATGGCGCTTAGTAAAAAAGTAGGGGCAATGTGGGATGAAACTTACTCGACACAAATACAAGCAGCGATTGAGAGAGGGGATGAAGTAGTTAATATTCCAGACCCACTCAATGATCCGGATTGGAAAGGTCCACTTGAAAAAGGTACAAAAAAATATCTTGATGACGTTAGTGCTTTAGGGCTAGATGCTTATGGTGTTTATGAGGAAGCTAAAGCAGCCAGCGTAGCATGTAAGGTATAATTTATTTAGAATAACTGGTTCAGTTATAATGACTGATATCAAAATATAACCCCAGTTCATTTATCAAACTGGGGTTTATTGCTTATAGTGACTGTGTTCTGGCTATTATTTTATTCTCAATCCACTGAGAGACTTCGCTCTCAACCCATGCCACTCTACCTTTTGATAGCTTGACCTGAACAGGAAAGGTCGAATCATAACGATCTGATCTTTTATCGAGCATATCGTAAATAGTTGTGCTACTAAGTCCCGTGTAGTGTACGACTTGTTTAAGCGGTAGCATTCGTGGTATCTGTGGCATGCTTGGTGTCGATAAGTTTTGTTGTGTGCTTACGGTTAAATTATCCATGATTTTCTCCTTATAAGTGAATGAGAGCGTGTCCTCTCATATACTTAGCGAGTCCTATATTTTTTTACGGCATCCTATGTTGTCCTGCTTAAATTGAGTGCATAAAAAAAGAGCTGAACGAATCAGCTCCCTTTTATGCTGTGGCTTTAACTTAGCTCACCGCTGTCACGCTTTGTTGCAGCCCCTGCTTTATGCTTGTCACGTCATGCATGGGCAAAGGCTTTGATGAGTTGTCTTGTTGACCATCAGCATTTTGATCGCCACCGTCGCCAATAGTAAACTCTTCTACCTCATAGGCCTCCTCACTATCAATCTCAAAGCATGAATCGACGTAGCCTTGCTTTGCTGTAGTCTCTAGAGCCGATTGATCAAAGCCGTGTTCGATCAGCTCATTGTCAATCGCTTGTGCATCTGATACCGCCTCTTTAAGCGTTACCCCATCGCGTAGCGTTAAATCCACAAAGTAGATGGGCGTACGATAGCTTTGCGTCGTGCTTTTACCACGTAGGGTGAGTTGCAGCGGCAAGCAGGACAGCTTGTTGCCTGATACCGCAGCAAAGTAGCGTAAACGAGCGGCCAGCGTTCTAATACTATTAAAGCCAGTGGTACGAAAGACAAAGGTGCCAAGCTCATCGTCTTCACTTAGATTCACGTAGAGACGACCGTATGGTTTACAGGCTCCGCCTTGTGCGAGTGGACAGCGATCAGGCGAAGGACAAGGCAGCTGCTCTACACCGTTGTTGGTTCGACGTTGGCACTGTTCACCATCACCGACGCATAGCGGTCTGCCTGTTTGCCGATCGAACAGTGTGTATTCGGCTCGTAGGTTTAGCTCAGGATCGTTAAACAGCATACGCACGGGTATTTGTCTGAGCTTATCGGTTTTACTTTTACGCAGCTTCTCGTCTAGTGGATGATTGATCCAGCCGTCTTTGTTTTGCACTTGGCTGGTGATGGTGAATTGATCGTCTTTAGCTGGCAGACGTTTGCCATCTTTATTGATGACGCGTCCAATGCTGATACGACCGAGTACAGGCGGAGTTATGGTTAGACCTTTAATCATAGTGGTATTCCTTGTGTTTAATAAATTGAATAAAGCAAATAAAAAGCCCACCTGTGAGAGTGGGCGTTTATGCACTTAATAGATTGGTTGTTGTGTCTACTACTTGGTGAGATGAGTGCTTAGTCGGTTAAGACGACAAAACGGCGACTGCCTTGCTTGGTTTTACTAAACTTGGCTAATAGCTCTGGATGCGCCTTGATCACCGATTTACTATCAAGGCCAATACTGTCCTTACTTCGCTTCCATGAGATCGCGCCTTGGTTAAAGACAGCAACCTCATTGTCTTTGATCAGCGTTTGCAATTGATGCTTCACCTGATCGTGGCGATGCTCAAGATCTTCCATTGACACACGATAACCAAGCAATTTATCAAACAGCTTATTCGCACCTTCATCCTCTCGTAGATCAACCTTGCTTGAGGGCTTAGGCGTTGGATAAAGTAGCTTTAATGCTTTAGCTGCCGACTCGCTATGATCAGGCATTGGTGGGGTGTCCGTTTCCACGTACTGCCAGAACAGACGCTCTTGCTCGATGATCGATTTAATCAAGCGCTCATCGCGCTCAACCTTATAGATCTTCGCTTCGTGTCCGCATAGCAGAACACAAATATGAGCCGCTTGTTTGCCTGTGACCGCTAACTGATGCTGTACTTGGCAAGTGACGTATAGCGGTACGCCATCTCGCCATAATTTCGCGCCATGCTCACCAGCGGTTTTACATTCCAGTACTTGTACCTCATCGCTACCTGTCACTGCATAGTCGAGATTGGCTAGCATAAAGGCTTTATCAGGCTCAGGGTGTTGCAAGATAGCATTAACGCGCCGTACCTTATTGCCTGTCTTTTCTTGATAGTATTTAGCCACCATCGGCTCTAAAGTATTGCCCCAATACAGTGGCGCATAACCTTCTATGCTCTCATCGATATCTGAGCTCATGCGTCCCGTCTTAATCAGCCATAGCTCTAGCATCGATAGGTACGGATGGATACCGCAAGCAGCGGCGGCATCACTACTGCCGACCCCTTGACGGCGTACCTCAAGCCACTCGTCACGGCTTAAGTCTTTTGTGCTGATCAGGCGCTTAGGGGTTAGCGGCGTATTAGACTCAGTAGCAGAGCTATCGACTGGTTTAATCTCTACCTGAGCTTTATCAGTTACAGGCGCTTTAACCTTAGCGCTTAAACGCTTAGCGCGTCTTACTGGTGTGCTGGTGTTTAATGCGATCATGTTCATAATGAACTCCTTCGATAAATTGATTGAAATGAAATAACAGGCATAAAAAAACCACGCGCTAAGGCGTGGTTTAATTGGTTAAGTTTGCTAGTCAGTTAGGCAATAAGTGCAAAGGCTTCCTCTAAGCTCTTGTCTTTGAGCTTAGCGCCTGCGCCAAACCAAGCTGAGTCTAGTCTGTGATCGGTAGACATAGCACGGCGCTCATGATCCACATACTCGGTCATAGCAGACAGTAAGCCATAAGCGGTATCACGTGCTGAATCGAGATCGGCCCCGCGACCTTGACCATTAAACATACTCATCACCTGATTCATGGCGCGAGCATTAGGCACGGCGTCCTTTTCCTTTTTAGCGCTGTTAAACAAGATGATGTCGTTATCTTGATCGTTGAACACGCGGTTGAGATAGTTCGCCGCTTCTGCCTGAGTAACGCGGCGTTGGGTTAATTGCTTCATCTCATACATGTGCTCATTCCACTGCTTAACCGATACGCCTAGCTGCTGCTTGACGCGATCAGCATCAAAGGAGGTACTATGCGGTACTTTCACCACACCGCCACTACCATCAGCAAGGCTTACCGCTAAGGTGTTATTACACACCACACGGATATTGGTGAACTGCGCTGTGGTTGCTAGCGTCCCATCACAAGCGGTTGCCAGTAAAAGGTAGCCATTACTGACATCACCGCCTTTAAGGGTCATAGACTGACCTGTACGAGCAAGAGCCCACATCTTACGACCACCCTTTAAAATGCCAGCGGTCTCAAGCTCAAAGTGTGAGAGCTCGGTTAAGTCACGATAGAACTCTAGAATTTCACGCGGTTGTACTTCTTGGTAGCGCTGACTGACTACCGATAACGGCTCAAGCGTATCTGAGCGATATAAGACTTTATTGCTATCAAAGGGCATGATCAAGCTTTGCCCTTTATCATTATTTGCCATATAGCTGACATCGGAGGACTCAATACGCCAATCAAGACCTGCCTCACGTGCCCAAATCTCAAGTGGCTGCTTAGGTGAGAGCTTATTGCCAAGACCATGCCAAGGGGTTTCGCCTACGTACGCCATACTTTCGACTAAATGTGCCATGATAATATTTCCTTTTTATTGATAGTTTATAACTGAATAAGTTAGAGGGTTGAGTTGAGAGTTAATGAAGTGAGGTGAACACATGGAAGCACTCATCACAGCGATATTGCTGATTGACTAGCATCGGTGGCGCTTGATGAGACTGAGTCATCTCAATCAGTGCTGCGACTGTCGTACCTACAACCACGCCTATAGCAGGATGAACCCTAAGCGTCTTACACAGACTAACGCCAAGGCTGACTAGAACCGTAGGAGACAACAGCTGGTCGATCAAATTGTTACTGATGCCATCAGTCATCTCATAGACCGCAGTTGACTGACAACATGGACAGATGGTTTTCATAAACACTCCTTTTATTTTGGGCATAAAAAAGGCCTGCACGAGGCAGACCTAAATTAATTGGATGAGCAGTAAACGATCTATACCCGATCTCATAAAGGTAGTATGTATTTGAAATTAGTTTGCTATTGCTAAAAATCCTCCACACCTAAGAGTAACTTCCATGTCCAAAGCTACGCATATTAGGTAGCGACACTTTGAGACGCTGCATATACTTATTAGGTCGAGTTAAATACAACGCCGTGTTCATAGCATTCTTGACCTCTAAAGGATTGTCTTTGTGGATCATGCCTATGCCAAGAGTGCCTTGGTGATCGTAAGCTTGTTTGTGCTTAAAGTTATTACAGTTGTAGTAGGTACCTAAGGCCTCTGTAATTTCAACCCATTCATTACCAACGGCATCGCCTAGAAACCAGTCCTGTCTATGCTTATCACCGTTGTAGATTAATAACAGGTGACAATGTAGACCACCATTAATTTCTCCTTGCTCTAAAGCCCAAGCGTTACCTCTTAAATTTTTAAAGCAGCCTCTTTTACGTCCTAGTTTCTTTCTCAGATCATTTATAAAACTGTGAAAAGTTTCAATGTCGACAAGATGTGTAAAATCAGGTTTTATTTTGAGGTCTATTCTTACGATAAGTACACGCGAATACTCGCTCAGAAAATAGTTCATATATTGATGAATTGATTTGCTATTACGTTGTTCTTGCAAAGCAAAGTTATTAATAGGAGTGTCAAATTCATATTGATAAGAATTTAGAGTATGCAAGAATCTCTGCGTCCTTTCTTCATCCCAAATAATTTCATCGGGATAGTAATTGTCACAAACAAGATAAGCACTACCTATAAACCATTTTATCGAACTAGTATATTCTAATTCGTGATCATAAAGTAATATCATTGACTGACAATAAAAGCTCAACTGTTCACTTATTTTTTGAATATTAATTCTAGTTTTAGAATTAAGTATATCGGTCACGAGTTTATCTACTTTAGTAACTACGACTTCATGGCTCAAAGTTGAAATGATCATTTTACTTTACCTAAGATTATTGGTTCATAATGTTAGGTAAGTATGTAAATTATTATTACTATTGATGAAGGTAGCTAGTTACATAGTATTAGGATTGTTACATATAATATTAATATAACCGGATTTTAAAGCTGATGAATATATCGATACAGTGTGACTTTGATTTTTAAAAAAGCCTATACAGGTGGGGATTTATGGATGGGGAGTTACGTAGGCATTGAGAGGCATGAGCATTAGATTTAGATATCAAGTCATATAAAATACTTGCGACATCAAACTATGGTTTTTTATATTCTATCGTAAAAATAATCCTAATAATAACTAAATTACAAACTCGTTGACGATCGAAAAACCGAATATAAAAACCTTTAAACAACATTATCTGTGACATAATATAAGAGTTTTCGTACTGGTAATGGCTATAAATTTACTACTAGAAGCGATGATTTCACTATATACAGCTATAAAATTACTAAGTATGCAATAGATTTACTACTAAAATATACATATTTACTAAGCATCAGGATTTTCTATATGAGTAACAATCACCATATTTTAGAACAACAGGCGCAAACGCTTGGTCCATTTCAAAATGTTCAACATCAATATATAAATCAGAATAGCCAGCCACATGTAATTATTACAAGAGAGGATATTTATAAAAAGGTTAAAAAGATAGATATAGAAGCTGTTAAACAGTTTTTATTTTATGATTATCTATCAATAGGAAGAGTAAAACTCTTCTATGATTTCGATGATGATGACGCTTATAACCTTTTAACTGATCATTTACTTACAAACTCTAGCCCATTCCAAAAACTTGATTATTTAGTATCGTTGAAAACATATAGTTCTATCCCGAACTCTTTTTTAAATTGGTTTGCTAGTGATTTAAGGGCAGGTTTGTATTTTTCAGCTTATGTGGATACTGAGTTTGTTCAAGATTGTTTTTATGGAGGTATAGAGTTTTTATACTGGATAAAGTCAATTATAAAAATATCAAATTTAGAGGTGGAAAAACATATTACTATTAGACCGAACCTTAATACTGACCAGAGTCTAAAAGAAATAAATATTGGAAACTTAAACATGATGAAAAGAAGGTATTTGAATCGGAGGACACCTTCAAAAAAGATAGATTGGATTAATTTAGAAGATGTTGAGCAAATTCAATGGGGATACAATTATTTAGATGATCGTAAAAATCTCGTATTAAGTAGTATTTTTTTTCCTAAGACGATCAAGGATAAGTATAATTTAATTTTAGCTAGTATTGATATTGCAGATGATAATGATTTCGAATATAAAGTACCTAATGGAGATAAGGAATTGCTCTTTACTGCAAGAGGTTATTTAATTTATAAAATGCGTAGAGCATGGGATAGTATTCTGAGTACGCGAAAAAAAGCTGAAGATAAGTCTAAAAGAGTAGTTACTATCACTCAAAAAAATTATAAAATATTAATTAAACTTAGTTTACATCAAAAGCTATCGCTTAATAAGATGGTTAATAAATTAATTGAAGACGAATATTCTTTAATTAAAGAACATCTGGATAGCGATTGAAGTTCAGACTATTAGTCTAATAACTTTATTTATTATTAAGCTTATCATTCTTAATAAGTGATAGTAGGTCATCAATAGTAACTCCTTTACTGAGTAAGGCTTCAACAAGCACTTGTTTGTTTGCACTCTGTAACGTCTCAGGTTGTTGATTTTTCAAGGTATTTTCAATCTGCTTACGAGCAGTTTGAAAGTCTACAACTTCACCTGTATCTCTGAGCAGGTCTAAAAAATCCGCCCAAACCTGCATAATTTTACGACGCTCTTCCAAATGCTGTGCATGATTATATACCGCTCTAATACTGCTTTTTTTATCATGGGCCATTTGCTTTTCGATAGCATCGCCCATATAGCCAAGCTCGTTTAAGTTGGTTGAGGCGATATGGCGAAAGCCGTGACCTGTCTGTTTGCCTGCGTAGCCTAAGATATCGAGCGCGTTATTAATAAACTCTTCACTATAGGGCTGATGCATGCCTGTATGGTAGAACACGTACTCATACTGCCCTGTGATGTCTTTCATCTCTTCTAGCACTGCGAGCATCTGATCTGACAATGGTACAACGTGCTTACGTGCAATTTTAAGATTATCGATATCAACACGCCATAAGCGGTTCGCAAAATCGATGTGTGACCATTTCATCATACGTAGCTCGATAGTACGACAAAATGAATAGGCTAAAAACTTCATACCTAAACGAGTCTGATCATGACCATGATAGCCTTCGATAGCTTGTAGTAGCGCAGGCAGCTCATTAATATCCACGTGCTTCATGTGCTGACTTTTGGCTTTAGGGTAGAGCGCTTTTAGATCATCGATTGGGTTTTGCTCGATAATACGTTCACGTTTGGCACGCCTTAGGACATTAGCAACCAAATCGATAGTACGTCTGGTGACTTCACGCGGTGGCTCACCGTCTTTGTTCACACGCTTTTCGATCTCATCTGCCATTGAACGGCAATCTTCAAAGCTCACGTCCTTTAAAGCAATACCTTTAAAGTGTGGCAACACGTCTTTATGCATACGATTATAGTCTTGCTGATAGGTACGCGGTTTGACGTTACGCTGACGCTCATTAAGCCAATCTAATGCGTAGTCATTAAACTTCTGCGCTTGGATATTGGCAAGCTTGTCTTGACGCTTTTTATTTTTTGGATCGATACCATCGGTGAGTAGTGCCTTGATCTCAGTATTAGCCTGCCTTGCTTCAGACAACGACATAAGAGGATAAGTGCCAAGTGTCATTCGTGTTTGCCTACCATCAAAGCGATAGGCGCTTATCCATGTCTTTGTGCCAGTATTGCGTACTAATAGCTGTAAACCTTGCTGATCACTGTATTTGTCAGGACGCGCAGGCGTGCATTTCTCACTAGGTTTAAGCTTACGGATCTTACTATCGCTTAACATGTTGGTCTATTCCCTATGGCTATAAGCTATATAATTCAAGTGATACAACAAATACGTTGGTCTAATACTGAATAATAAAGCTTAAATGTTGGTCTTTTTGAGGTCTAATGAAATCATAGACCAACAGATAGACCAACACAAGCTATGGGATAGGTAGGTCATGTTCGGATAGATTAGGAAAACGTTAGACATAAAAAAAACGCTATAAGCGTTATTTATAAAGGGTTGCAGAGGTGTATAGGAGTGTTTAGGACAAGATAGGAAAACTAGCATTTGATAAGATTGGCGGTGAAGGAGGGATTCGAACCCTCGATACGCTATGAACGTATACACACTTTCCAGGCGTGCGGTTTCAGCCACTCACCCACTTCACCGTTTTTAGACGGCTTAGTATAGCGGATAACATTTAAAATGTCACCACTTACGCCTTATCTTTCTTTATTGCTACACCCCTGCTAGGATAGCGTATACGTAATAGCGAGCATAGACGGTTGAAAGCTGCATGATAAGTTTTGGCAAATATAAAGACATTTTAAAAGACAGCACAATGATGGCGATATTTGTCATTGTAGTAGGATTATCATCGGCGCAAGCAGCTGAATTCACTCAATGTAACCAGTCTTTTTATGGCGGTATCTACCCTGAGTTTACTAATGATAAGCTTAGCGCCAAGACTCAGCCACTTTGTATGGACGGTTTTGCCGTCATGTATTCAGGGGTGTCACGTACACCACTTTGGTCGGCAGAACATTTGACTCGCAAGCGCTTGCAGCAAGCCAAAGACATCGACCGCGAAGACAGCTTTCATGAAGAAAGCCGAGTGCCGAAGTCAGCGCGTGCTTCACTGTCAGATTATTCAGGTTCTGGTTACGATCGCGGCCATCTGGCACCCAATGCCGATATGGCCACACGCAGCCAGCAATACGACAGCTTTAGTTTGGCCAACATCGCCCCGCAGTCACCACGCAATAACCGCTATATTTGGCGCAATATTGAATCTGCTACGCGTTACTTAACGCAGCAATATGGTGAAGTTTATACGGTCACAGGAGTTGCATTTACCAATAAAAAAACTAAACAGCTCGCTGGACGAGTATTGGTACCCAGTCATTTTTTTAAGGCGGTTTATATTCCAGCAACCAATCAGGCAGGTGTATATTATGCTCCCAACGATGAATCCGAGCGTATAGAAATCATCAGCGTTGATGAGTTAACAGCCAAGACAGGCATTGATGTTTTACCAGCGCTTGATATTCAAACCAAAACGCAAGCTTTAGAGTTGCCACTAAAGGCTGGCGAAAGTACAGATACACCGAGCGACGCATCAAATGACGAGCCTACTTGGCTGCTGTTTGTATGGGCAATTCTTGAATGGTTGGTCGCACAGCTGCAAGCATAAATCAAAGTCAGCTTAAATAATGTCCATTATTTATCTATAGGTAATGTCCAATGTTACCCAACCATGGAGAGTAAAATGATTGATCCATTCGCAAACAATCATCAAAGTATGCAAATTGGTGAGCTGATCGTAGAAAACCAAAAAGATAAAGTTATCATTTATGGAGATCTTGATTTATTGTTTGATGAGACAGGCTATGAGCAAGCGAAACAGTTGCACGAGTTGACGACTAAAGTATTGCAAGCTTTCGAAAATTCTGATCAAAACAATAAAAAAACGCTTTCGTCAAAACAAGAAAATGACCAGCCAGACAATGATATAGACAATCCTTTTATGTAACTATTTGATATAGTTTTGATTTTATAGAAACAATTATCTATAAAAAACTACTAGGCAAAGTTCGGATTTTGTCTATAATGAGTGCAGAAGGGGTTATTGGAGTTGATTGTGTTGTCTGATGGACTAATAAAGCGCAACAAACAACCAATGACCTAGGATAAGCACAAAAAACGTTGTTTTTGAATCATCATACGAATGGAGTCGATCTATGAAACTATTTACAAAATCTGTGTTAGCAGTTGCTGGTATTAGCATGGCCACCATGGCAATGGCGGCCGATCCACTGGCCAATACTACTTGGCAGACTTTTGACGATGGCAAACCGAAAGGTGTGGTCAAAATCACTGAGTCAAACGGTGTTTTAACAGGTAAGCTTATTAGTACCGTATCAGAAAAAGGCAAAAAGCACGTCGGTATGACTATTATCTCCGACTTAAAAGCGGATGGCGGCGGTAAGTATAGTGGTGGTACTATCACTGATCCTGCGAAAAACAAGACCTACCGTATGACTGCCAGTTTGGAAGGTAACACGCTTAATTTAAAAGGCTACCTAGGACCATTTTCACGTAGTCAAACTTGGAAAAAGAAATAAGTAATATCTGTATCTATACAACTGTTTAATATCTACTATATGATTGTATGGCACAAAAAATAATACAACCCGCATCGCCAATAGGCCATGCGGGTCTATTTTTAGTAAATTTTTATATTACTCAAACAAGCTTGCTGTTGAGTACCATTAGTTAGTAAATTCAGGGTAAGCCTCCATACCACATTCTGCGATATCAGCGCCTTCGTACTCATCTTCTTCAGAGATACGCAGACCGATAGTGGCTCTAATAACTGCCCATACAATGGAGCTGGCAACGAACACCCAGATAAAGATAGTTGCGGCGCCCGCTATCTGCCCCAGCAAGCTAGCAGCAGGATTGGTAATAGGGACGATTAGTAGACCGAACAGACCAACAACACCATGGACAGAGATAGCACCGACAGGATCATCGATTTTTATTTTATCTAAAGCGAGAATAGATAATACAACAATTACACCTGCAATAAGACCAAAGAGCGTCGCTTGCAATGCAGATGGGGTAGAGGGTTCTGCAGTAATGGCTACTAGACCTGCCAATGCACCATTTAAGAGCATGGTCAGATCTGCTTTACCAAAGATGAGACGTGCCAGTAATAAAGCGCCAATTGCGCCACCTGCTGCCGCTGCATTGGTATTCAAAAACACCATGGCGACTGAGTTAGCACTAGCGATATCGCCCAGTTTCAATACTGAACCACCGTTAAAGCCAAACCAGCCCATCCATAGTATCAATGTACCCAGTGCTGCTAATGGCAGATTGGCACCAGGAATCGCTCGTATCTCACCATTGGGTCCATATTTGCCTTTACGTGCGCCCAAAAACAATACACCGGATAATGCCGCTGCAGCCCCTGCCATATGAACGATACCAGAGCCTGCAAAGTCAGAAAAACCCATAGCAGTTAAGCTAAATAGTCCAAAGACATCGTTGCCACCCCATGTCCAGCTACCTTCTAGTGGGTAGATAAAACCTGTCATTACTACTGCAAACGTTAAAAAAGCCCAAAGCTTCATGCGCTCAGCGACAGCGCCTGAGACAATCGACATACAAGTGGCCACAAAGACAACTTGGAAGAAAAAGTCAGATGCTGCAGAATAGACAGAATCACCTTCAAAGCCATTTTCGGCTGAGGTTGTTAAAGCGTCTTTTACTAAAGTCTCACCACCTGCAATACCACTTAAAAACCAGTCGCCACCATACATAATGGCATAGCCACATATCATGTACATAGTGCAAGCGGTTGCAAAAAGAGTAATATTCTTGGTTAAAATTTCGACAGTATTTTTTGATCGAACCAGTCCAGCTTCCAACATAGTAAAGCCTGCGGCCATCCACATGACCAGTGCGCCACATACCAAAAAATAAAACGTGTCGAGTGCGTATTGCAGCTCAAAAATCTGACTTTGCATCTTAATTCCCCCTTGAATTGACAATGCGGTAGATTGGTTTGCTTTTAGACGTACATTACAAAGTAGCTGTCCTTATGACATGATGTTTGTTAAAAAGATACTTGCACCAATCGTGTGCAAAACTGCTTATTTATGGTTTAACTATAAAAGTTAAATCGCATCTGGCCCGGTTTCGCTGGTACGAATTCGGATAACCTGTTCGAGTGCTGTCACAAATATCTTGCCATCACCGATTTTGCCAGTGCTGGCGATACGTGTGATAGCCTCAATAGCTGGCTCAACCATCTCATCGATAACCGCGACCTCGACTTTTACTTTCGGTAAAAAGTCCACTACGTACTCTGCACCGCGATACAGTTCAGTATGTCCTTTTTGACGACCAAACCCTTTAACTTCGGTGACAGTGACGCCTTTGACGCCAATATCAGACAGTGCTTCACGCACATCATCAAGCTTAAATGGTTTTAAAATCGCAGTGATTAACTTCATAAAAAATTTCCTTATATGAATGATGTCGCAGGCCGTTGCATACTTCTAATGCATCATAGCTTTGCCATGCTTGTGATAAGTCATTCAAAAAATGTGCCAGACGTACTCAAGGGGGAGGAACGTTTGGACTTACTTATCTCAAAAATGACCGCCACTATAACGGAAAAAAGCTTTAAATTCTCATCGTATATGATGCAATAAAAACGAGATAGTCCTGATAATTACTTAGTAATTTTAGGATAAATACAGCGGAGTTACCTGTGACGTTAGGTGCAACAAGAACTTTATTATAACCAACTTTCATACCCTACGGGGAGGGTATCCTGTGATGATTTGCGAAAATCTTACAAAGAGTGGAGTCTAGATGTCAAAACAGAATTAAGATAAAGACAGCTAACTCAACAATGGAGATAATGAGAGGCTGTAGAAGTCAGTAGATAATAGTGTATAGAAATAAAACCAGGGCGGGATTTGTGGTCTAATTGTCCGATAGCCAGACAGTAGATTGGCTTGTCAGTAAGATGCCGCCTACGTTAAGCGCTACGCAACTAGCATCTATACTAATGATAAACTATGTGTGGTAATAGCAGATATAAAGAAGCTTAAGCTTTAGGAAAAAGTAAATAAGGCGTTTTAGTAGTGCCCAATAACTTCTCAGTTTCGCTCCCTTTGAGTAGCTCACGTAGCCGCGATTGTCCAAAAGCACCAGTCATCAGCAGGCCAATATTATGCTCGCTTTGATAATAGTTCAAAGCAGCACAAACATCACGGCAGTTCAATAAAGTTTTTTTACAATTGATACCGGCTTGCTTGAGACGAGCATAAGCCTCACGCAGTGCATCGCAGTTTTCGGAGGTGTCTTTACCAACCATCACAATATGAATGGTTAATGCTCGAACCAGCGGTGTTTTACATAGCCAATTAAGCATTTTATGAGAAGTGGCGCGATTATCAAACGCAAATAAAGCGGTAGTAGGGGGCGAAAATGGTGCATGAGTCACCAAAGTGGGGCAGTGGCTTAAACGTATCAACTGACTCAAGGTAGATTTACAGGTAACATGATGGCCGATAACTATCAATTGTGATTTTTCATCAACGTAATCGATACTATTGCCTAGGGTCTCATGACGATGCAGCGTATAGACCTTATGTTTATGCAAATTTTGCTCACAATAAGCCGCTGCTTGATGTAGCAAAAGCTTGCCTTGAGCTTTAAGCTCTGAGTTGCTCAGATGCTCATGGCTTGTAAATTGATCAAGTAAAAGATTTTCATCGTCGATATTTAAGCAGCCTGAATAATTGATAGCCGCCTTTTGCTGTACGCTTGGGACTGCATGTAGTAGACCGACGGGCGTTTGCATACGTTTTGATGCCCACATACTAGCATCCAACACGGCTTGTACATGGTCAGGACAATCTAGACAAGCAATAACACTATCTGGTTTTAAGTTACTCATAAGGGCAACCACATCATCTCAAAGAAAAGTACAGTTAAGCCAAACAGAAGGAGTACAGCAGCTATGATTGATAGCCACTGTCAAGCAAAACCTGAGGGCAAAACTAAACGTTTGAGCCTATTTGCTAATCCAATAGGCCGATATCGCGGCGATCATGAATAGAGAAACGATCGATCAACGTGCGACTGGCGTTATTTAAACCAACTACTTTGACATCAATACCCTCGCGTTGCAAGCGCATGACCAACTTATCTAAAGTATCGACCGCACTGATATCCCAAAAATGCGCGTGACTGACATCGATCTCAATATTATCTACAGCTTCTTTAGTGTCGAAGCTTTGCAAAAATTGCGTTGTCGAGGCAAAGAAAACCTGTCCTTGGACATAATAATAACGGGTATTGCTACTGTCGTCATAATCACTAAATATGGTTAAGAACTGACCAATTTTGTTAGCAAAAGCTAAGGCTGATAGTAGGACGCCAACCCCAACCCCATACGCCAAGTTGTGAGTAAAGACAGTGGTCAAGACGGTTGCTAGCATGACAATGTTAAACGACATAGGATGGGTTTTAAATTCTCGAATAGACTGCCAGTTAAATGTACCGATGGATACCATAATCATAACAGCAACGAGAGCCGCCATTGGAATTTGACTGACCCAATCGCTTAAAAAGACCACCATAATCAATAAGACTACACCCGCCATCAACGTTGATAAACGCGTACGTCCCCCAGATTTTACATTAATCATGGATTGGCCAATCATCGCACATCCTGCCATACCACCAAAAAAACCTGAAACGACGTTGGCAATACCCTGACCACGGCATTCACGGTTTTTATTACTTGGCGTATCAGTCAGCTCATCTACAATCGTAGCGGTCATCATCGATTCAAGCAAACCAACAATGGCTAACGCAATAGAGTAAGGAGCAATAATCAGTAACGTATTTAGATTAAGTGGAATATCGGGCAGCAAAAACACTGGTAGCGAATCGGGTAGGTCGCCCATACTACCCACATTACGAATGTCTAAATTCATATACAATGCGACAGCTGTCAGGCCAACGATACACACAAGCGGCGATGGTACAATACGGCCGATCTTGGGAATAAGCGGAAACAGATAGATAATGGCTAGGCCGGCTGCTGTCATCATATAGACAGTCAATCCAACGCGTTCAGTCGCAGGATTGAGCTCTGGTAGCTGAGCGGCAAATATCAAAATCGCCAGCGCATTGACAAAGCCAATCACCACTGAGCGAGAGACAAAGCGCATCAGATTACCAAGCTTTAAGATACCCATGATAATTTGGATACCACCGCACAGCAGTGTTGCGGCAAGCAAGTACTGTAATCCATGCTCAGCGACTAGGTCGACCATAACGAGTGCCATCGCACCTGTGGCAGCTGAGATCATGCCTGGGCGACCACCGACAAAGCTGATGACCACTGCAATACAAAATGAGGCGTACAAACCAACCTTTGGATCGACGCCTGCGATAATAGAAAAAGCAATGGCTTCAGGAATCAGAGCCAATGCAACGACGATACCTGACAGCACATCGCCGCGCACATTAGAAAACCACTCATCACGTAAGCTATCAAAAAAAGATGTCATAAGTAAACTGCATAGATTTGGAGGCAAAAAAAGTAATCATTCGCTAGTAGCCATATTATCTGTCAATAACAACTGTCTACGGATAATGTCGGCTGCTAAGAAAGCTACCGCGTCGCTCAACAGACTAAAACTGTCAAACGGTCTTGCACTTTCGCTATCTCAAAGATTATAAATATCCTACAACATCTGGCTACTGAGTTATTTGCAGTATCGCCAATAGCAAAATAAGATAAAAACCTAAGATAGTACACAAATGGCTATGATGATGTATCACAGCAGATAGATTGTCAGGTAAGATAGACAGAGTAGCTATGAACAAATAAATAGCTATAAACAAGCATCTGCCGTAACCTAATGACAGTATGATTCGCTACTAAGGGTTAATAACCATGTGATAAATACCGTAATATAGGTCATCACACGCTCAATCAGCGTACAAAACTAAATTATCAGTTAAGACCCTAGTAACTTAATATAAAAACATGCGCATAATAGCACAAAGTGATGAAAAAGCAGTACCGAAACATGCACGATACCGTTATCATGCTTACCATTATTATGATTAAAAAATATCATATCGCCTATCTAACCAATATAGTATCGTCAACACCCACATTTGATAGCCAAACCCTAGCCTCAAAAAAGGAAGATATATGATGCCCCTTGCTGCAACAGAAACGTTAATCCATAAAGGTAGTGGCCTACAAGTGGTGGTCGGGTTGGGTCAATCAGGGCTATCGGCAGCACGTTATTTGACTGAACAAGGCTATCAAGTAGCAATCACAGATGGCCAATCAGCACCCGCATTAGCAGAAAAGCTTCCCGCTGCAATCGAAATTCGTCAGTTTGGCGCTATTGATGCAGAGCTATTGCAACAAGCCGCACGTATTATTATTAGTCCTGGTATATCACTTGAAACTCAAGCAGTGGCAGCGGTGCGGCAAGCCAATATTCCGGTAGTAAGCGATATTCAGTTGTTTTGTGAGGCTTGTGATGTTCCTATCATTGCGATTACTGGTTCTAATGCCAAAAGCACCGTGACGACACTGGTTGGAGAGATGGCTGCAGATGCTGGTATCAATGTTGGCGTGGGGGGGAATATTGGTGTGCCAGCGTTAGACCTTTTAGCCAATAATGACATGGCTTTAGCTGTCCTTGAATTGTCTAGCTTTCAATTAGAAACAGTAACCAATCTGGGTGCTCAAGTAGCCACAGTGCTCAATATGTCTCCTGATCATTTAGATCGTCATGGTGACATGCTGGGTTATCATCAGGCCAAGCACCGTATTTTTCAAGGTGCCAAGTCGGTAGTAATCAACCGTGAAGATGCGCTTACTCGGCCACTGGTTGCTGATGATTTGCCACGTTTAAGCATTGGTATTCATGCGCCAGATAGAGATCAGTATGGTTTGATAACTGACGTTAATGGACAGATTTATCTGGCTCGTGGTACAGAGCGGTTGTTATCAGCAGACAAGCTGATTATTAAAGGTCGCCACAATTTACTCAATGCTCAAGCAGCTCTCGCACTAGGCGAGCTTGCCGGTCTGCCTATCGATAGTATGCTTACTACCCTACAACGCTTTGCAGGGCTTGATCATCGTTGTCAGTATATCGAAACGGTTAGAGGGATTGATTACTTTAACGACTCTAAGGGTACCAATATTGGCTCGACCATCGCTGCTATCAAAGGTTTGGGTGCAGTGTATGCGGCCAAAGATGGTAAGCTACTTTTGATCTTAGGAGGTCAAGGCAAAGGTCAACAGTTTGGTGAGTTGGCACCCTTTATTAATCAATATGTCAGTCAGGTTTTATTGATTGGGGAAGATAGCCAGCAAATTGAGCAGCATTTACGTGCAGCCAAGCTAAGTAGTGATGTGCTACTTAAGCAATGTCAGACACTAAAAAATGCTTTTACTGCTATTCAGCACGTGACTAGTAGCAGTTTGTCGCAAGTACAAGCAGTGTTATTATCACCTGCATGTGCAAGCTTTGATCAGTTTAGTGGTTACGCCGCTCGTGGCGATTACTTTAGTGAGTTAGTAACGCAATTGGTTACGGACACTAAAGCTGATAATACGCTTGGTTAATTCGTCTATTAAGACGATAAATGATTGTTTTGCTTATAAATTACTGCTACTGTCAAACACAGTTAGCCAGCCCTAGTTTACTGAGAACTTTCTTTTAGTGGTCGCCAGCTAACGTCTACTAAAAGTAATGGTGCGTTTACTGGTTGTGATGGCTATTGAGCCTGTTTTTTATTTGGTTTGGTTTAAACGGTGGCGTCGGATAGATGTCGTGTTTTTTTGTTTATTAATATACTTGAATATTATGGCCCTCTCTTTTTTTTCTCGTTCTTCTCAAAAATCTCAGCCAGCTTCTGGCGCAGATGGTGTTCTCTCTTTACCTTCAGCACGCGCGATCTTGTTATCCAGCGTTGGTTGTATGATGGTACTTAGTTTACTGATGGTGGCTTCAGCCTCTATTCCTTTCGCATTAAGTCGCGGCATGAGTGAGCTGTATTTTTTTGAACATCAGCTGTTATACATGGGCATCGGGCTAATCGCTGCAGCGATACCATACTACTTTGTACCACTAAAAACGCTCTACCAGACTGAAACACAGTTTATATTGCTGGGTGTGACTGGTGCGCTCTTGATAGCGACACTATTTGGTACGCCCATTAATGGTTCAAAACGCTGGCTAAACTTGGGTGTGATTAACTTTCAGGTCGCAGAGTTAGCGAAACTTGTGGTCATCGTCTTCGTTGCGGACTTTGTAGTGCGGCGCTCGTTTGAAGTCCGTAATGGTTGGGATGGGTTTTTACGCATCTCTTTAGTGATCGGCCTGCTGACTTTTTTACTGTTATTGCAGCCTGATTTTGGCTCATTGGTGGTCATTGTCGGTACAGTATTTGCCATATTTTATATTGCTGGGGCTCCCTACAAGCAGTTTGTCGCGCTAGGGGCTGTCGTAGGTGTACTTGGCGTACTGGCAGTCACTATGGTTCAGTATCGCCTGACAAGGGTGTTGTCGTTTTTAGATCCCTTTGATGATATTCAAGATACAGACTATCAATTGGCACGCAGCTTAATCGCCTTTGGTCGAGGACAGTTTACCGGTGTGGGTTATGGTGAAAGCGTCCAAAAACTATCACATTTACCTGAGGCACATACAGATTTTTTGTTGGCCATCACTGGTGAAGAGCTTGGCTTTGTTGGCGTGACTATGATCCTGATATTAGAAGCACTTATCATCGGTAGTGCGATGCGTATCAGCTACAATGCCCTAAAACGTCGGCAAATGCGTATGAGCTATACCGCTTTTGGTATTGGCATTATTTTTATTGCACAAACGATTATTAATGCTGCTATGAATATGGGAGCGATGCCGACCAAAGGGTTGACGATGCCGTTCTTTAGTTATGGTGGGTCATCGATGTTGATTAGTTTGGTGATGGTTGCGTTGCTCCTCAAGATCTACAAAGAGAGTCCCGAGATAGAAAAAAGCCAATGTCGTTATTTTTAAGAAGAGCATCAATATAGCAAAATAGAATAGTAGGTATTACCGAATAACCGTCAACAATCTATAGTAATTATTAACATAAAGATAATAAAAGCGTCGCCGTTGGGTGGCGCTTTTTATTTTTAAGCGACTGGTTAATGAGTGGGGGTATTTAGCGTATCTTTACCTTGTAAGGGCGTATTATCCCATTGAGCAATAGCTTGCTTAAGCATGCGTGCTGGAGTATCTATGTCGACAGCAGGCTGCTGTAAGAGCTGCAAAGCCATCGCAATCAGTTGACTGGGCTTGCGAGTATCTATAGGTTGGGCAAGGTTTTGTTTGGAGAACTTTTGTCCATCAGGGTTGCATATTAGTGGCAAATGATACCACTGATCTATAGCTGGTAAGCGTGCAGCTCGCATGATGCTGATTTGTGCAGTCGTCATAGGTAAGATATCTAAACCGCGCATGATATGAGTGACTCCTTGTAGCCCATCATCAAGGCTTGCTGCCAAAATATAATTGATCATGCCATCTTGACGACGAACGACCATATCGCCCAAGGTTTGCTGCGGATTATCCCATTGTAACCCTTGAATACCATCTTGAAAACCTATGAGATAATCTGGTAGCTGCAGGCGTAGTTTATATTGGTCTTTAGCAAGATTTGCCTCTATACAGCAGCGTGGGTAGCGCTGTCTATTAAGAAGTTTTTGAGTGGCGTTTTGCAGGTTGGCGCTTTCTATTATAGCTTTTCGCTCCCAATAACGCTCAAGGCTTTTACGTGAGCATAGGCAACCATAAGTTAGCGGGGCCAGTATGGAAGATAGATATTCATCATAAATATCAATGCGCTCAGACTGATAAACGACATCCCCATCCCAATGCAAATTTAACGTCTCTAAATCTATTAATATTTGCTCACTAAATTGCCGATCACAGCGCTCAGTATCAGTATCTTCAATACGTAGGAGCCAGTCGCCACCCAGCGATTTGATATGACAGTAACTTGCCAGCGCGGTAGTCAAGGAACCAAGATGCAGCTCGCCGGTAGGTGAGGGGGCAAAACGCCCGATAGGATACGTTGACAGCGACGTCGGTTTAGACGTTGGTTTAAATAGTGTCATTGCATGGGTATTAGTAGTATGAATGGGTGTCAAAATAAGCCGCTATAATAATAAAAGAATAAGAATAGCGTAAAAGAAATACAGGGGAAAAGATATTTATTAAGTTAAGAGGTTTTGTTACTTAATTTTGAGCTTTAAGATGGGGTACAAAATACAATAAGCGACCAACTGTGTGGTCGCTTATTACATCAAATACTATTAGGTCGACCGATTTTAGATTAATTAAGTAAGTAAACTAATCAATGATATCAGTCTTACAAAGTAAGAACAGCGTATTAAGTATGGCCTTGGTTTTGACGCTCTTTCATCTCAGACAACGTTTTGCAGTCAATACATTGCGTTGCTGTTGGTCGAGCTTCTAAACGACGCAGACCAATCTCTACTCCGCAAGTTTCACAAAACCCATAGTCTTCGTTTTCGATCTCTGACATAGATTTGTCAATTTTGCGAATCAATTTGCGTTCACGATCACGCGTGCGTAATGCTAGTGCAAACTCTTCTTCTTGAGTGGCCCGATCATTGATATCTGGCATGGCACTAGACTCATCTTGAATATAGGTCTTTGTACGGTCAGCTTCGCCAATCAGTTGATTTTTCCAGTCCAATAAAATAGCTTTAAAATGCTCTAACTGCGCATCAGACATATACTCTTCGTCTTTGGCAGGCTCGTAAGGGGTGAATTTGACATCACTCGGATTATTAGTCAGGGTGCTCATATGGGTATCCTACTTTTTCAAATTAATTCAATGAAACGACGCTTTAAGGGATAAAACTTGGATAAGTGTCAATAAAGATTATTACTTATCTTTTATAGAACGCTTTATCACAGGGTAACGCAAGTAACACAGCTGCTCTAAAGGTACGCTCATATCGATATAACAATAATAATGAACATTATCATCTAGGTATAAATAATACTGTTCATGAGTACATAGCAGGTTGCGGCTACTTGGCTAATCGTCGTCTCAGCTATCCTAGCCATTATCATTTGCCTAACACTTAACGCTAGGCGCTCCTATTCCATCTTATTTTAATATTCGTCTAATCAAAGTCTATGTAGCTTATATCAATATTTGCAGTATCGTCTATTCTATGACTATTGCCTAGTACTATTTAATAAAATGTCTCACACACTATACTAAAAGCCTAAGCGCTACAAATAACAACAATCGGTAGATGACAAAGTTTTATAAACAACGATACGCACTGAACGGTTAAAACTGGCCGCTAAGTATCCAATCTTTTGACCCAGCTTGCAACCTGCCCAGTGTTGGCTAATTGCAACCAACGGTAACCAGGTAATGCACTTGTATCATAAGCGAAGTCATCTTCGTAAGGCTTAAACTGATAGCAGGTTGATGGAGTGGTATACACGGTCACCCCATTTTGATAGCGAACTTGATCCTGATGCGTATGACCACTAATAATCACGCGTAAATGTGGAAATGCTGCCATACGTTGCCAACAAGTAGATACATTGTCTGCAATGTGAGCATCTATCCATTCTGAGTGCATAAGCATTACATGATGATGCAATGCGATAAGGGCAGTTTTATCACAAGCACTCAATTGCGCGCATAACCAGTCAATATCTGTATCGGTCACCTCACCTGCAACCTTGCCAGGAATGGCAGAATTTAGTAGCAAAAGTTGCCAGTAGTCTGTATGAATCACATGGCGACTGAGTAGACGCTCGTCTGCAGGCTGAGGGATAAGTTGGCGCTGAGAGTAGGGCTGTTTGCCATCGAGCTCATCTGTTACATCATGATTGCCAGCGATACAAGCAAAAGGAATACCAGTATCGTGCAATAACCTAAAAATGTAATCGTAAATAGCGGGCTTGACCACATTAACCAAATCACCTGTGACTAAAATCAAATCACAGCGAATATCTTCGCTCAACGCTTGTGCTAATACTGCTTCAAAACTGTAGGTACAGCAGCATTCAGAAGTTGGATGTTGGTCAGTTGTTTCTTGTACTGCTTGTACAGTAGATAAATGCATATCCGTAATCTGTAGTACATTTACCTGACCATCTGGGCTGCTGATTTCACGAGCAGGATAACTTGGCATAAGGTCCCCTTTACGTCAAGACAATTAAAGCCTAAGAAAACCACTATAAAGAATAATAATGCAAACTTATAGCACAAAAGTTATGTAATCTCTAGCTTTAAATGCCAGACAAGGTTCATAAGTTATTAACGAATAATGTCAAAAAATTCCGTTGCTTAAAACCACTTTTTAAATTAATACCATTTAGTGAAACTAAGTACGTATTTTGGTCGCTATCTTGGTGGTTAATAGAGCCATAAAAAACAAGACCGCCAATACTAAAACTATAGCAAGCCCCGTCTGTATATCAAGCCAAATACTGCTCCAAACACCTAGCGTCACGCCGACTTGCGCTATGATGAGTGCAAAAATGACCATCTGTTTGGGAGCTGTTGACCATAAACGTGCCGTTAAAGCGGGCAGCACTAGCAGGCCACTGATCAATAAACTGCCTACTGCTTGTAATGCAATGGCACAAAAACCCGCCAATACACCCATAAAGAACAGGCGCTGTTTTGTCGGATCAACCCCTTGAATGCGGGCAAGAGCTTCATGAGTGGCAAGTTTTATTTGAGCAGGCCATATATAGGCCAAAAATACCAATCCTACTAACACACTACCAGCAATTAATGGCAAATCAGCCCAATCAAGTTCAAGTAAATTGCCAAACAAAAATCCTAAGACATTTGCTTGCTGATCAGTAAGCTGAGTTAAGGTTAATAGCCCTAAACACAATAAAGACACTGCTACTACTGCCAGCACCGCATCGGTCGGTAAGCGTTCATCTTCCATTAATATCAGACCTAACACTACTAGCACGCTGACTATCGCAATACCGATACCCGTTGGCAATTGCCACCAAACTGCAATCGCGACCCCTAATAGTGTTCCATGAGCCAAAGCATCAGCGAAAAAAGCCATTCGTCGCCATAATACCAAACAGCCAAGTGGGGCTGATAATAGGCCTAAGATACTGCCAGCAATCCAAGCAGGGGCAATAATAGCTAACCAAGCAGTCATAAAAGATATATCCGTTTAGATGTTAATAGAGTTTTTAGTAGTTTATTAGGTGCTATTAATCGATATAGAGTATGTTCTGATTTTGGTTATTAAAGCTCGCTGGGCGCATGATGCTCGCAAGCGTGCGGCTGATGTACATAAGGCTGCTCATAATGATGACCAAATAATTTTTGAAATTCAGCAGTAATGGCAAGCTCACTGGGTTGACCTTCGCAGCAAATATGCTTATTTAAGCAAATAACGCGTCGGCTGCCTTTCATAACCCAGTGCAAGTCATGTGACACCACTAGCATAGCGCAACGCAAAAAATCTGGCAGCTCATCGATAAACTGGTAAAGCCAAACCTCAGTATCGGGATCTAACCCTTGCATTGGCTCATCTAAAATGAGTAGATTCGGCTTATCTAGTAAGGCTCGTGCCAGTAGTACGCGCTGAGTTTCACCGCCAGAAAGATGCAGCATCTGCCGCGATAACAGATGATTCAAAGATAAGTTATCAAAGATGAACTGACGTTGTTCTGATGTTAAACGACGTTTATCTGCCTGCGCCAATAAATCTTTTACACGTAATGGCAAAATAGGTGGCACTGTAAAACGCTGCGGCACATAACCAAGTTGTAGTGGTTGATGAGTGACAATCTTACCCGCTGTAGGCGTGATGAGACCTAAGATAAGTTTGACCAAGGTCGACTTACCAGCACCGTTTGGACCGATTAGACTGACAGTTTCATTAATAGCAATATCGATATTGATGTTCTTAACCAAGCACTGTGGACCAATATGGTAATTAATACCATTTAGGCTCAGTAAAGGTAACCCATCAGAGGTGAGTTGCTTATTGGACGATTGCGCTAAAAGGCTCATAGAATAACAGCCGAAAATTAAATAAAAGTAGACAAAAGGTCTATACAGAACAGAGATATTTTATTGGCAACTTTGACAGCGACCGCTAATCTCAATGACACTACGAGAAACCATAAAACCAGCATCTTGCTCTGCAAAGCTCATCATCTCTTGTACTGGCAGGCTACTACACTCTTGTACTCGCTGGCACGCTTCACAGATTAAAAACGCAGCAGTATGCTCGTCACGTGGATGGCAACAAGGGACGTAAGCATTGATCGAAGTCAATTGATGAATCAATCCCTCACCCAACAAAAACTCTAAGCTACGATAAACAGTTGGCGGTGCTACATTTTTTCGGACCTGTTCTTTTTCATTATTAGCACTCGCCGTCGTACGCATTTGTTGTAGCTCTGTGATTAAGTCGTATGCACCTATTGGCTTGTTGGCTTGTAATATCAAAGCATATATCTGCTGACGCAGCGGAGTAAAGCGTACACCGCGCAATCGGCATTGAGCTTTAGCAGTCTCTAAACGTTCAGTCACATCACGTGACGAAAAGTGCTGAACATCATGCAAGTGTTCGCAAACAGATGAAGTGGAAGACATTGTGTAGACTCCAAAAAGTATAGACTCCAAAAAACGATACTACAGCTAAAAAGATCAAAACTAATAACAATGAATTATGTTAGCCATTTTTATTGTTATAGTATAACATAATAAAAATTAAAAAATCAGTATTGCTGATGATTGAATTGTTTTTTCAGACCCAAACTTTTTTAGACCATACTTATAGGGCAGTTATCCGATGAATGCTAATCCCCAAAACCTTAGAGAACCAGATAATGAAAGTCAGTACTTTCAAGGTAGAGTGCGTCCTTTCTTTTTTTATAGGTTAGGACAGTTTTTGTGTCAACCCAAATACATATTGACAGTCGTATTGATGCTTTTAAGCTCGTTCATAATGACTGTGCAAGCAGCGACCGTCAGCGTCAGTAACTACCCTTTATTTTTATTAAGTGAAGCGGTCACTGAGGGAGCACCGTCAGCCAATCGATTATTGCAAGCAGGGGAGGTCGGCCACCATGGCAGTATTAGCCCTAGTGATATCAAAGCAATTCAAGAGAGTAAGTTTGTTGTATGGTTTGGTGAGCCGTTGGAGAACAACCTTGCATCAAGCTTAAACACCGCACCGAATGCCATTTCCTTATTTAGTTTTGATGCCTTTAACCGTCATCCATTACGTGATGTTAAAGGCCAACTTATCGCAAACACTTTAGACCCGCACATTTGGCTCGACCCTGAAAACGCCAAAGCCATTACTCGAGCACTGGCAGTGATTCACAGTCATGCAAACCCTCAGCACAAGAATTTGTATCAAGCCAATGCAAAGAAGTTTGCCCAGCGACTGGATAGAGCTGTAGCATCAGCACAGTTGAATGACCAAAAAGCCTCTCCTTATTGGGCTTATCATGATGCTTACCAATATATCGAAAAAGCGTTGCAATTACAGCTTGCTGGTAGTTTAAGCATGGATCATCATTTGGCACCTAAAGCCAGTCAGATACGTTGGCTTAACGAGCAGCGTCCAGTCAAGCAAATGTGTTTGGTGAGTCCTAGCGTTCCGGCTAAAGGCTTGCTTGCTAAGCTTCAGCCAGTAGATACGACTGTGCAGCCCGAGGATATGAGTAGTAGTAAAGACTTTGTGAGTGGCTGGAGTGATATGGCGCAAGAAATACGTAACTGTATGTCTTAATATTTAAAAAACGTTACAATATCTAAAGTGATAAGTGGGCCAATTTGGTATTTAAGGATTGTTTAATATGTCTATAACGTGTTAATTAACAATAACAAATTAAAGGTTTGATATTTGCCATATATTACTTGCTAATTATCTGGTTGCTCCTTATAATAAGTGGCGTTTTATTTTGGTTAAAAGGTTATATCTATATAGTGAACCGTTCATAGAGAAGTATGCCATTTACACGCTACTATCATCTAAATGCTACGGTTATTATTCTAATACTATAGGTAAGCTAATGACCAAACCTGCCAAACGTACGCAAAGAGATCAAATCGGCGTCTATATTAAACGCCAAGCGTGGATACTATTTATCCTTATTATCATCGCTTGGATTGTAGATGCCAGTTGGCTGAGCAGTGATCTTGTCGTAGCAAAAAGCGCTGCCATTGGTGCGCTATTAAGTTTTGTTACTCAAGCTGTATTTGCTGGATTTATCTTTTGGTACACAGGATATCGCGCGCGCGGGCACATTGTCAGCCAGCTATATCGAGGTCAAATGGCCAAATGGTTATTGACTGTGTTTGGTTTCGCACTAATTTTTATTACCATACGACCCCTGTCAGCGCCTGCGCTCTTCATCGGTTTTATGGTAATGCAGATTAGTCACAGTTGGATGTTGTGGCATATACGTTAATAATAAATGACAGTCGCTTATGATAATTTTCTAAGCTTTTGTATTTATCCAATATAACGTCATATTTATTCTATAAATATAATGCTGTTCATAGCATAAAAATGTCATCCTGCCGTCCAACTTCTCTACGACTAAGTCGAAAATTGATAAATGATGTGTTTTGGAATTTTGCAAAAAATACTAACTACTATAAATATGATTGCTTAATAATAATGTTTTACAATTTAATTAAGGGCGCAAGACCATATTGTTAAACGTTACAAGCTGGTATAATGATTACATAGCAGATAAAAAACACATAATTTCCTTTACACGAATACTACGCTGCATTAAGATAGGCAGCTAATTATTTTGCTTAAACGTGCTGTATTAAGCACATATCTTGCAAATCAAGGTATCGGCAAACACTAATATGATAACTTTAAGTACGTTTATGTGCAGATGCTAAGGGCTAGTAATGAATACTCATAAGCCCTTTTTTGATAACTAAATTTTATTGAAGTCTGTCAAAAAACCAGTAACTGCACCAGAAGTATGGGTTGGATGTTGTTGATTACATGAGAGTGCGAACACGATTAATTTGTAAATAATATGAACGGATAAGATGTTATTAATCTTCTTAAAAGTTCAGTTAGGTTTATGCAAACATTGTTGTTAGTATGCTTATCAGATGACAACCGTATTCTTTGGTAGTTGATTCAATCGTTGATTAATAAGAAGCTTATATTATGGCAGCCGAGCAACAAACATCATCAGAATATATCTCTCACCACTTAACGAACTGGACGTATGGCTATTTGCCAGGCGAAGGTTGGAAAGTTGCCTATACTGCTGAAGAAGCGGGACAAATGGGCTTTAATGCTATCCACCTTGATTCTATGCTATGGTCAATTGGTCTGGGTATTTTATTTTGTGCCATCTTTTGGATGGTTGCCAAAAAAGTAACTTCAGGCGTGCCAAGCAAAACTCAAGCGGCAGTTGAACTAATCGTTGAGTTTGTTGATAATAACGTTCGCGATTCTTATAGTGGTACCTCAAAGTTGATTGCACCTTTGGCATTGACCATTTTTGTATGGATCTTCTTGATGAACCTAATGGATTTATTGCCTATCGACTTTATCCCAAGTCTAGCAGGCCAAATTGGTGCCGCGATGGGCCATGATCCACACCATGTGTTCTTTAAGATTGTGCCAACAACTGATCCCAACATCACGCTTGGCATGTCATTCTCTGTCTTTTTGTTAATTCTTTTTTATAGCATCAAAGAAAAAGGCGTGGGCGGTTTCGTTGGTGAGTTAACACTACATCCGTTTAGTGCCAAGAATCCTATCTTACAAATTATTTTAATCCCCATCAACTTCATCTTAGAAGCAGTTACCTTAATTGCAAAGCCTGTCTCATTAGGTTTGCGTTTATTCGGTAACATGTATGCTGGGGAATTGATTTTCATACTGATTGCTCTAATGCCGTTTTGGATTCAATGGGCGTTATCGGTACCGTGGGCTATCTTCCACATTTTGATTATTACACTTCAAGCGTTCGTATTTATGATGTTGACGATAGTTTACTTATCGCTTGCATCATCAACTGAACATTAATTAGACATTCAATAGGTAAATGAGGATACATCAATGGATCCAGTATTAGGTGGTTACACAGTTATCGCAGTAGCGTTACTTATCGGTCTTGGTGCACTTGGCACAGGTATTGGTTTTGCTATTCTAGGTGGTAAGTTCTTAGAAGGGGTTGCACGTCAACCAGAGCTTGGCTCACAATTGCAAACTCGTATGTTCATCGTAGCAGGTCTTTTGGATGCTATTCCGATGATCGGTGTTGGTATTGCTATGCTATTGTTGTTCGCTAACCCTCTAGCAGGTTAATCCGAAAGCTCAGTTGTAAATGTTTGGTACTTAGATATTTTCTATCAAATATAGTCAAGATCTGACTGCCAAACATGATCAATGAAACTGATTTTTCATTAACAAAGAGGTGATCACGTGAATATCAATTTTACCCTCGTCGGTCAAGCCATTGCTTTTGCAATATTTGTGATTTTTTGCATGAAATTCGTGTGGCCACCACTTATTGGGGCCATTAACGAGCGTCAGCGTAAAATCTCTGAAGGCCTAAACGCCGCAGAAAAAGCAAAAGCAGATTTGGCAACCGCGGAGCAAGATGTCCAGCAGGAACTTGATCTTGCAAAGAATAAAGCTGCTGCTTTAATCGAGCAAGCTAATAAAAGTGCCAACCAGCTTGTCGAAGATGCAAAAACGCAAGCGCAAGCAGAAGGCGAGCGTATTCGTCAACAAGCGCAAGCGTCTATCGAGCAAGAAATTAACCAAGCGCGTGAATCATTACGTGCTCAAGTAGCTGAACTGGCTGTACTTGGTGCAGAAAAGATTTTGCAAGACAAAGTCGATGAGCAAAAACATGCCAGTATGTTAGATCAACTGGCGGCGAAGCTGTAATTGTGAGGATATCATGGCTGACTTATCAACCTTAGCACGACCGTACGCTAAAGCCGCGTTTGACTATGCCAACGAAAATGGGGTAGTAAATGAGTGGGAAAACTTCTTGTTTATTGCCAGTCACGTTGTCAATGACAAGTCGTTCAGTACTTGGCTGGAAAATCCAGCTGTTTCTGCTGAGCATAAGTCAGCTGCGCTGACTGATCTTTATGACTCACAAGTAGCTGGTGATAGCGACTCTGCTTTTAAACAGCTACTAGGCGAGAGTAAAGGCTCTCACTCTGGTAATAGTATTAGCTATTCTAAAGTGTCACCAGCCCTTGATAATTTTATTAAGCAGTTGGCACAACAAGAACGTCTGGCACTGCTTCCTGAAGTTTATGAGCATTATCGCCGTCATAAGGCCATAAGCTTAAAACAGCTGGACGCATATGTGACTTCTGCCTATCCATTGACTGATGCTCAGCGTGACATGATTCAGACGCGTCTTGCTGCATCGCTAAATGCTAGCGTAGTAATCCACGAGTCAGTTGATCCAAGTTTATTGGCAGGTGCTACGATCAAAGTCGGTGACAAAATTATCGATGATTCAATGCGCGGCAAGTTACAACAGTTAAAAACACAGCTAACTGCCTAATGCCATTCAGTGGCGCGATCTTATAAGATCTGCGTGAACATAAGAGCATTTAAGTCAGTGGGCGGGTTATCATAAATTAAAGGAAACAAGGCAATGCAACAATTGAATCCAGCGGAAATCAGTAACCTGATTAAGCAGCGTATTCAAGACCTTGATGCGGGTGCGACTGCAAAGAATGAAGGCACGATTGTCAAAGTATCTGACGGTATCGTGCAGATTCATGGTCTTGAAGATGCCATGTACGGCGAAATGATTGAGTTTGAAGGCGAAATCTATGGAATGGCGCTTAACTTAGAGCGTGATTCTGTCGGCGCGGTAGTACTTGGTGATTACCTACAGCTGCAAGAAGGTCAAAAAGCCTATTGTACTGGTCGTATTCTTGAAGTACCAGTAGGTCCTGAGCTGCTAGGCCGTGTTGTTGACGCCTTGGGTAATCCTATTGATGGCAAAGGTCCTATCAATGCTAAAATGACTGATAAAGTCGAGAAAATCGCCCCAGGCGTTATTGATCGTCAATCAGTCGACCAGCCAGTAATGACCGGCTATAAAGCTGTTGATACCATGATTCCAATTGGTCGTGGTCAGCGTGAGCTTATCATTGGTGACCGTCAGACGGGTAAAACCGCGATGGCTATCGATGCGATCATTGCACAGAAATCATCTGGTATTAAGTGTGTATACGTGGCTATCGGCCAAAAACGTTCTACGATTGCTAACGTTGTACGTAAGCTTGAGCAGACTGGTGCCTTAGAATACACGACAGTTGTCGTCGCTTCAGCGTCAGAGCCAGCAGCACTTCAGTATATCGCACCGTACTCAGGTTGTACGATGGGCGAATATTTCCGTGACCGCGGTGAAGATGCATTGATTGTATTTGACGATTTATCAAAGCAAGCAGTCGCTTATCGTCAGATTTCACTATTGTTACGTCGTCCGCCAGGTCGTGAAGCGTATCCTGGTGACGTATTCTATTTACATTCACGTTTACTTGAGCGTGCCTCACGCGTAAACGCGGACTATGTAGAAAACTTTACCAATGGTGAAGTAAAAGGTAAAACGGGTTCTTTAACTGCACTACCTATTATCGAAACCCAAGCAGGTGACGTATCAGCATTTGTACCGACTAACGTGATCTCGATCACTGACGGTCAGATATTCTTAGAGTCAAGCCTATTTAACTCAGGTATTCGTCCTGCTGTTAACGCTGGTATCTCAGTTTCTCGTGTTGGTGGTGCTGCTCAGACAAAGATTATCAAAAAGCTCTCTGGTGGTATTCGTACCGCGCTAGCACAGTATCGTGAATTGGCTGCGTTTGCTCAGTTCGCCTCTGACCTTGATGATGCCACTCGTGAACAGCTTGATCATGGTGAGCGTGTCACTGAACTTATGAAGCAAAAACAGTATCAGCCAATGTCTGTTTCTGAGCAAGCAGCGGTTATCTATGCTTCAAACGAAGGGTTCTTAGCTGATGTGCCAGTAGAAAAGATCGGTGCTTTCGAAGAAGCTTACTTACGCTACATGCATGATGAGCAAAGTGAATTGATGCGCGAGATTGATGATACTGCGAATTACAACGATGATATCGCAGGTCGTTTGAAGTCAGCAGTACAGACTTTCAAACAAAATCACAGTTATTAATTTAATGGGTTAGGCCGGATTGGTTATAATTTAGTCGTTAAAAGTGGCGCGTTGTTTAAACAGATACTTGCGCCACTATTCTAACCATTAACGGTATTAGTCGCGTTATGCAAAACAGATAATGATTATTCTGATAAAGTGATACTATATCTTGATTATATGTTGCATGCGCAAATGCTTTTTAACCCTCTTATATTGGAATCATTATGGCAAGCTTAAAAGAGATACGTGCCAAAGTCACCAGTATTAAAAGCACCCAAAAAATTACTCGCGCTATGCAAATGGTAGCGGCAAGTAAGATGCGCCGTGCTCAAGAGCGCATGGAAGTGGGTCGCCCGTATGCTGATAGTATGCGCCGGGTTATTTCACATTTGGTGCATGCTTCATCAGACTACAAACATCCATATATGGTAACGCGTCCGGTCAACAAGGTTGGCTATATCGTCATTACCTCTGATCGTGGTTTGGCGGGAGGTTTGAATATTAACCTATTCAAAGCTTTATCCAAAAGTATCCAAGATTATCAAGACCAGTCTGTGCAAACTGAGTTTGCAGTTATTGGCGCTAAGGGTGTGAGTTTTTTCAAAAACTTTGGTGGTAAAGTGACGTCAGCGGTGACTGACTATGGCGATAAACCAACGTTTGAGCAAATAAACGCACCCGTTCAAGCCATGCTTGAAGATTATAGTAACGGCAATATTGACCGTATTTACGTGGTATATAACCAGTTCGTTAATGCCATGACTCAAAAGCCAACCGTTAATCAATTGGTTCCTCTGCCAGAGCACTCGTTTGATGATGAAGAAAGTGGCATACAGACAGAGCTTAGCTGGGACTATATCTATGAGCCTGATATCAAGACATTGATTGATGAATTGCTTGGTCGCTATATTGAGTCGATTGTTTATCAAGCGGTAATGGAAAATATTGCTTCTGAGCAGTCTTCACGTATGGTTGCGATGAAAGCGGCAACAGATAATGCTGGTGACCTTATTAATGATTTACAGTTGGTTTATAACAAGCTGCGTCAAGCGGCGATTACCCGAGAAATCTCGGAGATCGTCGGCGGTGCTGCTGCTGTTTCATAATTGAAACCCTTTATAAAACCTACTATATACAGAAGTTCAAGGAGAACGCAATGAGTAGCGGTCGTATTGTACAGATTATTGGCGCGGTTCTTGACGTTGAGTTTGACCGTAACGAAGTTCCTCAAATTTTTGATGCCTTGCAAGTAGACGGTACCGAAACCACCCTAGAAGTACAGCAACAGCTAGGTGATGGTATCGTACGTACTATTGCAATGGGTTCAACTGAAGGCCTAAAGCGTAACCTACCAGTGACCAATACTGGCGCGGCTATTTCTGTGCCAGTTGGTACAGGTACGCTCGGTCGTATTATGGATGTCCTTGGTCGTCCTATTGATGAAGAAGGTCCAGTTGTCGCTGACGAAAAATGGTCGATCCACCGTGATGCACCAAGCTATGCGGATCAGTCAAACAGCACTGAGCTGCTAGAGACTGGTATCAAGGTCATCGATTTGCTTTGCCCGTTTGCTAAAGGTGGTAAAGTTGGTCTATTTGGTGGTGCTGGGGTTGGTAAAACCGTCAACATGATGGAGCTGATCAATAACATCGCCCTTAAGCATGAAGGCCTATCAGTATTTGCTGGTGTTGGTGAGCGTACGCGTGAAGGTAATGATTTCTATCACGAAATGCAAGAAGCGGGCGTTGTAAATACTGAAGACTTTAGTAAATCTAAAGTTGCGATGGTATATGGTCAGATGAATGAGCCACCAGGTAACCGTCTACGTGTTGCATTGTCTGGTTTGACTATGGCTGAGTACTTCCGTGATACCAAAGATCCTGCCACTGGTAAAGGTCGTGACGTATTGCTATTTGTTGATAACATCTACCGCTATACACTAGCCGGTACTGAAGTATCAGCACTACTAGGTCGTATGCCATCAGCGGTTGGTTATCAACCAACACTTGCTGAAGAGATGGGTATGCTGCAAGAGCGTATTACCTCAACTCAGTCAGGATCTATTACTTCAGTTCAAGCCGTCTATGTACCTGCGGATGACTTGACGGATCCATCACCAGCAACAACGTTTGCTCACTTGGATGCGACTGTTGTACTAAGCCGTGATATCGCGTCACAAGGTATCTATCCTGCGGTTGATCCACTAGATTCAACGTCACGTCAGCTAGATCCACAAGTAATCGGCGAGGAGCACTACAATGTTGCTCGCGGTGTTCAGGAAGTTCTACAGCGCTATAAAGAGCTAAAAGACATCATCGCTATTCTAGGTATGGATGAGCTGTCAGAAGAAGATAAATTGGTTGTTTATCGCGCTCGTAAGATCCAGCGTTTCTTATCACAGCCATTCCACGTAGCAGAAGTATTCACTGGTGCACCTGGTAAATATGTACCACTGCGCGATACTATTGCTAGCTTTAAAGCAATTATTGCTGGCGAATACGATGATTTACCAGAGCAAGCGTTTTATATGGCTGGCGGTATTGATGAAGTAGTCGCCAAAGCGGAAAAAATGAAATCTACTGCAGCGTAAGTTGTATTAGCATTTGCTAAACTGCGAGTAGGCTGACGCCAGTCTACTCGCAAGTAGATAACGCATCGCAGTTTTGATCGTAAGGAGTTAAATATGGCAACGTTACAATGTCGCGTCGTAAGTGCTCGTGAAGAGTTGTATTCGGGCGAAATCAGCATGTTAATAGCTACGGGTACCGAAGGCGAGATTGGTGTATTGCCAGGTCACACACCGCTTATTACTTTGCTAAAACCAGGTGCGATGCGAGTGCAAACACCAAATGGTGAAGAAGAAGTGATTTACGTATCAGGCGGCGTGTTAGAAGTACAGCCAAAGATGGTCACTGTATTAGCAGATACTGCTATGCGTGCACATAACCTTGACGAAAGTAAAATCGTTGAAGCACGTAAAAAAGCGGAACAAATGCTGGTCAACCAATCTGATACCGTACAAACTAATGCGGCCTTGGCTTCATTAGCAGAATCAGTAGCCCAGCTGCAAACGATTCGTAAATACAAAAACCGCGCTTAATTTGTTGTCTACAGTATTGAATGGTAGTTTTTATTCAGTATTTGACAATAAAATAGTAAAAAAACAGTCCATAATGGGCTGTTTTTTTTTATGGTGTGCAGAGTGTTGGTAAATATAATTAAGGATTTAATAAAATACTTCTACCCAATCAGTATATTTGGTTGGCATAAGTAGGTATTTCATATTCTCTGTTAGGTTAATAATAGCGGTATCGACGATAAAAATAAGCTCTTTTGGTGATATTGTAAAGAATGGTGTTAGCCTACAATGAAAACGCTTTTTTTATCATGTTTCACTGCTAGTCGATTAATGCTACTCTTCATTGAGCAAATAACTAAATAGTTAAAAGTACTGGACGTTAACTAAACTTATAGGATATGTTCTTTATAGGTTTTGTTAACGACAATAAGCTATAGTATAGGAAGCTGACTATTTGATAGTATACTGTGTTACCACAATTGCATCATTCATAAGAACATCAATTGTTCCATTTTATTGTGCTACTAATTACCTGCTATTAATTTTTATACATTATAGGACACACCAATGACAACGACTGAAGAAGACAACACACTCCGAATTTTGATTGTTGAAGATGATGAACGTTTAGCTATGTTAACTCAAGATTATCTGGTTAAGAATGGCTTAGAAGTAGCGATCGAGACTGATGGCAATCGCGCCATTCGCCGCATCGTTAATGAACAACCAGATTTAGTAGTACTTGATGTTATGCTTCCTGGTAGTGATGGTTTGACTGTTTGTCGTGAAGTGCGTCCCCATTATCAAAATCCAATTTTGATGCTGACGGCGCGTACAGAAGATATGGATCAAGTATTGGGTCTTGAGATGGGCGCTGACGATTATGTCGCCAAGCCTGCTCAACCACGTGTATTGTTGGCACGTATTCGTGCGTTACTACGTCGTTCTGAAAATGCGCCATCAGAAGATGTGCCACAACGCCTAGAATTTGGTGAGCTGGTCATCGACAATGGCGGTCGATCTGTGACATTGAGCGACGAGTTAGTCGACTTTACCAGCGCTGAATATGACCTACTATGGCTACTTGCTTCTAATGCTGGTCGTATCTTATCGCGCGAAGACATTTTTGAGCGCCTACGCGGCATTGAATATGATGGTCAAGATCGTTCTATTGATGTGCGTATCTCACGTATTCGTCCTAAGATTGGTGATGATCCAGAAAACCCTAAACGTATTAAAACAGTACGTAGTAAAGGTTATTTATTCGTTAAAGAGGGCAATTGATCTTGTCTTAATGACAGTCATAGTCAGTAATTATCATTTTCTTCACAAGAAACCAGCTCCTTGCTGGTTTTTTTGTGGCTAAAGTTTAAGTTTTTGAACTTAAGACAGGTGTTATGTGGTTTAATTGAGCGGTAATTATTGAGCAGTAATTATGGACGCCAGCTCAATACACATTATATAGATATGGTTTTAAGTCGGTCATTGTATTATGGTTAGGTTGTTTATATATAATGATAAAATACGGTCTTCAATCTTTCATCTTTATCTAACAGTGCTTGATATCGTTTGCGATGGAGAGGTTTTGGTCAAAGCGATACTAGCGATTATTACTCAACAGTTTGGTCACGGCACGTATGTCATTAGTTTCTTCTTTAAAACACAGTATTTTTGTTCGAATTTATGCCGGTCTATTAATAGTCTGTCTATGCGTGGCCTTATTTGCCCAATTATTAATGGATACTATTAATAAGGAACGTGTACAAACCTATCGTGAAGATATGGCTACAGGAGCCTTTTATTTAGTTAGTGAAGGTGTGGGCCGGCAGATAAGTGACACCCAGCGCGACTATTGGTTATCAGATGCCAGTAGTTTGTTTGGTTCAACCTTTCGTATTGTACCTGTTACCGACATCGACTTTAGCTCAAGTGAGCTGCGTCGTTTTGATAATGGGAATACTGTCGTGCGCTATAACAGTCAGCCTACTTATGCTGATGTGTATCATCGTCTGTCAGATGCCAAAAGCGTATTAACTGTTAGAATATCACAAGTCACAGAGCAACAAGTACGAGCAATGGCCGTATTTTTGTTAGATGATTTGTCTTACTATACGACGTTGTCTGCTAAGCGTACGCGTCTAAAGGAGTTAGAAGAGAAATTCTTTTTTCCGCTAGAGCTTAAGGGCGTAAATGCTTTAGGCTTAGACACTGATCAGATGGCGCGCCTACGTCGCGATGAAGTCGTTATATTGTTTCAAGATAGTAGCACCAGCCGCGGCAACTCTGCCATCAGAATAATTGTGCCTTCTGAAATCAATGATATGGCTGTTGTAATGGGTCCTGTTTCCTTATTTAACTGGTTTCCATTAAATTTAATTATCAGTATGGTACTGATAAGTATGTTCTTAATTAGCTTAGGTGTTTACGCGCTAATTTTTCCACTTGAGCGTAAATTACAGCTGATTCAAGTAGGGGTTAACGAAGTTAGTCAAGGCAATTTGGATATTCAAGTACAAGTCATTGGACAAGATGAGATCGCGCGTTTATCTGCCACATTTAATGCAATGACAGAGCATATTAAACGTCTGATTGAATCACAGCGCGAGCTGACGCGCGCGGTCTCGCATGAGCTGCGTACGCCTGTTGCGCGTATTCGCTTTGCGGTCGATATGCTGGCCGATACCGATGACGAGGACTCGCGCTTTATGCAGCGTGATTATATCGACGAAGATATCGAAGCACTAAATGGATTAATTGATGAGATTTTGACCTATGCAAAGCTTGAGGAAGGCTCTCCTAAGCTAGACTTAGAGCCAGTAAACCTTCGAGAGCTGGTTGAGCAGGTGGTACGCGAGACCAATGCATTAGGAAAATCTATCAAGGTCGTTGGACAACTTCCAAATGCAAAAGTCACTGCAATAGCAGATCGTCGCTATCTTCACCGCGTTATTCAAAACCTTGCTGGTAATGCACTGCGCTATGCAGAAACAACCATAGTTATCAGTGCTGGTGTCAAAAAAGGTAATGCTTTTGTGAGTGTTGAAGATGATGGACACGGTATACCGGAGGAAGATCGTGAAAAGGTGTTTATTCCATTTTCTCGTTTAGATGATAGTCGTACCAGAGCTTCAGGAGGGTATGGGCTTGGGCTATCTATTGTCTCGCGTATCGCGTTTTGGTTTAATGGCAGTATGAAGGTAGATGAAAGTAACAGTCTTGGCGGGGCCAGATTTGTCATGACTTGGCCCATTAAACCGTTAACACAAGTGCTTGCTGCTGACGAGTTGACCCAAGAAAAAAGTGATCGTGACATTAGTGGGGAGTAAACCAAAGATATAATTAACCACTAATTGATTCGTATGATAAGACTTTATCAACTAGAATTATTTAGAATTGTTGATAGAATCGACTATGTGACCTACTATAAGAGTAGTAGGTCACATTTTGATGAATTATAGTTTTATCCACGGTAATATTAGGTTTACCGTTCTTTTGAGTTTGAGGCTGTATAGGAGAGATAAGATGCCTTATTTATTTGGCGGTTTAGTATTACTAAATGCTTTAATGCTTGGCTACTACTTGTTTATACAGCAACCTACTCCGACTGCAAGTTTACAGGTTGCACAAGCGGAGCTTACGCAGCCAATAACGTTTACGAATAGTGCCAAACATGTACCACCGTTGATTGGGACTAAAGAATAGCCCGCCTTTCAAACCATCTCTTTATGATGGTTTTTCGATGAATTGTCTCATATTTGTTCTTTTTTTAGCCCCCGCCATCGATTGCATTATCTGGTGTAGTCAAGTTGTCCTCAATGACCGTTTCATCGGTAACCTTAGATATCAGAGGTAGGCGTACACAAACCTGTAGTCCGCCCTCAGGATGATTGATAGCTTCTACAGTACCATGATGCAGACCTGCGATACGATTGACGATAGCCAAGCCAAGTCCACTTCCTTGCGTGGTACGTGCTGTCTCGCCACGCTCAAATGGTTGCATGATTCGCTCTAACTGATCCTCCGCGACTCCTTCACCGCAGTCACGTACACATATCATCAATTGCTCTTGAGCTTCTTGATTTACCTCGCTTTCGGTCACAATATCAGTATCTTCTGTAACAACCGTTTCAATAAAGGTCGGTACGATACTGGCAGACAAATAAATCGGCGGCTTACCGTAACGATTTGCATTGTTCACAAGGTTTATAACTAAGCGCTTTATGGACAAGGGACGTATTGGTACAGCTTTTTGAAGCTCTGATTGGTAAATAAACGGCATAGGCGCAAACTGTACAATAATCTCATTAAATATCGTGTCTAAATTGGTAAGGCGTACAGGCTCATCAGATCCATCTTTCATAAAAGAGATAAACTGCTCTAAAATTGCATCCATGTCTTCAATATCATAAATCAATCCCTCACGGAAAAAGTCATCAGGCAACATCTCAGCGGTTAAACGCATGCGTGTTAGCGGTGTGCGTAGATCATGTGAGATACCAGCCAGCATGATCGTGCGTTCTTTTTGCGCTTGACTAAGCGTTGTAAATAGACGATTGAACGCCGTATTGACCTGGCGTATCTCGGTAGGTCCTGTACGCGTTGGCAAAGTAGTCGCATGACCGAGACGAATGTAATTGGTTGCAGCACGTTGTAAGTAACGAAGCGGGCGGTTTAGCTGACGTGCTAGTAAGATGATCGTTAACAAAGTCAAAATTGGCAAACCTAACAAGAATAACGCCAATAATGTTGGGCTATATTGTGAATAATAGACAACGGGCTCACGAATCCAAAAGCTTTGGTCGCGGCTGTCTTGTACCCATAGCTGAGGTGTGGGCTTAAATTTAAAATATACTTCAACTGGTCGTCCTAATTGTGCTCCAATTTCACGTTGTAAAACGTCAGTAAATACCCCCACAAAAACTTTGTTTTCAACTTGTGGAAAGTCACTAGGATTATCAACGACTACCACGTGTGAGTTGCGATACAGCCATTGTTGTATCTTTGGATTGTCCTGCCAGTCTATTCTCGCACTATTCATCAAACGCAGCTCGCTGGTTAAATAACGCGCATGGTTTTTAAGCTCTGGCAAATACAAACTGCGCCAAAAAAACCAAATAGACAAACCGACGCTGATTATAACAATAAAGGCTACCATTAAGGTTGTAAGCCAAGTACTAGAGTACGAACGTGGCAGCCAAGCAGTGCGACGAGGAGTTGGAATAAACATAGGGATCTAACGCTCTTACAGTATTGCAATAAAGTATAGTGCAATACTGCAGTAGGCGCTATGAGCTGGCTAAAAGTTATCGTTGAATATTAGACTTTGATCAGTAAATAGGTTGCGATATTTGTGGCCCTTGATTGCTTTTAAACCATTGTTATAATAGTCATTAAATAAACACAGTTTATGTTTTCAACAAATCAAGACTGTGATATAATTATGCCCTTTTGGTATACCTGCGAAAGAGAGAATTCACATGGTTGTTATTCGTTTAGCACGGGGCGGTGCCAAGAAACGCCCATTTTATCAAGTAGTTGTTGCTGATCAACGCCGCGCGCGTGACGGTCGCTACATTGAAAACATTGGCTTTTTTAACCCACTTGCCAAAGAGTCTGAAGAAGCAGTACGCTTAAACATGGAAGCGTATAATGCGTGGATCGCAAAAGGCGCACAGCCTTCAGATCGCGTTGCTTCATTAGCGAAAGCTTACAACAAATCAGCGACAACAAGCACTGAAGCAACTGCTTAAATGCTTAGCGTTGAGTACTTATAGTCAGTTTTTAGACTATTTAGTATGTTTAAAATAGATAGCGTAGCTGATTTGATCAGTATACGCGGTTAACTGTTTTTATTATTTAATTGCTTTTTTATTAGCAATCTCTGTTTTATTTATTGTTAGGTTAGACGTTATGTCATCTGTACCAGACGCTAGTACACTTATGAAAATTGGTCAGCTTAAGAAACCTTATGGTATCAAAGGCTGGTTATGGGTGTTTAGCGATACAGATGATCGTTCGGATATCTTTGGTATGCAGCCGTGGTGGATAAAAACTGCCACTGGTATTAAGCCATTGACAGTAAGTAAGTGGCGTCAGCAGGGTACAGGGCTTGTGGCTCAATTTGAGCAAGTTCCTGATCGTAATATTGCTGAAACTATGAATGGTGTTGCTATCTGGGTTGCAAAAGACTCATTACCTGAACCTGAAGAGGACGAGTTTTACTGGTCTGAACTGGTTGGACTTAGAGTTTTGAATGAGCAGGATGAGTATCTTGGTGATATTACTGAGATGTTTGAAACTGGCGCGCATGACATTATGCGGGTAGCAGCACATTCAGACAGCCTAGATAACGAAGAGCGCTTGATACCGTGGCATGCTCAAACTGTAATTGAAGTCGATATGACCAATAAAGCAGTTTATGTGGCTTGGCCAAGCGATTATTGATTCGATCTTTACGATTGAAGCAATTATATGTTCATGTAGGTGTCATTTAACGAGCATTATTTAAACAGAGGTCTGATGTATTTTGCTGTGATTAGTATTTTTCCTGAGATGTTTGCCACGATTCGTGAGTTTGGTATCACGGGACGAGCAGTGACTCAGGAGCAAGTCACAATTGAGTGCATCAATCCACGCGATTATACTACGGATAATTATCGCCGTATTGATGAACGTCCCTACGGTGGGGGTCCTGGTATGGTGATGATGGCTGAGCCATTATCAAAAGCAATTGAAGATGCGCGCCTGCGTGCCAGCCAGTATGGTTGCCGTATTGACAAAGCACATTGTCCAGTGATTTACATGTCACCGCAAGGACAAGTGCTAAGTGAGAACAACGTGGTCAGCATGACTGATTATGATGGCATGATTCTATTATGCGGTCGTTATGAAGGGATTGATGAGCGTTTATTATCACAGTATGTTGATATGGAAGTGTCACTTGGTGATTATGTACTGACTGGCGGCGAGCTACCAGCAATGGTACTCATGGATAGTGTGATACGTCGTCTACCCAATATAATGGGTGATGACAAGTCAGCTGAGCAAGATTCGTTCGTCGATGGTTTGCTTGATTGTCCACATTATACTAAACCGCATGTGTTTGCTGGTATGGAAGTGCCTAAAGTATTGCTCTCTGGACATCACGCCAATATTGCTAAATGGCGTTTTAGTCAACAGGTCGAGCGTACCAAAGTACGACGTCCAGATTTGTGGCAAGCATTTACCCCAAATACGCAGCAAGTTGCTTGGCTAAAAGCATTGGCAAAACAAAATAGTTTAAACACAGTTAACAACGAAGATTTTGATCAATAATGAAACAGGTCATACGACAATGGCCGTTTGTTAGACCCCATTTATGTTGTATCTCGTAAATGCGTGATACGATTAATTATTACAAACAGGTGATATGCGTAAAGCCTCTATTATCTAATGTGAGGAGATAACTCTCATGAGCAACAAGCATCCATTGGTTCAGGTCATCGAAAACGAACAACTACTTGAACGCCCAAATTTTGCACCAGGTGATACTATCGTGGTTCAAGTAAAAGTACGTGAAGGTGAGCGTGAGCGTTTACAGGCCTTTGAAGGTGTGGTTATCGCTAAGCGTAACCGCGGTCTGAACTCAGCGTTTACTGTCCGTAAAATGTCAAGTGGCGTTGGTGTTGAGCGTGCATTTCAATTGCATTCACCAATCATTGATAGCATTGAAGTGAAACGCCGCGGTGCTGTTCGCCGTGCGAAACTGTACTACTTACGTGAGCGTTCTGGTAAATCAGCTCGTATTCGCGAAAAGCTTGGTGGTCGTCCAGCTGCTCAGAAAAAGACTGATGCTGGTGTACCTGATGCAGTTGAAACTGCACCTGGTATCTAAGTTTAAGCATTACGTTTAAGCTTGCCAAAGCGCCTTAGCTGTTAATATGCCGCTTAGGAGTAAAGCAACAGTAGATACAAGCCCTTATTCATAGGTTTATTTATAAATAAGCGGGCCATACCAAAAAGACAAAACCCCAATCTGAGCACACGCCAGATTGGGGTTTTTGTATGTATGGCCTTAAATTCAAACCTAGGAGTCAACATTATCTATACGATTGCTTTGTTCCTTGGACTTGCTGTACTTACGCAAACGGATATAAATGGTCTTAGTGACCGTAGCGATAACTTTTTGCTGACTATCCACGATATCTGTTTGATATTCACGAAATACAGGTTCGCCGTCTTTTGCCAGCTCCTGAATAGTGGCAATTTCTGTACTAGGAATTTTCATGCGCGTTGTCACTTTGCTATTACCAGGGGCAACGAACTCAATATGCGAGCTTTTATCCCATACTACATAGGTACTGCCAAGTTGATGCATGAGCATAAGCATATAAAAAGGATCAACCATCGAGTATAAGCTACCACCAAATTGTGTGCCGACGATATTTTTATTCAGACTATTAAGACCCATACTGACCACACACAAGCCTTGATCTAAATCAACATGCTCGACCTTGATACCAGCGCCGACATAAGGAGCGTAGGTATTAATACGCAATTTAAGTAAGTGAGGCGTTAAAAGAGGCATGACGTTCTTTTTAGTTTTACGTTTTAAATTTTCTAGATTCTTGGGTAGGAAGCTCATATTATTATTCCTTTATATTTCTCTATCTTTTACGGTACGTAAAGATGCTCGTATATTGATAACCATCATTTTTATTAATGATGGCCTGAGCTAATTATAAACTGAACAAAAAACACCTATCATAGTCAAAAATAAAAACTGCTACCAGTTTTAAAGCGTAACGAATATTAATTATTCAACAATATCAATACTATAATAAACGTTTATCCTGTTATCAATGTAGAAGATGTCTGTTTATTAGGACTAAATGGTCTTTAAGAGCGGTGCTAGTCATACATCAAAATGCGAAGAAAAGGTCAAGAGTTGTGACGGCAAAACTCGCAATCTTAGTCTTGATAGCATACAATGGCTGCCAATTTGTGTTGAGCAGCTTATTTTTTGTACAATTTTGGGCAAAAAGTCGTTATAGATAAAAAACGAATCCTCAGTTGGCATAAGGAGATGTGATGAGTAGTAACGAGACCCCCGTTTCAAGCACCAATCCGCAGCAGTCAAATTCAGCTCACTACGATGATGAATTGCAAGGTAGCTATACTGATTTGCATCAGCCAAGCTCAAGCTTTGACAGTCGTGACGCCTATTTAAATCATGAACTACAGATTATGCAGCCCAAGCGCTGGCGCATAAATTTGCCATTTCGTGATTATCGTTTTGAATATGAAGATACCATTCCAGCAATGGCCGCGACAATCGGTAAAGTAGTAATGGTGGGCGCTATTGCCGCTACGTTTGCAGGGCCGCTTGGTCTCAGTGATGCCTTTGTGTTAGAAAACGTCCGTTATGAGCTATTAATCGTCGCGTTCTTTGTGATCTTATTCTCAGGCTTTTTGCTACCGACTGCCAACCTTGCGGGTACGCATGGCCCGCTTATTCCTCTTATTCCTATTGTAGTGGCAGCTGGTGGTCACCCGATGGCCTTTGGTCTGCTAATCGGTGCCTTTGGTCTACTATTGGCTATTAGTAAGGGTGGTAGTCTGCTGGCGAACCTGACCAGTAAAGGCGTGTGCGGTGGTCTGCTGCTGTATTTAGGCTTTATTGGTACCATCTCACAAGTCAAAAATCTGTTTGCTTGGGCAGAGGGGATTGGCATGGCACATATTGCCTTTGTGGTGATTTTGCTGACTATCATACTGTATGCCGTATTAGAAAATTTTCAAAAGCGTTGGCTTGCTGTGCCGCTTAGCTGCTTATTAGGTGGTGGCGTAGCTTTTGCGATGGGTGCGCCCTTTGCTTTCGAAACTGCACCTGGCTTGCCAAATATGAATCCAATGTATTGGTGGGGTGAAAACACTGGTTGGATGCTAGGTCTGCCAACGGTTGAAAGCTTCGTTGTGGTATTGCCGTTTGCGGTATTGGCCGTCGCTATGTGGTCGCCCGACTTTTTAGGTCATCAAGTCTTTCAAAAAATCAGCTATCCAAAGCGTACTGAGCGTGTCTTGATGGATATCGATGATACGATGACCAGCGCTTCTATTCGTCAGGTGGCAGGCTCTGTATTGGGCGGCGCAAACTTTGCCTCATCATGGGGTACCTATATCGTGCCAGCAGCGATCGCTAAGCGTCCGATTCCAGCAGGTGCGGTACTAACTGGACTGTTTTGTCTGATCGCTGGTATCTGGGGCTACCCAATGGATCTGGCTATTTGGGAGCCGGTAATGTGTGTGGCGTTGATCGTCGGTGTCTTTATCCCACTGCTCGAGGCTGGCATGGAGATGACGCGCGAAGGTAAAACCACGCAGTCAGCTGCCATTGTGGTATTTGCATCAGCACTGGTAAACCCAGCCTTTGGTTGGTCGATAACCTTAGTACTTGATAACCTTGGACTAATAGGCTCTAAAGAGCGAAGTGCGAGTTTATCAAAAATGAGTCGCTGGATTATACCTGTGATTACCTTTGTGATATTAACAGGTGTTATGGCGGTCGTTGGTATGTTGCCAGGTATTCCAGCACTATTACCGAACTTCCGTCATTAGAAATTTTGCCTACCCCAAAAAAATAAAAGCCAGCTTCATGCTGGTTTTTTTGTGCATAAACCTATAGTAAGCGATAGCTTGTAAAACTCAGGCTATCGCCCCATAATTAGCTGTATATCAGTATCTTAAGAGCAGCAAATTTATGGTTAACGTCTCAGAAACAAGTCCCGCAGATGATAAAAAAGCCCGTCTTAAGCATCTTATCAAACGCCTGCCAAATCTGCCAGGAGTCTATAAAATGCTGGGAAAAAACGGCGATATTTTATATGTGGGTAAAGCGAAGTCGCTAAAAAGTCGCGTCAATAGCTACTTCGCTAAGACCATTGACCATCCAAAGACGCGAGCATTGGTGGCACGGATTCACGATATCGAGACCATCATTACCCGTAGTGAAACCGAGGCACTGCTGCTTGAGCAAAACCTGATTAAAGAATATCGTCCCCCCTATAACGTATTATTGCGTGATGATAAGTCTTATCTATATGTGTTTATTTCAGCTGATAAACCTTATCCGAGATTGGCTTATGGACGCGGCAAAGGCAATCATCAAAAGGGGCGCTTCTTTGGTCCTTTTCCATCTGCTCACGCGGCAAAAGAGACATTGGTTTTGATGCAAAAAATGTTTCAGATGCGACAATGTACCAATACCTTTTTTAAGCAGCGTAAGCGTCCATGCCTTGAGTATCAGATTAAGCGTTGCCGTGCGCCCTGTGTCGGTTTGGTATCGCCAGAAGAATATGCAGAGGATGTGAATAACACCATTCGGTTCCTAAAGGGTGACTCAAGCGACATTCATAGTGCGTTAATTGAAAAAATGGAAGGTGCGGCTGAAGAATTAGACTTTGAAAAGGCGGTTTTTTATCGTGACCAGCTGTCTATGCTACGCGAAGTGCAAGCGCGGCAAGCAGTATATACCGTGCAGGGTGAGGCTGATGTGATTGCGATTGCCAGTCAGGCAGGCATGACTTGTGTTAACGTGTTGACGGTACGCGGCGGGCGCGTACTTGGTGGTAAAAACTACTTCCCTGATGTCGATAGCAGTGAGTCGCTCGCTGATAATTTATCCGCCTTCATTACCTCATTTTATTTTCAGGTGACCGATGACTTGCCGAGCGAGATTATATTAAGTCATAAACTGCCTGATCAGACAGCAATCAGCGAAGCACTAGCAACGCATTTTGATAGCAAAGTCGTTATCAAAACCAACGTACGTGAACATCGCTCAGAGTGGCTGGACTTAGCCAAACTGAATACCAACAATGCGCTTAAAACTAAGCTGGGTGATTATCTAGAGCTGCATTCGCGCTTTGGCGCTCTCAAAGACGTATTGTCTGATGTCACCGATCGAACGATTGATCGAATCGAATGCTTTGATATTTCCCATACCATGGGTGAGGCGACCATCGGCAGCTGCGTGGTCTTTGATCAAGGAGGCTCACGCCGCCGTGATTACCGTCAATATGCCATCCATGATATTCAAGGCGGTGATGACTATGCTGCAATGAAGCAAGTGTTGACACGGCGCTATAAAAAGCAGCCATTACCTGACTTATTGCTTATTGATGGCGGTAAAGGACAGCTGGGCATCGCTAAAGAAGTATTAACAGAGCTGGGTATTCTTAATGATACATTGCTCATCAGTGTGGCAAAAGGTGAGGGGCGCAAGGCCGGACTTGAAGTATTGCACTTTATCGATCATGAGCCGCTTGATTTGCCGATGGATAGCAAGGCGCTACATTTATTGATGCACATTCGTGATGAGGCGCACCGTTTTGCCATCACAGCGCACCGTAAGAAGCGTGATAAGCGCCGTTCATCGTCAGTACTAGAGGTTATACCAGGGCTGGGGGAGAAGCGCCGTCGTGACTTGCTGAATCATTTTGGCGGACTGCAGCAGTTGCTAGGTGCTTCCCAACAAGAGCTGGCAGGCGTGCAAGGAATTGGTCCGGTATTAGCAAAAACGGTTTATAAAGTGCTGCATGAGTAGTTGTGGTTTTTACAAAAAAAATGACAACAGCCTAAGACTGTTGTCATTCTAAAGTTAAATTCTATAACTGCTAAAAATCAAAACTCAATTGTTGATTTGGATAACTGCGACAGTGTTCGCAAACGCGCTCCCAACGATCAAATCGATAGCGCCAATACCAACGAACATGCACAGCTTTAGGATAATTACATTGAATGATCATAATGATCTCCATAATTATGATAGAAAATTCATAACCGTGCAGACATAGACATCTATTAGCAATTACTATAAAGTATGTAGACCTTCCCCAAGGTAAACAAACTCATAAGTAAGCTAAACGTTGAATATATTTTCACGATTATCTTATATAAAAGTTTTTTAAGCTCAGCAATTAATTTTGCTGAGCTTTTTTAATTTTTCATACTTGGTTTCTCCTTTGCAGTAGTAAACAATAAATGTCACATCAATGATATTAGCCTTCTTTTTTTACATAAGTCGCAAATCTAAAATTTAACCCACTTTTCTCATCATGCATCTGCTCAGACTCTTCTGCGACTTCAAATTCGCTTGGTAGCTCTGGATAAAAGGCATCGCAGTCAATTATTTCTGTGTCTACATACGTTAGCTCAATACGATCGGTATACATGAATGCTTCTCTAAAGACGCGCTCGCCACCAATCACGCAAATCGTATCAAGATGCGCACCGTGTGCGAGACTGGCTGCTTGTGTTAATGCGTCATCTAAATTATGTACGACATGAGCGTCGTTACGACCTTTGAGGCCTTTTTTCTCGGCATAATCTAGTTGCGTCGTAATGATAAAGCTAACACGCTTTGGCAATGGCTTACTGTTCATCGACTCAAAAGTCTTACGCCCCATTATGACGATACCTTGAACCTCGCCATTATTTGCTTTAGTCGTCATTTTTTTAAAGTGCTGCAAATCTGCTGAGATATGCCATGGCAGCTCGTTATCTTTACCGATACAGCGATTGCTACCGATAGCGACGATTTGGGCAACTTCAGTATGGGCATAACTCATAATGTATCCTTATTGTTTTCATCAGAAATATGAAGTAAAAAACAGATTTTTATACCGCGACTTTAGCTTTAATAGCAGGATGAGATTCATAACCATCAACGCTAATATCTTCATAGTTAAACGCAAAAATATCATCAATATCAGGGTTAAGCGTTAATGTCGGTAGTGTATAAAGCTCGCGCGTTAGTTGCAGCTCAACTTGCTCACGATGGTTTTGATAAATATGACAATCACCGCCTGTCCAGATAAACTCACCAACGTCCAACCCGCAAACTTGCGCGACCATATGGGTTAGCAGTGCATAGCTGGCGATATTAAACGGCACACCTAAGAATAAATCTGCTGAGCGCTGGTAAAGCTGACAGGATAGCTTATTATCCGCGACAAAAAACTGAAACAAGGTGTGACAAGGCGGCAGGGCCACTTGCTCGGCTTCACCTGGATTCCAGCCCGAGACGATTAAACGTCGCGAATTGGGATTGGTCTTTATTTGCTCTATGACTTGGGTAATTTGATCAATGCCATCTTTATTGTAGCCGCCTTCTTCGTTCTTTGTCGCGCTATAATTGCGCCATTGATGACCATAAACTGGCCCTAAATCGCCAGCAGAACGATTAAAGCGCGCTGTTTGTTCGCTCGTTGCCCATTCATTCCAAATACGTACGCCATTCTCTTGCAAGTAATCAACGTGGGTACTACCGCTTAAAAACCATAATAGCTCATAAACGATCGATTTAAAGTGAACTTTTTTAGTGGTTAACAACGGAAATCCTGACGCCAAATCAAAACGCAGCTGCGCACCAAAATGACTTAACGTACCAGTACCAGTACGATCACCTTTTTCAGTACCATCAGCCAATACTAGTTTTAATAAATCAAGATAAGCCGCTTCGTTCTTAGTAGTAATCATGACTTTTTAGATTCCATAGTCTTTGGTTTTAATGTATATCAATTTTAATGTCTCTCAACTTTCATACGTCTTAATAAGCAGATTGACGACCCCAATCATAAATATCGCGCTTGTAAGCATAAATGATTAAGAAAATACCGATAAGAATCATTGGTGCGCTTAGTATCTGCCCTTTAGTGACCCAGCCCAATAATATAAAGCCTTGATCGGCATCTGGCTGACGGAAGAACTCGACGATGAAGCGACCAAACCCATAACCCAGCATGAAGACGCCAGTGACTGCCATACGTGGACGCGGCTTGGACGAATACCACCACAATAACAAAAATAATAGCAGACCTTCAGTAAGCGCTTGATAAAGCTGTGAAGGGTGACGGGGCAGTAAGTACTGTCCATTTATTTCCATCATCAACTCTTGCAACTGAGGGTTGGCTTGCAATTGCTGCATATCAAAGGCGGCGGCTTGTGGAAAGTAAGTCAGCCAATTATAGCCGCCATCAGATACGCGTCCCCATAGCTCGCCATTAATGTAGTTGCCGATACGTCCAAATAACAGCCCTGTTGGCACACAAGGCACAATGAAGTCGAGCACTTGAAAAGGCGTCTTTTTATATTTACGGGCAAAATACAGCATACCAAGCCCAACACCGATCAGGCCGCCATGAAACGACATTCCGCCTTCCCAGACTTTAAAGAGATAGGCTGGGTTTTGTAGTAATTCACCGAACTGATAGAACAAGACGTAGCCGATACGGCCACCTAAAATAACCCCGAGCGCACCGAAAAACACTAAGTCTGAGACCATGTCACTTGACCAGCTATCACGCTTAGTACTGCGATACCAAGCCAAACCATAAGCGGCGGCAAAGGCCAATAAATACATTAGACCATACCAATGCACTTCTACTGGACCCAAGGACAGTGCCACGGGATCATACTGAGGATGAATCATCATAAGGGTGTCATAATTATTGATAATAGAATGCTGGTCATAATAGCAAAAATAGCTACTTAGGCATACCAAATTACTGTCAGGTTAGGTTCATCGTAACAACTTATCTGCCGCTGGCAACATCTAGAAAGAAAGACAGAAAACCGCTAAGATATAAAGCTGGGTTTAGAATAAGTACCATAAAGAATACCGGATAAAAATACTGTACAACAACAATAAGCAGATCAATAAGTCATTTTATATAGCGTCAGATCACGTAAGCTTGCGCTAACCAGCGATATTAACGGATTAATATTATTTTTGAGGATTATTATGCGCGCTTACTTTTTAATAGCATCAGTTTTTACTGATCACAATGATTCAAAGAAACCGAGCAGGTTGGTATTAAAACGGTTCATGATACCGCTAAGTCTAGTTAGCCTAGCAGCTTTAAGTGTGTCTTCTGTCCAAGCTGCCATGAGTAGCGTTGAACAAGTGACCATTTATCAAGGCTTAGCAAGTGTGACCCGTGCATTACCAATAAATGGTACCGGCGAGCAGACGCTGATATTTTCATGTTTATCGCCGTCTATTGATCAAGATAGTGTCAGCGTGCAGGCACTTGGCACTGTAAATGTCGGCGAAGTCAGTATTGAAACCTTGAGCGGTGAGCAAGCCGCGCAATGTCAGTACCAAGGTGATGCAAAAGTACAAACGCAGCAGAATAACTTGGCTGATATTACTGCAGAGTTAGAAGCGGCACGCTTAGCCAAAGCATACTTGCAAAATTTGACCAAAGTCACGCAAATAAGTACGGATGGTACATTGGCGAACAATGCGCGTGATTTAGAAACGCAAGCGGCAAGCATTAATAAAAGAATCCTGGATATTCGGCAGCGCCAAGCTCGCGCGCAAGATGCCCTTAATCAGATGATGGTAGGTAGTGCGACCTCAACACGTAATAGAGTGACGCAAGTGAGTGTGCGTACGGCTAGCCGTTCCCCAAGCTCAGTGAAACTGCATTATCAAGTACGCGGCGCAGGTTGGGAGCCAACCTATCAGGCACGCTTAAATACTGAGAGTAAAGAGCTTAGCATCACAGCTTCTGCCGTCATCGCCCAACAAACGGGAGAGAACTGGTCAAATATACCCGTTACTTTGAGCACTGCTAATCCCAATCAAAATACTACTAGTCAGCTGCCAAAAGTACAGCGTTTATCTTTATATGAAGCGCTGCAAGCTAAACGCGCTAGGTATGCGCCAGCTGCTATGGAAGCTGTCCCTGTGGTTGTTTCTGCAAGCGATAACTATGGCGGCGCCGAGTCTGCTGCGAACATGGCACCGCTGCCAAGTTTTACTGTTAGTAGCCAAAACAAAAATGGTATTACTGAGTATCGTTTGCCGCAGCGCGTCAGCATCCCAAGTGATGGTAGACGGGTACGGACGGTCATTGATGAGCAATCTGGTAACAGTAAGCTGTGGCTACGCAGTACACCAAGTGTCGAGCAAGCCGCCTATTGGTACGCATCAGCGCCTTTTTTGACCCCAGCTTGGATCGATGGCTCATTACAGTTATATCGCGATGATAACTATGTCGGACAGTCGCGCTATAGCTATCAATCGCTAAAAGAGCAGGGCATTGGTTTTGGGATTGATCCTAACGTGTTAGTAAAGCAGCTGACCGATGAAGACAAACAAGGCGATAAAGGGGTGTTCAATCGTTTGCAAACCTTGACGACTAAACAGGCCTATCAATTTACCAATCAGCACAATCGCAGCGTGCATTTGCAAGTTTTAAGCGCTGAGCCTATCAGCCGCGATGAGGATATCAACGTTACAGCGACCCATACACCAGCAGTTACTGAGCAGGATTGGAATGACAATAAGGGCATGGTCGCTTGGGAATTTGATTTGCCAAGTAGGCAATCGCGAGTGGTACAGTCTACTTATCAAATTAGCTACCCTGCCGATAAGAAGCTAAACACTAATTAATTATTAAAAATATAAAATAACAGTCGCGCTAAATGACAGGCTCTTAACAACTATAATTTTTAAAATATAAAGGAATTTTATGTGCATCGTGGCCATCGCTTGGCAACTATTTGATGAGTTGCCATTAGTACTACTGTCTAATCGCGATGAGTTTTTGCAGCGTCCAACTGAGCCGCTGCATCAGTGGTCTGATAAACCTATCTATGCTGGACGGGATAGCCAAAGTGGTGGTACTTGGCTGGGTATTCATCAAGAGCAGCATACCGGTTTTTATGAGCAAAACGGACGCTGGGCCGCCGTACTGAATTTTCGCGATGGTGTGCAGGGAAGCTTGGATGAACGCTCACGTGGTGCACTCGTCACAGATTTTTTGACCAGCAATATAAGTCCAATGGATTTTGCACGGCAAATCAGCTTGCAAGACTACGCGGGTTTTAACCTCATTATTGGTGATGCAGCGCAGGCCGTCATTGTTAATAATCGCGGCCATGCACCAACACCCTTGTATGCAGGCTTGCATGTTCTTTCTAATGGTCAGCCAGAAGATAGCTGGTTTAAGACTGAGCGCTTGCGTGGTCGGCTACGTCAAGAAGTACTGCCGCTAATTGCAGAAGATAACTCGTTTGAGTACTGGCGAGATGCTGCTCTCAGTGTGTTGTCAGACAATACTCCAGCGCCAGCAGATAAGCTACCAAATACTGGTATGGCTGCAGAGATTGAGCAGATGCTGTCTTCTGTTTATATCAAGCCTGTTGCTTTTGATGATACAGAAAAAAATGTACCAACTTATGGGACTCGCACGCAAAGTATTTTGACGCTACGTAATGATGCCAAAAATACAAAAGTTACTGCGAATATTATTAGTCGCGAATTTGATTATCATTCAAATCTGCAATAAAAAATGCTCACATTCATATCTAAAGTTTCTAGATATCAATGTGAGCATCCGTAATGCGCTTTGCATTAAATTGTCTAATTATTCCATCAACAAATGGTTGTCCTGTTCAGGAATAATTAACTCTTGTCTAAGAGGTAATTCGCGTGCCAGCTCTTGCAAAGCACGGCGGTATACCCCGCGTTTAAAATGAATCACTTGTCCTAGTGGATACCAGTAACTGACCCACTGCCAGTGATCAAATTCAGGTTTACCCGCATCAAAGCGGATGTGTTGCGCGTTCGGCTCATCTAAGCGCAGCAAAAACCATTTTTGTTTTTGCCCAATACACAGTGGATATTGCCCATGGCGCACGTAGCGCTTTGGCAGACGGTAACGTAACCAATCTTGCGTTACTGCCAATAAATCTACGTGACGAGGATATAATCCGACCTCTTCCCAGAGCTCCCGATACATTGCATCCATCGGCGTCTCCCCGCGGTCGATACCGCCTTGAGGGAACTGCCAAGCGTTGTGACCAATACGTTTCGCCCACAGTACTTGCCCCTGTGTATTTGCCAAGATGATACCGACATTGGCGCGAAAGCCGTCTGCATCTATCATGAACAAACCCTTAAAGTTGTTTAAAAATAGCTTATCTCAATAGCATAAAAATACAGCAATCATAATTATTGTTAGGTGAACGGTATATTCATACTAGTAAAACAAGCTTTATTACCATCATTAAACCAAGAAATAGACCAAATGTGTAACAGTATTTTGCTATAAAATGTTTCGTGAATTTAAACGTTAAAAATCAGTCACTTATGCAAAGGGTTTTATAGGTTTTATAAAACCTTCACTTTCATGAGCCAAGAGGAAAAGTACAGTAAGATTTAGTGATATCGTTAAAGTAATAAAATGACTTAAGTTATATGACAGATCGTCTATAAAACCTTGTTTTATCCTATGCTAAACTAACCTTGTACTGTTAGTATTCTCAAATATAAAAATATCTAAGCGTTTTAACCAAAGTTTATGAAAGGATAGCAAACAATGACAGAGTCAAAAGCGAGCGTTACCTGGCAAGAAAACAAAGCATTTATGGGTGTGTCGCCATCGGGGCATAACGTCCAAATTGATGCCGATAAAGAAAAAGGTGCCAGCCCAATGGAGTTGATACTATTAGGGTTAGGAGGTTGTGCCAGTTATGACGTTGTTGCAATTTTGCAAAAGTCTCGCCAAGACGTGACGGACGTGCGCTGTGAGTTGACGGCACAACGTGCTGAGACTGTACCAGCAGTATATACTGACATTCATATGCATTTTGTGGTCACGGGTCAAGATATCAAAGATAAGCAAGTTGAAAAGGCCATTCAATTGTCAGCAGAGAAGTACTGCTCTGCCAGTCGAATGTTGGTACAGGGCGGGGTAAATGTTACTCATGATTTTGAAGTCATTGCAGGGTAAAGGTAGAGACAATTATGAGTGCATTATTTGGGTTAATACCTGATACCGCTGCCGCTGCAATTTGGGCAATGGTGGTTGCAAGTTTGCTTCCACTAGCCATGGCGCTGATAGCAAAAGCTGTTGGTGGCTTTAAATTGGCTGACAATGCACATCCACGTGATTTTTTGCAACGTACGACAGGAGCAGCAGCACGTGCCAATGCAGCCCAGCAAAACAGCTATGAGACCTTACCTGTCTTTTTGGCAGCAGTCTTGGTTGCGATGTTATTCTTTGTGCCGCAATCGATTATCAATACCTTAGCATGGCTTTACGTGCTGATTCGTATTGGTTATGGCATGGCTTATGTTGCCAATTTATCAATGTTTCGTTCAGTGCTTTGGGTATTGTCAATAATATGCTGTTTGATGTTATTTTATCTTGCAATCCGAATTAGCATTTAATTTTTAGCCAATTTCTATTAGCTATGCAGTTATCTAAGCTGTTTTATCTTTGTAAAAAGTTATACAGTTATTGAACAGATAAATGGCTAATTATGACTGCGTACTCGACTGTAACGCAGCTATAATAGCAGCTTTACTTTTTTCTCGTTTGACCTTTTCCCACAGTGTCTGTGCTTCACTATAGCCTTTAGTGAGCATACCAAGCCACTGCTTATAACGGCCAACTAATACAAGGTCGTTTTTGGCTTGACCTTTCAAAAACTGAATCTGATTCGTAATTAAATCTTCCCACAATAAGGTTGTGCTACTTTCTAGATTCTGCTGATGGCCATGATCAATCTGTGCAATCAGATCTGGACGAGTAACAGCGCCGCGTCCTAACATAAGATGTGTTGTCCCTGACTGCACCATACAGCGTTGCGATTGTTCCACGTTCCAAATCTCGCCATTGGCAATGACTGGAATACTAAGTTTATTAAATGCTTTAATCTTGTCCCAATAAGCAGGTGGCTTATAACCTTGAGTTTTGGTACGCGCGTGAATAGTAAGCCAGTCTGCACCGCTATCGCTAATCGCCCCGCGAATATCATCCATACGACTGGTATCAGTATAGCCCAATCGAATCTTGGCAGAGACTGGAATGTGAGTAGGCACTGCCCGCCGTACCGCACTGATAATCTCATACATGACTTCTGGCTCATCCAATAGCACAGAGCCGCCTCGGTGATTGTTGACCGTCTTGGCAGGACAACCAAAGTTGATATCGATAGCAGGTGCGCCAAGCGTGCAGGCAAACGCTGCATTCTCAGCCATCAGCTGTGCTTCACTACCTAATAGTTGTACATGGATAGGGGTACCCGAGGCGGTCTTGGCATTATGATGCAATTCTGGGACATATTTATAAAACACGTGCGCTGGCAAGAGATGCTGGGTGATGCGAATAAACTCACTGACTGACCAATCATAAGGACGACCCAAATCTGACGCAATTTGAGTTAAGATTTGCCGCATTAACGGATCGGTCAGCCCTTCCATAGGCGCAAGGAGGCGGACGGGTTGTTTAAAAAATTGCTGCTTAATTTCCATAAATTACTTTTTTGCCAGTCTGTAATCCTGATATTAAATCTTGAATATTATGTACATCTAAGTTGGCCTGCGCGCGCGTACAAGCGACGTAAAGTAAACGCAATTCTTCAGGATTAATTTTCACGCCATTGGTTGTGACATCATAATAAAAGTCATCATCGAGCTGAACGCGCGACCACTCAAGTCCCTTCGCTTTGTGCGCGGTTGAGATCACATAATCAGCATTTTCAATACTGGTCAAGCTATTGACTGCTTGACTTAAAACATTGGTGCCGTGATCATCGACCAGTTTCACCAAAGTTTTAAGATCGCTACCTTCGTTGGTTTCAGAGTACTCTTGCACGTCGCCCCAATGATAAAAATAAGCCAGTTCAGGGACACCATAAGCTGATTTACCGTTTTTTAGATTTTCGGCAGCTTGGCAGAACTTGAGCATACGGTCAGTATCAGCCTGTAGCGCAACGCGATGTCCGAGTTTAAGCCCAGTTAGTAGTTGCGCCATAGCGGCGGCGTTGGTCCGGCAAAGGATGGCATCTTTTTTACTGTGTACCATGCCTTTTTCAGTAGATGAGTGTTTGTCTGGGTTGCCCTTGAGAGGCACATCTTCTTGTAGTGCCTTTAATAAGGTATTGGCCACTTCTGCAATCGGTTCACCAAAGCGAAAGGATTGGGTCAACAACGTTTGCGGTAATGGTAGCTTTTTCATCGCATTGACTGCACCGCGCCACTCATAAATCTGCTGATGGGCGTCACCAACATAAATGACTTGCTTTGATTGCTGAGTCAAAATGCCCATCATCAATGGGTCGGCATCTTGCGCTTCATCGAATAAAATGAAGTCAGCAGGTATGCTTGGCTTAGACAACGCCCATAATTTTAGATAGATATCATGACCGATACCGGCAGGATGGCGCGCATCGATAGACTGTAACCAGCGTTGTTCGACAGCAGGGTAGAGCATCTCACGCAGCTGTTCGGCGTCAGACTCATCGAGCCAGCTTGGAAATAAAATATGTCTTGGCGCCGGGTAGCTTGCATGAGTACTACAAAAATTGCTGATCGCGTCACTCACGAAACGCGCTAATCTGGCGGGCGTTAGTGTAATATATTTATTAATCCCATCCATTTGGCGCCGTACCTGTACTGGCTGCAAACCCAAATCGTCACCGAGGCGTTTGGGTGAAAAGCGCGGTAAAGATAGCTTGGCTGTTATATCACGAGCAACATGCCGATAAGCAAGCGAATGAAAGGTGCGGCAGTCCACATGACCTGGGAATTTTTGCCGTGCATCATTGGCAATGGCTTTATTGAATGCTAGGTATAAGCCGCGTCCCCGCAGGCGCTCACCGATAAGCTTTAACGTGGTGGTTTTACCAGCACCTGCATAGGCGACTACTTTAAATGACTTGTGATCCATCGCCATATTAAGCGCGCTGAGCTGCTCATCAGTGGGATCGCTCATATAAGCTGGCATAGATGCGGACATAAAAAGGCTACCTAAAATGCAAAAAATGATTAAGAACAACTGGGGTAAAAAAAACCACTGGATATTACCAATGGCTGGCTGGCAATTTAGTGATCATAACAAATGAAAAGAGCTACGTATGAAGGGAAAATGGATAACTGAGGTAGTGTCGGTTTAATTTAAGTCAGACACGCTGCCAGATTTACTCAGTTTGCTAACTGTCGTGTTTAAAGACGTATATTATCGAATCTAAAGACATATGTTTTAAACGGTACGCCTTTAAAAATAACACTGCCAAGCTAGTCATTATCAGATGTTAGGGCCGCGTTTTTGTCTTCTTTAATCAATATTTTGGCCAACAATAAACCAAGCTCAAACAGCAACCACATGGGGATTGCTAACATCAGCATAGACACCCCATCCGGCGGTGTTACCACTGCTGCAATGGCAAAGCAACCAACGATGATATAGCGGCGCTTATCTTCTAAACCCTGAATGGAGACAATGCCAACCAATATCAATAGCAAGGTGACTACAGGAATCTCAAACGTTAAGCCAAATACCATGAATAGTTTGAGCGCAAAACTCAAATAACTGTCGATATCAGTCATCGGTAATACGTTTTGCGGCGCAAACACGATAAAGAACTTTAAAACACCTTTAAGCACAATGAAGTAAGAGAAGGCGACACCAGCATAAAATAAAAAGATAGACGATGTCAGCACTGGTATAGCGATTCTTTTCTCTTTTTTATACAAACCTGGAGCGACAAACGACCAAATTTGATAAAGAATATAAGGCATCGCTACGAAGGCGGCAACGAACACAGTTAGGCGTATCGGCGCCATAAAGTTGGAAGTGATATCTGTCGCAATCATGGTCGAATTAACTGGTAGCTGCGCGACCAATGGATCTGATAGAAAGTTATATAGCTCGCGTGAAAACCCAACCAATGCCAAAAATATAACTAATATCGCCACGCAGATTTTGATTAAATGGCGACGCAGCTCTATCAAATGCTCTGTGATGGGCATATCGACAAGCTTGCTCACTATATCATCAGGATTGTCATCGAGCGATTCATTTGGCTGATCTAATGAGCTGTCTTCAATTGCCGCTATTTTCTCTTTGCGACTCTTTTGTCGTTTAAACAAACTCATTTGGGTGCCTCGCGTTTTGATAACGAGAGGGGAGTAGTTGAACCGTCTTGATCTGTATTATAGGCAGAAGAGTTTTGTGACGCATGCCTTTCTGATTGCTCAAATTCATCCTCATCAAATTCAGACTCCCAATACTCATCAATAGGTGGCATTTTTTCATCTAAATCATGATGTGAAAAACTCGAATGTGAAAAGTCGTCATGCAACAGATGGTCTGCTTCATAGTTCGGTAGATAGGGCGGTGCAGGTAGGCGACGTGACTGATCATAATCACTAAGACGAAACCACATCTTTTCCCATGGTTTGGTAATAAAGCGCGGCGGTGTATTGCTAGAAGCGTCTAAGGAGTCTTTAGTGTTGTTAGCAGTCTGATCAAAGCTTCCATCAACCGACTCTGTAACTTTGTATGGATCAGATGAAGACACATCAGATGAGTAGTTTGACAAACGATCTTGCTCATAGTCATAAGCAAATTCAGCTGGCATGTCTGAGTCTGAGAACAAGCCTTCCTCCGACATATGCATCATATGTTCATCATAGTCGTCTTCGAAGGACTCATCATTTGAGTTGTAGCTATTTGGATTATTGATAGCATCCATGCTTTGGTGCTGCGAATATTCAAAATCTTGCATACTACCACGCAATTCTGCCATTTCGCGCTTCATGTCCGCTTCAGTTTGGCGGATTTTAGCAAGTTCATCCTGCATTTGTTTGCGTGTCTCAGCCAAGTCAAGCTCAGCTTCAATTTCAGACTGCAGGGTTGAGACTGTACGGCGCAGCTTAGCGTACCATTGTCCAGCAGTACGTGCAGCCTGAGGTAACTTTTCAGGGCCAAGCACGATTAAGGCAATGACACCAAACAAGAGTAGTTCAGAAAATCCAATATCAAACATAATTGTCAAATATAGTCATAAATATACTATTCAGTGACGTTATTTATAAATAACATCTCTTATACTTTATGTTCATCATTAGAGGTGGTAGGGCTGATTTCTACATCATCAACCTTAGTACCAGTCTGTGAATTTGCTGAAGTAGTCGATTGAGTATTTGAGCTGGCATCGTGATCGAGTACACGGCGTTTACGCGCCTGTTCTGTCTCTTCGTCCTTGACAGCTTCTTTAAAGCCCTTTACTGCGCCGCCCAGATCTTTACCAGCGTTTCTAAGCTTGGAGGTGCCAAATACGACAACCACTACAACCAACAAAATTAGCCAATGGGTGATGGAAAAACTGCCCATAACGGTATCCTTATATCTTAATGAGACCAATATATCTTGTATTGTCTTACATTTATTACTTGCACAATAAACTGTTATTGCCAAATAAGAAGCAAGTTATTAAAGATACATTATAACGCGCACTGACAATAAAAAGTTGAAAACAACAATAATTACACAAGCTTATTTCAATTAAAGCTATCTTGCTGCTTTCTCATCAATACCCGAAAGTCCAAAACGTCGTCCCAGCTCGTTCAATACAGCATCAGATTCGATATCGAACCACGCCAGTCCTACTAATGTATGAAACCACACATCAGCCACTTCATAAATAAGCTCATGTCGCGCAGCGTTGTACTGTGTCTCATCTGTAAGCTGATCACAATTAGCGAAGTCCTTGGCAGCAATGATACTCTCAGTCGTCTCTTCACCCACTTTTTCTAGTATCTTGTTAAGTCCGCGAGCATATAAACTTGCTACATAAGAGCTGTCTGCAGATGCTTGTTTACGTTCAGCTAACACACGATCAAGCTGGCGCAATATTGCAGTCTGAGTCTCTTGGCTTGATAAACCATTCATATTAGAAACAGTATTTTTATGAGCAGTGCTTTTTACATTGCTATTAGTATTTTTATTTGACTGATAAATATCAGCAGGATCCTTTAATACAGCATCGACTGTTTGCCAGACGGGCTCTGCACCTGTCATGTCTAAACGCTGATAAAAACAAGACTCACGTCCAGTATGACAAGCGATACCACCGATTTGAGTGACGCTTAACACGATGACATCGGCATCACAGTCCAAGCGAATATCGTGTACCTGCTGAGTGTGCCCTGACGTTTCACCTTTATGCCACAGCTGATTACGCGAGCGCGAAAAATAGACTGCAGTTTGCGTTTTTGCCGTCAGCTGTAAGGACTCAGCGTTCATCCACGCCATCATTAGGATGCGTCCTGTCTCATAATCTTGAGCGATTGCAGGAATCAGGCCATCAGTATTGAATTTTATAGAGGTTAGCCAGTTAGGTGTGGTCATAATCTATCTTCTTATAGTTATAGACGTTTAGGTTGATAGAGAAATGGCAAGCATAAGGGTTATAAGGCTCACGTAATCGACGCCATTATAGCTCAAATGATGCTTGTTGGTTTAGTGCCTCTTTAATATCATTATTAAAAACTATACTTCTATTGGAGCGATAATCATACTGAACAAAAGATTTGCGGGCTTTTGCTACTAGTGAGCCATCATACATACGTGTCACTTTGATAGCCATCTCGCCATCCTTATCAGATATGTGCTCTATACCGACTTCAAATAGTAGCTCTTCACGAGCGCGTACACGACTAATAACGTTCAGCTGTAAATTGCTAACAATCAAACCTTGGCATTCTGCATTGATCTCTTTGATACCTTTAGAGTACAAAAACCTCGCCCTTGCCTCGGCCAATAATGCGATGAGTGATTCTAACGTTAGATGCTGCCCAACATCAATCTCTGTGTTACGGACACGCATAACTGTCTCAAAGACGAATACTCTATCATCAAACTCTAACTCACGGTCTATCAACGTTATCTCCTACATAAGTTTTCATAACGTCTGAGACGCCATTGTCATCAATAAAACATAGCTTAAGCAGACATTCAATCAATTTAGGAATAAGCGGTAGTATTATTTTACTAACTGCTTTAATTATGAGCAAGATTGAACATTTAAAGGCCTTTTCACCAAAGCGATGCTTGACATCTTATGCTGGTCTTATAACGTTACTTATTGTTGCAAAGCTGATGGATCTATAAAGAGGTAACCTTTGCAAACGATAGGTTGAATCATGCTGTTAAAACTTTATTTGGCAAAATCGTGACACTTCTGCTAAAATAGCGCCTCCCACCTCGAGGCAAATAAAGGTTTAGTGGTTGTTTTTGAAACCACTATATATAACCGACTATTTGACGACCAGGTTCTATTAAAGACAAAGAGGCAACTCATCATGAAAGTTAAGATGAAAACCAGAAGCGGTGCCGCTAAACGCTTCAAAAGAACAGCGAACGGCTTTAAGCGTAAGCAAGCCTTCAAAAGCCATATCTTGACCAAGAAATCAGCTAAGCGTATTCGCCAACTGCGTGGTCTAAAGATGGTGGACAAGTCTGACGAAGCAGCAGTTCGTCGTATGTGCCCATACATCTAATAGCCTATTGTCATCTGTTTTATTAAATATTTGACTTTGCAATTTGACAGCGATGTCTATCATTTATAGACATCGTGATTCGTTTAATAATGATTAAAATCTTGGAGTAATTTATGGCCCGTGTAAAACGTGGTGTACAGGCAAATCGCCGTCACAAAAAAATCTTAAAGCGTGCTAAAGGCTACTACGGTGCCCGTTCACGTGTTTATCGCGTAGCGGTACAAGCAGTGACCAAAGCTGGTCAATACGCTTATCGTGACCGTCGCAACAAAAAACGTACTTTCCGTCGTCTTTGGATTGCACGTATCAATGCTGGTGCACGCTTAAACGGTTTGAGCTATAGCCGTCTTATCAATGGCTTGAAAAAAGCAAACATCGCAATCGATCGTCGCGTACTTGCTGACATCGCTATGCATGATGCAGTCGCTTTCACAGCCTTGGTTGAAAAAGCAAAAGCGGAATTGGCCTAAGTATTAGTCATCCTTTAGGTTTGACGCTTTTTTAAGCAAATATCTATATGGATAGGACTAATATCAATTAATAGTACGATATTAATAAAAGCTACCGCTGGTCGGTGGCTTTTTTTATATTAACTATTTTAACTGTCTACATATTCAAGCCATTTATATAACGAGCCTTGGTATTGAAAATACTAGGTAAATGATTTGCAATATTTGGTCAAACCCCTACAATTACATACCATCAATAATCCGTTTAAATCAGGAATAATACGTCTTATGACTACCCCTGCTGCCACCAACGATTTGTCGGCGCTACCGACCTTGTCCTCAGAGCTTAGCGAGCTAAATGAGACTCAGCTACATGAGTTTACCAGTGCTGCTGAAGCCTTAATTCTACAAGTAACCGATGCGCGTACCTTACAAGACTTACGTGTTCAGCTAACGGGCAAAAAAAGCGCGCTGACAGGTTGGTCAAAGCAGATGGGTAAGCTTGGCCCCGATGACAAAAAAACCTATGGCGCCTGGTTACACAGCGTGCGTAGCCGTATCGGGCAAGCATTGACGGATCAGCAGCAGCAGTTAGAGGTGGCGGCGCTTAACGCTAAACTTGCAAGTGAAAGTATCGATATTACCTTGCCAGCACGTGGTGGTCAAAAAGGCCATCTACATCCAGTGACGATGATTACTCAGCGCATGCAACAGTATTTTGTGCAAGCAGGTTTTAACGTGGCGACCGGACCTGAAGTTGAGAGCGACTACTATAATTTTGAAGCGCTCAATATTCCATCACATCACCCTGCACGTGCGATGCATGATACGTTCTACTTTGATGCGCACTATCTATTACGTACACATACCAGTCCCGTGCAAATTCGTACCATGGAAAAAAGTGCGCCACCGATTCGTATCATTTGTCCAGGTCGCGTGTATCGTAATGACTCGGACCAAACCCATTCGCCGATGTTTCATCAGTTAGAAGGGCTTATGGTTACCGAGTCAAGCACCTTCGCTGAGCTAAAAGGCTTGATTAGTGAGTTCTTAGAAGCGTTCTTTGCCAAAGAGTTGACCGTTCGTTTTCGTCCGTCATTCTTCCCATTTACTGAGCCTTCTGCTGAAGTAGATATCCTTGATGATAATGGCAAATGGCTTGAGGTCATGGGCTGCGGCATGGTGCATCCACAAGTGCTGACCAACTGCGGTATTGATAGCGATAAATACACGGGCTTTGCTTTTGGCATGGGTATTGAGCGCTTTGCGATGTTGTATTACGGTATCGATGATTTGCGCCTATTTTTCCAAAACGACGTACGCTTCTTAAAACAGTTTGGCTAGATTTGGATTGTAATAAAAATACGCCTACCTTTATTCTAAAATCTTTACTATGAAATTTTGATCCGAGATATTTATGAAAATTAGCGAACAGTGGCTACGTCAATGGGTGAACCCCAACAATACCAGTGAGCAATTGGCTGAACAGTTGACCATGGCAGGGCTTGAGATTGATGATCGTTTTGCAGTTGCGCGCGCCTTTAGTGGTGTGGTGGTTGGTGAAGTCATCAGTGTCGAGCAACATCCTGATGCCGACAAACTACGCGTCACACAGGTCAATATCGGTGAAGCTGAACCGTTACAAATCGTCTGCGGTGCGCCCAATGTCACAGTCGGTATGAAAGCGCCCGTGGCAACCGTTGGTGCTGTGTTACCTAGTGATGACTCAAAAGGCTTTAAAATTAAAAACGGCAACCTTCGCGGTGTTGCCTCAAACGGCATGCTTTGCGGTGCCTCCGAGATTGATTTGACTGATAGCATCGATGGTTTGCTTGAACTGCCAGCTGATGCACCAATCGGCACTGATATCCGCGACTATCTAGGTTTAGACAATCAAATACTAGATATCTCTATCACGCCAAACCGTGGCGATTGCTTTAGCGTACGCGGCATTGCTCGTGAGATATCAGTCATCAACGACTTGCCGATGCAGCAGCCAGAGATTGCGACCAACGCTGTAACTGATGATGGCGCAAACGTTGCGGCAAGTGTAGAAGCAGTAGAGGCTTGCCCGCGTTATTTATTGCAGGCGATTAGCAATATCGATCGCAGTATCGATACGCCAAAGTGGATGCAGGATGCCTTGATTCAGTCAGGCTTACGTTCGCATAACTTTTTGGTGGACGTCACCAACTATGTGTTGATGGAGCTTGGCCAGCCGTTACATGCATTTGATGCCGATACCATCAAAGGTGATATTGTAGTGCGTTTGGCACAGCCTAAAGAAACGCTGATATTGCTTAACGAGCAAACCATTACCTTAACGGGCGATGAGTTAGTCATTGCTGATAATGAAGGCGTGCTGGCTCTTGCTGGGATTATGGGCGGTAAGCGTAGTAGTGTGACCGACAGCACAACCAATATCGTATTAGAGAGTGCGTTTTTTAATCCACTCGCCATCGCTGCTCGTGCGCGCCGTTTTGGCTTACATACCGATGCCTCACAGCGTTTTGAGCGCGGTGTAGACTTTGCGCTGCCAGAGTTGGCATTGGCCCGTGCTTGTGACTTGCTTACCAGTGTCACAGGCTCGCAGGCCGGTCAAGTTATAAAAACAGAAAGTAGCGAGCACTTGCCAGCCCGTGCACCTATTACGCTACCGCTGACAAAGATTTTTGATGTCATCGGTATCGACATTGAACCTGCGGTAATGGTACGTATCTTAACTCAGTTAGGGTTTTGGGTAGAGCAGCAAGCAGACGCACTTGTTTGTACGCCGCCATCGTATCGCTTCGATATGAGCATTAAAGAGGACCTCATCGAAGAGATCGCGCGTATCTATGGCTATGATAATATTCCAAGTGTCCTACCTCATTTGCAAGTCAGTATGGATTATGATGATACTGCCGATTTGACGCATGAGATGAAGCTAGCATTAGTCGATAATGGCTATATGGAAGCAATTAGCTTTAGCTTTAGCGATGCTAAGCTTGAGACGCTACTTGATGATGAGGCGTTAGGGGAGGTATTAGCACTGGCCAATCCCATCTCTAGTGATTTGGCAGTGATGCGCCGTACGTTGCTCTCAAGCTTGTTGCCTTGTGTACAATATAACCTAAACCGTCAGCAGCCGCGTGTACGTTTTTTTGAGACAGGTCTTAGCTTTGTTGGGCAAAGCATCAATGACTTGGTGCAGACGCCAAGTATCGCTTTGGTAGCAGTCGGTGATATCTGGGATGAACAAGCCTACCAAAACCGCGCCTTAGACTTTTATGATCTCAAGCATGATATCGAACAGCTGTTACCAGCTCAGATTGATCCTGCGCGTGTTCGCTATGAGCGTAGCGCGCTGGCCTTTTTGCACCCAGGTCAAAGCGCCAAACTCTATATCGACGATATTTATATCGGCTGGTTGGGTCAGCTGCATCCTAGCACTGCTAAACAGTTAGACATGCCTATGACTTGGGTTGCACAATTATCGCTTGCACCATTGTTAGACTTGGCTCGTGAGCAGCAAGTTATCGCTACCCCAAGTAAATTTCCACAAGTGCGCCGTGATATTGCTATTTTGGTAGATAGTGACATCAGCTTGCAAACGCTAGAGTCGACAATACGTAAAGCTGCAGGTACGTTACTGACTAATCTATGGTTGTTTGATGTTTATCAAGGGGACAAAGTGCCAGCAGGTCAGCGTTCGTTAGCCTTTGCTTTAGTATGGCAAGATAATATTCAGACTCTATCTGATGAAGTAGTAAAAATAGCAACGGATAAAGTTATTGAATCATTAGTTCAACAACATAGTGCTCAATTACGCGATAGTTAACTATATTTAGCTAAGTGACTATTAATAAAGAGATTTATTTCGAGATTTGTTAAAAATAGAGTAAAAATACTTTATAATACCTACACTTGAATTAAAGACTCGGTGATTTAATGATTGTAATCAGTGAGTCATTTATCTTTATATAGTAGTCATACCGCTAAACCATGATACCCGATATCTCGACATAGCATAGGAGTCGTACTTGTGAGTACCTTAACCAAATCTGACATGATCGAGCATTTGATGAATCATCTTAACTTGACAAGACAAGAAGGACGCTGTCTGGTTGAGAACTTTTTTGATGAGTTGTCAGATAGTTTGATTGAAGGCAAAGAAGTCAAGCTTTCAGGCTTTGGCAATTTTGAGCTTAAAGATAAAAACAGCCGTCCAGGTCGTAACCCTAAAACTGGAGAGCCTGTTGCAGTATCTGCGCGCCGTGTAGTGACGTTTAAAACTGGGCAAAAATTCCGTCAACAAGTTGATCAGCATCTATTTGATCAATAATATTAAGTTTAATGACTGAGTTTGAGGATGATGAGTGAAAGAGTGGATAGTCACTCTTATGTGGTCATACTGAAGGTTAAATATTTATAATTTTAATTAATTTATTATTGAAAAGTATAAATATCATGCATAAAAAAAGAGAGCATCGGCTCTCTTTTTTTATTAGTATATTCTATTATATGAGTAGCAAAAATTACTGAGCTGGCTCTTCAACAACTACAACTTCGTCAGCAGCATCAACAGCAGCAGTATCAGTTTCGCTAGCTACGTCCATGCTAGTAGTATCGCCGTCTACAGGAACTTCAGCGTCCATTTCGTCAGTAGCAGTTGCAGCTTGTGCTTCAGCAATGTCAGCTTCGGCATCGGCAGCAGCAGCTTCGGCATCAGCAGGAACAGCTTCGCCTTCAGCATCAGCTTCGTTAAGCTCTTCTTGTGCGTCTTGAACTTCTTCTTGTGCATCAGATAAGTCTTCAGCAGCGTTTTCTGTGCTGCTGTCGCAAGCAGTTAAGCCCATAGAAGCAGTCATGATACCAGCAAGAGCAAGTAATTTAAGTTTCATAAGATAATCTCCGTAAAATAAAATGAGCAGTAGCCACAACAAAAGGTTGAACGTTCGAATTATTTCGAAAGTCAACTAATACTAAGTGCAGCTACTCAGCTTTCACGCATTCTATATGTTTTCTTTTCAAATGAGAAGAGAATGTACAATTAAGTAACAATAAAATAGTGAAGAAACTTGGGCAATGTCACTTTGATATAATTTTTAATACAACTTACAAAAGTGTTTTCCGTATAATTAATTGAAACATAGAATAATAAACAACTAATAGATAAATTTTGTAACTAAGGTTAAGGAGTCGTAAAATTCTTTGTTAGCGATAAAAGAATGTAACAGACTGGTTTTACATATATTATTCGTTGTTCGATTATTCAAGAGATGGGCAGACAAACAGTGAAAAAATCATATCAAGAAAGAATATTTTTAATAAAATCTATATTAATAATTAGGTAATAATATTAATTATCTAAAAGATAGGTTCTGAAAGAAGTATAATTTTTGACTTATCAATAGTGATAGTTGTAATCATAACAATATTTATCATAAATTTAGGGGATGTATTATGAAATGGCGAGGCAGACGAGGGAGCTCTAACGTTCGTACCAGTAGTGGCGGTGGAAAAATGATCGGTGGCGGTATTGGCGGCATCATTATAGCTGGTATCTTGTGGTTAGTTTTTGGCGTAAATCCAATGACTGCTCTACAGACTGGTCAAGTGATAACAGGTGGTGGTACCAGTACCTCAACTGAACCAGCCACAAGTGACGATCGTGATACACAGTTTGTTAAGGTAGTACTGGCTGACACAGAAGAGGTTTGGCATCAAGTATTTAATGAAGGTGGTCAAACTTACCAAGAGCCTTCACTTATCCTCTTTAATGGTCAAGTAAGCTCAGCTTGTGGTAGTGCTACTGCTGCTACAGGTCCTTTCTACTGCCCAAGCGACCAGACTGTCTATTTAGATACATCATTTTTTGCAGAAATGCGCCAAAATCTTGGCATCTCTGGAGATCAGCAAGGCTCAGGTGATGATGAAAACCAAGGTAGAGCTGGCGATTTTGCACAGGCTTATGTCATATCGCATGAAGTAGGTCATCACGTACAGACATTGCTTGGTATCACTCAGCAAGTCAATGAAGCAAGTCGTCAGGTGACTCGCACGCAGGCTAACAAGCTTTCTGTATTACAAGAATTGCAGGCCGATTGCTTTGCAGGGGTTTGGGCGCAGCGCAACCAACAGCGTGTACAATTTTTGGAGTCAGGTGATATTGATGAAGCAATCAACGCTGCAAGTCAAATCGGTGATGATCGTCTTGCGCGTGCAAGCGGTCGTGCAGTGACACCAGACAGCTTTACTCATGGCACCAGTCAACAACGTGTGCAATGGTTCACGCGCGGTTTGGAGAGTGGTAATGTACAATCATGTGATACCTTTAGTGGTGCTTTATAATTAATGACAATGTAAAAGCTTATTTATAATAGACAACAAACAATAAAAGGCCTGCAATATCAATTGCAGGCCTTTTATAAAATTAACTCATATCTTATAAATTAAATACATTTTAAATAAAAAATATTCAAAACATAGAATAGAGAAAATAACGACTTATTTATTATCTGCTGTTTTCAAGGATATACGCACCAGCACCACCAACAGCTGCACCACCAAGTGCACCACGAGCGATATCTTTACTATCACCACCACTTCTAATAAGTGCACCAGCCGCAGCGCCTGCAGCTGCACCTTTAGCGGTATTACTGACACCGCTATTATATCCACCATATCCACCAGTTGAGTTGCAACCAGTCATGATCAAAGCTGAACTTGCAATAGCAGTCATCGCGATAGATTTAGCAAATTTCATATTATCACCTATTAAATAATCAAAATTAAAAAGTATATTATGTAAAGCTTATTTATACTGTAGTTAATAATATACTCATAATATTTATATAGTCGTAGTAGATTGGCTAAGCTTTACAAACACTTTGTAATTTATGTTGCCCCACTGTGTCATTGGTAGTGCTTTTACTTATAATTCTTGTATTTATTAAACTATTAAGCTAACACTTTTGGACTTTTTTATCAGGTTAAAGATAATAGAACTCATTAAACTTTAACTATTAATATCTGATAGAACTATCTTGTATAAAATAAATGAAATAATAGAAGTCAAATTGATAAATAATAATTGCTTAGTTTTGAGATTTACGTTTCATTTGTTCAAAAAACTCATCGTTCGTCTTAGCTTCTTTTAAACGATCTAATAAAAACTCAGTTGCTTGAACACCATCCATTGGTTGTAATAACTTACGTAATATCCAAACTTTACGTAGCTTATCTTCATCAAGAATACGCTCTTCACGACGAGTGCCTGACTTTTTGATATTGATGGCTGGAAAGACGCGTTTTTCGGCCAAATCACGTTCAAGAGTGATTTCTTGGTTACCAGTACCTTTAAACTCTTCAAAAATGACGCTATCCATCTTGCTACCAGTATCGATAAGGGCACTAGCAATAATCGTCAAGCTCCCTCCTTCTTCAACGTTACGTGCTGCACCAAAAAAACGTTTTGGGCGCTCAAGAGCAGTAGCATCAAGACCACCAGTCAATACTTTACCGGATGAAGGGATAACTGTGTTATAAGCGCGAGCAAGGCGCGTGATAGAGTCCAGCAGAACGACAACATCTTGTTTGTGTTCAACCAAACGCTTGGCTTTTTCGATGACCATCTCAGCGACTTGTACATGGCGCTGCGGCGGCTCATCAAACGTTGAGGCAACCACTTCACCGCGCACTGTGCGTACCATCTCTGTCACTTCTTCTGGACGCTCATCAATCAGTAAAACAATCAGATAACATTCAGGGTTGTTACGCGTAATGGACTGTGCAATCGTCTGTAACAGTACGGTTTTACCTGCTTTTGGTGGAGCGACAATAATAGAGCGTTGACCCTTACCAATCGGCGCAATCAGATCAATGATACGTCCAGTTAAGTCTTCTGTTGTGCCGTTGCCAAGCTCAAGCTTAAGATGCTCGGTAGGAAATAGCGGGGTTAGATTTTCAAAAATGAGCTTATGGCGCGAACGATCTGGCGTATCGAAGTTGACTTCACCTACTTTTAGTAAAGCAAAATAACGTTCAGAGTCTTTTGGTGGGCGAATGGTACCAGCGATACTATCGCCTGTTTTTAGGCTAAAGCGTCTGATTTGACTTGGGCTGACATAAATATCGTCAGGGCCAGCCAAATAAGAGCCTTCTGATGAGCGTAAAAAGCCAAAACCATCTGGTAGGACTTCTAGTACGCCATCACCATAGATAGCTTCGCCGTTACGAGCATGCGTTTTTAATATGGCAAAGATTATGTCTTGTTTACGGCTACGTGCCATATTATCAAGACCCATTTCTTTAGCAATAGCCAATAGCTCAGTGATTGATTTTTTCTTTAATTCAGTTAAATTCATAGGTAGGTCATTAACGATTTATCGGGTGAGAACTGCCATTAGCAGCACAACCCACGACATTGATTAAAACAACGATAGTGTAGCGATAGGATGTGTGCACAGAGTTAAGATTTATATAGCATTGATTTTTATGTATCAGATTATCATCAGCTGCGCAAAACTGTGTCAGGATGACAAATGTGAATATAAAGAGGACTATATAAGAGTTTGGGATATAAAAGCTTGCAATGAAAGCTCTATATCAATAATTATAGTTAGTAGTTTCGTTCAGTATACAATTGTGTTTTGTGTTGATAAACACGAGGAGAATAGCGTTAAGACGCATCAGGAAATTTTATGTTTCTCTTGACAGCAGACTATACGGTTTTAAAGTCAGGCTTGTCAATTATTTTTGTTAAAAAATTTGCATAATTTGCTTTTTGACCAATAAAAATGCAAAAAAGCCATCATCTTGTACAGATAATGGCCAATTTTGATCATTTATTCAAACAATCGAGGGTATTGATATATAATTTATAAATGCTTATCAAGTACTTTAGCAAGTTCAGATTTTGGCTGTAAACCCATTACTGAGTCTACTTTTTCGCCGTCTTTAAAGACGAATAAAGTTGGTATGTTACGAATACCAAAGCGGCTTGCTGCCTGTGGATTGTTGTCTACATCGACTTTGACGATTTTTACTTTGCCTTTATAGTCGTTGGCTAAATCTTCTAAGATAGGCGCTATCGACTTACAAGGACCACACCAAGTCGCCCAAAAGTCTACTAGGACTGGGACATCAGATTGTAGTACGTCTTGGTCAAAGTCTGCATCGGTGGTATTAACAATAAGGTCTGACATAATTATTCTCTCTTGTTGTATCATCTTTTGGCTAGTAATAGATAAAAATAGTTTGATAAATTGGGTGGAAACATATATCTGCTATATGAGCCAGTCCTATTTATCTGTCTAACAAATTACCCAGTTACAGCCTAAGAAGTATGGAATGAAAGTGAAAATGTGCCATTATATTAGCATGTTTGCCACGTCTTGACAGACAAAGGGTGGTTAAAATGCTTAACAACTAGTATTAGTACAATAAATCGAAACACAAATTAACACAGGCTATATCTTGGTAGTAGATTGTCTTTATAATTCGCCTGGTAAAAACGTATACATAACCTACTATGCTTTTTTGCCGTATTTAAACCCATTTACAGAAGTAGCTATTTTTTATGCCTTTTACCGATGAAGACATCGCTGCCATGAATTTACAAGAAACTCAGTATCCAGTAGAGTTTTTTCAAAAATTTGCGCGCGAGATTACCGTTTATGAAGATGACGATATTTGGGTAGTAGACAAACCTGCAGGGTTATTAAGTGTCGATGGTAAGACTTTAAAGGTCAGTCTATTGGCACGACTTGAACGCGCAAATCCTGACGTAAAACTCATTCATCGGTTGGATATGGATACCTCAGGCCTGCTTATCTTTGCAAAAAATGCGGCCGCTCAGACCAATATTAGTAAACAATTCATTGACAGATTGCCGCAAAAGACTTATCAAGCACGGGTTTTTGGTACTTGGGAGACAATAGGAGCCACGGGGAAAATATCTGTGCCCGTAAGATATGAGCCGACAACCAAGCCGCGGCATATCGTTGACCATGATTGGAGTAAGAACGCCTTGACCTTGTATGAGGTACTCGCTTATGAACAATGTAACGGTCAAGCAGCCACTCGTGTTGCGCTAAAACCGGTGACAGGACGTAGCCATCAGTTGCGCGTGCATATGGTACATGCAGGGCACGTCATTATCGGTGATCCTATTTATGCAGAAGGACTGGCATTGCAGATGGCACCGCGTCTAAATTTGCATGCCCAGCAGCTACGTCTAAAGCATCCTGTACTTGGCGCTTGGATGGACTGGGAAAGCGCGGTACCGTTTTAGACGTGGCACATTTTAAAAATAACAAACCAAGCTTAATGCCTAAATTTAGTCGTGTAGAGAGTAGCAGCTATACAAACGAAGTATAAATCGAGGGTAATCAGTTACTAACATAGGATGAGATGATGATCGGTGTTGATTCTATAAAAAATATGACCAAAGCTCGCCTGACGCACTCCCTGATGCGCTCAAAATCTCAACCGAACGTGACGGCGGATTATGAGGTCTTAATCATTGGCGCTGGTATCTCTGGAATTGGTATGGCATGTCGCTTGCAGCAAAACTATCAAAAGCTGTTCAATCATTATTTGAAGGCAAAGAAGCGCAATAAAGATAAAGCTACCAAGCCATTTATTATATTAGAGAAGCGTGCAGACTTGGGCGGTACATGGGATTTGTTTACTTACCCTGGTATTCGTTCGGACTCTGATGCTTTGACTTTTGGTTATAGTTTTCGTCCATGGTTAGATCATAAGATGTTAGCCAAAGGTGATGACATCAAAAGCTACATAGCAGAGACTGCGCGCGAGTTTGAGGTTGAAAAACATATACGCTATCAACATGACGTGCAGCAACTATCTTGGTCAAGTATTGCTAAACAGTGGACTGTCGTGGTCAAAAACCATGCTAGCGGTGAAGTATATACGATGACAGCGAAATTTATCGTTGGTGCAACTGGTTATTATGACTATGATGCAGGATATCGACCACATTTTGAAAGTGAAGAGCAATTCCAAGGTGATATCGTGCATCCACAGTATTGGCAAGATGTGGATTATAACGATAAAAATATCGTAGTGATTGGTAGTGGTGCGACTGCGATGACCTTAGTACCAGCGCTAGTCGATGAAAATGGTGAGCAATGTGCGCGTCATGTAACCATGCTACAGCGCTCACCGACTTATGTAGCCAGTGTGCCGGGCGATGATTATGCACTTGACTGGCTAGCGGGTAAGTTTTCACCTTTATCAAAGCATCAGGCATATACCTTACTACGTACACGCAATGTTCTGATGCAACAAGGTCTGTATCAATTTGCCACCCATGCGCCCAATGTCCTAAAAGCAGCATTAAAGCATGGCGTCAAAAAAGAGTTAAAAGGCAGCGGTGTCGATGTTGCTCATTTTATGCCTACTTATAATCCATGGGATGAGCGTCTATGTGCGGTACCTGATAGCGACTTATTTACTGCATTGCATGGCAAAAGAGCAGAGGTTGTGACCGATCAAATCAGTCATTTTACCAAGACTGGTATCGCCTTAACATCTGGCAAGCATATAGAAGCAGATATTATTGTGACTGCAACAGGGCTTAAGCTCCAGATACTAGGCGGAGCTGCGCTATATGTCGATGGTGAGCTTATCGATGTCGGTGCGCGCATGACTTATAAAGCTGTGATGCTTGAGGGCGTACCCAATATTGCCATGATGTTTGGCTACACCAATGCTTCATGGACGCTAAAAATAGATCTAGCGTGTCAATATGTAGTCAGAATGCTTAACTATATGAAAAAGCACCGTTATAGTGTAGTTTTTCCGCAGGCTACAACGGAGCAAGAGCAGGTGCAAATGCAGCCAGATACGGTACTTGGTGCGCTATCAGCAGGCTATGTACGCCGTGCAAAAGATAAGCTACCCAAGCAGGGCGATCGCTATCCATGGCGTGTGACGAACAATTACCTAAGTGACCGTATTATGCTCAAATACCGTAAAATAGAAGACAACTGGCTACATTTTACTCGCTAGATATTTATTGAGAATCGTTGACGAAATCTGCCACTTGTTTACTCAACATTTGCCATAAAGTCTCTTGCGCACTTTTGCTACCCCAAGCATTATGCGGGCTAAATATTACGCGTGGATGATCGCTCAAGCTCAATAGGGGGTCATCTGCTGTAATAGGTTCTTGTTCAAAGACATCCGTGGCATAACCAAGGATTTGTTGATTATGGATAGCATCTGCCAGGGCCTGGCTATCGACAATACCGCCGCGAGCGACATTCACCAGTAAAGGTTGTTTGCTCATTTTGGCTAAGGTGTTTCGATTGATAAGGTGTTTAGTCTGCTCATTTAATGGACAGTGCAAGCTTATGACATCAGATCGATCAAGTACCTCATCAAAAGCCGTATAGTCATCGTTACGCGGTGTATGACCTTGGTGATCCGCCCACAATACCGTCATACCGAACGCACGGGCTATCTCGGTCACACGCTTACCGATAGTACCGACACCAATGATACCTAGGGTCTTATCTTCTAAATCTACAAGAGACGTATCAAGCAGACAAAAGTTACCGTTGTCTCGCCACGTACCATCCGCTACTTTTTGATGATAATAAATGCCAGCACGCATTGCATTGAGCATTAGCATAAAGGTATGTTCAGGCACGCTTTTGACCGCGTAACCTGCCACGTTATATAAAGCAACGTTGTGCGTCTTGCAAGCTTCTTGATCAACGTTGTTCATACCAGTGGCGGTCAGTTGAATAAGTTTGAGCTTAGGGAGCTTAGCAATCACCTCTGCGTTAATCTGAACTTTATTGGTAAATATAATGTCAGCTTCTTGGCAGCGCTCAATAATAAGGTCGGAATCTGCAGGTGTATCATCGTAAGTGATATAGTCAGTCACGCCTGCAGGTACTGACAAATCTACGCCATCAGAAAATGTTCCTTTATCTAAAAAAACCGCTTGCATAATTAATCCTTATTTATAAAAATTTTGATTTAGAAAGTTTTTATCTTGTTTTTATTAAGGTAAGTAGAATAGATGCTTGGACGTTTTTTCATAAAACGAAGCATACTACTTCGGGCGTCAAGTTTGGGTATCAAGCCAGCTGTTTGCTGTTCTTGCTAGTATCGACTCAATGTAGCATGCTTTGAGCAAAAATTGAAAAATACGTCAGTAAGCGTAAAGATATTAGTTGCTCTAATAGTTACAGATACTACCAACTATTGGCAACTTATTACTTTAGGTATGGTCTTCACTATAAGTTTCATAAAACGCCGCTCATTTTATTATCTGTATTCCTCATCGATCTGCTCTTGAAAAACCAACTTATTGCACGCATTTAGCCGGTAACGTTATATAATAGTGCACTTGACTGGTTTTGCTAAAAAGTCGCTTAACTAAGTTAATATATGCATCTTTAAACGATAGTGCTGACTATCGTAACAACTTCATTGTGCTTTACTTAAGAGTAGTACGATGTTGTTGTCGCCCATTTTCTTATCATCTGAGTACAAAAGACATCGCCTTATGACTATCTCCATCGCCTCATTGCATAGTACCGAATTCGCCGTTGGTCAACGCCATTTATCTGACACCGAGTCCGAGCTTGGCTTGGGTGTGGTTATCGATGTCGACGACCGCTGTGTACATATTTTATTCCCGCAAAGCGAGGAGACGCGCGTGTATGCAAAAAACTCTGCACCGTTGTCACGTGTCGTGTTTAAGGTTGGTGATAGTATCAGTGACCAACAAGGAAATAGCTATACGGTCACTGCGGTTGATGAGGTGATGGGCGTGCTCAAGTATAGTGTCGATGAGCACGAAAAAGGCATTATGGAAACGCGTCTTGCAGCAAATATTACCTTGGCAAAGCCGCTTGAAAGACTGTTGGCGGGTCGTATTGAACGCGGAGACTGGTACGAGCTGCGTCAAGATATATTGCGTATGCAATCAGCGCTGGCAGGACATCCACTGAAGGGTCTCATGGGAGCGCGTGTCGATATCATCGAGCATCAGCTGTATATTGCCCACGAAGTTGGCAAACGTATTGCGCCGCGTGTACTGCTTGCTGATGAAGTCGGTCTGGGTAAAACCATCGAGGCAGGTCTTATTATTCATCAGCAGCTCTTAACCGGTAAAGCTGAGCGCGTCTTAGTATTGGTGCCTGATAGTTTGCAATACCAATGGATGGTTGAGTTACGCCGTCGCTTTAACCTAAACTTTGCTTTGTTTGATCTGGTCCGTACTGCGGCGATTAAAGAGCATGATCCTGAGCAAAATGTGTTTGCTACTGAGCAATGTATTATCGCTGGTATGGATCTGCTACTTGACCATCCTGACTTATATGATCAAGCGATAGAAGCAGGTTTTGATTTGTTAGTCGTCGATGAAGCGCATCATTTGCATTGGGATGAAGCAGCGGGCGGCAACGAAAAATATGACTTAGTGGCTGACTTCGCTGAAGAGACGCCTGGGGTGATGTTACTAACGGCTACGCCTGAACAGCTGGGTGTTCAAAGCCATTTTGCGCGCTTGCGTTTGCTCGACTCTGATCGCTTTGATGATTTGGATGAGTTTATTGCCGGTCAAGAAGCCTTTGCGGAAACTGCGGCCGTGGCTGGTGTATTGATAGAAGATAAGTCGTTAAATGACGGACAAATCGCTGCTCTAACTGCCCTGTTGAATTTAAATGACGATGAGCTGGCAACGATTAATGAAGATGATAAACTACGTACGTATGCCCTTAATGAGCTATTGGATCGTCATGGCACAGGGCGGGTGTTATTCCGTAATACCCGTGAGAGTGTTCAGGGGTTCTATGGACGTAGCAGTCAGGCGTATCCATTGCCATTACCTGAAGCGTGGCAGGACAGCTATCAAACCAAGGGCAAGCTGCGCGAACAGCTGTGGAGCGAGGAAAATCAGCCTGATGGCGGCTGGTTAGAAGATGATCCACGTGTCCCATGGTTGATTGATATCTTAAAAAGTGAGCTTAAACAAGAAAAAGTCTTACTGATCGCTCGTAGTGGGGCAACCGTAGAGAGTTTAGAGGCGGTATTACGCTTACATGCTGGTATTAAGACTGCTATCTTTACCGAGCAAATGACGTTGCTTGAACGTGACCAAGCAGCCGCATTCTTCGCCGATAGTGAAGGCGCGCAGATATTACTATGTTCAGAAATTGGCTCTGAGGGTCGTAATTTTCAGTTTGCAAGTCAGCTGATACTGTGGGACCTGCCGGCCAATCCAGATACGCTAGAGCAGCGTATCGGTCGTCTAGATCGTATTGGGCAGACGCAGCAAATCACACTGCATGTCCCTTATGTACAAAAGACCGCACAAGAACGCTTATATCACTGGTATAACAGCGCCCTAAATATGTTCAATCAGATATCTCCCACGGCCCAAAGTGTGCAAGAACAGTATATTCAAACGCTCAAACCGCTACTTGAAGGTGCCGATACTGCAGAGAGTCGCGATGAGTTAAAAGCTCTCATCGCTGAGGCGTTACAAATGCGCTTGGCGCTAGAAGCACAGCTACAGGCAGGACGTGATCGTCTACTTGAATACAACTCATGCCGTCCACGCGTCGCTGGGCGTATTGCAGATGCGATGCGTGATTTTGATGATAATAATGTGCTACCGCCCTTTATTGAGCGCTTTTTGGCATCAGCAAATGTCGATTATAGTATTCAGCGTGATGGTTCTTGGGTGCTTGCGCCACTCGATAGCACTGAAGTTAGTGAGTATATTGAGGGGCTGCCACTTGGCGATGAAGAAGGTATGACGTTGACCTTTGATCGCGAGCTTGCACTGCAGCGTGAGGACATCGATTTTGTCACCCATGAACATCCATTGATGCGATCGATCTACGAGCTTGCGAGCACGAGTACCTTTGGTAATACGACGGTGGCAATGCTCAAGAGCAATGCCATTCCTCAAGGTATGATTATGCTTGAGGTTCATTTTAGGGTCGAAGCGATCGCGCCAAAGCTACTTAACCTGCCAGCGACTCTACCGACTCAAAACATTCGTGTCTTTATCAGTGAGCAAGGAAGTGATTTATCCGCACGTATCAGTAGCGAGATGATTATGCCGCATATTGATCGTTTGGACAAAACCCGCGCGCGTCAGGTGGTTAAAGTGCGTAGTGATGTGATTGAGAGTCGTTATTACGAGGCCGAGGAGATTGCACGAGCACAGCTGGCTGACATTGGTGAGCAAGCAAGGGCGCGCTTTAATCAGCAATGGTCACGTGAGATTAAACGCCTCAAGCATTTGCAAACCATTAATCCAAATGTGCGCCCAGAAGAAGTTGAGCGCCTAGAGCAATTGCAAGCGCAAGGTGAGCAAGCATTAGCGAACTTATCATTGGTACCGGATTCTATCCGTGTGCTCGTCACGGTAAAGCCGTAGCTATCACCAGTATTGCTAAAAGAGGTGTTATATAACGCCTCTTTTTTACACAATTAATCATTTGGTCGTTTAAGTTTAAAACAACATTTGGTTATTCCTATATTCGTATAAATAAAATCTAACCTAAGTAGTCAAGTTAATGCGGGCAAGTAAGTCTGTAGCAACTGGTCAAAGCTTACAATATTGGTTAAGATGTTTTCTATTTTAAAGATCTAGTATCATTTTTAGGTGCCAAACAAGCGGTTTTAAGCGTTAACGCATTAGTACGGCTTTTCAGTAATAGTCGCTCAAAAATAAGGAAAATTACTGCCATGTCTGATTATCCACAACTGATTGATGAGCTGCTCGCTACGGTGGCACTTATTGAAGTCAGTCCTGATGTATTTGAAGGCAAAAGCCATGACTACGTTGGTAAGCGTATATTTGGCGGGCAAGTACTGGCTCAAGCTATGATGGCTGCAGCTCATACACTGGATACAGATAAGCCTTGTCACTCGCTACATGGTTATTTTTTGCGCGGTGGCGATATCAATCAACCGGTGATTTATCAAGTAAGGCGCTTACGGGACGGTCGTAGTTTGTCAGCACGCGAAGTGACGGCGATTCAGTATAAACAAGTCCGTGGTAAGCCGCCTGTTGAACAAGTGATATTTTCGATGATTGCTTCATTTGCACCGATGGAAGAGGGTTTAGAATATCAAGAAAATATGCCTGTTTATCCACCACCTGAAGATTTACAGACTGAGCAAGACCTAAAAGAGAGCTACGTGGGTAAAGTACCAGATGCGCTTAAGGGTCGTTTTATGCGTCGTCGTCATGTGGAGATTAAGCCTGTCAAGCCGCGCGATCCTATACATCCAGAGCCAACGAAACCGAAGCAAGCCAATTGGTTACGCATCCGTGAACTGGGCTCGCAGCCAGTTGCGATTCAGCAAGCACTCTTGGCGTTTTCTTCTGATTTTTATTTAGTAGGAACGGGGCTTATGTCTCATGGCATCAGCTTTATGACCAGTGGACTACAAGCGGCTAGCATTGATCATTCAATGCATTTTCATCGCAGTTTTGATATAAATGATTGGCTGTTATATGACATGTGGAGTGATACGACATCCAATGCGATGGGGCTAAACCACGGACAGTTTTGGCAAGATGGCAAGCTGGTTGCCACCGTGCAGCAAGAGGGCTTGATGCGTCTGCGCGTGCCAAAGTCTTAGCACTATATATCTTTGTTATAATCATCAAAAAAAAGCGACTCATGATTAATTGTGAGTCGCTTTTTTTATGGCATATGTAGTTTTTTAGACAGTCAAGTATGAAGGTTTATTCTAAAACTTTGATCATCGCTCGTGGCAATCCAAGCGTTGCCCGCGCATCATCAGTATTTAACCAATTAATATTAACATCAGCTGCTTGTAAGGCTTTGCTTATTTCAGCCTTTTGTTTGGCGTCTAAAGTCAATGAATGCGGCTGCAAATACCAATGAAAATGCGTCAGTGAGTGTTTAATCGGTGCGTCATTCAATAAAGAATTACTGAATGATTCCGTTACCAAGTCGTTTTTTATTAGCCATTCATTGATAATCTGCTCAGCGGTAGTAAACTCTGCTTCGTATATTTTTTCTTTACTACGGACATCATTTGCTACGTTTGATAACTTATCATCGTTCGCAACTTGCTTTTTATCAGTCGTCTTAACACTGGCTTTGCCTTCAATTTTTTCTACAAACCGCAAAGGCAAACTCCATAATCCGCCCCAAATACCGTTATCAGGGCGCTGTAGCCATAAGATGCTGCCACCTGCATCTTTAATTAGTAGAGCATTGCTAAACTTGCTTGGTTTGGGCTGTTTTTTTGCTTTGACGGGATAATCCGTTTCGCGACCTTGTGCATGTGCCAAGCAATCATCTTGTAGTGGACACAATAAGCAAGCAGGCTTGCTACGCGTACATAAGGTTGCGCCCATATCCATCATAGCTTGTGCAAACAGCCCTGAACTCTCTCTAGGGGTCAAACGTTCAGCCAATGCCCATAGCTCTTTAGTCGTCGCAGACTTGGTAATATCACCATCAATCGCTGCCCAGCGTGTCAGCACGCGTTTGACGTTACCATCACAGATGACGCCATATCGATGCAGCCCCATTGCCATAATCGCCCCAGCGGTAGAAGGGCCAACGCCAGATATCGCTTCCCAACCCTCTAAAGTTTGAGGAAAGTCGCCAGTCTCATCAATTATGTCGATCAATTGCTTTGCGCCTTTATGCAAATTCCGTGCGCGAGCGTAATAGCCCATGCCCGCCCAATGCTCAGCGATAGTATCCCAATCCGCTGCTGCTAAATCCTGCACCGTCGGAAACGAGTTCATAAAACGCGCAAAGTAGGGCAGTACAGTCGTTACTTGTGTTTGCTGGAGCATGACTTCCGATAACCAAACGACATAAGGATTGGGCGTATCGGTCTGATGTTGTTGCCAAGGTAAATCGTGGCGACCGTTTTCGGCAAACCAATCTAATAAGCGTGGGGCGAAGGAGTTTAGTGATTTGGATGCATAGTTGAAATTAGGTTCTGAGTTAACGGTTGTCTGAGTCATAGGATTTTTTAATTATCACTTGAGGTTATTAATCCTATTTTACCACTACATATTCTATGAGTTGGGTTTGTATGATTTACTATGAGAATTAATGATTAAATACTGTACTGTTATTAGTAAAGCACCATGCTCTCTATGCAGCTTACATACTAAAGTTTTCAAAAGGATTGATGAATTTGAAGCCATACGTCAAAACGCTTATTAATGCTGCGTAACCAGAAATTTTAAGAATATTCTCTCGTAAAGATTTAAGGTTATCTATACCATACTTATGAACAACATTGGCTAAATCAGATAATGCTTCAATTTCAAAGTTATTAATAACAATTTCACTTAATGAAGTTATATTTATTTGTTCGATAATATCACTTGGGTAATTGAATGCAGCCATTGCTACGATACTTAAAAGGGGGATCGAGTATAAAATATAATCGCTAATAGGGTGTGACTCATAAACTTTGAATAACTCCCTAAATTTGAGATAATGCACTATTTTGTATGCAATGTCCTGAGCAACTATCAACGCTATAACAAACATCATGTAAAGAAATTTGACTACTAAAACAAGAATAGTTATAAAAAATAGTAAAGTGAGCAGCCAAGTATAAAAAACTGTTTTCCCAACATCTGACTCATTTTTTGCGACGAAATACATAATAAATGGTGGAATAAAGGTTAAGAACAGAGTTGTATACAATGCAGTATTATAAAAAACACTTCTCAAAATTAGAAATAAACCCAAACTAAGTCCATAATAAGTTAATGAAAATCTATTTTCATGGAACCACCACTTAAGCTCGTAAGTCATATCTAAACTCAAATTTTTGTAGGATGAACCCAGCGCGCTGATAAATAATCTTAAGAATTACTTCCGATTCTTTCTTGCCCGTTTTTTGCGTAAGCGCTTTTCTTCTAGTTTGGCTTCTTTTTTCGCTTCCGCTTGTGCGCGTATCTCTTCTACTAATAATAGCTCCACTTCACGCATTTTTGGTGTCTCTAACGTAATGCGCCCTAGGGTGCCACTGCGCAGCTCATTGACCAAAATCTCAGACATACGGTAAGTATCAACGATGCCGCCTCTTTTTAGCAGGCCTCGGTTACGTCCAGCAACTTCGAAAAGCTCCCAATCAGTTTGGGGCAAATCTTCGATTTTATAGCGTTCTTTAAGCAGCTCAGGATAAGCTTCAATTAAATATTCAGCGGTGTAACCAGCCACATCAGCGAAATCAAATGCGGTGTCTTTGATACCACCTGTAGCCGCCAAGCGATAGCCTGAATTTGGGTTTTCAATCTTTGGCCAAAGCATACCAGGGGTATCATAAAGCATGATGTCGTTATCGATTTTGATCAGCTGTTGAGATTTAGTCACGGCAGGTTCATCGCCTGTTTTAGCGATGCTACGTCCAGCCAAGCTGTTAATCAAAGTCGATTTGCCAACGTTTGGTATGCCCATGATAAGCACCTTGATTTGCCTACCAGTGCCGACTTTATTGGGGATTAGCCGCTTACACAGCTCGACAATTTTATGTACGTCGTTGGTTTTGTTATCATCAAAAGCGATGGCTTTTACTTGATCCTGACTTTCTAAATACTCAATCCACGCTTGCGTTTGATCAGGGTCGGCGAGGTCTGCTTTATTGAGTATTTTGATGACGGGTTTTTGTCCACGTAGCGCTGCGACCATAGGGTTTTCGCTACTGTATGGAATGCGTGCATCGATGACCTCGATGACGACATCCATCTCTGGCATAATTTCTTTAATCTCGTTACGGGCTTTGTTCATATGTCCAGGGAACCACTGGATACTAGCGTTACTCATTGATATCACAACCTTCTTTAAATGGAGTGCCAAAAGTAGAACAATAAATTTTTACTTTTGTGATGAGGTCAAGTTTACTACACAATGAGGGGTTGAATGCGCCTAAAGTAGATTGCTCGCTTTATTTTAATTTGCCTAAACGTATTATTGCAAAAGTGCGTCTTAAAAAAAGCTTTGATCAGGTAAGAATTTACACGCTTAATAAAGGGCTTTTTATACAAAAAAAGCGAAGCATGAATATCATGCTCCGCTTTGAATTTTATGATCACTGTAATCAGTTGAAACTGTTAAATAATTACCCTAAATTTGCTTTCATAAACTCGAGCATATTTTCCCAACTTTGCTTAGCTGCGCTTTCGTTGTAGCCTAAATCGATATCATTTTTAGCGGCACGCTCATCTGCATTTGGATTGGTAAAGCCGTGCTTAGCATTATCATAGACATCAACCGTATAGTCTACGTCAGCTGCGTCCAATTCAGATTTTAGATCTTCTATTGCATCCATTGATACCATAGAATCATCACGACCATGGGCAACCAGTACTTTGGCTTTAAAGTTACTGTCTGCAGGTTGTTTCGCTGCTGGGTTACCGTGGAAAGTAGCGACTGCTTTTAATGGCATGCCCTCGCGTGCCATATCAAGAACGACTTTACCACCGAAGCAATAACCAATCGCGCCTAGGTTATCGCCATTGACTGCCAGTTGGCTACTAAAGTCATTAAGGATTAAGCGGCAGCGTGCCATTAGCATATTTTGGTCTGCAAGTACTTGTTCCATCCACATATTGGCCATAGCAGCATCTGCAGTCAGTTTGCCTTCACCGTAGACATCCATTGCCACCGCTGCATAACCAGCCTTAGCCAAATTTTCGGTGATGGTCTTAGGATGGTCAACCACACCCCACCACTCTGGTGCGACCATAATACCAGGCGCTGGATTGGTATCAGAAGCATCTTCTGGCAGTGCAATATAGCTAATAAGCTCAACGCCATTGTCTGTCGTGCTGACTAATTCATAAGTTTGAATAGACATATTATTATCCTTTTTTATATTGTGAGTTTTATTTAGGGGGTTTGTACATGTTCAATTGTTTGACTCGTCCTACCTTAACGCCCACGACCAACAAAAACAGCTATAATACTGTAACGCTCTTTATCAAAATGATACTGTGACTTTATAAAACCCTACTATGACTCCATGAGGCCAAACTTGTTAGATCCATCAAGTTCATTTTCAAAAAAAGTATCTGATAAAACATCCAATACAAAGCCCGACGAGGCCGATAGTGCAACGCTACGTCCACAGTTTTGGACCCGATTTAATCTAGATGAATTAAATCATAGTGAATGGGAAGCATTGTGTGATGGTTGTGGCAGTTGTTGTTTGATTAAATATATGGACGATGATGATGAGGAAGAACTGGTCGAATATACGGATGTGACCTGTCAGCTCATGGACTGTGCGACAGGCTATTGTAGACATTATGATACGCGCCAAGAGTACGTACCTGATTGTATTCAACTGACGATTGAGAATTTGCCCAATATGATGTGGTTGCCAGCGCACTGCGCGTACAAACGTTTGTATAAAGGTCAAACGCTACCAGACTGGCATCTACTATTAACTCAAGATGCCGTCATAACGCAGCAGCAAATGCGCGCGGTCAATGTCGGGGTAGCAGGGCGCTGCATCTCTGAGATTGGTATCTCTGATGAGGAGATGGAGACGCGAGTGGTTAACTGGGTTACGCCTTAGTTGTCTTGACGCCTTGTTTGTCAAAATCTTTAGCTATCAAAAACATTAATCATTAGAAGCCTTGGCAGCAGACTTAGCTTCTGCGTCAGCTTTGGCTTGTGAGTCTGCTAGCGGCGGTATGGGAATACCTTGGCGAATCTGAGCTGAAAACCTGCTACCATTAGCCTGAGTGTCTAGATCGGCCTGATTGTCAAAACCTCTAACCTTTGGGTTAATATGGGCATGCTCATACCAGGTAGCCATTGACCAAGGCTGGCCACTGTTCTTGGGATTGGCATCTAGCATACCGACATCATACAGATAGTTTGGTAACCAGCCAGATACCCAAATTCGATAATCCCATGGCAGACGTTCGCCGCTAACGATGCGCGCCATATAAAAAATAATATTGGTGCAGTTACTGGTTAAGGTATTATACCAAGCGGGCTTAGCATTGAGCTCATCGGCTGCAATCAAGTACGACTCAAACAATGATCTGACTTCCGACTGCTGCAAATGGCTAACAGGCAACAAATACACTTGCTCACCGCGCGCATTGCTACGAGTATAAATAATATCGCGCTCTTCAGAGGCAATGAGGCTAAGCTCGTAACGTCTAAAAAAGCCCGCTAGTGCCGAAAACGATTCACCATCTTCTTTACGAATCTCAAAAGAAAAGGCAAGCGGGCGATCATCTTCAAAACGAAAACTGACTAAGGTATGAGCAATGAGAGGTCCCATCCAATAAGAGTTAATGACATCGACTCCGGACAATTTAGACATATCAACTGTACGCGTCTCCCAGTGCGCAGTCGCGTCCTCGTCAGTATGCCAATCAAAATTACGCACATTGGTAAAGGTAATCAAATTAGGATTGGCCGCATCGCGCTTATAGGCGACCCTTTGACTAACCTCAGGCATCCAGTCGCGGTTTTGTTTGGCTTCAATAGAAAAAAACCACCCAAGACCCAGCAGCCAGACAGCCGCATACAGTCCACCTAGCCAAGTAACGATGGTTCTTTGTTTAAAGGACTGATTAAACGTGTTGTTAATAACTTTACTTGGAAGCCTTGGTTTGGTCTTTACAAGCAGTAGCGATGTAAGCAAACCGATAACTAACGCATACGCCACCCAAGTTATAGGATTATATGCGCCAAGCTGATACCAGATTAACATCAGCAACCATAATGCTGATAACAACAGACCAAGAATGACCAAAAAAGAAACAAGATAGTATCGCCAGTCGTTTGTCTGACGTGCAAGGTTGTGCTTGTCTTTAAAAGCGTCAAGAGGGGTTTTTCGTGATGATCGAAGCCGAGAAAAAAGAGAGCGAAGCGACATAAGTGTGGGCTAGGTAAGTAAAGTCGTTGACGATAGCAAAGTTTATAACACACTGACAATACAATTTGGATAAATTTGTCGTTGAATGTCTGATTGGCTTGCGATAAAGTGAAGCTAATTTAGACTGGTCTATTTATCCTTAATGATCAATGTTACCTATTATTAGTGATATTTGTGACTAACGATACTTGTAATTAATGATACCTAGGCTTGTTTATTTTACTCTTCACGACGCAATCTATTAATATATTAATTATACTAAACTAAAGAGGTTAACTCATATCGCCATGTCTGACGACGCTCCAAGCCCGAGTAGTTGGTCGATGCGCGGCTTAAAACGCTGGCTATCGACCGCCCCTGAAACCCGTGATGAATTGATTCGTTTGGTACAAGACTCCCGTCAGTTCTTAGAGCCAGACACAGTTGATATGCTCGAAGGTGTACTGGACTTGCCAGCCACACAAGTACGTGAAATTATGACACCGCGTCCGCAAGTGATTGGCTTGCACGAAAGCAACAACCTTGCTGATGTGATGGACATTATCCTTGATACCACGCATTCACGCTATCCTGTTTTTGACAGTCAAGACGATGATGCCGTTATTGGTATTTTACTTGCCAAAGATTTGATTCCTATTCTTGTTCATATGGTGCGCGATCAAGAAGATAAAATCGACAGCAAACGTCTAAAAGACTTGGTACGTCAACCTCTCTATATTAGTGAAACTGCGCGCTCTGATACGTTACTGCGCTCATTACAGCGCACTCAAGTACACATGGCGATTGTGGTCGATGAGTTTGGAAATTTTGCAGGCGTAGTCACGATGGAGGACTTGTTAGAAGAAATCGTCGGTGACATCGTCGATGAGCACGATGACTTTGATGAAGACAGTGATATTAATAATATTATCGCCGATCCTGAAAAGCCTAACACTTGGCGAGTACAAGCGTCTACGGTGATTGAAGACTGTAACGATGAGCTGGGCAGCCATTTTGATGATACCGATGTCGATACGATGGGCGGTCTTGTCATGCAAACACTTGGCTATGTGGGTGATCTAGAAGGTGAGAGCGTACAAATAGATGATTGGGAAATCAAAGTAATCGATGCAGAAGGACGCTTTATTCAAAATCTAGAGCTGACCAAGACCACCGACACTCAGCGCCTGTTAATAGGTAGCCATTAGTGTATCGATGATAGTATGATGATGAGATAGACGTTTATTAAGGTAGACGACTATTAGATAGTCAATATAATATCTGATATCTGATAAACGCCATGAGCATTTATATTGAGCTTATATGACAACAGCACGACTTCGGTCGTGTTTTTTGCTTTTTAGCCTATGCTTTTTTTGCTACGCAAATTTACCCATTAATGAATACAGACTGGTATCATGGGCGCATTTAATTTTAAGCATTCTTAATTTTGAGAATTGACAGCCAACCACTGTCAAAAACAGCCGTTGTCGGACAAATAATCTCAGATTTAACGTTTTGAATAATAAGGTTTCGGATAATAGCTATGCGCCTGTCTACTGTTGATTTACAAAAGCGTTTGAACCCCACTAAGCCCAAGCAACTATCGCTTGGGTTGTCTATTTTGATAGCTTGGCTCGCAGGTGCGATATTTATATTTGCACTTGCACCTTATGATATTTGGCCACTAGCGCTAGTGTCACCTGCTATCTTATATGGTCTATTGTTACCAGCGATGACTGGCAAACGTGCGTTTATTATCGGACAAGCATACGGTACGGGGCTTTGGTGCGTCGGCGCATTTTGGCTGTATACCTCCATTCACGTTTATGGAGCGACGCCTGCATGGCTTGCACTCATTATGATTGCGCTTATGGGCCTAGGCATGGGGTTGTTCCATGGCTTTTTAGCGTTGTTGTTTAATCGTGTAGTCGGTAAGCAGCCTTTATCGTTTGCCGCGCTTTGGGTACTACAAGAATGGACGAAAACATGGCTATTTACAGGGTTTCCGTGGTTGTTCGTCGGCTATGCCTTTACTGAACAGTATTGGTTGTCGTCACTTGCACCCATCGCTGGGGTATTTGCCATCTCCTTTGTCGCCATCCTATTGGCAGCAAGTATCGTTGAGCTGCTGCGCCGTCGCGGCGGTTACATGGTGGCTGCCATCGCCTTGTTAATCATCAGTACGTCATTGTGGCTGATTAACCCGCAGTGGACAAAGCCTAAAGGCACGCCTGATTTGTCCGTATCATTAATTCAAGGCAATATTCCGCAAGATCTCAAATGGTTGACCGAATATCAAGTAGAAACGCTCAATATTTATGCCAAATTAACCAGCACGGAATGGGGACGCGATCTTATCCTTTGGCCTGAATCATCGATTCCAATGTTTCAGACAGAGGCCGTTGGTTTTATCAGCGAGATGGTAAAGATGGCCAAAGCCACTGATACTACATGGGTGACAGGAATTCCTTATAAGGATGAGGCGGCGTTTGATGCAACTCAAGATAAGTACCCACCATTTTATAATAGTGTCGTTGCGTTAGGTGCGGATGCAGAAGGCTTGTATAAAAAACAGCGTTTAGTGCCGTTTGGTGAGTATATTCCATTTGAGGGGTTATTAGATATACTACCCAATTTGGCAGGTAGCCAAGACATCATGAGCTATAGTCGCGGTAGTGATGAGCAATTACCGTTACAGGTACGCGGACACAATCTAGGCGCGGCGGTTTGTTACGAGGTTGCTTACCCTGATACCACTCGTAAAAACGCCATCAGTACCGACTTTTTATTGACCATCTCAAACGATGCTTGGTTTGGTACGTCGGCAGGTCCATTGCAGCATCTACAAATGGTACAAATGCGGGCGTTAGAAAATGGCCGCTGGTTTATGCGAGCCACCAACACAGGTGTGACTGCTATCATCGATCATAAAGGCCGTATCGTTGAGCGCGCACCGCAGTTTGAGCGCACCGTATTACGAGGTGATGTGCAAGCGCGGGTTGGCAATACACCATTTATGCGTTTTGGTAATTATCCAATTTTATTCATCATTGCGCTATTATTACTGCTGAGCTACCTTGGCAAACGCGCCGCCGCTCGTGCTCGTCTTGGTAAATAAAAAGGACATCGTCAATGGCTTATAAGCAGGTACTAAATAATAATTCCTTCAAATAGTTAAGGGTTTTAACACATTGGTACAAATTGCGATATAATAGGCTAAAATTTCAAATATTTTGCGCAAGGTGGATAAGGTATGTCAGAAGATATCGTCAACAACAATCCAAAAAAAGAGTTTATATATGCTTTGGGCGGCATTGCCTTGTTCTTGGGTATTGTCTTACTTATTGGTATCTCAGCATTCTTGCGTCCAGCAGGTGAGCACATCACAGCTGAAACGACTGAAGCCTCGGCAGCGGCTGATGAAGCAGAAGCGATCGCTGTTGAAGAGCCAGTAGTGACTGATACTGCTGTTGCTACTGCAGAAGCCGCGTCAGCAGACACTGATACCGATGCAGCAGTAGGTGCTGGCGAGAGTGCGACTGAAGCTGCCGCTGATGCTACGGTTACGCCTGCTGAAGACACAAGCGGTGCAGTGGTTAGCGCTGAAGCTGGTACAGCCACTGCTTCTGGCACAGTGAGCCAAGCTGCGGTTGAAGATACCGAACTCACCGCAGAACAAGCTGACGGTGATCTGGAGGCTGGTACAACTGAAGATACGACTACTGCTCAATAAACTAATGAGACTGTTTGATAAAATGGTTAAATACTATCGTTAGTATTTCATGATAGATAGTTAAGTAGTAGCGTTTTTAAAAAGCACCGAGCTATTATTTTTAATAGCTCGGTGCTTTTTTGTCTCATGTTTTCGTAAGTGACTGTTCAATTAATGAACATTCTTTTCCTTTACATATTTGTAATCTGATGAAACAATAACGCGCATTTATGACTGTCTGTCTTACTAGCGATGGACTTGGTCATCTCTATCGTAGTATCGCAAAGGAATAAACTTATGAGCACGGAAGTAAAATCAGAGGTTAGTGCTACTGAGCTAGAAGCACTAGATAATGGGTTTATGGGCCATCCCAAACCGCTGCGCCCTTTATTCTTTACTGAGATGTGGGAGCGGTTCTCTTACTATAGTATCCGTCCGCTGTTGGTATTATTTATGGTGGCGACGGTGGGAAGCGGTGGCTTTGGTTTCGATGAAGTTACCGCTTCTGCTATCTATGGTATTTTTGCAGGCTCTTTGTACTTGGCAGCGGTACCAGGTGGCTGGCTTGCTGATAACTGGCTTGGTCAAGAGCGTGCATTATGGTGGGGCAGTATTATTATCGCGCTTGGCCATTTATGTATCGCGCTCTCCGCAATGTTCGGTATGACATTATTCTTCGTTGGTCTCATCTGTATCGTGTTGGGGTCGGGGTTATTTAAAACCTGTATTTCGGTGATGGTTGGGGCGTTATACTCTAAGGGTGATGTGCGCCGTGACAGTGGCTTTACTCTATTTTATATGGGTATCAATATCGGCGCTTTATTAGCTGCCCTTATCGTTGGGGTATTTAAAGAGCAAGGCATGTGGCATGTCGGCTTTGGGGTTGGTGGACTGGGTATGTTGGTCTCGCTACTCATCTATCGTTTTTCTGCTCAAAAGACATTGACACGCTATGCACAAGCAAAAGGCATCGCTGCTGAGTGGGAGCGCTCAAATGACCGTTTTAACAACATCGGTCGCTGGGTCATAGGATTTGTGGCTTTACTGGTCGCAGTCGTTGTGCTGGTCGCGTCTGGTATAATGCCGTTTGAGCCGCAAATGGTGGCAGAGTATATGACCTATATCATCGCAAGTGTGGTGATACTGTATTTTGCGATTATGTTTATTTCACCAAGGCTGGATAAAACCGATAAGCTGCGTTTGCTGATTTGCTTCATTTTGATTATCGGCTCAACGCTGTTTTGGTCAAGTTTTGAGCAGCAGCCAACATCATTTAATCTATTTGCTGATCGCTATACTGATCTAAACGTTTTGGGTTTTGAGATACCAAGCATTTGGTTCCAGTCACTTAACCCTTTATTTATTCTTCTTTTAGCACCCATCATTAGTATTGTTTGGGTCAAGCTTGGTAACCGAGGTCTTGAGCCAAGTAGTATGGTGAAGTTTGCCCTTGGGATGTTACTCGCTGCGGCAGGCTTTGGTCTGATGATTATCGCCTCAAAAAGTATTTTGACCAATGATACGGGCCTAGCATCGCCTTTATGGCTAGTTGGTAGCTTGCTGCTCTTGACACTTGGCGAGTTGGCACTTAGTCCTGTAGGTCTGTCGTCAATGACGAAACTTGCACCAAAGGGCATGCAAGGACAGATGATGGGGCTTTTCTTTGCATCTTTAGCGATGGGTAATTTGGTTGCGGCATTCTTCGGCGGCAATGTGTCAGCTGATAAAATTGAAGGTCTACCAACATTATTTACTACAATGACCGTCTTTTTGGTGGTGACGGCTGCCATCTTGTTAATATTAGCAAAGCCTATCAATAATATGCTCAAAAAGAGCGAGCATGCTGATAAGGCTGTCCAATAAATAGCGCTTTAACGTTACTTTTGTACAGGCTATACGCTCAATAAAAGACAAATTTAAGACGTGTTACCAGTTGTGGGAACGCGTCTTATTGGTTTACTTGTTAAGATATTTGTCTAAGCTATTGAAAGCCTGCGCTGTGCCCAAACATCTAATGATGTTCTACTAAAATACTATACTACTCTTTGTAGCAGTTAGCCTCGTTTATTTGAATTTTTATGAAAACTTAGTGCTAGATATAAATGATCTAAATACTGATCGTTTACTTAATGCTCAAGATTTACCCGCTCGAATAAGACGACTAACCATAGTCGCCTCACGATAAAACCTCTCTAAAATCAATAAGGAAACATTCGATGAATAAACAAGCCATACATGATCGTATCGATAGCTTACGTAAAACTTTAGTCGCACAAGACCTTACCGCCATTATTGTACCGTCAGCCGATCCGCATTTATCTGAGTATTTACCGGAATATTGGCAAGCGCGGTTATGGTTGTCAGGGTTTACAGGCTCAGTTGGTACACTCGTTGTCACGGCCGATTTTGCAGGTCTATGGACTGATAGTCGCTATTGGGTACACGCCGCTGACCAGCTAGAAGGTACTGGTATTAGCTTAGAAAAGCTTGCTCCTGGTCAGCCAAACCATATCGACTGGTTAGCTACGCATTTGGCAGAGGGTGATAGCGTGGCCGTGGATGGCAATGTGCTGTCTATCGCTGAGCAAGATAAGCTATTAAATGCATTCGATGCTAACGACATTACCTTAATCACCGAGCGTGATGTGTTGACAGAGATATGGACAGATCGTCCAGCGCTACCATCAGCAGATTTATATCAGCATAGTGCGCAGTTCGTTGCACAGTCCGCTAGCTCAAAACTTGCTGCAGTGCGTGAAGGTATGGCTGAGGCAGGCGCGACGCATCATTTGCTATCAAGCCTAGATGATATAGCTTGGCTCACCAATTTGCGCGGCGCTGACGTCGATTATAACCCCGTATTTTTATCACATATGCTCATCAGTGACGATAAGGCGACGCTATTCGTTGATAATAACAAAGTCAGCAGCGATATTGAAAAATCCCTAAAAGATAGTGGTATCATGTTAGCTGATTATGATGCCGTACAAGGCGCATTGAGCGAGATGACACCAGAAGACCTACTGTTATTAGATCCAAGCAAAGTTGCTGTGGGTACGCTATCAAAAATGGCGGATGATGTGGGCTTTATCGAGCAAATGGCACCAAGTACATTACTCAAATCTGTTAAGTCTGATGCTGATATTGAGCATGTACGTGAGGCAATGCGTCAAGATGGCGCAGCATTGAGTGAGTTTTTTGCTGCTTTTGAGCAGCGTCTAGCAGACGGTGAACGTTTAAGTGAGCTGGACGTGGATAGCATGCTGATTGAGGTACGTAGTCAGCAGCCGCATTATGTCTCGCCAAGCTTTCCAACGATTGCAGGCTTCAATGAAAATGGTGCATTGCCGCATTACCGTGCGACGCCAGAGAAGTTTAGCTACCTTGATGTAAGTGAGGGCGAGGGCGGCTTACTACTGATTGATTCGGGCGCTCAGTACCAAAACGGCACTACTGATATCACTCGTGTGGTCGGCATTGGTACAGTCACCAATGAGCACAAACGCGACTTTACTACGGTGCTCAAAGCCCATATTGCTTTGGCGCGTGCAAGCTTCCCTGATGGTATTGCCTCGCCATTCATTGATGCAATCTGCCGTGCACCATTATGGCAGGCACAAATGGACTACGGTCATGGTACCGGTCACGGCGTTGGTTACTTCTTAAACGTCCACGAAGGCCCGCAAGTCATCGCTTATAGTGCCAGTACGCCAAAAGAGCGTGCGATGAAAGAGGGGATGATTTCTAGTAATGAGCCAGGATTATACCGTGAAGGTAAGTGGGGCATTCGTATTGAAAACTTAGTAGTCAATATGCCGGTGGCAAATGCTACTGAGACTGAGTTTGGTGAATTTTTAAACTTTGAAACCATTACCTATTGCCCGATTGATACCCGTTTGCTCGATACAACTTTGCTCAACCAAGTAGAGGTCGATTGGCTCAATGATTATCACAGCCAAGTCTATGCTGAGCTAAAGGATCGTGTTGAAGGTGCAGCACTTGAATGGCTGACCGAACGTACACAAGCTATTTAAAATAAAGACTGGTTAATGCTTGATTGAAATACAAAAAGCCCCGTAAAAATATTTACGGGGCTTTTTTAATGGAGCTCTTTAACGGATATCTAAAAGCTGTCGATAAATCAGTTAATAGACTAGTGTTTTTTAGCCATATTTTCTTGAACAATATCTTCAACCGCTTGGTTTTTTTCTGTGATTCCGGCAAGCTGCTGACCCACTTCCGCTCGTAACCATGATTTTAAGTCCTCAGATATTTGCATCATTTGCTCACTCAGATAGTCATCTACATGCATCTCTAGCTCTTGAATTAAGCTCTCGTGGGCAGCAGTCAGTTCTGGGTTTTTAAAAGACAAATCAATTGCTGCGCCTTTTTGAGGTTTTACGATAGTGTTTTCAGTCTGACTGACCGTATAAGAGTGATCATTGACACCGTTTTTTTCGTTGTTGGTAGGACTGTGTGCATCGCTCGTAGTTTGCTTGTCGTTCGTAGCGGCTTCGGTATCGCTCTTCTCTTGCTCAGCACCGCTTTGTTCATCCGCTTCTTTCTGAGCTTGTTCTGCTTGTTGTTTTTCTTTTTTAGCTTCTTCTTGTTCAATTTTTGCAACATCACGTGCTTTTTCTTCTTCAAGCTTTTTTTCTTCAGCTAAGCGTTGTTGTTCCGCAGCGGCACGTTGTTCTGCTTGCTTATCAGCAAGCGCTTTTGCAGCCGCTTGCTCAGCTTTATGCGCACTATATAGCTCATCAAGGTGTGCATCTAAGTCTGGCAAACTAAAGGTAAAGCTTTCGTAGGGGGTGTCTGTTTGCAGCAGAGTCGTGATATCCGTTAACTCTTGGACGATGGCGGCCCGTATCTGCTCTGGCGCGCGCGTCCAACGCTGATAGAATTGATGCGAAAACGAATAGCTTGACATAGACTCTTCCATAAATTTTCTAAAAATTACCCCTTATCATACGCAACTATGATAAGGGGTTGCAAGCGGACAAACGTAGCAAAACTGCTACCGACGTTACATCAATGGCCCTATTCGCTTTTATGGATATTATAGGATGCATCTAAGACCCAATAACTGTAACAACTACGTTAATTATGACCAACGTGCAAAAATCACTGAGCCATTGGTACCGCCAAAGCCAAAGCTATTGGATACTGCATAATTGAGATTATCAACCTTACGTGATTGATTGGCCACGTAGTCTAGATTACAGTTATCCTCGACATTATCTAAATTAATCGTTGGCGGTACGTGCTGATTTTGCAAAGCCAATATCGTAAAGATAGCTTCAACACCACCAGCTGCGCCCAGTAAGTGTCCAGTCATAGATTTGGTGGAGCTAACCAAGATGCTGTCTTTAACGGATGCAAAAACAGTTTCAATAGCGATCGATTCAGCGACGTCACCAGCAGGGGTACTAGTACCATGAGCATTGACATAACCGACGCTTGACGGTTCGATACCAGCATCATCAAGGGCACTTTGCATGGCGCGAGCAGCACCATTACCATCTTCAGGAGGTGCCGTAATGTGGCTGGCATCGTCACTCATACCGAAGCCGACGACTTCAGCAAGGATAGTTGCACCGCGTTCTTTAGCATGGGCAAGGCTTTCAAGTACCAATACGCCTGCGCCATCACCCATCACAAAACCATCACGATCTTTATCGAATGGGCGTGATGCTTTGGTAGGCTCATCATTACGGGTAGAGAGCGCATGCATCGCCGCAAAACCTGCCATACCTAATGGGCTTGAACCCCTCTCGCTACCGCCAGCAATCATGACATCAGCATCGCCGTAAGCGATTAGACGTGCAGCCAAACCGATAGCGTGCGTCCCTGTCGTACACGCAGTTGCAGTAGCAAGATTGGGACCTTTAAGTTTGTGTTTGATAGCTACCAGTCCAGCTGCCATATTGGCAATAGAACCCGGTACGATAAATGGTGATACTTTTTTAGCGCCTTTTTCAGTTAGCATAGCGCAGCTGTCTTCAATAGTCTGAATACCACCGATACCAGAGCCTAATATGACACCGAAACGCTCCTGATCGACATTTTGTACTGGCGTATCATTAGCGCTAACTTCTTCAATAAAGCCAGCCTCTTTTAATGCCATTGCAGTAGCCGCGACACCATAGTGCATGAATGCATCATAACGGCGTGCATCTTTAGGGCTCATATATGGCGTAGTATCAAAGTCTTTGATCACACCTGCGATTTGGGCACGGTAATCAGTCGCATCAAAGTGTGAAATGGTTGAAATACCACTTTCGCCATTGAGCAACCGTGTCCATGTGCTCTCAACATCCACACCTAGCGGGGTAACAGCCCCCATACCAGTAACGACGACACGCATCTCATCAGGACGTTCATGATGAGGAGGCTTACGACGCCGTTTTGATTCAGCGTTGGTATGTTGCGGTATCGGTGAACTGCTGTTTTGGCTCATGTGATATATCCTGTACTTGCGATCCTAAAAGGGTGAGACTACTTGTTTTATTGTAAATATTCTAAAATTACGCAATATTATTTATAGCGTTATCCCGCTACTTTAGCAACTATTATAAAGCACATAAGTGCACGTCTGTAAACTTAATAATTCATAGAATGATGACGCAAGAGTAAGATAAAACAAAAAGTTAGCACAATATTGTTGAATTACTAGTCATTGCGCGTTTAAATATTCTTTAAATCTAACAACTTATTTACTTATTAGGCAAAACATACTTGCCCTAATACCACGCTTTTACTTGCGCCTGTTACTGCTGGCAAGTTACCTGTTTCACCCATCAAAGTTTGGCGTGCCAGCCAAGCGAAGGCCACAGACTCTAACCAAGTTGGCTCAAGTCCTAGACTTGCCGTAGTCTCTACTGTGCAATGGGGCAGATGCGCTTGCAAGCGGGTCATTAAGTAATTATTCAATGCACCGCCCCCGCAGACATATACCGAACCATCTACATGTGCATTAATAAACATGTTAATTTGCATGCTAGCACTGATAGCCGTAAGCTCCGTCAAGGTCGCTTGTACATCTGCTGATGAGTAGCGAGTAGAGGCAGAAATCTGATCAAAGTGTTGTAGCTCGCTTTGTAGCCACGCTAGGTTAAAGTCCTCACGCCCTGTACTTTTGGGATAAGGTTTCGCAAAAAACGGGTACTCTAATAATTGATTGAGTAGCGGTTCAATGACCTGTCCAGACTGCGCCCATGCGCCGCCCGCGTCATAGCTGTGATCGGTATGTAGCGCGGTCCACGCATCAAGTAATAAATTGGCAGGGCCAGTATCATAACCAACAACAGGGCTATCATTGGCTGGCAAGACGGTTATATTGGCAATACCGCCCAAATTTAATAACACGCGTGTGCTATCAGGTGCGGCAAACAATGCTTGATGAAAAGCAGGAACCAAAGGCGCGCCTTGTCCACCGACTGCCATATCACGGCGACGAAAGTCGCTGACCACGCTAATGCCAGTGCGCTCAGCGATGACATTGGCATCGAGTAGTTGTAAGCTAAAGCCCAATTGCGGACGATGACGTACCGTCTGCCCATGACAACCAATTGCCAGCACCGACTCACCATCAGTATTTGACTGCTTCAATAATGTATTAACCACGTCGCTTGCAAATTCAGCATATTCTTTACTTACCCAGCCAAACCAGTCCAATTCGCTGTTTGGTTCATCAGCGGTTGACGTTAACTCTTGGATACCGTTAGGTTGGCACAACGCTAAGAGCACCTCACGCAGTCGCGGCGGAAAATCTTGATTATAAGTTGCCAACAGTTGCATCGGTGGTTGAGTATTGCCTGCATTATTAAACTGACAAAGCACTGCATCCATACCGTCCAAGCTAGTGCCTGACATCATACCGATATATAGACCGTCGTCAAAGCTTTCAAACACTGTTTGCTCCAGCGCCTCAGTCAGTGCAGCGTAGTTTGTATCGTCGTCACTACCTACTGAATCAGATGAGTCAGCTAAAAATTCGGTGTTTTCAGGATCATTCGTGGTCTGAGCAGGGTTGGTCATGGCAATTTACCTTAAAAAACGCTAGTATATCCGTCAAATTCTAACATCTTTTACAGGCTACGAAGTCTTAAATAGCCTAAACGCGTTACCCTTTTAATAAAGACAATAAAGAGAGCATCATGACAGACCATTCATACACCCTAGAAGAACAAATTGCCCTTGTGCAACGCGGTACGCAAGAAATCTTATCAGAAGAGGATTTGGTTGCGAAACTCAAACTGGGCCGTCCGCTACGTATCAAGGCAGGCTTTGATCCTACCGCGCCTGACCTGCATTTGGGTCATACGGTATTGATTAATAAGCTTAAGCATTTTCAAGATTTGGGTCATGAGATTTACTTTTTGATCGGTGATTATACGGCCAAGATTGGCGATCCTTCTGGTAAGAACAGCACGCGCCCGCCATTGACTGATGAGCAAATCAAAACCAATGCTCAGACCTATGCCGAGCAAGTCTTTAAAATCTTGGATAAAGAAAAAACCAAGATTGTTTTTAACTCTGAATGGTTTAATGATATGTCAGCAGGAGATATGATTCAGCTGTCAAGCCAGCTTACCGTCTCGCGTATGCTTGAGCGTGATGATTTCTCTAAACGTTATGCCGCCCAAACGCCCATTGCTATTCATGAGTTTTTATACCCATTGGTACAAGGCTATGATTCTATCGCGCTTAAGGCTGACATTGAGCTTGGCGGTACTGATCAGACCTTTAATATCCTCATGGGGCGTACTTTGCAAGGTCGTTATGGACAAGAGCCGCAAGTTTGTATCACAGTGCCAATCTTAGAAGGGTTAGACGGCGTTAATAAAATGTCTAAATCCTTGAACAATTACGTCGGTATCTATGATGCACCAGGTACCATGTACCAAAAACTGCTATCTATGCCAGACACCTTAATTCGTCGCTACTTTGAGTTTTTAAGCTTTAAGCCGATGGAAGAAGTCGAAGCGTTGATGTCAGAGATGGAAAACGGGCGCAATCCCCAAGAAATCAAACGTATCCTTGCCGAAGAATTAATCGAGCGTTTCCACGATGCTGATGCGGCAGCTAATGCGCACAAATCTGCAGGCAACGTTTTAGCTGATGGCGAATTACCAGTCGACCTGCCAGAAATTATGCTAGATCTAGAAGGGCAAGATGCGCTATTTATCACCCAAGTCTTAAACCAGGCAGCACTTGCCAAAAACAACTCAGCAGCCAAAGATATGGTAAAACGTGGTGCGGTAAAAGTAGATGGTGACGTAGTCGATGCTAGCTTTAGCTTAACATCAGGTCAGACGGCTGTTATTCAAGCAGGCAAAAAGGCCTATGCAAAAGTAACGGTAGAATAATAGGGCTTTTAATATCAAGAGCATAAATAAGGTCGACATTGATTGTCGGCCTTATCTATTTCTATTATTTGAACATAACGAGACAGTATTTAGCTCATACATTTATAGGGAAGGCTAAGAGTTACTTATGAACCAATCTATTCCACAAGGCATCTACCGCCACTACAAAGGTAACCTATACCAAGTGTTGCATACCGCGCAGCATTCCGAAACGGAAGAAAGGCTAGTGGTTTATCGCTGTCTATATGGTGAGTATGGCGTATGGGTACGACCACTTTCGATGTTTAGCGAAACCATCACTCGCGATGGTAAGACCATACCAAGATTTGAGCTGATTAAGACTCTAGCAGATTAGTTTATAGCTCAAAAAATATTTTTAATTTTCTAAATGAATAAAGGCAGGGCTTGTTTAAAAGCCCTGCCTTTAGTTAATACTTTACTTTCATGTTTTCAATATTTGCTTTTCATTACAGCAAAGTTGAACTGCATTTCCATACCTTTATAAGAAGCAGCACTCTTACCTACATTTTGAGGATCGTAGGAGTTATCTTTAATGGTACTGACTAACATCTCACAATTACCTTTTAGGTTTTTCTCAACAAACTCTCTTATATTTTCGACTTTCCAATATACTTTATCACCATCAATACCGATTAAAGTATGCAAAGCCACTACAATCGGTACTATAAAGCCATCAGGATAGCGATAATCACTATCAGACTTATAGTATTTAGTCTTTGATTTTTTCTCTTTAGTCTCTTTCACTTTCGAAATCCGACCAAATCCTGGAGATACATCATTATAAGCGTTAGGAAATTTTGAATATATTAAGTCATAAAGATAAGGAATATCCTTCATAAGAGAGAAGGCACTTTCTATTAAAGGAGGTAATTCCAAGTCATCGACGATATCATCATTTAATTTTAACTCTTCAATAAGTTTTGAGAAGGTTGCAGTACAACTTCCTTTACTACTATAAATACTTATAGGATTGATATTCCCAACGTTTATGTGATCTAGTTTTCCAGCACGCTGAAGAGCTATGAAAGGAATCAAGGATAATGCAACAATATCATCTCTCTTAATATATTTTCCTGCTTCGCCGTCCTTCCATTCGATACAATCATTAATTACTGGATCAACAAATTTCTTTAATATGTCATAATAACCACGATGATCAGCCATAGTTCCATCGGTTAGTGAGTTGTTATTGTTTCTAGCATCTGAAATCTCGAAAACTTTGTCTGCAAATACATCTTCAGAGCCGTGTTGCGGATATATTATTTCCACTGGTATTTGGAACTCTAAGGTAGATATAAAATCAGTTAAATCGTTTTTGTATTTCTGCCAGACTTCGACAAAATCAACCCATCTTTTTATCTTTCTAACATCTTTAGGGATAGGTTTATCTTTCTGTGCGAAGTACTCTTCTAGAATAAAGATGCCGATCGCAAGTACATTATGCCCTCCATCTAAAAGACCATCTGTAACTGAATTCTCATCAAAGTTTAGGCGATACCTTCCTCTTTGCAATATTTCGAAATTTTGACAAGCAATAAGAAGACCTTTTGTTTTAAAGACCATGTATTCAGGAGAGTTTTTTAGAGAATCACCAATAGATTTAACTATTTGATTTTTTGTGGCACTGCGTGGATTAGCCGTAAGGTCAAGATGATCTAAAAGTTCAGCCATATTTTTAGGATCGATGGTACATAAAGTTTTATTTATACCATTAAAACTAAAATCAGCGCTATTGACTGTTTTAAGAACTTGTGAATTATGATTTATCATAGGACTGCCTCATATAATTAAAGTTAATTATAAGAAGCTGAATAGAAAGCAGTAGACGCGTTGATTAGATATGGCCTGAAAGTAGCAGCCATTTATTCATACATTTTACACTTGTGTACTATCCAGTACTTCTCAACCTTCTTTTCAGAAGATAATAGTATTTAAACATTAAGTTGAACATTAGTCAAATACTTTTAATTAATTTGCCATCTTACAATAAAAATATGACTTTATATATTCAGAACTAACTCTCTAAAAACACCTTTAATGCCTGATAAAAGGCAATCGGCTCATCCATCGGCACCGCATGACCAGAGCGCGGCAAAACGATTTCAGTTGCATTAGGTAGCATACGGGTCACTTCTTGCTGCCACTTAGAATCATAGAGCGTTGAGCGACCTCCAACTAAGTTCACCACTGGAATGGTAACTTTTTCTATAACGGCTCGAAAATCGTACTCTAACTTTAAATACGCTTGTAAGCAGCGCATCTTATGTTGCCAAGTACTGTGGTTATAAAACACCAGCTTATGATCATTTTGATGCGTTAAAAGCTGGACGATGGCTTTTGAGCGTGTACGATTTACTGATAGTAAAGAAAATAGCCGCTCAATATCTGTGACCTGACGTTTAATCGTAAATGGTAGGTGCGTAAAGCTGTCAACATTAGCATAAGGCAGTGTCATATCTACCACTTCATGAAATATATCAAACACTTCTTGCTGCCGCTCACCAAATAAGCCGCCTTGCCAATCAGCCTGATTATGAATCGCAGGACTTTGGTCGATATTCATATAACGGCTGACCCGTGACATACCAAAACGCTCAAAATATCCCCACATTACTTGCGCGCCCATAGAGATAGCAGCAACCGGTAAAGATTCTATTTTAAGGTCGTGACAAATTTGCTCAATCACGGTGTTGATATCGTCAGCATACTGGCGTACAAAATCAAATTGCGTCAAATGAATAGACTTCGCTTCTCCAAAGCCTCTAAAATGCGGAAGATAAAACCTGTATTTGCCAGTAAGCGGCAATATAAAAGGTAAAAACTCGCGCGCATCCATGCCATACGCATGGAGCAAAATGACAGGTCTGCCTTTGCCAATCACAGAGACAGGAATAATGGTATCGTCAGTCTTGATGATGCTCAAAGTCTGTAATTGGTATTGTGACGGTATTTTTAGCCAGTCTTTTATCATGGGCGGCAGCTTCTTATTTTCATTTCATTTATGGAGGTTCATTTTATAATTTTAATATTAAAATGCTCAGCACAAAACATTTTTATATTAGTAAGGCGTGTTATAGTAAAAAAAGCCTATTTAACAATAATATAAGTATAAAAATATCTATTAGAGCCATGTCGTCAAAATAATAATTCAATGTAAGAAGGAAATAAAAATTTATGAGTAGAGCGACCTTATCCAGTCTTGATAGTAGCCTTTATCCTCAGGTCTGGAGCCAGCTGACTTTTACGGATCCACATGGTTTATTAATGGCGCTTTTGACGGGTGATCTGGCGTTAGAACCCAACGACTTTACCAAACGATTACTGGCAAATGATACGTATCAAGATTGGATTAATGCTACCGTATTTGGGCGCTATATTCAGCGTAGTTTTGAAGCATTTTATCGTCAAACTGAAGACAGCTTTAATATGGATATGCCAGCGCTGTTTCGCGCTGAGCTGTTACGTCATGCGCAGTATCTACCGTTAGAACAAGTATTATTTATCGCAGGTACTATGCCAAAAAGCGCACGACTCGATAAGTTATTTACCACCACTGTTAATCCTGCTACCGCCGTCTTGGGTGCTCAAAAAGCCAAGCAGAATGCGCTAAAATTAGGACAACAAGACAGTCAAACCTTGATCATAAATCAGATAAAGGTCATTGGTAAGCAAGTGGTCGGGTTTCCAATACGTCATAATAAGCGTACCAGTGAGCGCACCCGCAATGAAGTACTTATCCTGGATTTTAATGATTTGCGTTTGGTTGATGAGCAAGTTTTAGATAATGAGACGCCAACTACTACGGCGATGCTAAATGACACCGCCGTAGTACTGCGTTATTATGAATTGCGTTGATGGTTTATATATAAAACTTTATAGACTAAGAGTTTTGCTTAGCTATCGTTAAACCATTAAAAGTTTGCGCGACTGGCATGACTTCTAAACGGTTGATATTAATGTGCGCAGGCGACTCAATCAGCCATAGTAAAATATCGCCAATATCTTCACCCGTCATGGTTGTAAAGCCGTCATAGACCTTGGCCGCTTTATCGTCATCGCCATGATAGCGGACGTTTGAAAACTCCGTACCTGCTACATTGCCTGGTTCAAGATTGGTTACGCGTACTTGGGTGCCAATCAGATCCGCGCGTAAGTTTAAGCTGAACTGTTTTACAAATGCTTTGGTCGCGCCGTAGACGTTCCCACCAAGGTAAGGCCAGCTACCAGCTATAGAGCCGACGTTGATAATATAGCCACTATCGCGTGCGACCATCGCTGGCAACACCGCATGGGTCAGAGCTATTAATCCTTTAACATTGGTATCGACCATTCTCATCCAATCATCAAGATTGGCACTTTGGGCAGGCTCTGTACCAAGTGCTAGACCTGCATTATTGACCAAGACATCTAGCTGATTAAAGCCATCGGGCAAATCCGCAATAATTTTTGGAATAGAGGCCGTATCATCGACATCCATGACGACCGGTAAAAATAAATCGCCTAACGTTTCAGCCATTGCAGTTAGTTTATCAAGTCGTCTGGCACAGCCAATTACGTGATGACCTTCGGCAACCAAACGTTCAGCCAGCGCTTTACCAAAACCAGCACTTGCGCCTGTAATCAATACGTTCATTTTATATCCTTATCATTGCTGTCGTAAGCTGTAGTCACGATTCTTATAACGACTACTTTTTGGATTATTTGTTAAATAACTGCTTACCAAAGATTTTATCGCCTGCATCACCAAGACCCGGGATGATATAACCGTGTTCATCCAAATGACTATCCAATGCAGCCGTATAGATAGTCACGTCAGGATGAGCTTCATTCACCAAACGTACGCCTTCAGGTGCCGCAACCAATACGAGAGCCTTGATACTCTTACAGCCATTTCTTTTTAACATATCAATAGTAGCAACCATCGAACCGCCAGTGGCAAGCATGGGATCAACGATAAGCGCTGGGCGTTTGTCCATATGGCTGACGAACTTTTCAAAAAATGGCACTGGTTGTAAGGTCTCTTCATCGCGCTGTAAACCTACGACAGAGATTTTTGCAGTAGGGATTAAGTCAAGTACGCCATCAAGCATGCCAATACCAGCACGTAATATAGGAACGATGGTTGCCGTTTTGCCGATGATTTGCTCACCCTCTATCTCACCGCACCAACCCTGCATAGGAAAAGTTTCAATTTCAAAATCGCGACTTGCCTCATAAGCCATTAAACGAGCAAGCTCTTTGGTCAATGTACGAAATTTATAAGTACTACAGTCTTTTTCACGCATTAGGCTGAGTTTATGACGGACTAACGGATGATCAATTACAGTAATTTTTAAGTCACTCATAAATACTCTCTTGGTTGTAGGCTGATGCACACGCAGTTACTGCGATTGCTATTAGTATAAAAGATACAAACACTTACCGCACTTAACGCTATACCAAGCGTAGAAATAGTAAGATTGAGGCTTAAATAACCAGTTTTAAGCCAAACCTATTCGGCTATATAGCGCTATGACAAGTGAAGTCGTGTTTAGGCCTGTTATGATAGCAAAAAAACCACTTTTCCGATGAAGAATCTTATGACCAAACAACCATCTGGTATCCAAAACCAGTCAAATCCTAGCCCAATATCGACAAAATCAATAGCAACACCGATAGAAACCCACCCTTTCGAGCCTGTCTTGCCACCCAATGCTACGGTCATGATGATGGGGACATTTCCGCCTACCGCTGACAAATGGGCTATGCGCTTTCATTATCCCAACTTCTATAATGATATGTGGCGCATTTATGGTGGCGTATTTTTTGACGATGTAAACTATTTTAGAGTAGGGGATGAAAAGCGTTTTGATCCTGAGCGTATTCGCAACTTTTTGTTTGAACGTGGCATTGCTTCGTGCCCAACGGTCAAGCAAGCGATTCGAGAAACGGGTAATGCTTCTGACAAAAATTTAACCGTCGTCACTCCCGTTAATTTAGATGACATTTTGCCAAGAGTTCCCAAAGTGCAGGCGCTGTTTACAACAGGCGGCAAAGCCACAGAAGTTTTAATTGATTTACTGGATAGCTCATTACCAAAGTCGAAACATCCAAAGACCAATCAAAGTATGGCTTACCCTTATAAGGGGCAAAGCGAAAATTCTGATCTAACAGCGACTACAGTGGATGACTTAACCTTATATCGACTACCTTCTACTTCACGCGCTTATCCATTAGCATTAGATAAAAAAATTGCTGCCTATAAAGCGTTTTTTGAAAAGGTAGGTAAAGTATAAAGTGCTCTATTACGAAGGTTGTAAGAAGAATATCCTTTGATAAAATCGTATATAAAGTAGAATAAAAATATTTTTATTGCTAACTTATTGATAAGAATAAGATATTGGTTGTATTATCGAATAATAATAAAAACAATATATAATCTTCTTGACCCCCTATTAAAAGCGCGTATAATGCCACCCAGTCGAAAGGGAAGGGTGATTGGAGAGTGGTTTACCACTGAACAAATCGGTCCTT
>NZ_JBQQES010000007.1:0-188642 GCF_052259005.1 Psychrobacter sp. 1Y10 | reverse complement strand
CAGAAGTGAAACATCATCGCGCCAATGGTAGTGTGGCTCCGGCCATGTGAGAGTAGGTCATCGTCAGCTCTCTATTCTAAAAGCCCCCTTTGCATAAGCAGAGGGGGCTTTTTTTTGTCTGGGATTGGGTAGGGCTTTAAGGAATAGCTACTGGTCATTGCTGCTGCATTCTATTACACTATTTCTATATTTAAGTTAACTTCCTTAGAAAGGATAGAGTATGACAACATCAAAAGTAACCTACCAAGGCGACCTACGTACTACTGCCATACATTTGCAATCAAACAATGAAATCATTACTGATGCTCCGACTGATAATCAGGGTAAGGGCGAAGCATTTTCACCGACTGATTTGCTAGCGACCAGCTTAGCCAGTTGTATGTTGACGATTATTGGTATCAAAGCGCAAGATATGGAAATTGATATTGCAGGCACTACGGCTGAAGTGACCAAAGTTATGGCAGCTGACCCCAGACGAGTCAGTGAAGTTCATGTTGCTATTACCTTTAATCAACAGCTTGATGAAAAAACACAAAAGATATTCTATAACACCGCGCTCATGTGCCCGGTTGCGAAAAGTATCCATCCTGATATCATGCAAAAGGTGACTATTGATTCTAAAGAATATTAATTCTAGAAACTAGCACAAGTGATTTTCGATGATGTTAATCGTGTATATCTCGGTACTAATTTGGTGTCAAAGCCGTCGATACAGTGACTGATGTTGTAGCTACTATTGAAGAGAGTCAGTAAAGTGAATATGATCATTATATTACCAAGGCAGCTTGTGGTGTGTGAAATAAGCTTTGCCGTCAGCCTATTTTAGTTAATTATCTTTCACTTTTTCAAATAATTTTAGGTTTAATTGTATAGGGGTAATGCAACGAACCTAAAATGATAAAGCTTGCCAAAACCGAATTCTGGCAAGCTTTACTACTGTTATAACGTTCAAACAACGTTCATGAAGTGCTTTTTTGGAAATGAATCAGCTAGATATAAATCCTGAATCTTGGTTCTTATTTTTGCTCAAGTTTTGGTACACCGTCTTCCCAAACATCCCAGTTATCAACGATATGATCGACAGTTTCTGATCCTACCAATACTATATTTTCCACTGTTTCTGAAAAGCCACCAGCGGTTTCTCCTGGAGCCGGATCTAGGTGTTGAAGGGTAGTCTCATTTGGATGACCTTGATCAAAGTTCACCGCACCACGTAAGCTCATTATCCGCTTAGTCCCTACAGTTCTATCTAGTACTTGCGCTATGGCAGCGGCTTCCATTTCAGTGATCACGTAATCATCTGCGTTATACAGCTCAGTGATATATTGAGCTTGTTTTGACAAGCCTGGACCATGAAAAAACGTATCTCCTGTCATATGAGTTCCTACCGTTATAGCTGGACTACGTCTTGCCTCAGCATTTGGGTATCTCATTCGATAGTCATTGGCTTCTTTTGAATCTTTTAAAGAAACTGACTCACTCAAATGTAGATTCCATTTAAGTAATTCAGGGTTGAGTTGATAGCGACGAATATCCTCATAGCCTTTGCGCGGTGTAAAAGTAGGCGCGCCTTTTTCACCTTCTTCTGCTTTCCAGCGGTGACCTAAGTCATAGTCCACCAGCCAAGATGCCCAGCTGACATCTCCTATAGTACCTTTATTAGGTGGTGTGCCTGCGACGCCACTTAGAATGAAATAACTCTTTGTAAAGTCAAATTTAGGAGAGAGTGTTATTGCTTGCACAGATGCTGAAGATCCTACTTTACCCATGCCTAATACTGACCCACAAACACCCTCAGAGTTACAGTAGACTGGGCTGTGAGCACCTTTTACTTTTATGGGCTTACTATCTGCGAAATATTGATTATACCAATGCTGAAATTCGCCGGCTTTATCTCCACTATTTTCACCAATTTCAAACATCGCGGCGATAAATACTTTTACTTTGATCTCATCTTCAGGAGTTTTAGCTTGCGCACTACTACAGAACATAAGCATGGTAGTAAAAAAGGATAAATAGAAAAAACGTTCTTTTATAAACATGTTTGATGCCTATTTGAAATATGGGGTTCTAGGTTAATTGTTTGATTAGAAGTAGCTAAAATTTCTGCTAAAACTAGGAGAGTTTACTTTGCGTAGAATAACATAATCTGCAAATAGGCTGCAGAGGGCGGTATGCACTACTACTGTTTATTATAAAGGTAATATAACGAACCTAAAACGATAAAGCTTGCCAAAATTGAATTCTGGCAAGCTTTATTGCTGTTATAACGTTCAAACACCTTTCATAAAATGCTTTTTTAAAAACTAATCAGCTAGACATAAAGCCTAAATCTTGATTATTAAATTTATGCAAATTCGGCGCTACCATGGTTAGATTATTATCTGAGACACCAAACCATTTAGCCAAAGTCGCTGAATACTGATCGATAGATGTCGTAGGTAACCACGCACCTTCACCGACATCAATGGCTGTATTTAGACCTATCTCTGGAGCTTGACCATAAAAATCTCTACCTTTTACAGCGCCGCCCATAATGAAATGGTGACTTCCCCAGCCGTGCTCTGATCCGTTACCATAGCTATTCAAAGTTCGACCGAACTCTGACATCGTGAAAGTGGTAACATTTTGAGAAACGCCTAACTCTTCAGTAGCTTCATAAAAACTTCCTAATGCATCATCAAGTAGACGCATCAACGTATCATGTCGCCCAAGTAGATCATTATGTGTGTCGAACCCTTTAAGTTTCACAAAGAATATTTGACGTTTGGCACCCAGCTTATCTCGTGCTTTGATAAGTGATGCTACTGTTTTTAACTGTTGCGCTAATGTATTTTCGGCTGAAAATTCAGTTGAAATAGTTTTTGCGTCTTGGATGGCAGATAACATCATTGATTCATTGGTGGAGTTTGCAACTGTACTGTCATCGGACGAAGTAAATAAACTACTTAGTGCTTCTGAAAAGGTCGTCGTACCAGATACTGATGACCCTTCTTCAATACCTCCAGTAATTTTGAGACCATCAGAGGTAACTGTCAATGGGTTGGTCTTTTCGCCTGTTAGAAATACATTATCATCATCGGTACTGATACAAGAAAACGTTCCATGGGAGTTTTGTTTTATGATTGCATCACCAATTCTTCCACCCCAGCCTTCTCTAAAAGAATCCGACGCGGTGCTTTGCCAGTTTTGTTTTTGATTATAGTGAGCAAATAAGCCTCTGGGTAACGCTACTGATCGATTCTTATACTGATCCATTGAGGTAGGTTGCACTAAAGATCCTACGTTTTGTAAAACTGCCAGTTTTTTTAAGTGAAACAAGCTATTTAGACGCTTAAGATTAGGGTTAAAACCCCATTTTAGACCGCTAGCTAGCTGAGTTGTAGGTATTAAAGGTAGTACATTTGATCGATCTAATGCAATGTCTTGACGTATCTTATGATAAGTTGCATAGCTGGATGTGTCGATAGGAATCAAAGTATTGGCTTGATCATTACCTCCGTCTAATAGGACACAGACCAAGGCTTTATAGTCTGAGCCTGCTGTTGCTGCTCTCGCTTTGTTAGCTGATAAGCCCATAGCCATAGGTGCAACAACACCAGCACCTGCTAAATAACTTAAACGCTGTAAAAAGGCTCTTCTTGATAACTCATTCACAATAACTTTCCTATAATCTTTATTACTTTATTGGGTACTAGACCATTGAACTGCGTTACTACTAATAAAAATATTATTAACTATAATTTTTATTACCTGTGACATTTTGAACAACGACATTGGTCGAAGGATCAACTTTAAAGCTTGCAACTTTAGTATTAGTTTTAGTATTAATATTTCTGGCAATACAATCTTCGCCAAGAGTAATTAGCCAGCTAAAAGATATCGTATTATCTAGTTTAATATTCTGAAACGTACAGTCCTCAAGTAACTTTTCATACTTTGATGTCATAATAACGCGGTTATTATATGTACCACCTTCAACAGTAATGCCTCTAAATGCTTTCTGTTTAGATTTTGATGTCAGCCTGATGTATGGGGCATGTCCATCGTGATTACCTTCTTTGATCATAAGACAGTTACGGATAGTAATATCAAAGTAATTGCGATTATTACGATTGTTATCTTGTATTATGATCTGACGACCTCCAGACGAGTTGCTAGCATTGATAAACTCAATGTCTTCATATAATACATTGCCCCATTGAAGAGAAGAGGTAGGTGGTTCAATATCAGCAAGGTATAAACCGCCATAGGTTGGTGAAGAGTCATTTCGGCTGGGGTTTGTAGAATAGACATATACATCTTTTTTAAACCGAACGACGCCATTTTTAAGCGTTATACCAAAGCCTGATGCGATAGTAAGACAGTTTCTGTTAGATGGACCTATTTTAAAATCACTGGCTTCAAAGTTCATTTCCCCGTTGCCACGTATATATAAGCTGTCGTATATCGCTCCTTCAGAGGTAAAGTTGCTAAACTTACAATCTTTGCCCCATATCCACATGCAATAGATAGAGGTGGCCAATGGGCTGTTAGTGTCAGCATGCTTTATAGTTTGACCTCTAAAATGGATGCCGGTCGCTTGAAAGCCATTTCCTTTTTCACGAACTTCAAGCACTGCCGATCTAGATTTAGCATAAAAGTAGGTTTCACCCGTACCGAACAGCCGAATATTAGGTACTCTAGGCTTCAACGCTACCTCATACCTACCATCTGGAAATATAATGTTCGCCCCTCCGCGCTTAGCTGCATCTTCAAGGGCTTCTTCGGGTGTACTATAATTACCCTTATAATAGATGGTGTCTTGATTAGGGTCAGGGTATACGCCCTCAAAATTTTGAGGAGGCAGTACTTCGCCATCCTTTACAAACATACGATTGTGGTGGTAGGCACGGCCACCATTCATATTGAGGCGCGCATAATGAGCATCTGTAGGGGCAGTAACAGTGATGCTTTTAGAATATCTGTCTCTTGCGGATACCCGTTTGATAAAATCTCTGTTGCTATCGTAATAGGCAATATAAATAAATGTGTCACGACCTCTAGGTTGTTCGCTAGAGATGTTATATTTAGCATTTGGCTCTACTTTAATAAAGTCAGATATATCACAACCACGATTATTAACAACGATACCGTCGCTTCTAACCATTTTACCTTCTGAAACTGTATTCAAATTTAATAAATTATCATTAGCAGATCGATTCTGGCTAATACTCATAAATACTCCGTTTGTTTAACTCAAATTGGCTCAATTACTTAAATTTGTAGGACTACAATATGGTTTCGTTTTACATATGTTGAGAAGTTAACGTTTAATTTTAACTTTGGTATCGCGATTGTGAGTATAGACTAGCTTTATTTCTATAAAACCTGTAACAACTGAAAAATTGTAGTAATCGAGTTTTTGAAACTGTGTCCATTTGCATAAGTCTTATACCTATGTAAAATAGTGTAATGAGATCATTCTATATAACCACTATCACTAACAGGCATAACAACTTGAGCAACCTTGGATCGATAGTATGCAAAAAGTATTCCATAACAATGCTATTGAGTGTCTTTTCCCCAAAATTATCTGTTGTGATATTATTCAAAAAATGACTATTAACCGTTATAAAGGTGATTAATATGGCTACCAAAACCTTACTTATTGTCGCGCATGCGCCATCACCGAATACCGTAAAGCTCGCACAAGCGGCTTATGACGGTGCTAATCATCCTGATATAGATATCAATGTCATTCTAAAGTCGCCCCAAGATACGCAGCCTGAAGATGTATTGGCTGCTGATGCATTATTATTAGGGACGACAGAGAACTTGGCTTATATGGCAGGTTTGACCAAAGATTTTTTTGATCGCTGCTACTATCCGGTGCTCGAAAAAAAGCAAGGGATGCCATTCGCTTTATATATTCGGGCAGGACAAGATGGCACAGGGACCAAACGTGCGCTACAAACGATTACGACGGGGCTACGTTGGGAATGGATTCAAGAAGCACTTATTTTACAAGGCGATTGGCAAGAGACGTTTAGCGAGCAAGTAGAAGAGCTGGCAATGACATTGGCCGCGGGTGTAGAGGCGGGTATCTATTAGGTCAATGTGGTAGGTTGTTGTTGCCTATATCCATTATTGATATCAGTGCTTTATTAAAACAGCATTATAAGGATGGCCGTAGTGTTTAATAATAATTCAGATAATACGCAATCCATTTCTCCAGACGGAATGCCATTTTCGCAAGCGTGTGAAAACAATAAAGCACCTATCTTAGATGTACTGCAAAAAGAGCTACAAGAGCATACTCATGTCTTAGAAGTCGGCTCAGGTACCGGTCAGCATAGTGTTTACTTTGCACCAAGATTGCCACACCTACAATGGCAAACCAGCGATGTAATTGATAATCATCAGGTGATACAAGCTTGGCATAATGCCTATCCCGCATCAAACCTGTATGCACCGTTGGCTTTTAATTTGTTAACAGATTCTATTCCAAAAACTAATACTGACGAACCTTATGACGCTGTATTTACCGCTAACACGTTACATATTATCGCTTGGCCTTTGGTTGAGAGGTTGTTTGAGTTGGTCGGAGAAGCATTACCGTTAGACGGCAAGCTGATTGTTTACGGGCCATTTAATGAAAACGGACGCTATACCAGTGCGAGTAACCAGCAGTTTGATAGCAGTTTGCGCCAGCGTGATGCTGGTAGCGGTATCCGGCATAAAGAAGATATCATCGCTTTAGCCAACACTCACCATTTAACATTAATAACTCAATATCAAATGCCAGCGAACAATCAAATTTTAGTTTTTCAAAAAGTAACCGCTAACTAAGTCAGCGGTTATTTGCGTCTTAATATCAGTATCAAGTTCTAACCAGTATTACGTAGTCCTGCTGCTAGGGCGTTGATACTGCGAATTAGCGGATCTTCTACGGCCAGTTTGTCAGTATTTTCGGCATTATTATTATTAGATTGTCGCATACGCTTTAGTAGCTCGATCTGAATATAGTTGATCGGGTCTAAGTAAGCATTACGCCATTGTAAAGAGGACGCCAGCTCTTGCTGTGTGGACAATAATGAGGTTTGTTCAAGTAGGGAGTTCAGACCAGAGTGGGTCAGTTCGTGCTCTTGCTCGACGGCCTGCATGACTTGTGTGCGTAAGTGTTCGTCTTTACACAGCTGACTATAAGCATGGGCGATATTCATCTCCGATTTGGTAAAAGCCATTTCAATATTGCTGATAAAAACACTAAAAAATGGCCAGTTCTTATGCATCTCTTTCATTAAGTCTTCATTTTGTTTGACACTGTCTAAAGCAGTGCCGACCCCATACCACGCTGGCAGAGTAAAGCGTGCCAACGACCAGCCAAATACCCAAGGTATCGCCCGAATCGTTGATTTGCTTGGTAGACCTTTTTTGCGGTGGGCAGGGCGTGAGCCGATATTTAGTAAAGAAATCTCTTGTACGGGCGTGGCTTCGGAGTAAAACTGGTAAAACCCTTCTGTATTATCTGTCAGTGCTCGATATTGCTGCTCGCCTGCATCGGCCAGATCCGTAAACAGTGCTTCATAGCTATCAAGCTGGGCGGGCTGCTCTACAAAACGTGACGAGCTGGCTTTTAGTGCGCCTGTGATACCCATGGTCAGCTCAAATACCGCCGTATCTGGATTGGCGTACTTGGCATAGAGCACTTCGCCTTGCTCGGTAAACTTGATTTGTCCGTTTAACGTACCAGCAGGCTGAGCGGCGATAGCCTGATGGGTTGAGCCGCCGCCGCGACTGACAGAGCCGCCACGGCCATGGAACAGACGGGTGCTGATGCCGTAATGGTTGGCAATACGAGTGATGGTTTGCTGGGCGCTATACAACTGCCAAGCCGAGGTAATAATGCCGCCATCTTTTGAAGAATCTGAGTAGCCCAGCATAATCTCTTGAATATTGCCTGAGTGCTCAAGCAGCTCGCGATATAGGGGGTTGTCCAGTACCGTTGGCATGATTTTATCGATGTTTTTGAGGTCTTCGATGGTCTCAAACAATGGCGCTACCGGCAAGGCGGCAAATAAGTGTCCGTCGTCATCGATACCAGATAAACCAGCAAAACGCATCAGCAGCAGTACTTCTAGCAGCTGACTGGCGTTATTGGTCATGGAGATGACATAGCTGCCAAAGGTATCGTCGCCGACCAGTTTGCGCAGTTTGGCCACTGATTGCATCAATGCCAGCTGCTCACGGGTTTGCTCGCTTAAATTATCGGTATAAATCAGCGGCGTGCCTGGTTTTTGTAGTAGGCGGGTTAGCCACTCTTGGCGCTCTGCTTCGCTTAGCGTTTTATAATCGGGCAAGTTGGAGGCATTGGCAAAAATATCGGCAATGACCTCGCCATGATAGCCTGAGTCTTGGCGAATATCGAGCGCGGCCAGATGAAAGCCGCAGGTTTTGACCAAGCGGATGGTATCTAGTAGCAGCCCTTCGGCATGTGCACTATCATGTGTGTTGACGCTTGTACGGATAAGACGTAAATCATCCAATAGCGCAGTCGGTGACAGATAAGCATTTTGTGCTGCATTCTCGTCTGTGCCTTGGCTTTGGATATGCTGGTTAGTGGCTTTTATTTTAGCGAGGATAAGCGACAACAATCTACGGTATGGCTCATGGTTGTAATCATCAGGGTTGTAACAAAAGACCTGTTGCTCCAGCTCGCTATAGTCTTTAATTCGCTCATAAATCTCGGGCGCGATGGTAACAATGCTATCGCTATGGATCAGCTCACGGCGCAGCTTTCGGATCAATACTTGATAATGGCGCAGCACAGTATTGGCATGCATCAACACTGCCATTACCGTGGTTTCATGAGTGACAAAGGGGTTGCCGTCTCTGTCGCCACCAATCCAAGAGCCAAAATTGACAAAAGCGGGCAGCGCATAGTCACTAAGCTCTGGATAAATCTCTACGATCGCGTCTTTGATATTGCGATAGACTTTAGGAATAGCGGTAAAAAGACTGGCGTTAAAATAATGCAAGCCATTATTGATTTCGTCATAGACCAAAGGCTTGCGAGTACGGACTTCATCTGACGACCATAGTAGATCAATGGTTTCGGCCGTTTTTTGTTTGGCCTGCTCAAAGGCAAGGCTGCCCTCAGGGTAAGTGCTCATGGCATCCGTGTGCTCATATAACGTTTGCAAAATATTCATCGTCGTACGGCGGCGCGCTTCGGTAGGATGCGCGGTAAAAACAGGCATAAATTTTAATTGATCAATCAGCTCTTTGATTTGTGCAGGTTCAATCTGACGCTCGCGGCACTCTGATAAAGTGCGACGAAAGGAGCCTTCCCAGCTTTGGTTCGACTCTGCACGCATCGTGCGGCGCTGTTCTCGCAAAAAGTTTTCTTCGGTTAAGTTTGCCAAAAAAAAGTAAATAGAAAACGCGCGAATGACGTTTTTTAGTGTTTGATTGTCTAGTGAAGCGATAAGCTCGATAAGTTGTTGCTTTTGTCCTTCATTATGCTCGCGGCGCTCTTGAATAAAACCTTGGCGTAAGGTCTCAATGGTATCTAACGTCTGCTGCCCAGATTGACGAGAAATGGCCTCACCCAAAAACGATCCTAATAGTCTAGTGCGCGCACGCAATACCTCATTATCTAACAACATAGCTATCCTTATTAATGAAAAATAGGGAATATACCCAGCAAAACCGTGCTGCTCTTATAATCTAACTGATAATATAGCTTAACGCTATTGATATTCTTCAGCTAAAAAATCCAAATAACGCTGCCAAGAGCGCTCATCTGCGCGAGCATCGTATCTATCAGGGTTATTAAAATCAGTAAAGGCATGAACTGCGCCGCTATACGTAATCATCTCATGAGGTACTTTGCTTGCTTTTAAAGTTTTACCCAAAGTAGTGAAGTCTTCTAACGGAACCGCTTTGTCAGCTGTACCATGAAAAACTAAAATCTCGCCACTCGTTTTATCATAATTTTGACCTTTTGGAATTTCGAGTCCACCGTGAAAGGGTACAAACGCTTTTTGCGGGAATCCTGATCGTGCAAGCTCTAAAGCAACGGTACCACCAAAACAGTAACCCATCGTCACGCCTTCGCGGACATTATTACCTTGAGCCTGTCCAGTGTTTAAAGCGGCCGCTAGAATACGGCGCATTTTACTGCGATCGTCGTATAGCGCCGTGGTCAAACGTTTTTTGTCTTCCAATTCAGTGGGGCGAATACCTGTGCCAAAAATATCGGCGGCCAACACGTTGTAACCTTTTCCGGCCAGCATATCAGCACGTTTACGCTCGTAGTCCGTTAATCCATCCCAGTCATGAATCAATAAGATAAAAGGCGCATTGGGCTGGTCAGCTTTGGCGTAATAGCCTTGATAAGGCTGATCGTCGACTTTATAGGTAATGTCTGTAGAGGTAATAGCTGCAGCTGTTTGGCTAAAAGTGAGAGCAATTAAACCTAATGAAGTTCCCAGCATTAATGAGCGATAAAGGCTCTTATAAGAAGAGTTAGATGTGGTTAATGACGTTAGTAACGGTGACATAGTAGATAGCCTCATAATTTAATAAAAGAGAGATAAATAGGTGGCTAACTATGGCGTCCAGTTATTTATCATCGGCGTTTATTACTTTATAAAATAATACCTTAAAGAAGATCTACATTACAAGAATCGTTTTTTAAGAGACGTAAGCTAAAAAAATAAAGGTCTTTCTAGTTTAAATGTATAAAATTTAACTAAATATCAACAAGGTTCACCATATAAGCAACTTATTTTTTGGGTAAGATAGTTTGGAAACTTATTATTTACTTTCGTTTTAACAATAATTGGTAGTGCTATCAACACAGACAACTGAACGACATATGAAGTCATCATTATCTCCAAGGATATAAAAACTGTGTGGGCACTTTACTCATGGTCCTAAAAGGCCTATTTATTAGCTAGGATATATTATGAAGAAGAATATCGATCATACTGACCCCGCAAAAGATATGAACCCAGCACGTGGAAATGGCGGTGAAACCCATCAACGTGCAGACGAGGATGGTAAAGTTTTGACAACGCAACAAGGCGTTGCTATTTCTGATAATCAAAATTCGTTAAAAGCTGGCCCACGTGGTCCTACTTTGTTAGAAGATTTCGTCATGCGTGAGAAGATCAACCATTTTGATCATGAACGCATTCCTGAACGTATCGTCCATGCTCGTGGTAGTGCTGCTCATGGCTACTTTGAGTTGACAGAGTCGTTAGAAGAATTTACGACAGCAAAGATCTTGACAGAAACTGGTAAGCAGACACCTTTATTTACTCGTTTCTCAACTGTTGCTGGTAACAAGGGTTCAAAAGATACGCCGCGTGATGTCCGTGGTTTTTCAGTAAAAATCTATACCGAAGAAGGTAACTGGGATATTGTTGGTAACAATATGCCAATCTTCTTTATTCAAGATGCTATCAAGTTTCCAGATTTAATACATGCAGTAAAACCAGAACCAGATCGCGGCTTCCCGCAAGCCGCTTCTGCACATGACACTTTTTGGGATTTTGTTTCATTAAGCCCTGAAACTATGCATAATCTTATTTGGTTGATGAGTGATCGTGCCTTACCGCGCAGCTTTAGCATGATGGAAGGCTTTGGCATTCATAGCTATCGTCTTTTAGATAAAGATGGTAAGAGTACCTTTGTACGTTTTCATTGGAAGCCAGTAGCAGGTGTGCAGTCACTTATTTGGGATGAAGCAGTTAAAATTTCTGGCGCTGACCCTGATTACAATCGCCGTGATATGTATGAAGCGATTGATAATGGCAAGTACTTTGAGTGGGAGTTTGGTGTTCAGTTATTTACTGAAGAAGAAGCCAATGAGTTTCCATTTGACCATCTAGATGCGACGAAACTGATTCCAGAAGAGATGGTACCCGTCAAAATCATCGGTAAAATGGTCTTAAATCGCAACCCAGATAATTTCTTTGCTGAAACAGAGCAAGTAGCATTTTGTCCATCGCACTTGCCACCTGGTATCGATTTCAGTAACGATCCCTTATTACAGGGACGTCTGTTTAGCTATTTAGATACGCAGCTTAAGCGTCTGGGTTCACCAAACTTTGCTCAAATTCCAATCAATGCGCCAAAATGCCCATTTGCCAATAACCAGCAAGATGGACATATGCAAATGCAAGTGCCGAAGACCCGCGTACTTTACGAGCCACAAAGTTTGGATTTAGATCGTCCACGTGAAAGCGTCAAAAAGGGCTTTGAGTCGTTCCATGAAAAGCTAGATGATGGCGTTAAAGGACGCATTCGTGCAGAAAGTTTTGCAGACCACTATAGTCAGCCGCGTATGTTCTATCGTAGTCAAACACCAGCCGAGCAAGCGCATATTGCGACTGCTTACGCATTTGAGCTTGGTAAAGTAGATACCCCTCATGTACGTACCCGTATGCTTGGGCATTTGCTACATATCGATGAAGACTTAGCAAATCGCGTAGCAACTGCATTGGGTATGGAACTGCCAGAACCTGCTGATGCTGCAGCGCCCGTACAGGATATGGCAACTTCTGAGCCGTTGCAGACGATTGGCCGTACGCCCAAATCTTTAAAGGGACGTTTGGTTGGTATCTTAGTTGCTAAGGGTTCAAAACATAGCGAAATCAAGAAGTTTGAAGACGCCATTAATGCTCAAGGCGGTATGGTAAAAATCGTTGCACCGAGTAAAGAGGTCGAATTAGATGACGGTACACGTATACAAGCAGATGAGCGTGTAGCAGGCGCACCCTCGGTATTCTTTGATGCAATAGTAAGTATCATCATGCCAGATCAAGCCAAAAAGCTGGCCAAAGACAGCTCAACCTTAGATTGGTTTACTGATGCTTATGTCCATTGTAAAGCGATTGCGTATTGCGGGGCGACTGAAGAATTCATCTTAAGTAAGCTACCAGTAGAAAAAGACAGTTTTGTCACGCCACTTGCTGATTTGGATGCTTTCATCGAAAATGCTAAATCGCGCTTATGGGAGCGTGAACCAAAGGTTCGTGATCTTGCATAGTTGACTAATACTGTATAATTTTTAATCTCTATCTTAAACTCAGCCTCTGTGCTGAGTTTTTGCTTTTTATTGATAAATATATAGGTTTTTGGTTTAAGCCTGCTGCAAGGTTATCTATAGTCACAAGCGTTCACTCAAAGTCGTTTATTTTAAATTGATGAACGCTATACTAAAGACTTTGTTGACATTGAAAGGAAGCCTCGCGATAAGAATGAATAATGAGGTAGGGAATCCAAATGAGCTTATGTGAAATCATGCGTTTAGAAGGGTATATTCAAAGTATATATCTTGCGGTATATCCGGACAAGATTATGTTATTAGATGGAGGGTGTCGACCTGACGTAGCGCTGGTACTCGACTATATTATGACGACGCTGCAACGACCGATAACGGATCTAAAAGTTGTTGTGGTCACTCATATGCATCCAGATCATGCCGGTGGCGCGCACAAATTCAGAGAAGCGACAGGTTGCATGATTGTATCTGCGGACAAAGATAATCAATGGTATAAAGGTATCGCTGGCCGTACCATGCATGTTGTGGATATGAGCCTTGCTCAATACGTCGCTAAGCGGCAAGGACGTCCACCTAGGAATTTGTATTATCCAGCTCATCTTAAACCCGATATCACCGTCAAAGGTAAAGACCATATACCGTATTTTGAGGAATGGCAGGTCATTGAGACGCCAGGGCATACAGATAGAGATTTATCACTATTTCATATACCAAGCCGGCAAGTATATACAGCAGACTTAATTATCAAACTGCGTCATAAGTTTGTAGTGCCTTTTCCTATTTATGATCCTAAAATCTACATTCAATCTTTGCAACAGATAAAGGATCTAAAGCCTTCAATAGTCATGATGGCACATGGGCGTCAGCTGCCTATAGATGGAGCAACTTTTGATATGTTGATTGCTCAAGCTCCTAAGGAGCCGCGTACGGTGAAAGATACGATTAAACATAAACTGCTATGGCGAAAAGATGCTGGTTTTAATTTCTTTAAGCGCGATCGCAATACTAAGCGTTAAAGAATGAATAAACGTTAAGAGATAACAAACGAAAAAAAGCCCTATCACTATATTGTATAGTGATAGGGCTTTTCAAATATGGTGGGCCGACCGCGACTCGAACGCGGGACCAATTGATTAAAAGTCAACTGCTCTACCAACTGAGCTATCGGCCCTGAGAAGCGTATAAAAAAGCACTGCTTTTTTAGCTTCGCAAGAGAAAATCCTTTAAATAGGATTTTCTAATACTTATGCATATAATCAATGTATCTGACTGTATGCAAGAATAATTTCCTTAAAGGGAAATTACATAAAACTTAATACCTTAGAGGTATCTTTTTACTTATTAACCAACTACCGGATAGGGTAGAACGATAAACAAGCGTCAAACTAAATATGGTGGGCCGACCGCGACTCGAACGCGGGACCAATTGATTAAAAGTCAACTGCTCTACCAACTGAGCTATCGGCCCTGAGAAGCGTATAAAAAAAGTATTGCTTTTTTAGCTTCGCAAGAGGAAATCCTTTAAATAGGATTTTCTAATACTTATGCATATAATCAATGTATCTGACTGTATGCAAGAGAATTTCCTAAAAGGGAAATTCTAAAAGCTTAACTTCTTTATATATCAAGTTATCAATATTAAAAGAGGCATTAAGCTTGGCTTCTCGTTCAGAAATTTTGTATCCCTAAACGTGAGAGCACATTATATATATTATTGTGACAATTACAACCCCGCTTTATAAAAAAAGTCCAAATCTTGTGTAAATTCTTCTATTTCTTTAACGTTTTTTCATTCTCTCTATTTTACGTAGCGTATATTTTGACAGATTACATCGATCATCTGCCGCTAATCTCTAGAAAGTGCTTCAACAGGGTCCAGTTTAGCTGCATTGCGAGCAGGTAAGAAACCAAAGACGACCCCGATAAGCGTCGAGCAAACAAAAGCTGCAATGATAGACGTTGGTGAGTAAATAACTTTAAAACTATCACCGCCTACATTATTGATTAATTCACCGATAGCAAACGCTAACCCAATACCTAATAAGCCGCCCAAAATACAGACGAGTACGGCTTCTATCAAAAACTGCTGCATGATATCGTTTTGACGAGCTCCAACAGCCATACGTACACCAATTTCATTAGTGCGTTCCGTGACCGATACTAGCATAATATTCATCACACCAATACCACCAACGATCAATGAGATAACAGCAACCGATGAGATGAGCAGTGTCATCGTACCTGTGGTCGATTCAATGGTCTGACGAATAGAGTCTGAGTTAATAATATTAAAATCATCTGTACCATGGCGACCTTCTATTATGTCGGAGATAGCCGACTCAGCTACACTAGATGAGACACTATCATCTAACAGTGCTATAAAACTATCAATATTTGCACTACCAGTTATACGTGACATCACAGTGGTATAAGGCATATATATGGCGGGTGTCGTGCTACTTGGCCCAAAGCCACTGTCGCTTGCCTCAAGGACGCCAACCACGCGTCCAGGCACACTACCGATGAGTATGACTTCGCCGATAGGGTTATCTATATCTGCAAAAAAAGCACTTTTAGCATTGTCATCGATAATAATATCTTGACTGCGAAGGTCGATACTTTGCGAATCGAAACCTTGACCTAATGCCAGCGTCTCACCAGTGACCTCTAGGTAATGCTCACCAACACCATTGATGGTCGAGTCTTCTTGCACGCTGCGATAGCGTACACTAGAGCTGGTATTGACTTGAGGGCTCACATTGATAACATACGGTTGACTGCTGACCGCTTCTGCATCTTCTGGTGTGAGGTTGTCATCATTATATTTACGTCGCGGGTCGCCTCTAGGGTAGCCGTCATTGACGGTGATGGTATTGGTTCCTAGCGAGCTAATATTTGCGAGAATTTGCTGCTGAGAGCCTTGACCAAGACCAACGATAGACACAACTGCAGCGATACCGATGATAATGCCTAACATGGTCAGCAAGGTGCGCATCTTGTGTGCACGCATGGCAAGTAATGACATCTTTAATGCTTCAAAAAAGCGATCGATAAAGCTAGCAAACGCACTTTTTCGGTGTTGACTAAGAATAGGTTCTGGCTGTTTTTCGGTTGGTTTGTAGTGCTCCGTTTTATAATCTGCTATAACGTAGCCATCTTTTAGTTCAATCACGCGCTCGGCTTGGGCCGCAAGTTTGGGATCATGGGTAACCATGATGATGGTATGACCTTGAGCATTTAGGTCATGTAAGATGGCCATCACGTCTTCGCCAGATTTACTATCTAGGGCACCTGTTGGTTCATCTGCTAAGATGACATCGCCACCATTCATCAGGGCGCGAGCAACAGAAACACGCTGCTGTTGGCCGCCTGAGAGCTGGCTAGGACGATTATTTACCTTTTCGCCAAGACCTAGATCGGTCAAGAGCTTTTCGGCGCGATTGATTCGTGCCTCAGTGTTCATACCAGCATATACGGCAGGGACGGCGACGTTGTCTTTGGCGCTAATGTCACCAAGCAGGTGGTAGCGCTGAAAGATAAAGCCAAAATGCTCTCGGCGTAACTCAGCCAGCTCATCTGCCTCTAGTTTGTTTGCTGATTGACCATAAATCTTATAGTCACCTGCTGTCGCCTGATCTAAGCAACCTAAAATATTCATTAGAGTAGACTTACCAGAGCCAGATTGCCCGATAATCGCGACCATTTCACCTTGATTAATCGTTAAATTAACGTCGTGCAATACACGAATGGTTTGCTCGCCGGCAGCAAACTCTCGAATAATACCCGACAGCTCCATAATGGGCTTGTCAGCGGTAGCTGCAGTATTGATATTATTCGGTGAGTTTGTTTCTATCGAAGCGCTAGTGCTGTCGGTCGGCTGTTTAGCAGATTGAGATATAGTCATAGCAATGTCTTTAATCAAAGATAGTGAGTGTCGTGATAAAAGGGCTAATATTTTTAAGCCCTTTTATCCTTAACATAGTCAAAGAATGAGTTACCTCCTTGGAGTAGCACCAGGTATACGAGTACCACCACCACGGTTTTCTGAAGCATTGGCACTACCTTCACCAATAATGACTTGCTCACCTTCTTCTAATCCGCTTAAAATTTGCGCATTTACTCGGTTATCAATGCCTACTTCTACTGTGCGAGGCTCTACTGTGCCGTCATCACTTAGTACGCGTACAATTTTATTGGTTTTGGCTTGTCCTTCACTTGTATTTTTTGCGGGTCTTTCTTGTATGGCTGCTGATGGTACAAGTAGGGTATCTTTAGCTTGATCGATAACAATATAAACCTGTGCTGTCATGTCAATACGAAAGCGCCGGTCCGTGTTAGGCACTTCGATGTAACCCACATAATAAATCGCAGAATCCGTTGAGCTGGTGTCACTGATGTTCTCAGGTGCAGGCTCAATGGCCTTGAGTATAGAATCAAACTTTTGATCAGGATTGCCAATGATATTGAAATAGACTGGCATGCCAGCTTTAACATTGATTACATCAGCTTCAGAAATCTGCGCATTGATACGTACGGTCGATAAGTCCGCTAAGGTAACGATGGTCGGGGCTGTTTGATTGGCATTGACGGTAGTGCCTTGTTCAGTAGTAACAGAGACTACAGTCCCTGACATGGGCGCGCGAATAGTGGTATAGCTTAAGTCTTCCTCAGCAGTACTGACGTTGGTTTGGGATTTGCGTAGTGCTGCTTGCTGACTATTGATATTTGCTTCTGTGGTGGCGATAGCAGCCTTAGCCGTATCGATAGCTGCACGCGCATTGGCAACGGCAGCTTTTGCTGTCTCAACACTCGTCGCTTGGGTGTCATACTCCTGCTGTGATATTGCGTCAATGGCAACCAAATCTTGTAAGCGAGCAAAATCAGATTGTGCTTGTTTGAGCTCAGATTGACGGCTGGCAAGATCGGCATAGGCGCTTTTAAGGCTGGCTTGTCGACTTAAATATTCTGCTTGTGCGCTTTGAATGGCCGCTTCACTTTGCTCAAGGCTTGCTTGCTCATTACTTAAGTTGTTTTTTTGCGTGACTTGATCGATCTGAGCAATGAGATCGCCTTCTTGTACTTCATCACCCACCTCTACATAGAGGCGTGTTACTTCACCAGATACCTGTGCACCGACGTCAACGGTATTCAGCGCTTTAACTTTGCCTGAGGCCATGACATTGTTTTCAATATCACCAATTTCTGCAGTCGCTGTTAGATAGCTAGGTTTTTCTTCTTCTGGTTTTAAAGTAGCATAAGCCAACGCAGATAATGCCACGATAACTAGGACGATGATGCCCCATTTGATAGCAGACTTTTTGCTTATTTTGCGCATAAAAAACAATCCAATCACAGTGAACACAAGTGTAGGTATGATAGAGCCTTGATAGGCAAAATGGAAACATAATTAGTTTGCGAAAGGTTAAGGTTGCTCTAAAAAAACAAAAGTGTAGAAGGTAAGTTGAGGCTGAAGATAGATTATCTGAAGTAGGCTATATAAAGATCAGTCGAAAAATAAGAAAGATGACTGTCGTAATTGTTGATGTAATTGGTTTTACAATAATACTTATAAAGAGCAGATGAAATATATTTCTGTTACTTATTGCATAGCGAACAACCTGCGCCCTGATAGCTCTAATGCTGCTTGTAATAGTAGCTCCCAAGCTGGCTGACGAACAAGACCTTTTATCGCTTGGTCACAGCGATACAATAGGGCAGGCCATTTGGCTATTTGCGCTCTTGTTTGGCGGCGGCACGCCTGCTGATATAAGCCTTGTTTGCTACGCCAAATGCCAAGAGCTTGCGGGTCTTGTCCATCCATCAGTTGCATAATTTGGCGCATGTCTTTACTGATCGCCCATAATACTAAGGTCGTTGGCTCATCAGTTGCTTTCAGCTGAAACATGATTTTCGCTACTTGCGCGCTATTACCTGCAAGCATTGCATCCGATAGATCAAACACGCTAAATTGGGCGTCATTGACTAAGGCAGCTTGTAAGTCTTTGACGTCTAAGGCGACGTTGGTAGCAGGCTTAGAGATGTTGTTTTCTGTAGTCTTATCGCTATTTGCCATCAATTGCGGTGCGAACAGATAAGACAATCGCCATAACGTTTGATAAGCACTTAAGAGATGATGCTCGGTATGGGACATGAGTAGTTGCCACGCTTCTTGCGATAGTTTCAAGCCAAACTGCTGTGCTTGTATCTGCAATAGCTGCTGACGTTGTTGTTCATTATATAAATTGCAATCAATAACGTGACCATATTGAGCAAACGGTGCGAACCATTTACTGCTCTGAGACCGCTTGTCTTGTTTAGATGTTAACCATAACAAACTATGACTATGCGCTCCTGTTTGTGCCTCTTGAGCGAAGCGTTCTAGCTCAGCGATGACGGCTTTGTCTGGTTTATGGTTGCCCGTCACGATGAGCGCGCTGGCATCGTCGAATAAAGATTGGCTACCCAGCTCTGACAAAACTTCTTGCCAGCTTTTAACAGATATTAGCTCAATACGCTTAATCGCGTAGTTTTGTGCGCGCCAGTGTGGACGCATGGCATCGATAAGCCATTGACTCAGTAACGGCTCATCACCATGTGCAAGCCACAAGCCTGCGACTGCAACGGTAGGTTGTAGTAGCTTTGGATAGGCTTGTATAAAGGTGTCTTGCATAAGGATTGAGCCATAACCTTTTAAGGTTGAAAAATTAAGGTATAAAAGTAAACAATAATAGCTTGAGCTACCGATCTAAGGGTTGGGTGCAACAATGTTGGTAGTCTCTGGGCTTTCAATCATCGGAGCTGAGTTAGGAGCAACCTTAGGTAAAGATATGGCCACATATTGATCTGTGATCCGGCGTGCTAAGCTATCATAAAGCCAATCGCGGATTTGGTCGCCTTGCTGATCATCAGTACTAACGGACGCCTCATTATACTGATAGCTACGCTCGACTTGGATTGGATTGGTTAAAGTCACAGGTTTGCCATTTTCGACAGTTTGATAATTAACATCTGCTGTCAAGACTAAGCGAATCTCTGTTAATACGCCAACCAGCTCATAACGCTTAAAACGTATGTTTTTTACTGTAATAGCAGCGATTGGTGCAGCATCAGTACTTTGATTGTTGTTCGCTACATCGGTCAGAGTCATGTTATCAATGACATCGACCCCCAAGGCTTCTAAGCGCAGTGTTAATGGCAATTTTAAAGGAAAGGAGGTGCGATCATCTTCAACAATCACTGCTGTTTTGGCAACATCAAATAGCATTGGTGTATCGTAACCACGTAATTGAAAGCCGCAGCCACTAAGTGCTGTCGCGGCACCAAGTACTGTCATCATTGGCAAAGCGGCAAGTAACGCTGTCGCTAGTTTTTGTGCGCTTGCGCTTTTGGGTTGTGACTGTGCAGCTTGATGCTTATACGACATAATCGCTATCCTTACGTTTTAAAAAGGCTTGGGGTCATCAAAATCTCCAAGCCTAAAAGATCTAACCTACCACCACGATATTGACCAATTTATTAGGGACAACGATTTCTTTTTTGATGTCACCAGTTAAGAATTTTGCCACACCTTCAATCTCTTTTGCCTGCGCTTTTAGCAGCACAGGATCGCTGTTAGGGGCGACATCCATCTTACCGCGCATTTTACCATTGACTTGCACCACCATCGTGATCGTGTCTTGCACAAGTGCGCTTTCGTCAACGGCTGGATAATTTAGCGTGACCGTATCGAGTCCCAACTGCTCAATTAAGTGCTCACCGACGTGCGGGGCATAGACTGACAACATAATTAACAAGTCAATCAAAGCCTCATGCTGTACTTGCAGATCTTGCTCATTAGTTGCTTTAAAGCTTGCAAGCTCGTTTGCAAGTTCCATAAGGCTTGATACTGGAGTGTTCAAGGCCAAACGATCACCCAAGTCACTATCAATCTTAGCAATTGTCTCATGCGTCTTGCGGCGTAAATTTTTCGCTTCTTTACTTAGGCCGTCAGTTTGCAGCGCTTCATTGTTTAGCGTATCAAGGCTCAAATTGGCCGCTGCTAACGCTTGCATATGCTCGGTTGCGATACGCCAAACCTTTTTAACAAAGTTATACGGACCTTTTAGTGCGTCATCTGACCATTCTAGCGTTTGATCGGCAGGGGCGGTAAATAGCGTATATAGACGCACCGTATCAGCGCCATACTTATCAATAGTGATTTGCGGATCGACACCATTATTTTTTGACTTAGACATCTTTTCGATTTTACCAATCGTGACTGGCTGTCCGTCAGTTTTTAAAATTGCTTTAATCGGCTGACCACGGTCGTTGTAATCAATCTCAACATCTTCAGTGAAATAATATGTGGTACTGCCATCAGCATTGACGCGGTAGAAAGTACCAGCAAGTACCATACCTTGCGTCATTAAATTGGCAAATGGCTCATCACCTGATACTAGAGACTCATCGCGCATCAATTTATGGAAAAAGCGCGCATAAAGTAGATGCATAACCGCATGCTCGACACCGCCGATGTATTGATCGACAGGCAGCCATTTATTGGCAGCAGATTTGTTGACCATATTTTGCGCATCGTTTGGACTAGCAAAGCGCGCGTAGTACCAACTTGACTCAACAAAGGTGTCAAACGTATCCGTCTCACGCTCAGCAGGATTGCCACACTTAGGACAAGTAGTATTCACAAACTCTGGCATGTTTTTCAAAGGATTACCGCGGCCGTCTGGAACGACGTCAGTTGGCAGTACAACGGGCAAATCCTGCTCTTCAACAGGGACTGTGCCGCAATGCTCACAGTTGACCATTGGGATAGGGCAGCCCCAATAGCGCTGGCGAGAAACACCCCAGTCACGTAGGCGATATTGGATTTTTTTCTTAGCTAGCTCTTGTGGTTCAAGCTTGGCAAGCATAGCTTCAAACGCTTGATCAAAATCCATACCGTCAAATTCATCTGAATTGACTAGGGTGTTGCGCTCAGTATAAGCAAGGTTTGGCTCAGAACTATCTGCTTTGGCGTCAGCGATGACAGACTCAGCATAACCATCAGGAGACTGGATGACATGTTTGATAGGTAGATTGTATTTGGTTGCAAACTCGTAATCGCGCTCATCATGGGCAGGAACCGCCATTACCGCACCTGAGCCATAGCTCATCAGTACATAGTTGGCAACCCAAACTGGCACTTTTTTGCCAGTCAATGGATGCGTCACGGTAAGGCCAGTATCCATACCGATCTTTTCAGCTTTAGCCAAATCTGCTTCAGCGACTGAGCCTTTTTTACATAGCGCATTAAACTGTGCGATGAAGTCATCTTTTTCAGCAGCATATTGAGCCAATGGATGCTCGGCCGCGACTGCCACATAAGTCACACCCATCAAAGTATCAGGGCGAGTAGTGAACACGTCTAAAGTATTGGTTTCGCCAGCCAGCTCATAAGGGAAGTGTACTTCCATACCAGCACTACGACCAATCCAATTGCGCTGCATAGTCAGTACTTCAGAGGGCCAGTGACCTTCTAGCTGGTCTAAATCGTCAAGCAGCTCATCGGCATAATCAGTGATGTTAAAGTAATACATGGGGATGTCGCGCTTTTCAACTGCAGCGCCACTACGCCAACCTTTACCATCAATGACTTGCTCGTTGGCTAATACAGTATTGTCGACCGGATCCCAGTTAACTGTCGCAAGCTTTTTGTAGACCAAGCCTTTTTTGTATAGCTGTAAAAACAACCATTGCTCCCACTGATAATATTCAGGGCTACAAGTAGCAAATTCACGTGACCAATCAATCGATAAACCAAGCAGTTTGAGCTGTGCACGCATGTTGTCAATATTGGCAAACGTCCATTCAGCAGGGGGCGTTTGATTGGCAATCGCTGCGTTTTCAGCTGGCAAGCCAAAACCATCCCAGCCCATTGGCTGCATGACCTCGAAACCTTTAAGACGATAATAACGGCTTAAGACATCAGAGATGGTATAGTTACGCACGTGACCCATATGCAGCTTGCCACTTGGATAAGGGAACATCGAGAGCATATAGCGAGCAGGCTTGTCGCTTGGCTCATTACCAACTTCAAAGCGCTTGTCTGTTGCCCATTTGGCTTGCTGCGCCGTTTCTATCGCTTGCGGATTGTAATGATTGTTTTGTATTTGATCGGATGTCACAGTATTGCTCATAGTCGGCTCGAAATTGAATATTACAGATAAATGGGGTGAAATTTTCCAATGCCATAGCATAGCCTAATTCGGCAAAAATTGCGATGATATGGTATTGTCTTTAATCAATCGTTTTGCTGTTTGAATAGTACATTTGGTTATTGAAGTTTGACTATTATCAGCCCGTGACAATATTTAAATATTATAAAAAAACATAAGTTAATAAGGAAAAGCAATGACCATTACTATTTACGGTATCAAATCTTGTAGCACCATGAAAAAAGCTTTTACCAAGCTTGATGAGCTAGATGTAAGCTATAATTTTCATGATTATAAAAAGCAAGGCATCGATAAGAAAAGCGTACAGCGCTGGGTAGATGAGCTTGGTATTGATAAAGTACTAAACAGGCGCGGAACCACGTGGCGTAAGCTGACAGATGAGCAAAAACAAGTGGCTAATGCCAATGTAGAGAGTGCCATTGATTTGCTCATAGAAAATACCAGCATGATTAAACGACCAATCGTAGAAGGTGAATGGGCAGCCAAAAATAAAGGGCAGCCAATATTGCTTTGCGGCTTTGATGAAGAGGCATTTAAAATGACTTTTTCATAAACGATGCTGATGTAGTCAATTATAAGAAAGCCCGAACTTAATATATAAGTTCGGGCTTTCTTATATGAATGATCGTCACAGCCTGTTAGCTCATTGAAGAGTCTAAATTGCGACTAATCAACGTACCGACACCTTCATTGGTGAAAATCTCTAATAGCGTAGCATGCGGCACACGGCCATCGACGATAACTGCGCTTTTTACACCGCTACGCACCGCATCAAGCGCGCATTGAATCTTAGGAATCATGCCACCTGAAATCGTACCATCTTCGATTAGGCTGTCGACTTTCTTTGGTGTTAGGCCAGTGACTACTTTTCCATCACGGCCTAGTACGCCTTTAATATTGGTCAGCAGCATTAGCTTTTCTGCTTGCAAAAACTCCGCCACCTTACCCGCAACCAGATCCGCATTAATGTTATAAGTGTTGCCTTCTTCATCGACCCCAAGCGGTGCAATGACTGGAATGAAGTTGGAAGCAATGAGCATATTAATCACGTCTTTATTGACGCTGACTACGTCACCGACGTAGCCTAAATCCACAGGTACCGCAACGCCGTCTGCGCCGGGTTTTTCTACTAGCAGCTTTTTAGCTTGAATAAGATTGGCATCTTTACCAGTCAGGCCAATAGCGCTGCCGCCATGTTTATTAATCAGGCTGACGATAGATTTGTTAACACTGCCACCAAGTACCATTTCTACGATATCCATGGTGCGCTTATCTGTCACACGCATACCGTCAATACGGTCAGACTGTCGACCAAGCTCTTTCAATAAATTATCGACTTGTGGACCACCGCCATGGACGACTACTGGATGTAGGCCGACCGTCTTTAGGAGTACGATATCACGTGCAAATGAGCTCTCAAGTGCAGGATCGGTCATCGCATTACCGCCGTATTTGACCACGATAAGCTTACCGACAAAGCGTTGAATATAAGGTAGTGCCGTGGTTAGCACCTCAGCAGTGTTTTTGGCATCATCTAAATTAAGCGACATCAGGCCCTCCTAAAATACAGTAATAAAGTGCAAGTTGTTTATGCACTTTTAGCTTATTATTGTGCCAGTAGTGGCAAAAGTATTGTATTAAACGCTATTTCTCAAGTAACGTTATTATTAAAAATAAAGCACTTATGTCTATTGAGTTTTACTCAGCAGAGATAGCCGCAATTTGCTCAGCCAACTGCGTATCAAAAGCTTGACATAAGGCGATAAAACGCGTTTGCACCTCTGTCATAGCAGCCAAATCATCTCCTGCAAAACGTACCGTAAGACTATGACTAGTGTTTGATTGACGCAATACGCCAAAACCATGCGCAAAATCTAGACGTACGCCGTCGATACGAGACAAAAGCGTACCCTTTGGCAACAGCTGCTCAGCCTGGGCTGGCGTTATGTGTTGCACGCTATCAAAACAATGACAAGGTGGCAACGCGACGTCATGAGTATCCTCAACCAAATGCTGTAAATAATGACAAAGGACTGCCAAATGATGCACAATTGAACAGGTAGTAGTAGCACTCTTAGGCAAGGGCAGGTAGTTGTCAGCGGTACTGACAAGCGTAGGTAGATACCATGTAATATCAGTTAGTCGATACGGCAGAGTCGCTCTTCTACGCGCCCCCCATGCATCGTAAGCTGGCGGTAGCGTATGAGTATTGGAATGAGTATCGTTACCTAATAGTGCGGTAATATCAGACTTGATAACGGTTGATGCCAGCCAATGCAGCAGACGTAGTCCAGCATACATAGCATCATCATAAACAATAAAATAATCGTCGTTAAAGATAAAATGTCCTGATAACTCGCCAGCAAAAATAGCACGATTGTCATGTGATTGAAGCTGTTGGCGCAGTAAACTGCTACCCGTTTTACTCATGACTGGTATTGCGTCGAGTTTTTTGAGTAATCGTGGTAAATGGTGAGAGCACTTTACATCAAATAAAACTTGCGGTGCAGTGGGCTTTTTATTGGATATGGGACGCTCTACAATGGCGACTCGCGCTAGCAAATACAATAAATGATCCGGCGTTACAACCTTACCACTGTTATCAACGATCATCAGTCTATCACCATCACCATCAAAAGCCAGACCCATATCTGCTTCATTAATAATAACGGTTTGCTGAAGCTCGGCTAGACGATTAGGCTCAGTAGGATCTGGATTGCCTGTCGGAAAGTTACCATCAGGAATATCATTTAGCACAATGACTTGCTGACAAAAGCGTTCAAATAAAGGCAGTGCAATTTTACTGGTTGCTCCATTTAGACAGTCAATAACGATTTTTAAATCAAGTTTATTGGTAACATTAGAGCGGTCAGGGGAGTAGTTTTGCGTTTCGATCCGAGTAAACACTTGCGCGATAGCGTCAATGTAAGTAGACACAACGGTATCGGTAGGTAGGCTAACAGGATCGGTTGCCTGTATCTGCGTACAGTAATTATTCGAAGATGGCGCTTTGGGTTTATTGGCAGGATAATCAGCAAGGCTTTTATAAATAGCTTGAATGTCGGCGTCACTAGGAGAGCCGTTATTAACCAACCATTTTATGCCTAAAGTGTTTTTTTCAGAGTGGCTGGCAGTGACTATAATGCCATGCCCCGTATATTGCTGCGCCCAAAATGCCATCATCGGCGTTGTGATAAGCCCCAGCTGGATAACCGTTAACCCATGTTGACTTAAACGATTGGCAAGCATATGCGCTATGGTATCGCTATCACAGCGTACATCATAGCCAATGACCACCACATTAGCTGATGGCACAGAGCGATAAGTTTGAGAATGAGGGTGAACTAAAAATTCTTCTTTATTGTGTTTGTTTTTTAGATTAGGATTTTTTAAATTGTGCTTTTGTATGTCATGTCTTTTTGAATAACGGTTTTTTAGAAAACGACTTTTTATTGAGTGGCTGGCTTGTGTTTTATATAGCTGTGCAAAAACTTCACCCAACGCCGCGATAAATTCAGTAGTAAAATACTGGCGTGCTCCGCGAATATCATAAGCACGAAATAGAGGGAGCTGGGCGGCAAAAGTCGGCATGACTATAAACTCCTCATATCCCTATTTATAATAAATGGCGTACTTACTTACTAAGTTCACCGCGGCTATATATATGTTACTCTGATCTAGGTTTTAACGCAGTTGTTTTAAATTTAATGACGGCCTGAATGTCCAAAGCCACCTGCACCGCGAACACTTTCATCGCTAAAATCTGTTACCACTTCAAATTCTGGGCGGGCAACGGGTACCACAATGTACTGTGCCATACGCTCAGCAGGATTAAGTACAAAGTCGTCACTACTACGATTCCAAACACTGACCATCAGCTCCCCTTGATAGTCGGCATCGATAAGACCCACTAAGTTGCCAAGTACAATACCATGCTTATGACCGAGTCCTGAGCGCGGTAGTATCATTCCGGCATAGTTAGGGTCTTGAATATAGACTGCCAAGCCTGTACCTACTAGATGCGTTGCTCCTGCCTTAATTGTCATAGGCTCATCAAGACAGGCACGCAAATCGATACCTGCTGATCCATCTGTGGCACGGGTCGGCATAGGAAAATCAGGATGCGTACCAATTTTGGAATTAAGAACTTTGACTTGTACAGCTTGCATAACACACTCACTTATAAAATTAGATTACGTAACGATTTTATATCGAACTGGCTATAGCCATTAGTAAATAGATAGCGATTATAAAGAACAACTACTCTTTGTCACGTTGTAGTTTTGGACTCAAATCTTTGCTCATACCTTGCAAAAAGTAACCACTATAATAGCAATACACTTGCCAGTCCTAAAAAGGACATAAAGCCGACGATATCGGTCACTGTGGTCAAAATAACTGAGGCAGATAGCGCAGGGTCAATGTTCATGCGCTTGAGCAGTAGTGGAATACTAATACCAGATACATTGGCAGCCGTCATATTGATGGCAATAGCAAAACCAATCACTGCACTAATCTTACCATCATGAAACCACATTTGTGCAATAATCGCCATGATAAATGCCCAAATAAGTCCATTAATTGCACCAACCCACAACTCTTTATTAAAAAGCCACCAACGGTTAGAACCACCAATTTGGCCCATGGCCATACCTCGAATTACGACAGTCAGCGTCTGAGAGCCGGCGATACCGCCCATACTAGCCACGACTGGCATGAGTATCGCTAATGCCACTACTTTTGCCAGCACTGCCTCAAATTGACCAATGACGATAGCGGCCAATAGAGCAGTACATAAATTGATGCCTAGCCAGACACTGCGGCTTTTGGCACTGGTCAAGATAGGCGCAAATAACTCCTCATCTTGACTAACACCTGCTAAGTTTTTCATTGTGCTATCGACATCATCTTGGATAATTTCCATGATGTCTTCGCCGTTTAATTGTCCAACCAGCTCGCCATGACTATTAATAATAGGCGCAAAACGAATGTCTTCTGAACGAAAAATAGCGGCAGCATCTTGGATGTCTAACCGGTCATTGATAGTAATAGCGTTGTCAGTAAAGCTTGAGACCAGTGAGCTCTGATCATGCTTGATTAGATCAACCAGACTTAGTAGACCCAATAATTGCTGGCCTTGATCAACGACCAACAGCTCTTGGCTTTGGTCATCTAGTAGCTCATCGTTTTCTCGTAGCCATTCTTGTACATGTGCCAAGTTCACATCATCTTGAACCTGAATGATATCAGGGTCCATATAACTGCCAACTTCCCAATCTGCATAGGTATCAAGTTTATTGACTTGCAGACGGATATCTTCGTCTAACGTTGCCATTACCGAAGTACGCACGGTGTCGGTAACTGTCTCTAAGATTTCTGAGATGTCTTGGGCATCAAGATCTTGCGTAAATAAAGAGATCTCTTTTGAGGAGATATTCTCCATCAGCGGCTGACGTGTATCAACTTCTAGCTCGGCAAGCACTTCGCCCCTCAGGTGTTCAGGAACCTGTGCCCAGATAATCTGCCGGTCTTGATTAGGAAAGGATTCTAATAAATTGGCAATTTCGTATTCAGACTGCTGTGTTAAAAAATCAGTAATTGCTGCATACGCATTGTCAGCCACCAGTCCTTGCAGATGGAGTAGCTTATGTTCAGCGTTATACTCTATCAAATTATATTCTGACTGCGGTTTGAATGGTTGTTCTGAGCTTGGCGTGGGGGCAGGCATAGGCATTCCAAAAAACAAAAATAAACGATGAAAAATAAACAACCATCAAGCAAAAATTAATATAGTCGATTCTAAATAAAACAGCCACATTATATGTCAACGCGGAACTGGTATAAATTTTTCTGGCGTGCTGTGGCTGTGCAGACAGAGGCTGCGTAAAATTCATCCCAGTCCCACTGTATCGGTTTTATACCGATCTACTTATAATAAAACAATTAACCTACGATAAAAACGGGCCTTAGCGATTACCAAGTAACGCACGGATATTAGCCAAATACTCATCAGCGACTGCTTCTGGATCTTTGGTGGCTTTTTTCTTTTTCGCTTTGGCTGGCCAGTCAATATGGTCTTCAGGCAGCTCATCCAAAAACCTTGATTCTGAAGTCACACGCATCTGCCCACCAGCGCGGCGCTGGGTTGCAAGTGTCAGTGTCAGCTCACGGCGCGCACGGGTGATTCCCACGTACATTAACCGTCGCTCTTCTTCGATCGTTTCACTCAAGATAGAGTTGCGGTGCGGCAGCATCTCTTCTTCTAGTCCCATGATATAGACAAAATCAAACTCCAAGCCTTTTGCGGCATGCAAGGTCATCAAGTTTACTTTGTTCGTATTCTCTTCTTCTTGCTGCTGCTCGAGCATATCGAGTAGTACTAATTTGCGAATAATGGTATCAATCGTTCGATCTTCATCTTCTTCAGCGCGGTTAATCAAAGACTGAATACTGGTATACAGCATATCAATATTATCGATACGATTTTTTTCTTGTTGCGGGGTTTTGGCGTCGCTACGGACAAAGTCAATATAGCCGGTCTCATCAATCATTTGGCGCACGATTGGTACAGGGTCAGGATGTTGATCCAGTTCACGAGTATAATGCTCGATAAATTCACCGAACTCCTTTATCGTGCCATAAGCTTTAGACGGTAGCACATGGCTAAGACCTGCATGGGTACAAGAAGCGAGTAGGGAGATGCTATGCTCTTGCGCAAATAGACCGAGCTTCTCAAGCGTGGCAGGTCCCATCCCGCGCTTGGGCGTATTAATAATGCGCAAAAAGGCACTGTCGTCTTCGGGGTTTAAGATGAGACGCAAGTAGCCCATGATGTCTTTGATTTCACTACGTGCAAAGAAAGATTGACCACCAGACAATTTATATGGCACTTGCAGCTGACGCAGCTGCGCTTCTAACATTCGCGCCTGAAAGTTACTGCGATACAGGACAGCATACTGCTCCCATTCATTACCAAAGCGTAGTTTATGCGTGACAATCTCTTTTGCCACGCGCTCAGACTCATCGTCATCGTTGCGACAATTGAGAATGCGAATCTTCTCACCATGACCTTTATCTGACCATAGCTTTTTTTCAAATAAATGCTCGTTGTTGGTAATGACGGCGTTGGCAGAGGTCAAAATACGCGTGGTTGAGCGATAGTTTTGCTCGAGCATAACGATTTTGAGCTTAGGAAAGTCCTCTTTTAGTAACGCCATGTTTTCAGGTTTGGCACCGCGCCATGCGTAGATAGATTGGTCATCATCACCCACGACGGTAAAGCGCCCTTGTGGTCCAACCAGATATTTAATCATCTCATACTGGGCAGTATTGGTATCTTGATACTCATCGACGAGTAAATAGCGAATACGGTTTTGCCATTTATCACGCAGCTCTCTGTTTTCACGCAGTATCTTGGTCGGTAGTACGATTAAGTCATCAAAATCAACGGCATTGTAAGCACGCAAATTACGCTCGTATAGCGCATATAAGGTAGCAAATATCATATCCTCTGGATCGTCTAAGGTCTCCATCGCTTTATCTGGCTCAATCAGATCGTTCTTCCAATCTGAAATCATCTTGATAGCCTTTCCGACCAGTTCACGACTCTCAGCACCGCTTAAGTTGTCGCGCATCATCAGCTCCATCAGTAAGCGTTTGCTATCATCGCTATCCATTATAGAGAAGTTGCCCTTTAGAGGCGTATGAATCAGCTCATAACGCAAAAACTGCAAGCCAAATTGGTGAAAGGTTGAGACCGTCAGTCCGCGCGTCTTTTCACTAGGCAACAGTTTACTTACCCGCGCTTTCATCTCACGAGCGGCTTTATTGGTAAAGGTCACTGCCGTGATACGCTCAGCTGGCATGTTGCACTCTTCAATAAGGTAGGCAATTTTGCGCGTGATTACCGAGGTCTTGCCTGAGCCTGCGCCTGCCAATACCAGTAGCGGCCCTGATACATAGAGCATGGCTTCTTGTTGTCTAGGATTGAGTTGACTCATAACGTAACCTGTAGGGCAAAAGCAAAAAAGAGGGTAGGCGCTGATATGTCATCGCAAAAGTGATGAAACATCGAGCACAATAACTGTAATAAAATGTAGAGGATAGCGTCAACACGCCATCAAAATTAGGTGGGTTATTATAAAGTAAAAATGCCACTTTTGGGCAGAAGATAATTAAGAAGCTAAAGCCTTGTATCTTTAGATTATAGTCATATCGTGCTTATAATAAAAAACGACAATCATGGTAATAAAATCGCGCCAACAGACATAAAGCTGTAGACGCGAAAAAACTTTAAAAATTATAAGCAGATTACGCATTATTTAGCTGACGAGCCGCTTCCAATGCAAAATAAGTCAAGATTCCATCGGCACCGGCACGGCGAAAGCCAATGAGCGATTCTAATATTACCGCGTCACTGAGCCAACCGTTTTGAATGGCTGCCATATGCATCGCGTATTCGCCTGAGACTTGATAAGCAAACGTCGGTACACCAAAGGTGTTTTTGACTTCGCGAATCAGATCAAGGTAGGGCTGACCAGGCTTAATCATCACCATATCGGCGCCTTCATTGATATCCATGGCAACTTCATGTAACGCTTCTGCGCGATTGCCAAAGTCCATTTGGTATTGTTTTTTGTGGCCGCCTTTTAAGTTGCCTGCACTACCGACTGCATCACGGAAAGGCCCGTAATAAGCAGAAGCATATTTGGCAGAGTAGGCCATGATAGCCGTATTCACAAAACCCTCGGACTCAAAAGCATCACGCATGGCTTTGATACGGCCATCCATCATATCGCTTGGCGAGATGATATCAGCGCCAGCGCGTGCGTGGACGAGTGCTTGCTTGACCAACACTTCGATGGTTGCATCGTTGATGACATAACCGCTGTCATCGAGTAAACCGTCTTGACCATGTGAGGTATAAGGGTCAAGTGCCACATCCGTCATGACCACCATTTCGGGTACGGCATCTTTAAGCGCTTTGACCGCGCGCGCAGTAAGACCATTTTCGTCGTATGCAGCTTTACCATCAGGCGTTTTTAACGAGTTATCGATGACAGGGAAGATGTCAACAGTCGTGACGCCCTCACTTAGTAATTCTTTTGCATAGTTGATAAGTAGGTCGACTGATAAGCGCTCAACCCCCGGCATGCTCGCAATCGTTTCACGCTGGTTTTTACCTTCTAGTACAAATACTGGCGCGATAAAATGCTTAGGATGTAGCTCTACTTCTCGAATCATTGCCCGTACATTATCATTGTAACGTAGACGGCGTAGACGAGTTTCAGGGTATTGGCGGTTAAAGGTATAAGACATAATCGTTCCTTATTATTTTTTCAGTAATTATGGTTGCAACAGCCTTTTTTCATTTGATATGGCTTTATCTATATCAGTTACACATGAGCGTGTCACCATTTATAAAGTTGGTCTGTATAAAAAGCTATTTAATATAATGACACTACTATAACCAAAAGTAGTCTGCGAAAGCAAAAAGCCCCACCAAGGCGGCAGGGCTAATTGTAGAGTAGCTATTCGCTTGATACCTTGTAATTGTTTAAGGTTCAATAATTTGTGTTACGGGTGCCTGATCGGTAGGGGTTTCTTGCGTCACGATACCGACTGCTGCCTCTTTTTTACCATCGTTATCGACATCGACAATAGCGGTAGGCTTAAAAGTAGAGGTCGCTGGCGTCTTAGCTTGTTTGATCTCTAGCGCTTCTTGTGGAGATGCCACGCGTGCTGACCCTGCAGCGTTGACAGCGTAAGCCGCTTTTGCTTTTGCACTATTGGCCGGTAAGTTAGCGACTTGAGCCAAGTTGGTATATTGCGGTACAGGAATGGCCGTCGGTATATCTAGGTTAGCACCGCCACCAAGCGCTTGGTATAGCTCAATTTGGCTAACGATTTTTTGTAGCTCTAAATCTAGGATACCTTGTTGAGTTGAGAACAGTGAACGCTGTGCATCAAGCACATCTAGATAGTTTGAAATACCTGCTTTAAAGCGGGCATCCGCTATCTGATAGGTTTGTTCAAAATTATCTTGTAAACGATACTGCGCCGCCAATTGCTCACCTAAAGTGGCACGTGTGGCAAGCACATCAGACACTTCACGAAAAGCTGTTTGAATAGATCTCTCGTAGCTTGCCAGTGTCTGCTCGCGCTCGATTTTAGCCACGTCGTAGTTGGCATCTAAGCGCCCTGCGTCAAATATAGGCACGCTAATATTGGGCCCAAAAGACCAACCAAAAGCACTATTATCGAACAAGTCGCTCAAACCATCACTACGCACACCAACGCTACTAGCGAGACTGATCGTTGGAAAATAAGCGGCCCGTGCTACCGCTATATTAGCACCAGCAGCTTTTAGGTTGTATTCTGCTTGTAGTACATCTGGACGATAACGTAGCAATTCGCTTGGCAGACCTGCACTAAATATTTCGTGAGTGGTAATGTTGCTGATCGCAGGCGATGGAATAAGCTCGCTTGGAATAGGAGTACCAACTAAGAACTGTAGGGCGTTACGTGAAGTCAAAATGCTGCTTTGTGCTCGTAAAACTGCAAGCTTGGCATTTTCAAGTGCGGCAGAAGATTGTAGTGAAGGCAGTTTGGGGTCAATACCTGCTTCAAAACGTTTATCAGCAATAAACAAGGATCGCTCACGGCTCTCTACCGTCGCTTCTGCCAATTTTAATTGAGCCAGACTATAACTTAGGTTGGCATAGCTTTGAGCAATATTACTTACTAGGCTGATCTGGGTAGCATCTTTGGCTGCCGCAGTTGCTAAGAAGTTTTGTAAGGCTTGATCTTTTAAGCTATCAATTCTTCCCCAAAAGTCCAACTCATAACTGGCCAAACCCAAATCGACATTGTAACTGTCACTGGTTTGATTGCCAAACTCACTACCTTGACGAGAGCGTGAATAACCCGCCTGACCATTAATCGTTGGTAGATCGTTGATGTCAGTAATACGGTACTGCGCACGCGCTTTTTCGATGGCCAAACGAGCACTTTCAAAGTCTTTATTGTTGTTAAGACCTAACGCAATGAGTCCTTTTAAACGCTCATCACTATAAAAGTTTTGCCAGCGCTGACTGGCAAGGCTTGGCTGCTCAGTACTACTAACCGTCTCACGATCAAACGCGCCATAGCTTTGCCCAACAGGAATGTTAGGCTCAGCGAGTACAGGGCGCGTATCAGCTTTTGGAATGGTATTACAAGCTGCCATACTGACCGCTAAAGCGGTTAGGCTTAAGAGACGAGCGCTATTTTTGCATGTTTGCGACAGCAGCGGTTGTGCAAAGCTCACTAACGCCGCTGATCTTAAGGTAAAGGTTTTTTGAACACTCATTGTGTATTATCTCCAAGACTTGCAGGCTGATATTCCTCAGAAGAAGTAGGTTTTTGTAGATCAGGTGTATCATCGCCGCCGTCATTTGGCCCATTATTCTTATATTTATACGGGAACAAACTACGCACCCAAATATAGAACATAGGAATAAAGAAGATACCTAAGAATGTCGCAGTAATAACCCCGCCAACCACACTAGTACCAATGGCGTTTTGGCTACCAGAACCAGGACCTGTAGCGATGAATAATGGCACAACCCCTAACCCAAAGGCAAGCGAGGTCATGATAATCGGACGCAGACGTTGTCTTGCTGCCGTCATGACGGCCTCTCTTAGACTATAGCCTTCTTCTTGGTGTTCTTTGGCAAACTCAATAATCAAGATGGCGTTTTTGGCTGATAGACCAACCACGGTTAATAGGCCGACTTGTAAGTAAATATCGTTGTTAAAGCCGCGTAGCCACGTAAATATTACCGCTCCTAATACCCCAAGAGGAATGACAAGTAGTACAGAGAAGGGGATAGACCAGCTTTCATACAAAGCAGCCAAACATAAGAATACTACTAAGATTGAAAGGGCATATAGCATTGGCGCTTGAGCACCTGACTTTTGCTCCTCAAGTGACATACCCGTCCATTCGTAACCGACACCGTCAGGCAGTTTTTCCATCATAGCTTCCATTGAGCTCATCGCTTCACCGGTACTAAGACCAGGCGCGGCGCTACCTTGGATGTTCATAGATGGCAAGCTGTTGTAGCGCGTCAGACGCGGTGAGCCGGATTGCCATTCGCTGCTAGAGAACGCATCGAAAGAAATCATATCACCTATGTCGTTGCGCACATACCATTTACCGATATCATCAGGGTTGGTACGGCTGCTAGGCTCACCTTGAACAAAGACGCGTTTGATACGACCGCGGTCGACGAAGTCATTGATGTAGCTTGAGCCCCAAGCGGTAGAGATAACGCTGTTGATACTACCCATTGATAAACCATAGGCAGCTGCTTGTTCTTGATTGATATTTACTTTTAGCTGCGGTGCATCTTCTTGACCGTTAGGACGCACACCTGCGACTTGATCGTTCTGTGCGGCCATACCGAGCAGCATGTTTCGTGCTTCAAGTAAGCCCTCGTGTCCAAGGTTACCAGTATCTTGAATCATCAAATCAAAACCACTGGCATTACCAAGTTCGGTAATCGCTGGCGGTACGATCGCAAATACCTGTGCTTCGTTTAATTGAGTGAAGAAGTACCCCATCGCGCGATCTGCGACTGCTTGTGCGGTATTTTCTTCTCCAGAACGGTTCTCCCAGTCTGATAAACGCACAAAGGCCAGTCCCATATTCTGTCCTTGACCAGCAAAACTAAAGCCTGCGATGGTAAAGACAGAGGCAATATTATCGCCCTCTTGGGTATCATAATAGTTACTGACTTTATCGAGTACATCTTGCGTTTCATCCAGTGTCGAACCAGCTGGTAGCTGAACCAAGGTAAACATAATACCTTGGTCTTCTTCTGGTAAGAATGAGCCTGGAATGCGTAAGAATACAACAGCCATGATACCGATGATGGCGGCATAACCTATTAGGTAAAGCCATTTAAAACGGAAGCTCTTACCAACTGAGGTTTCATATTTGCGGCTAAGCTTAAAGAAACCACGGTTAAACCAACCAAAAAAGCCTTTTTTCTCTTCAGTATTGCCTTTTTCATGACTTTTACCACGCTTTAGTAGCGTCACGCATAGCGCTGGAGTGAAGATAAGCGCAACTAGGGCAGAAAATACCATAGCAGTAATTAAGGTAATCGAGAACTGTCGATAAATTACCCCTGTTGAACCGCCAAAGAAGGCCATAGGAACAAACACTGCTGACAAGATAATGGCAATACCAATAACAATCTTACTGATTTCGCCCATAGATTGAACGGTGGCATCTTTAATAGAAATATCAGGATCTTCTTCCAAAATACGTTCAACGTTCTCCACGACGACGATCGCATCATCGACCAAAAGACCAATGGACAGTACCATTGCAAACATTGTGAGAACGTTAATACTAAAGCCTGCGACATACAATACTGCAAAGGTACCCAGTAGAACGACAGGAACGGCAAGGGTAGGAATAATAGTAGCACGCCAGTTCTGTAAGAAAATAAACATGACGATGAATACTAGTACAATCGCTTCGATAAGCGTATGAACGACCTGCTCGATAGATAAACGGACAAACGGTGTGGTGTCATAAGGTACAACTGAGGTGAGACCTGCTGGAAAATTGGCCTCTAACTCTGCCATACGGGCGCTGACAGCTTCGCGAGTCTCTAACGCATTAGCACCACCCGCTAATGAGATACCTAAACCAGCTGCTTCTTGACCGTTATATAGCGAGATAACACTATAGTTTTCACTACCAATTTCAACATCTGCGACATCACCCAAACGCACTTGTGCGCCTGAAGTATCGGTTTTTAACAAAATATCTTTAAATTCTTTGGGGGTTTGCAGATAGCTCTGTACAGTCACAGTTGCATTGATGACCTGTTGATCAGTATCGGCAGGTGCTTGACCTAATTGACCTGCAGAGACTTGTGCGTTTTGCGCTCGCACTGCATTGACCACATCAGATGGCACCATGTTGTAGCTACGTAAGCGTGCAGGGTCTAGCCAGATACGCATGGCATAAGCAGAACCAAACACCTGTACTTCACCAACCCCTTCGACACGGCTTAGTTGGTCAACGACGTTTGAGTTGATATAGTCGGCGATATCCGAACGATCCATACCCCCATCTTCAGAGATAAAACCCTGTACCATTAAGAAGCTGCTAGAAGATTTGTTAACGTTGACGCCCTGACGCTGTACCGATTCAGGTAATGAGCTCATTGCCGCTTGTAGTTTGTTTTGTACCTGTACCTGAGCGGTATCAGGGTCTGTACCGTTTTCAAACGTCAGCGTAACAGAGGCACCACCATTTGAGGAGCTCGATGACGACATATACATCAGGCCGTCAAGCCCTTTCATGCGTTGCTCAATGATCTGTACGACTGAGTCTTCAACGGTTTGCGCATTCGCACCAGGATAGCTTGCACTCACCGATATAGTTGGCGGTGCAATACGTGGATACTGTTCAATCGGTAGGTTGATGACCGATATCACCCCGATGAGCATGACCAAAATAGCCAGCACCCATGCAAAAATAGGGCGATTAATAAAAAAACGTGACATAGTATATCCCTAAGTCTTCCTATCTTTGAATGGAATTAGTTAGCAGCGGCTTCTGTTGATTTTTCGTTAGAAGTATCATTATCAGATGGTTTCTCATCCATCGTTTTTGCCGCTTGCTGTGGGGTTTGAGCGTTAGCAGTGTCTTGAGCTGAAGGGGCTGAATTGGCACTCTCTAATGGCTTGACCACTACTTCTTGCTCAGGCTTGACTTTCGAGCCGCCAATCACAACCACTTTATCACCCGCTTTTAGACCATCAGTGACAACCCATTGTCCATCGTAAGTACCATTAATAGTGACTGGACGTACTTGGATTTTGTTATCTTTATCAGCGATATAGACCTGCGTATCACCTTTAGGCGTACGCATGACCGCGCTTTGTGGTACCAGTGCTGCATTAGTAATGACACTTTGGGTTAGACGTGCTGTCACATACATACCTGGTAGCAAAATATTATTGCTATTTGGGAAGATAGCTCGCAAAGTAACTGCACCTGTCGATTCATCAACTTTTGCTTCAGATAGTGCAAGCTTGCCGCGCACTGGATAGACTGACCCATCTTCTAGTACCAGCTCAACCGAGTTCATTCCTGGCTGTACTTTGCCTTCAGATATTTGTTGACGTAGCTTCAAAAGCTCAGAAGATGACTGACTGATGTCAACATAGATAGGGTCTAGACGTGAAATGGTTACCAACGGATCTGGTTGTCCTGCACTGACCAGCGTACCAGCGGTGACGCTAGAGCGATCAGTACGACCAGTCAATGGCGCACGTACAATGGTGCGATTAAGATCTAAGGTGCTGGCTTCTAGTCCAGCTTTTGCCGTTTGGATGCCAGCTTTGGCGCTTTCTATACCAGCTTGGGTCTGTCCAACCGCTGCCGCGGCGCTTTGTACGGCAGCTTGTGCTGTACGCACTTGCGTTTGTGCCTGCTCATATTGCTGCTTAGAGATGGCATCTATATCGACCAATCCTTGTAGACGTTGTAGGTCGTTTTGAGCCTGAGCAAGTGATGCTTGACGGCTTGCTAGTTCAGCTTTAGCATTGGCATTGTTGGCCAATGATGTCTGATAGTTGGCTTGTGCTTGCTGTACCGCTGCTTGTCCACTAGTGACAGAAGAGGCATAGTTGTCAGTGTTTATACGATAAAGCGGTTGACCTTTTTTGACGTTACCGCCTTCACGGAATAGTACTTCGTCAATGACACCATTCACCTGTGGACGGACGTCGGCGGTTTGGTAAGCTGTGGTACGTCCAGAAAAAGTCTGTACTTGAGGTACGGTGTCGAAAGTGACAGTCTGGACGTTGACGACGGCTGGCGGCATCTGCTGCTGTGCGGCGGCATCTGCTGAGTCCTCGTTTTTGTCACAGCCAACCAGTACAGCTCCAGATAGTACAGATGCTATTACAAGCGCTAGAGTAGAGTGCTTCATCAATGTCCTCGTCAATAATATAGGTACGGTATAGATAAAATTTTAATAGTGCATCGTAACGTCACACGAATGTAGATGCTACGACTAGTAACTGTTTCTTTGAGCCATCATAATGACTAATATAGAGTAAATGTATAATGTAAACCTTACCGCATAAAAAGCTGAACCGACTTATATTCTATGTGGTCATACATGATTTATATCTTATAAATTAAATCATAAAAACATGCAGGCGAGGTTTTAGCACTAAGAACAACCAAACAATAAAAGTTGGTAAGTAAATTTAGTGCCGTATTATAAACTATAGGGTATACCCTACAGTCAAGCTAATAAAAACAGATCTTTTGCAAAGGAAAGCTATACTTCTTCTTATGAGCTGTACAAACGTTGAAGAGACAAGCATCACAAGAGATAAGACCTATTAAAACACAGCATTATTGATAGCGTGACATAGTGTTGCTTTTTTGTTATAGAAGTTATTTTTACATACATATATGAGATTTTGATTAAAAGATATGATGTAGGCAGTAAAAATGTAGTTTTAGCAACACATAAAACGATTTTTAACCTTAAAAGATACATGAAGCATTCATAGAAGGTTATTGATTGAGCATCGTCAAATTATCAAAACAATCTTTACATGATTATAATACTGCAAATATTTATGAAACTTAAAGAAAGGTAACGATGCCGATAACCTGTTATTTTTAAAAAGGTTAATTTTAGCTTGTTAGTTTCGAATGCAATAGTCGTTAAAAAACTCTATTTAAATAGCGTCCAAATCGCTACTTAGGTAGAGTTTGGACGGTTCAACTACTAAATAGTACTTAGAAATAGAGTTGCCTTTGTCAGTTGATAGTACAGATGACACAGAACTAACTATAGCAATCGCGCGCTGGCAAGCTCTGTGAGTTGATACAAGCCATGACGATAACGGTTGTCAGGTAGCGTGTTTAGTGCCTGCTGCGCCAAGGCTGTCTCTTCTAGCGCGCGTTTTTTACAGTAGTCTAACGCGCCTGAACTACGAACCAATTCTATGAGCTGTTCTGCATTTGGCGTTTTGCCTGTCTGTACGGCAATACGCAGTTGCTCATAACCTTCTGTATCGCTGTCTTTGAGTAGTTCAAGCGCTTTGATTGTGGGTAGAGTTGGCTTACCTTCTGCCAAATCATCACCAAGGTTTTTGCCCATCACTTCACTATCACCACTATAGTCGAGCACATCATCGATAATCTGAAACGCATTACCAAAGTGTTGTCCAAAGTCTGCTAATGCAGATAAATACTGCGTTTGCTCTTGCAGAATAGCGGCACCTTGAGTTGCCATCATGAATAGCCGTGATGTTTTGCCGTCTATGATATTAAGGTAGTCGGCTTCAGTAGCAGTAGGGTTGTGTTGATGCTGGAGCTGTAAAACCTCCCCCTCAGCAATATCACAGGTACCATCCGAAAATAGCTGCAATAACGGTAAACTCTGAAAACTTACTAGTAAATTAAAGGCACGGGCAATGAGATAATCTCCAACCAAAACGGCTGTCGCATTGTCCCATGTGGCATTGGCTGTCGGTTTGCCTCGGCGCTGTCCTGACTCATCAATCACATCGTCATGTACCAAAGTTGCCGTATGCAGCATCTCAGTAATGGCTGCCAAATGCATCGCTTCGCGTGATGGCTCGTCATTAAGCATACGCGCACATAATAGGGTAATTAATGGACGCATACGTTTGCCACCTGCATTGATCACATGCTGGGAGACGCTCATAACAAGCTGTACTTTTGAATTAAGACTGCCAAACACCTGTTTATCCATGATCTCAAAGTCATCAACAACGATACTTTGAATATCGGCATAACTTGGGGCAGATAAAGAGGTGGTTAAGGTGTTCGATAAAGAGGTGGTCGTCATAGTAAATAGTCATATTAATAGAAGATAGAAAAAATCGTTTGATAGCCGTCTCTTATAACACTATCAGCATGCTTATAGTAACATAGCTACATTATCAAATCGGTAGTTAAAGTAAAGCGGGTGTTAATAATGCATTGTAAGTTACTGATTGTATAAGTTATAATAGTGGTACTTAAGCTTAAACTAATCGTTGGCATAATTGCTAATACGGTTTATTTTGTAAAATTTTTGCTTACATAAATTGGTCAGCTCATTGTCAAAATACACAGTACCAAGACATTGAGTAAATATCACCAACTTTCAAAAACAAGATAGGTGGCTTGCTTTTATGAGCAAAAAGCCGTAAAATCTTGCCTTTAATTTTTCCCTGTCGTGTTCGTCGTCGAAGCGTTGGTATGATATCAGCCACGGCACACGGGTTAAACGGAGTCAGACAATGTACGCAGTAATCAAAAGTGGTGGTAAACAGCATCGTGTAGTCGTCGATGAGCTTTTAAGAGTTGAATTGTTAAAAGCAGAAAAAGGCGAGACGATTAGGTTTGAAGACGTGTTGATGGTTGTAGATGGTGATAACGTCAAAATTGGTCAGCCTGTTGTAGATGGTGCAAGCGTAGAAGTTGAAGTGGTTGAGCACGGTCGCGGTGATAAAATCCGTATCATCAAGCACAACCGTCGTAAGCATTATCATAAAGAGCAAGGTCACCGCCAATGGTACACCTTGTTAAAAATCAAAGCGATTAACGCGTAGTTATCAGTTTAGCTATTGATGCTAAATAGCGTACTAACTGCTTAAGATGTATCGCAATAGCGATAAATTATATTAACAAGGAGATTTTCTCATGGCACATAAAAAAGCTGCCGGTTCGAGCCGTAACGGTCGTGATTCAAACCCAAAAATGCTCGGCGTAAAAATCTTTGGTGGCCAAGCTATTACTGCTGGTAACATCATTGTACGTCAACGTGGTACAGAGTTCCACGCAGGCGAAGGCGTTGGTATGGGTCGTGACCATACTTTATTTGCACTAAATGACGGTGTAGTAAAGTTTGCGACTAAAGGTAAATTTAACCGTCGCTATGTAATGGTTGAAGGCGAGTAATTATCGTTTTAAAGCATAAGCTACTTTATTATTTGTAAATAATGTAGTTTGTTACATATAAAAGCTCCTATTACTGATTGGTAATAGGAGCTTTTTTTGTGCTTACTTTTATTTTTAATTAACAGAATAAAGTAGTGAAAGGGTAGAGTAGTGTAACTACTGCCGTTACAAGCGCGTATGGCAGGCGTAGTATTGATTGCAATTGAAGACTAGGCGTGTAATAAAAAAACTGGCACACTGTGCTCATTGGTTATTAGTACTATTTTGTTGAGAGTTGAAGCGATATTAAACAAACAAGCAGCTGATAACTGACGGTTAGATCACTACTAAATATTGTTATAATTATATAGTTGTATACTTACGATATTCATAGGCTTATTGCGATAACTCACACTGCACATGATCTTGTGCAATAGATGAACACAACAAAAACGCGATGATCTAACTTTTATATTCATTGATATTTTATTTTTACTACGAGAGGAAAAATCATGACTTTATCTACTAAAGTAAAATCTACTACAGTAAAACAAAAAATGATGAGCGGCGCACTGACTGGTGTATTAATGACCACGTTGGGTGTTGCAGCGCCAATGATGGCATTGACCCAATCTGCGACAGCGGCCCCTGCTGACAATTTGGTCGCAGCCAAACGTTTAAACAAGCTGTTAACCAATACTAAAAGCATGACTGCCAACTTTACTCAAACGACTAAAGGCGCAACCAATGGCACGTTTAAAGGTTCAATGAGTGTTCAACGTCCAAATAACTTTCGCTGGGAAACCAAGTCACCATCAGAACAGTTGATTGTTGCAAATGGCAACTCAATGTGGATCTATGATAAAGACTTGGAGCAAGCAACCAAACAAGGCGTAGATAGTCAAGTAGGCAATACGCCAGCATTGTTGTTATCAGGTGATCCAAGTAAAATTGATAAAAATTTTAAAGTGACCCAACCGTACGAAAACAAAAATTACTACGTGTTATATCCTAAAACCGGTGATGCTAGCTTTAAAAATCTATCTGTAAGCTTTAGTGGCGGTAAACCGGTCATGATGGTATTAAATGATACACTTGGACAAACCACATCAATTAAGTTTAATGACATCAAGCTTAACCCAAGTGTCAGCAGCAGTCAGTTTAAATTTACGCCGCCAAAAGGGGTAGATGTCATCAACCAATAATCAATTGATGCAAGACGATAGTATTGATTGATTTATAATTTTATTATTGACAAAGAGGTAGTCCATTACTTGGATCTACCTCTTTTTTATTGACTAAAAACCCTATAGCAACACCACGCATAGCAATGTTTATTTAAAGTAGCACTATGGGCAGTTTGCAATTGGATGTATTTGGTTTACAATACTCGCAGTCTTGCCACGCATGTCAAATACTCTGCTGTATAGTGCTATTATATTTAGATAGATCAGTTATGATTCTTGATTCTTGACTACATTGTTCAGGATTTTTTCCACTAATATTGGACTGTCAATCAAACGATCTGTCCTGCTATAGTTTTAGTAGTGGATAGCACATTTTGTTTTATAAAATACATATTTTGTAGCATATAAAATGACTACATAATACTGTTAAAAACTGGCTTTTAATGGGTGATATGCGTATAGTGAGCAAACAGTTTATGCCAGTTGTCATACCATTGTTGATTACGCGTAATGAGTTATTAAATCAATTAAATGTCTAAATATGATATTGATTTAATAAATTTATCTTGCGTCCTTATTAGATGGATTTGATGACCAGCCTTTATCTAGATATGCTACAGTTTTTGTCTGATAGCATAGCTAAAGACTATCAGTGTCTCTGTTCTGAGTGTCAACATCGAAGATCAGTAGATTGCTTTACTGTTTTTAGTACTTAGATAAATTTACGGTTGGTATCGTCTTATACCGTCGTCAATAATTTTGATAATTGGTTGTTACCAGCACAGTCTTTGTGTTTTCGTCTGCGTCAGGTAATGCTATGCTATTATTCTTTGTAGAACAATGGTTTGCGTTATTTATGACACTAGATTGGGTGAGGAGCACGTATTATCATGTCTGCTTTTAATTGGTCAGCAGTCGCCTTTATTCTAGCCGCTATAGGACTAGTCGTTTTTATGCTGGTCGTGCCGCGTTTACTTGGCGGTCGCTCTCAGGGTTTACAAAAAGAAGAAGTGTTTGAAGCGGGCGTTGTCGGATCTGGCAATGCCCGTATTCGTTTGTCTGCCCAATTCTATTTGGTGGCTATCTTCTTTGTTATCTTTGATTTAGAAGCATTGTATTTGTATGCTTATGCGGTCTCAGTTCGTGAAGCCAGTTGGCTTGGGTTTGCGGCGGCGGCTGTGTTTATTGGTATTTTAATCATCGGTTTGGTATACGAGCTGAGTTTGGGTGCGATGAATTGGGCACCTGCCGATAAACGCCGTAAAAAAGAGCGTCTTTACGCTGCACCAGCAGGCTTTAATCTGGCTGATATTACCAAGTTCAATGGTACTCATGAGCTGATGGTAGACCCTACTGGTAAAATACCTGCGCAATCTTCGGGACAAGTCAATGTTTCAAACAACATTGAAACCAATCGTCGCCATCTACAAAGCATAGACCATATCAATACTACAGGTAATATTACGTCTGTAGATTTTGCAGCAGCTGCTCAGCAAGAGAAAAATAAACGTTAACTATTTTGTTTATAGCAATAGTGATGGTAAGTTGATTAGCCAGCTTTGCTTAATATAAAGGTTGTATGTTATGAAATACACATTAACAAAAGCCAACCCTGATGCAGATACCTATCCTGCACAGTCTCGCCAAACGGTCAATGACCCTATCGAAGATGAAGTCAATAAAAATGTCTTTATGGGTCGCCTAGAAGATCTGGTTCATTCAACAGCAAACTGGGGGCGCAAGCACTCACTGTGGCCATTTAACTTTGGTACTTCTTGCTGTTATGTCGAATATGCAACAACACTTACTGCGGTTCATGATCTATCACGCTTCGGTGCAGAGGTTATTCGTGCCTCGCCTCGACAAGCAGATGTGATGATCGTTGCAGGTACTTGTTTTATTAAGATGGCGCCCGTCATTCAACGTCTCTACGAACAAATGCTTGAACCAAAATGGGTTATCTCAATGGGGGCATGTGCCAACTCTGGCGGTATGTATGATATCTACTCAGTAGTACAAGGTGTCGATAAAATTATTCCTGTTGATGTTTATGTTCCAGGTTGCCCGCCGCGTCCAGAGGCATTGATTCAAGGTCTTATGCTATTGCAAGAGTCTATTACTCATGAGCGGCGTCCGCTAGGGGTTCACGTTAATGATCAGGGTATCTATCAGCCACAAATGACCCCTGAACGCGACCGTAAACAAGCAGATCGTATCGCTGTAAAAAACTTGCGTAGTCCAGATAGTATTTAGTACTGCTTATATTTGGCCAGACTTTATAGTATGTATTGGTTTGGTCAGTCGTAAATAACTCGTAAAAATGCGAAGTGCGCATACGCTTATCATAGTTTGATTATGATTAACATCGTTTAGTTATGATTAATGAAGGAATGTATCATTCATGGTCACGGTAGTCGAAAACAAAGATTCTAAGATAAAGTCTGTACCTGCAGTTATTAGAGAACTGGGGCACAATTATGCAGGTAAGTTTGTCGTGCAGCAGACTGTTGATGATATTCCAACGGTTTGGGTGGCGCGTGCCGATTTGCTTGATGTACTTTTATTCTTACGTAAATTACCAAAGCCCTATGTCATGTTATTTGACTTATCAGCGATAGATGAGCGTCTGCGTCAGCATCGGGCCGGATTACCTGATAGTGACTTTACCGTATTTTATCATCTCATGTCGCTTGAACGTAATAGTGATGTACGTATTAAGGTTGCTCTGAGCGAAGAGGATTTAAGTTTACCGAGCGCCACTAATATCTGGCCAAATGCCAACTGGTATGAGCGCGAAGTGTGGGATATGTTTGGCATCGTTTTTAGTGGTCATCCACATCTGACTCGTATCTTGTTGCCTAAATATTGGGAAGGCCATCCACTGCGCAAAGAGTACCATGCACGTGCGACCGAATTTACGCCGTACTTCTTGAACACTGCCAAACAGCAGTATGAACAAGAAAACCTACGTTTTGTGCCAGAGGAATGGGGCATGAAACGCTCAGGGCGTGATGAAGACTTTATGTTCCTAAATATCGGTCCCAATCATCCCTCTGCTCACGGTGCATTCAGACTTGTATTGCAGCTTGATGGTGAAGAGGTGGTCGATTGTATTCCTGATATCGGTTATCACCATCGTGGCGCTGAAAAGATGGCAGAGCGCCAAACATGGCACTCATTTATCCCTTACACCGATCGTATTGATTATCTTGGTGGGGTGATGAATGAGTTACCGTACATCATGTCGGTCGAAAAGCTTGCGGGTATTACTGTACCAGATCGGGCGCAGACCATTCGCGTGATGATGAGTGAGTTTTTCCGCATTACTAATAACCTGCTATTTGTCGGTACTTTTATTCAGGATGCAGGTGGTATGACCCCTGTGTTTTATATGTTTACCGATCGCCAAAAAGCGTATGACGTTATCGAGGCTGTGACGGGTTATCGTATGCACCCAGCGTGGTTCCGTATTGGAGGTACAGCTGCTGATCTACCGCGCGGCTGGCAACGTCTGGTTCGTGAGTTTTTAGATTGGATGCCAAAGCGTCTGGATGAATATGTCAAAGCAGCCCTACAAAACAGTGTGCTAAAAGGACGAACCCAAGGCGTTGCGCAGTATAATGCCAAGCAAGCATTAGCTTGGGGCGTTACTGGAGCTGGTCTACGTGCGACGGGTGTGGATTTTGATTTGCGTAAAGCGCGTCCTTATATGGGTTATGAAAACTTTGATTTTGAAGTACCTATTGGTTACAACGGCGATGCTTATGACCGTTGTATGATCAAAGTCGAAGAGATGCGTCAGTCGTTACGCATTATTCGACAATGTATGGATCATATGCCGCAAGGCCCTTACAAGGCTGACCATCCACTAGCCGTACCACCGCCAAAAGATCGTACATTGAATGACATTGAAACACTGATTAACCACTTTATATCCGTATCTTGGGGTCCTGTAATGCCAGCGGGCGAGTGTACAACGATAGTGGAGGCCACCAAAGGTCTGAACAGTTATTACATAACGTCTGACAAAGCCACAATGAGCTATCGAACCCGTATTCGTACCCCAACATTTGCACATTTGCAGCAAATGCCTTCTGTGATTAACGGCTCATTGGTATCTGATGCCATTATGTATCTGGCATCAATTGATATTGTGATGGCAGACTGTGATCGATAAAACATTGAAAAAGATAAGTTAATCAATGCGTTATTGCTAAGCGGTATGCCAAGTTTGGTAACGTCTTAAAATAACGCCAATCGCAATAAAATATCCTTGTAGTGTGGTAAAGCGTGATGATTGAGGAAAGATAGAAGACTATGAAAATTGTTTCCGACAAAATGCCAAAAGTAGATGTGGCCAGCATCCTCACTACCGAGGAGATTGCAGCGATACATGAATTTATGCACCATTACCCACATGCTCGCGCAGCCTCATTAGATGCATTAAAGATCGTACAAAAACGCAACGGCTGGGTAGATGACGCGCAAGTAAATGCAATCGCCAATATTCTAGACATACCAGTGACAGACATGGACGGGGTTGCCACTTTCTTTAATCGTATTTATCGTCAGCCTGTTGGTCGCCATGTCATCTTAATTTGTGATTCTGTTGCCTGCTACTTGACTGGCTATGAAGCATTATCAGCTGAGCTTAGATTACAGCTTGGTATCGAATATGGTCAGACGACACCTGATGGCCGTTTTACTTTACTACCAATTTGCTGTTTGGGTAATTGCGATAAAGGGCCAGCTGTACTGATTGATGAAGACACTTATGGTCCTATTCAGCCCTCCGAGGTCGCACAGTTATTGGAGCTATACGCATGAGATTAACACTGTCAGAGCAGATCGCTCGCCGTCGTCAAGGTCAAGCACCAAGCCAGCTTAATGATCAGCGTGTGCCAATTTATGGTGACAAAGCTACAGCCAATAGCAAAACCAAGCCATTAACATGGCGCTTAGCTTATCACGATGCTGTATTAGATTTGACGACGTATCAGTCTTTAGAAGGCTTTACTGGCCTAAAACAAGCTTTAAATAAAGCCCCTAAAGCTGTTGAAGATATGATTAAGGCGGCCAATGTTAGAGGCCGCGGCGGTGCAGGTTTTAATGCTGGCCTAAAATGGTCATTTATGTCACCGCCAGATGGTTTGCCGCGTTATCTTATCTGTAATGCTGATGAGATGGAGCCAGGTACCTTCAAAGACCGCTTGTTAATGGAACGTCTGCCATTTCAGCTTATCGAAGGCATGCTTATCACTGCGCACGCTATTGGCGCAACCGATGGCTATATCTTTATCCGCGGTGAGTATATTTTGGCAGCTGAGCGTTTGGTTGCGGCCATCGAAGAGTGTTTGGCTAACAACCTAATGGGCGACAACATCTTAGGCTCAGATTTTAGTTTTCATTTACATGTGCACACAGGCGCTGGACGCTATATATGCGGTGAAGAAACCGCGCTTATCAATTGCTTAGAAGGCCGCCGAGCCAATCCACGTACCAAGCCGCCTTTTCCGCAAATCTCTGGCGCGTGGGGTAGACCAACAGTGGTCAATAACGTCGAGACGTTGAGTAATATGCCAGCTATTTTAAACCATGGCGTAGACTGGTATCAGTCGTTGTCTGAAATTAAAGGCAAAAGTAAAACCCCTGGTACAAAAATATTTGGCTGCTCAGGCTTGGTCAACGATCCAGGCTTATGGGAGCTACCATTTGGGTATACCGCTCGTGAGATTATCGAAGATTTGGCTGGTGGTATGATCGAGAGTAAAAAGCTAAAAGCTTGGTTACCAGGTGGGGCATCGACTGACTTTTTAACGGCTGATCACTTAGATGTGGTAGTAGATTTTGACACCATTCAAGAAGCCGGTAGCCGCATGGGTACTGGACTGATTATGGTGGTCGATGAAGCACAAGATATGGTGCCACTGCTGCGTAACCTTGAGATTTTCTTTCAGCGCGAATCTTGCGGCTGGTGTACGCCATGTCGTGATGGCCTGCCATGGGGCGTTAAGCTACTCACCGCTATCAACGATGGTGAAGGGCAAGTGGGCGATGTGGAAAAACTAGAGGGCTTAACACGTGACTTATGGATTGGTAAAACTTTCTGTGCCCATGCGCCAGGTGCGATGGAACCACTGATGAGTGCGATTAAATATTTCCGACCTGAGTTTGATCAAAAAATCGCACAGGCGGTTGGTGTAGATGTTATTGAAGCAGCAGCTCATCAACAGCCAGTAGTGAAATAAGGAGAACGGCATGGCAGTCATACATATTGATGGGACCACTGTCGAAGTAGATAGCAGCGACAACTTGCTACAAGCCTGCTTGTCACTCGGCATTGATGTGCCATACTTTTGTTATCATCCAGCCTTAGGTTCAGTGGGCTCGTGTCGTCAGTGCGCCGTCAAGCAGTATCAGAATAAAGAAGATATGGAAGCGGGTAAAGGTCGTCTTGTGATGTCGTGTATGGTTGCGCCAGACGATGATATGTACATTTCAGTCACCGATGATGAAGCCAAAGCGTTTCGTAAGTCGATGATTGAGCTACTGATGACCAACCATCCGCACGACTGTCCAACTTGTGAAGAAGGTGGCCATTGTCACTTGCAAGATATGACTTATATGTCAGGTCATAACAGTCGTCGCTACCGCTTTACCAAACGCACGCACCATAATCAAGAGCTTGGGCCGTTTATTGCGCATGAAATGAACCGCTGTATCGCTTGCTATCGCTGCGTACGTTTCTATAAAGACTACGCTGGTGGCGAGGATTTGGGTGTTTATGGTTCAAATAACCGCGTTTATTTTGGCCGTGATAAAGATGGCCAATTTGAAAGTGAGTTTTCAGGTAACTTAACCGAAGTTTGTCCCACTGGTGTATTTACCGATAAAACCCATTCTGAGCGCTACAACCGTAAATGGGATATGCAGTATGCGCCTAGTATCTGTCACGGCTGCTCGGCTGGCTGTAACATCTCACCAGGTGAGCGCTATGGGGAGCTACGCCGTATTGAAAACCGCTATAACGGTGAAGTAAACCGTTACTTCTTATGTGATCGTGGTCGTTTTGGTTATGGCTATGTCAACCGTGCTGATCGTCCTACCCAAGCGCTCGAGCGTATCAATGATAAACACGTCAAAATCAATATTGACTATGCCTTAGACGAAACTATCAAGCGTATTAAAGACAAAAAGGTCATTGGTATTGGCTCGCCACGTGCCAGCTTAGAGACCAACTTTGCGCTAAAAAACCTAGTAGGTTTCGATAACTTCTCGACGGGTCTCAATCATCAACAACAAGCGCTGGTTAATAAATGTATCGAAGTACTCAGTACTGAAGGTATCTACAACCCGAGTCTGACGGATGTTGAAAGTCATGACGCAGTATTGGTTTTGGGTGAAGATATCACGCAAACCTCATCGCGCGTCGCATTATCAGTACGTCAAGCTGCAAAAAACGAAGGCCTAAAAATGGCCGCCACACTGAAAACACAGGCTTGGCTTGCTGAACCGGTTAAGCGTATTGCACAAGATGCGCTAAGTCCAGTCTATGTGATTGATGTGACCCAGACCAAGCTTGAAGACATCAGTAAAGCTAGTGTGGTCGCAACGCCAGAAGATATTATCAAGCTCGGCTTTAAAGTGGCTAATGAGATTGCTAATTTTGCAGATGATTTAAAACAAATTCAAGATCCACAAGCGACTGAACAACAAGATACAGATGTCAGTGCTGATACTGACGGTATGCAGGCACTGGCTCAGCAGATCGCCTATGATTTGATTCAAGCAGAAAAGCCACTAGTCGTCTCAGGTAGCAGCTTATCATCGACTGCGCTGATAGAAGCAGCGGCACAGATTACTCAGGTACTCACGCAAAAACGAGTGGCTATCAAAGCAACCGAGCAACAACAAGTTGAAGCACATAACGCTAAGGTTACCGCCGCTCAGGCACAGGCAGCGGACGATCAGCCTGAAGAAGATAAAGAGCTCAAAGCCAAACCAGAAAAACCGAATACTGGTACTGATAAAGACGCACAAGATGATATTAAGCGTGAGCCTGCCGACAGCGATGAGCTAAGAGAAAATAGTCTTGAGCTAAAAGAGACAAATGACAGTTATCATGCACAAGCCGGTATTTATTTAGCGGTTCCAGACGCTAATAGTATGGGTGTTTGCCTACTTGGTGGTCAATCTACAGAAGAAATATTGGCCACTGATTTTGATGTTGTTATCGTTGCCGAAAATCAGCTGACTGATGCGATCGATGCCAACAAACTAACACAGTTGCTCGCTGACAAGACAGTCATTGCTTTAGATCATCAGCTGCTTGACTGGCACAAAGATGTCGATATTGTATTGCCAGCGGCAAGCTTTGCTGAAGCGGATGGTACTTTGGTGTCAAGCGAGGGCCGTGCTCAGCGCTTTTTCCAAGTTTACGATAACAACTACTACCATCCGATGAGCAGTATTAAAGAAGGCTGGCGCTGGTTGCATGCGGTCCATAGCAGCTTGGAAGGTCGAGATGTTGACTGGACACAGCTAGATGATGTAATTAACGCCCTAGTAGCGACTCATCCTAAGCTTGCTGGTATTAAGGACGCAGCTCCTAATGCTGATTATCGTATCACAGGTCTTAAGATTGCTCGTCAGCCGCGTCGTTACTCTGGTCGCACCGCAATGCGTGCGCCAATATCTGTGCATGAACCAATGCAGCCAAAAGACTGGGATACCAGCTTAACTTTTTCGATGGAAGGCTATAGTGGCAAACAAACCCCAAGCTCGATGATTCCTTTTGCTCATGCGCCAGGTTGGAATTCTCCACAAGCATGGAACAAGTATCAAGATAAAGTTGGCGGTCATCTCAAAAACGGTGACCCAGGCGTACGTTTGTTCGATACGACAGAGCGTCTCTCAAAACGTCAATATATCGCACCAGAAACAAGTTCGATCACAACGACAGACATAGCGCAAGGTCAAGCCAAATTAGTACCTATTTATAATATCTACGCCAGCTCAATAATGGCATCACGCAGTCCAATCGTTGCAGAGCAATTACCTGTAGCAGCGTGGCATATCAGTGTTGACGATGCCAAAGACTGGAATATCGCGACTGGTGATTACCTAGCTATTGAGATCAATAAGCAACAAATTATCTTGCCCGTTCAGCTTGTTGGTTATTTAGCAGAAGGCTGTATCGGCTATCCAGTTGGACAAGTAAACATCATTCATCCATCAATGCCAGCTTCGGTACAAAAAGTAGATGCACCAGTAACGATGGTAGGCGATATGGCTGATGACCGTTCTTTGACTCATACTAGTGAAGCTTATAATGGTCTTGATGATAATCGCTCAACCCAAACAACGATAGCTCCGACCACTACACAGGAGATGTAATATGCAAGTGACCCGTATTATTCCTGATGTACCAACATTTTTGGCTGACAGCATGACCTTTGACACTTGGTCTATCCTGTTTTTGGTCGGGCAGTCTTTGATGATTTTTTTGGTCGTCGTTTTGGTAGCCGCGATTATGATTGTCTACGAGCGTCGTATGTTAGCACTATGGCAAGATCGTTATGGTCCTAATCGTGTTGGGCCTTTTGGTTCTTTGCAGCTGGTCGCCGATATGCTCAAAATCTTCTTTAAAGAAGATTGGATACCAAAATTTACCGATAAGTTTATGTTTACCTTGGCGCCTGCAGTAGCTATGTTCACTGCGTTGGCCTCATTTGCCATTATCCCTGTTTCGCCAATGCTTGGTGTTGCTGATTGGGATATTGGCATTCTGTTTTTCTTTGCCATGGCAGGTATAGCTGTCTACGCGGTTATGTTTGGCGGTTGGGCTTCTGCAAACAAGTTCTCACTACTTGGTGGCCTGCGTTCAGCAGCACAAACAATTAGCTATGAGGTGTTTTTAGGCTTGTCATTAATGGGTGTGGTTGCACTGACAGGCTCTTTTAATTTGCGCGAAATCGTTGAGTCACAAATTGATGGCTGGTATATCATTCCGCAGTTTTTTGGTTTTTTAACCTTTGTGGTCGCTGGTGTTGCAGTGACGCATAGACATCCATTTGATCAGCCAGAAGCAGAGCAAGAGCTTGCCGAAGGTTATCATGTCGAATACTCAGGTATGAAATTTGGCATGTTCTTTATTGGTGAGTATGTCAATGTGGTACTCATCTCTGCGCTGATGACTTGCTTGTTCTTTGGGGGCTGGCTTGCACCCTTTAATTTAGATATTCCATTTATCCCGCCAGCTTTTTGGTTCATGATAAAAACGCTATTTTTTATGACCATGTTTGTTTTGGCTCGAGGCTCACTCATGCGTCCGCGTTATGATCAGGTGATGAATTTTGGTTGGAAAGTCTGTCTGCCAGTTACTTTGATCAATCTACTGATTACTGCTGCTGTTATATTGATGTTTTCTCCAGCACTGTAGTTTTGGTAAAGATCTAAAGTAATGCTGATAAGGATAATAATCCCATGTTTACTACGATAAAAAAGATTGTCATTGGTATTTTTACCATTGTCCGCAGCATGTGGATGGTCAATAGCCATGCGATTAGGCCACGCGATACAATATTGTATCCTGAAGAGCCTGTGCCAGTACCGCCGCGTTTTCGTGGACGTATTATATTGTCACGTGATCCAGACGGTGATGAGCGCTGCGTTGCTTGTAACTTATGTGCAGTGGCGTGTCCAGTTGGTTGTATCTCGTTGCAAAAAGCTGAGCGTGATGATGGACGCTGGTATCCAGAGTTTTTTCGAATTAATTTTTCACGCTGCATCTTTTGTGGATTATGTGAAGAAGCGTGTCCAACGACTGCAATTCAAATGACACCAGATTTTGAGTTGGGTGAGTATAATCGTCAGGATTTGGTCTACGAAAAAGAGCATTTACTTATTTCAGGACCAGGTAAGTATCCTGATTATAATTACTATCGCGTATCTGGTATGGCCGTGGCAGATAAACCAAAAGGGGCTGCACAAAATGAAGCCGCACCTATTGATCTTCGGAGCTTGTTGCCATGATGAATATCTTAAACAACCCTGAGTTAGCAGGTTTTTATTCACTTGCGGCAGTCGCTATTTTTGCTAGTCTGCGTGTGGTCACTCATGCCAACCCAGTACATGCTATTTTATCAATGATCGTATCATTGTTAGCGATAGCCGGTATATTTTTTGTATTGGGTGCGCCCTTTGCTGGGGCGCTTGAGATCGTTGTATACGCTGGCGCAATTATGGTGCTTTTCGTCTTTGTGATTATGATGCTCAATCTTGGTATGGCTAATGATGCTCGTGAAGAGCGTTGGCTCAATGCAGGAACATGGGCAGTACCAACTGGATTGACGGTAATTATTGCGGTTGTGCTGTATGCGATGATTGGTCTTAACCATAATGAAGTCGCCATGATTGGCGGTACGACCATTTCTGCCAAAGCGGTTGGTACGGCACTGTTTACTAAGTATGTCATGTTGGTTGAGGTAGCCGCGCTGCTATTATTGGCAGCCCTAGTTGCTGCTTATCATTTGGGCAAAGAGTCTGTAGATGATGAGATCACTGGTAACGATAGCCAAAACTTTCATCCAAGTGTGGGTAATATCATAGAACATGAGAGTAATGACAGTTATGCAGATAATGAAGCTGTCAGAATAGCTGAACCATACGAATACAAAGAAGTAGATCCACATGACTATGTAGGTGTGCAACGAGTCACGCGTAAGGAGTCCGACTGATGATATTAGCAGCGAGCGTGGCACAAGATGTGTCCACCGTCCCGTTTGCCCATGAAGTAGCAGGCTTCGTGCAGCCAGTTGCTGAGGCGCAGGGCGTACTGGGTATGATACCTATGAGTCATGGACTCATCTTGGCAGGTGTATTGTTTGCTATTGGACTATGCGGTGTCATGGTACGTCGTAACTTTTTATTCATGCTAATGAGTCTTGAGATTATGATGAATGCAGCGGCATTAGCATTTGTAGTGGCAGGTAGCCGCTGGGTCGACCCAGACGGACAGATCATGTTTATCTTTATATTGACATTAGCCGCCGCTGAGGCAGCCATCGGTTTAGCGATATTACTACAGTTTTACCATAAGCGTGGACATCTCGATGTCGATAGCGCCAATGAGATGAAGGGATGATGTCATGAGTTTATTACCATTAACCTTTATACTTCCGCTCATTGGCTTTTTAATATTAGCCTTTATGCGTGACAAGCTGACTGAGCAAGCCGCTGCATTCGTCGGTGTTGGAAGCATGCTGTTATCAGCATTGTGTACCTTGGTTGCCAGTTATGCTTTTTTAATGGACAATCCAGCAGGTACGGTCGTGCAAGTACCGCTATGGACGTGGTTTCAAGTTGGCGACTTTGCACCAAGCTTTGCTCTAAGCTTTGATGGTTTAGCATTGACCATGACTGGGATTATTACTGGTATTGGCTTTTTAATCCATCTGTTTGCCGCTTGGTATATGAAAGGTGATAAAGGCTTTGCCCGTTTTTTTAGTTATATGAACCTATTTGTCGCCAGCATGCTGTTGCTGGTACTCGCAGACGATTTATTACTGCTCTATCTTGGCTGGGAAGGCGTAGGTATTTGCTCATACCTATTGATTGGTTTTTACTTTGAAGATCGTGCCAATGGCCGAGCTGCGATGAAAGCCTTTACTGTTACTCGTGTCGGTGATGTCTTCTTAGCATTTGGACTGTTTTTACTGTTTCGTGAATTTGGTACGCTCAATATTCAAGAGATTATTACGCGAGCGCCAGAGATGGTTGATCTTAACAATCCAACGATGATGTTGACTACTATGATGCTGGTTGGCGGTGCAATGGGTAAGTCCGCACAGTTGCCACTACATACGTGGCTTGCCGATGCGATGGCAGGCCCAACACCCGTTTCGGCCTTGATTCACGCAGCGACCATGGTGACCGCGGGCGTTTATCTAATCGCACGTATGCATCCGTTATTTATTTTGACTCCTGGTATTCTTTTATATTGGGTCGGGGCAGTAGGCGCGTTGACACTTGTTGTCGCTGGTTTTTGCGCATTAGTGCAAACAGATATCAAGCGTATCTTAGCGTATTCGACCATGAGTCAAATCGGCTATATGTTTTTAGCATTAGGCGTTGGTGCATGGCAAGGTGCGATCTTCCATTTGATGACCCATGCTTTCTTTAAAGCCTTGCTATTCTTATCATCAGGTGCAGTCATCCTTGCAGTCCATCATGAGCAAGATATCTTTAAGATGGGCGGCTTACGCAAAAAGATACCATTGGTATTTTGGTGCTATATCGTCGGTGGCGGTGCGCTTGCAGCCATACCTTGGGTGACGGTAGGTTTTTACTCCAAAGAAGCCATTCTTTGGGAGGCCTATGCTACTGGTCATCAAGTCTTATTCTATATGGGTGTATTCGGTGCATTCTTAACGGCAATCTATACTTTCCGTATGATTTGGATTGTCTTTTTTGGCGAAGAGAAAACACCTGCACATAAGTTATCTGGTGTGTCGTATTGGTTGCCATTGACTGTACTGTTAGTACTATCCACGGCAGTGGGCGCACTCATAACGCCACCGTTACAAGGTGTGTTGCCAGAGAGCGTAGGGCATTTATTAGAAGTTGCAGGTCAAGCGCACGCCAAACATACGGCGGAATATATCGCGATGGGTGCAATGCTGGCTGGATTGATAATAGCCGCTTTATTATATGTGGTTGATAAGGGCCGGATGTTATCGCGCTTTAAACAATCAAGTATTGGTGGCGCGCTATATTACTGGTGCTATAACGGTATGGGCTTTGATGCGCTATACGATTTGATTTTTGTAAAACCCTTTTTATTCATTGGTCGCTTATTTAAAGCCGATCCCATTGATAAAACATGGAACATATTACCTATGTTGGCATCAGCAGGGAACAAAGCGATGTCTGCAACGCAAACAGGGTCACTTCGAGGTTATGCTGCAAGTTTTGGCTTGGGTATGGCTGTGCTGTTAGTGCTGGTAATGATGATGGTGGTATAAGATGATAGAGTTACAACAAACGTGGATGCTGCCAGCATTGATTGCAATTCCATTTATTGCAGGGTTGTTATGCTGGTTGGTTGAGCGAATAAACAAGCGTCTGCCGCGGTGGATTGCTTTGATCGGCATGATGCTGACCTTTGGGTTGTCACTTGTATTATGGCAGTATGGCGACTTTTCAGGCATGAGTAAGCAAGTCATAGCACCGCAATCTGCTGTGCCATGGGTCGCTGAATATAATGTGCCATGGATACCAAGTTTTGGTATTAGCTTTCATTTAGCAATAGATGGTATGTCGCTGCTGATGATTGCACTGACAGGGTTACTTGGTGTTGCTGCTGTTGCTTGTTCATGGAATGAGATTCAACGCCGTGTTGGGTTTTTTCATCTGAACTTGTTATGGAGTTTGGGCGGCGTTATAGGCGTGTTCTTAGCGATTGATATGTTCCTCTTCTTTTTCTTTTGGGAGATGATGCTGGTTCCTATCTATTTCTTGATTGCTATCTGGGGTCATGATGTCGCTGGTGGTAAGACTAAAGAATACGCTGCCACCAAGTTCTTTATCTATACCCAAGCTTCTGGGCTTATCATGCTCATTGGTATCTTGTTATTAGTACTATTCAATTATGCCAATCGCGGTGTGGTTAGCTTTAATTATAATGACTTGCTCGGTACGCCACTTGGCGGCTGGGAATATCCAATCATGCTTTGCTTTTTTATTGGTTTTGCCGTCAAGTTGCCAATTATTCCTTTTCATGGCTGGTTGCCTGATGCTCACGCGCAGGCACCAACAGCAGGCTCGGTGGACTTGGCAGGGGTACTAATTAAGACAGCAGCTTATGGTTTGATTCGTTTTGTATTACCTTTATTTCCTGCAGCGTCTCAAGAGTTTGCACCGATTGCGATTACGTTAGGTACGATTGGTATCTTTTATGGGGCATGGCTTGCCTTTATGCAAACCGATATGAAGCGCTTGCTTGCCTATACCAGTATTTCGCACATGGGCTTTGTGGTTTTGGCGATTTATGCAGGCACATTACTCAGTCTGCAAGGCTTAATGATTCAGATGCTCGCGCACGGGCTTAGCTCGGCTGCGCTATTTATCATGGCAGGGCAGCTCTATGAGCGTCTACATACTCGCGATCTGACTTTGATGGGCGGTATGTGGGGACAGTTTCGTTATTATGCTCCGATATTAATGTTCTTTTGCGCGGCACTTCTAGGTATTCCTGGTACAGGTAACTTTATCGGTGAATTCATGATTTTATTTGGCGCATTTGCTCAGTACCCCGTATTTGTAGTACTAGCAACCTTTAGCTTAGTGTTGGCTGGTTTATATTCTTTAATCTTAATTTACCGCGCACTGTTTGGGATTAATAATATCGAAGAGGTGGCGTTGCACGAGACCAAATCACATGGTTTGCCAACACGCAAATTAAAAGACCTGGGCAAGCGTGAGCTGTCATTACTACTGATGTTAGCGGCTGGATTGGTATGGCTTGGCCTTTACCCGCAGCCGATACTGGATACATCAAGTCAAGCCATGCAGTGGATTAATAATGCATATGTCTACAGTGAAATCACTCAAGTAGATGCGTCACAGTTACTTGATGCAATGGAGGCACGTTAAGTCATGAATGATATTACGATGAATGATTTGATGGGGCTAATGCCTTATGCACCAATCATTGCAGTAGTGGTTACAACGTTATTGGCCATGATTGCGATTACTATTAAGCGCTCGCATGTTATCACTGGCACTATTACCGTGACTGGACTAAACGTTGGTCTATTTATCCTACTTGCACAAATAGGAGGAGTAGTAGACAGCAGATATGCATTGCCAAGCGCTGAGCAGTTATTTGTAATCGATAATTTTGCTCAGTTTAATATGGTCGTTATTTTTATCTGTGCATTGGCATGTTGTACATTAGCTTACGCGTATTTGGCCAATCTTAAAGACAATAAAGATGAGCTGTACTTACTGATGTTAGTGTCGACCACTGGCGCGCTCTTAATGGTATCGGCGCAGCATATGGCGGCATTCTTTATGAGCTTAGAGCTGTTGTCTATACCGCTATATGGTCTGCTGTCTTATACTTTTTTACGTAATCGCTCACTTGAATCGGGGCTTAAGTACTTAGTATTGTCAGCGACTGCCTCTGCTACCTTATTGATGGGGATGGCTTTCATTTATGCCCAAGTTGGCTCATTGGCATTCAAACCTATTAGCTTAGTATTGGGTGATATATTTGAATCACCATTACTGATATTGGGTACGGCATTAATGATGTTTGGTATTGCTTTTAAGCTATCAGCAGCTCCTTTTCATATGTGGACGCCAGATGTATACGAGGGAGCGCCAGCTCCTATAGCGACTTATCTGGCTTCAGTCTCTAAAGTTGCTATGATGGCACTTGCTGTCCGCTTTTTGATTGATACGGCTTTATTGGCATTACCATCAGTACAGATACTAATTATGGTCATGGCAACCTTGTCTATTTTGGTCGGAAACTTATTGGCAGTACGTCAAACCAATTTAAAGCGCTTACTGGGGTATTCTTCTATTGCTCATATGGGTTATGTGCTGATTGTAATCGTTAGTATTGGTAGTGCCGCTGATAGCATCACTAGTATGTATATGGCCGTTTATGCCTTTACTTCTATCGGTGCGTTTGGTGTTGTGACTTTAATGTCTAGCCCTTATCGATTGGCCGGTGAAGCTGATGAGCTGATACATTATCAAGGATTGTTCTGGCGTCGTCCGGTACTAACGGCTGTTATGACAATTATGATGCTCTCATTGGCTGGTATTCCATTGACGGCTGGCTTTATTACCAAGCTATTTGCCATACTGGCAGCTGTTCAGGGTACGAACTGGTTCTTGGCTGCGATGATTGTTTTGGGTAGTGCTATCGGGTTGTTCTACTATTTACGTGTCATGCTGACACTGTTTAAACGTCCAAAAGAGTTTATTGAGTTTGATGTGGCAGGACAATGGGGCATTCGCATGGGTGGACTGATGGTCATCGGTGTGACCGCAGTGATTATTTTCTTTGGTATATTACCCAACAGTATGATTGTATGGTCGAGTATGGCTCGTATCTGGTAATATAAGCTATATATAAAGAGGCTTAATAAGCTTAACTTAAGCTGCGCTGTAGCAGTTACTGATAGAAAACCAAGATGCGCTGAGTTTATGATAAGCTTGGCGCATCTTTTTTATTTGTTCGTTTTAATAACCACGCAAAAATTAACAAAATATAAGTGACTAATTATTATGAGTGAAGACAATATTCAAACCGTTAAAGTACTGAGTAAGACCACTTGGACACCCAGTCTGTTTAGCTTTACCGTAACGCGTCCAGACAGCTTTAAGTTTACTGCCGGGCAGTTTGTACGTTTGGGCGTCAATCCTAGTAAGCTACAATACTACAAGCAGCAAGACAAGACACCAAGCCAAGTAACTGACGCCGCGCCGGACGAGGATATATTCCGCGCTTACTCGATAGTATCTTCACCGTTTGATGAAGTGCTGGAGTTCTTCTCTATTGTGATTCCTGATGGGGCGTTTACCTCACAGTTGCAGCATCTCCAAGTGGGAGATGAGTTACTCCTCAATACTATGCCATTTGGCTTTTTAACTTTGGCTCGCTATCAACAGCCGTTACCAAAAGATTTATGGTTGCTTGCAACTGGCACTGGCTTGGCACCTTTTTTGTCGATGCTACAAGATTTGCAAACATGGCAAGACTACGAGCATATCGTCCTAGCCTATAGTGCGCGCTCAAAAGAAGAGCTGGCGTACGTTGAGCAGATAAAGCAGTTGCAAGCTGATTTTGGTTCGTTAGTTGATGATCCTGCCCGCTTAATCTTTGTGCCGATTGTGACTCGTGAACCTATGGAGGGTGCACTTACCGAGCGTTTGCCACAATTATTACTAAATGGTGAGCTTGAGAAGCAGGCTGGCATAAAGCTAGATAATGATAGCGCTCATGTGATGCTGTGCGGTAATCCAGAAATGGTGGAAGATACCAAAGAGACCTTGAAAGAATTAGGCTTTGTTATGAACCGCCGCGGTGAAGGAAACATTGCAGTAGAAAACTATTGGTAATCGATAGATAAGTCATTGGCTTTGAGAGAAATGACAAATGATTAAAAAAACGCTGCAATCTAACCATTGGCAGCGTTTTTTGTTACCCAATAAAAGCTGTAATATAGATCGTAGCTATTCTGTACTGGGCTCAGTTGCGTCATTTATAGGATTGATAGGTCCATGCATTAATTCGGGTTCATCATCATCACCAATGATATCTTCGCCACTACTACTGCCCAATAAGTCGCGATAATTGATCTGCGCTTTTAGAATCAATTGATCTTCTTCAACCTCTCCGTAATTTACCTGTACCTTGTGTAGGGTACTCATGATTTTTTGGTTCTTCTTAAGCCAGCGATTGATATCGAGATAAATGATATCTTCTTTAGCACGGGCGATATTGATATAAGTTAAAATTACGCCTAAAGGGTCTTTTTTTAGGACGCTATGATAAAACCAGATAGCAAGTTTGATACCTTGAAGCTTTAAGAATGATTCGCAGCGTAAGTTAAGCACATCTGTATAGGTCAACTGACCAAACACAAAACGCTGCACATTACGATCAAGTTGGGCATGTACTAAACTAAAATTACCAGCTACTTCAGCATAAATGCCAGCAGCATTTACTGTACAGTATAGGCGAAACCAATCATCGTGTAACTCGACTCTCAACTCTAAAATAGATTTGACATTGTCCGTGACGAACTTTTGCAGCGCATCGTTGACGTATTTTTGGGCAACTGGCAAAGCCAATTCATCATCCAGCTTATCAGCAGTTTTATTATAAATATTCTTAATACTTTGGGTTAGGCCCTCCCAACCGTCACTAAACGACTCGTTGAATTGATAGCCAAGATTATCGGAGAAGTCATCGAAATTATCGAAGTTATCGAAGTTACTCAAACTTGTTATCCTTATGATTATAGTAGGATTGTTTTTACCAGATGATTAATCGTCAGACGCTAATCGATAGCGTAGATAGCACTATGACGAGTGAAAATAGTATATAGCAAAATAGCATACCAAAAAACGCAAGGCCTTATATTGTAGCAAATAACCTAAAAAACATAACGAAGAGTGTCAAGCAAGCACAAGTTGGTCGCAAGGCTTTTAGTCACAAGCTTTATTTGCACTTTGATTATGATAAAGTGTCGTATAGCGACATAACTGCTGCCCATGTTATGATAGCGCGAATACCATGATTGGTCGGCATAATTATTGCTTATAAGAGAGCTGCATGATGCGGAATAATCAGACTAAAATGATGTCCGGTGTTTTTACGCTTATAATTTGAGATTGATTGTGGCCCATATTAAAGACTCTCAAAGCTATCATTTTTCTGCGCAAACTGCGACGCGTGATTTTAGCTTACCCGTTGCTATTGTTATTGCGTTGTTAACACATGCTGTCCTTATCTTTGGTATCAGCTTTTCTATGGGACAAGATCCTGCTGCGTTGATGCAAGATGTGGCAAAAGCTTTGACAGATAATATGCAGCCAAACGAAGATGCTCATTATATTGCTAATGCTTCACAGCAAGGTGGAGGCTCAGTGCGCCAACAAGTGCGACAAGAAAGCACTCAAACGAGTCCATTAACATCAGAGCAGATAAGTAAAACGCAAGATGCTATCAATCTGCAGCGCCAAGTACGTCAACAGCGTTATCAAGAAAGCTATCTACGTACTACTTTGAGTTGGCGTAAAGCCGATGTAGAAGCAGATAATGACAGCAAGCAAGCACAAGATGATATGATGGCGCAAGAAGAGAGACTACGGCAGCAGATTGCAACTTTAGAGGCTCAGTTGTCTCAGCGTCAACAGATATATGCCACCAAATCTAAAGTGGTGACCATTGATAGTAACTCGACGACACGCGGCGCTGCAGCAGATTATATCGAAACCTTCCGTGAGCATGTCGAACGGGTTGGCAACTTGCACTATCCGGCTCAGGCGCGTGCCCAAGGTATCACAGGTGAAGTACGCCTTATGGTGATTATTAGTAACGATGGCAACATCAAAGCCATCCGTTTGCTTGAAAGTTCAGGCTCAACGATATTAGATGAAGCCGCCAAGCAATCAGTACGCCAAGCTGCACCTTTTGGGAAGTTTACTGTAGATATGAAGGATATTGTCGAGCTGCGTTTGATACGTACCTATCGTTATAGTGATAAAGTAGAAGTCACCTATTAAGAGTAAGTAAGTGAAGAGCAGTGGGTTTACAGATAGGGTATCAAAGAACCGTTAGATAAAACAGAATACAAACCATTGGCATAAGCAGGTTAAGATACCAGAGTCATTAAAGAGATAACTGGTATCTAATTGTGACCGTAAATCTGATAAACAAACGAAGCTATAAAATAAAGAGTCGGTATGGAATTTTTAGGTTTTACTATTGATGTTGCGACATTAACGAATAATGCATTAAGCTTAATGTTTAAAGTGGCTTTAGCGATACTAATATTTGTAATAGGTCGCTGGCTTGCCAAAAAGGCCGTGACATTTGCTCATCGTATCATGCTACGTAGTCGTTTGGATGATACTGTCGCCAGTTTCTTAGGTCGTCTTATATACGGCGTATTGCTGGTCATTGTGGTCTTAGCCGCACTGAGCAAAGTTGGCGTACAAACCACCTCAGTCGTTGCTATCTTGGGCGGTGCTGCGGTCGCGATTGGTTTGTCGTTAAAAGATCAGTTGTCAAACTTTGCCGCTGGCATTATGATTGTGACTTTTCGGCCGTTTGTAACTGGTGACTATGTACAGATTAGCAGTTACACAGGGACAGTTACTGAAATTACTTTGGTTAACACTCATCTAACTACGATAAACAATCACGATATCATCATCCCAAATGGCGATATCACCACATCAGCTGTAATCAATTATACTGCATTGCCCAATCGCCGCGTCGATATCACGGTCGGTATTGGCTATGATGCCAACATTAAAACCGCTAAAGAGGTGATGCTAAGCTTGGCCAGAAATAATCCGATGGCCTTTACTGACCCTGAGCCTATTGTACGAGTGACCAATCTGGGTGATAATTCTGTTGATCTGACGCTAAATGTTTGGACAACCAATGCAGATTGGTGGACCATGCAGTGTGATTTGCTTGAGCAGTTTAAATATGCGCTGGATGATGAAAAAATCGAGATTCCATTCCCGCAGCGCAGTGTCCATGTTAAAGGCTTGGATCAGATGATTAACCAGATGGGCCAATCACAAAAACTGCCCATGACCAAGGACTGATTGTTTTAAGAGATTGATTAGGTCAAAAAACTGACCTCGTCAAAATCAAACGTTTGGTAGATAGGGGTTTGGTAGGTTCAAACTTGCCAAAACCTCTATCTCAAACCTTTCCATCTCATCTTGTTCGGCCTGTCCAAGCTCGTGATCAAAACCCAATAGATGCAGCAAGCCATGTATTAGTAGATGGCTGATGTGCTGTTCCACTGTTTTTTGTTGCTCTACTGCTTCGCACTCCACGACGTCATGACATATGATTAGCTCACCAAGTGGCAGCATTGGCATTAGCTCGATAATATTAGCTGGCATCTCACTTGGGTACGACAGAATGTTGGTTGCGTAATCTTTGCCTCGCGCTTCTAGGTTCAGTTCACGACCTTCAGTCTTGTCGGTAATATATACATCCAACGCTTTGACTTTATCCTGCCATATCTCAAGGCTGATATTAGCGAAGTAGGGGAGCGTCAGTCCGTTCTCGATATGTCTATCTATATATTTTAAAGTCGCTACTATGATTGGTAATAGACACTCTTCACTATAGTAACAACTGATTAACCCCTCATCGATACTATCAATAGCGCTGACATCAAGCTCAACCTTGTCTAGTTCACTTGTCTTTAGTACGTTTATATTATCGTTGTTAGATTGGTTCATAGCTTCACCTTAAGGAGAGGTATAGTTGATTCTAAATAAAACAGATACATTGTATGTCAACGTGGAACTGGTATAAATTTTCCTTGCGTGCTGTGCCTGCGCCGACAGAGGCTGCGTAAAATTCATCCCAGTCCCACTGTATCGTTTTTGTACTGAACTCATTATATTACGCTTATCAAGACTAATTTTATTTAATGTTAATTAAAAGACCGGATCACTATTTTTAGTAATCCGGTCTTTTGAGTTAGACGTACACTGTTTAAAGATGCTTAGCTACAGCTTGGAGACTGCATCCGCCACCGCTTGTCTACGCTCTTGCTCAGCAATACGCTCTTGTTTGCGTTTTTCTTCCAATATCAACTGCTCACTGTCAAACACATCGTAAGCTTCAACGATTTGTTGTACCAACTGATGGCGTACCACATCTTTTGAATCAAACCGAGTGATATGGATCTCTTCGATACCGCTTAAGATATCTAGCGCTTGCGTCAGTCCAGATTTAGTACCACGTGGCAGATCGACCTGCGAGATGTCCCCTGTAATGACGGCTCGCGAGCCAAAGCCTAAACGTGTCAAAAACATTTTCATTTGCTCAGGTGTGGTGTTTTGCGCTTCATCTAAAATCACAAATGAGTTGTTTAACGTGCGCCCACGCATATAGGCCAATGGCGCAACTTCGATAATTTGACGTTCAATCATTTTGCCAACTTTTTCAAAGCCAAGCATTTCATATAGTGCGTCATATAAAGGGCGTAAGTAGGGGTCAATTTTTTGTGCCAAGTCACCCGGTAAAAAGCCCAGCTTCTCCCCAGCTTCTACCGCTGGACGGACCAGCAAAATGCGCTCGATCTCATTACGCTCTATCATATCGACAGCACAGGCTACCGCAAGATAAGTCTTACCCGTACCGGCAGGGCCAATACCAAACGATACATCGGAGCTGAGCACGTTTTTTACATAACGCTGCTGGTTGCCACCGCGTGGGATAATTTTGCCTTTACGAGTACGTAGACTGATGGGGGTAAAGTCACTTGCCGACTCCAAATTATCCAAATCGTCTTCGTTATCAGCAGCTTGCTCTTGTTGTTCATCTTCTCTATCTTGCTCACGCGAGATACTAGACTGAATGATAAGATGCAACTCTTCTGCACTGATATCTTTGGTGTTTTGAGCTTCGTCAACCAGCTTATAAATGATGCGTTCACCGCGTTCAACAGCAGTCACATCACCGCTCAGGCAAAAGTCGCCTTGACGTTGGCTGATTTTGATATCGAGACGGTCTTGTAGGTATTTCATGTGATTGTTATATTCACCAAGCACAGTTTTGAGCTGCGCTGGCGTCAATGATTCAAACTTTATACGGCGGTTCATAGAATCAGTCAAGCGATTATCCTTGTATTTGTTCCCAATGATGCTCTTAGATATCAGCGAATCTAGGGTCTTAATAAATAAAACAATGGTAGAAACTTATTAATTTTGAGTAGTAGAAAAACGACAGTAAAATTGTTAGATATATAAAGGGTGATAAGTAACTATCCTGCCTTTATTATGGTTGATAGTTTTTAAATTTCAAGCCATACCTAAGGCCGGATAGCTTGGTTTTTGTATGGGGATTGCAACACTTACACTGGTTATCAGTTTTCTGTTGTATGAAAAAATTGTTGATGGACGACATCGGTTTAAGCTTACTGTAAAGGACACAGAGATTTGGGCAATTTGTGGTAATCTATCAGCTATCAAAACATGGCCTAGTCGTTATATAAATGCCTCAAAATCGGTTGAATCATTGTCAATAATGCAGTAAAAAATACTTAGTAAGCGTGTATAACAGCTCTATCCAATCAGTTCCAATAGGAATAATAATGATACAAGATACTCATTCAAATATGTCAGCGCAGACAAATGCTATGCAATCGAGCACCAGCAATCAGACTTTCGATACGAAAAATAATAAAATGGCCATGACTGAGCAGCAAGTACTGATCGCAGGCGGCGGTCATGTAGGGTTATCCTTTGCTTTGTTACTGGCCCATCATGGTATCGCCAGTACTTTGCTAGAAAAGATGAGCTACCCAACTATTAGCCCAAATGATGACAGTACGCGCAGTCATTATTTAGACAGTCGCAATACAGCATTATCACGGCGCACAGTACAGATTTACCAAGAGATAGGATTGTGGGATGAGCTGCAAAGTCATGCCTGCCGCATTGATGCCGTGCAAATCAGTGAGCAAGGTAGCTTTGGGCGCGCACAGCTTAATAAAGCAGAAGAGCAGGTAGAGTCATTCGGACAAGTGATGGAAAACGCTTGGCTTGGACGTAAGCTATTACTGGCGGCTCAGCAAGAACCGCTAATTACTTTGATTGATAATGCTAGTGTCATTGCCGTGGAACAACAGAGCGATGGTATAACGCTCAGCTTTAGCTATTATGGCGAAGCAGAGCACGAACAACAACTAGAGGCCAGTGTGTTAGTTGCTTGTGATGGGCGGGACTCTACCGTGCGTCAGTTATTAGATATTGGTACGACGACCTATGATTATCAGCAAACCGCTATCGTCGGTGTGGTAGAGACAGACAAGCCGCATGAGCATAAAGCGATTGAGCGATTTAGTCCAGCAGGGCCGCTTGCAGTGTTGCCCTTGACCGATCCAGCAGGTGACGGCAATGATGAGTACCAAAAGGGCTATAGACGCTCGGTGGTCTGGGTCTGTCCAACAGGTGAAGAAGATAAATACCTAGAAGACGACGCGCATTTTTTGGCGACCTTACAGCAAGCATTTGGTGAGCGTGCTGGCAAGTTTGTCGCTGCTGGTCGCCGCGGTGCTTATCCGCTGACACGCGTACTGGCAGATAAGCAAGCAGATGGTCGCTGCGTCATCATGGGCAATGCTGCTCATACCTTGCATCCTGTGGCCGGCCAAGGCTTTAATCTGTGTATGCGTGATGCACATGTATTAGCGCAAATGATGAGTGCACAAGTCCTTAAGGGTGCAGATATCGGCGACCCAACGCTGCTTAAACGCTATGAAAAAGCGCGTCTAAGCGATCAAAAACGCGTTATTCGCTTTTGCGATGCGGTCGTTCATGGCTTTACTCATCCCAATCCAGCAGTAAAGCTGGCGCGTAATGTTGCTTTGATTGCTTTTGATAAGCTGCCCAACATTAAGCCGCTGGTGGCAAATTATGCGATGGGTTTAAAATCGTAATATAGTTAATCCTAAATAAGAAGAATACAGCTATGCCAGCGTGCTACTGGTATAAGTTTTCTTTGCTTGCTATGTGACTTCATCACTCCAGAGGCTGCATAAAATCCATCCCAGTAGCACTGTGTTTATTTTATAGTAGAACGACTATATCCATAACTAAAGTGATGCGCTATTTTTAGTCCATTTAGATAACTATCAATTGAATTGAAGACACGCCCTAACACGTCCTGATATCGAGAGCTAACTTATGACAAACAACCATACACTCATTATCGGCGGCGGTATCGTCGGTGCGACGCTGGCGCTAAAGCTGGCGCAGGCCAAAATGCCCGTGACCTTAATCGATGCGCGTCCTGTCCGAGATAAGTCTGCATGGCAGCAAGTGCTACGCCGCCGCGATGCCCGCGTTTATGCGCTGAGCATCGCCAGTATTGTGCTGCTAAAAGACGTAGGCGCTTGGCAAAAGATAGCACTATCTGGACGCAAGGCGGATTACTCGCAGATGCAGGTATGGCAGCTCAATGGCATAGGCGAGCTATTATTTGGCGATAGTGAGAGCATTGCGCCAGAGCTACTTGGCAGTATGGTTGAACCAGCGGTCATCGAGTATGCCTTGTGGCAGTGTCTGTCTGAGGAAGATGTCAGTGACTATCTGACTGTCATCGCTGGACATAAAGTTGTGGGAATGGATTGGTTAGGAGCACAGCAAGGCTACCGTGTGACTTTAGATAATGATACAGCTATCGATGCCCAACTGTTGATTGGTGCAGATGGTCGTGGCTCATTTGTGCGTAAGCAAGCCGGGATTGAGATTGACATCCTTGATTATAATCAAACGGCGATTTGCTGTGCGATTCAAACTGCCAAACCCCATCAAGCCACCGCCCGCCAAGCCATGTTACCGACCGGCACGCTGGCACTGTTGCCATTAGCGGATATCACTGATGAAGATAAAGCCAGTCCGCAACATTGGCAGTCGATTGTCTGGACACTACCGCGCAATCAAGCATTAGCATTGCTTGAAGAAGAGCCGCGCTACATCGCTGATAAACTGGCTGCTGCCTGTCATTACGAGCTGGGCGCTATCCATAAGATTGAATCAATCGCCAGCTTTCCACTGACCGCGCAACAATCGAAGAGTTATGTCGCTGATAATTTGGTATTAATTGGTGATGCTGCGCATGGCGTGCATCCACTCGCTGGACAAGGGCTAAACCTAGGGATGCTCGATGTTCAAGCGCTAAGTGAACAGCTGATGCATGACTTTGCCCGTAGTGGCAGTACGCTTTGGGGCACCAATCAAACCCTACGTACTTATGAGCGTCTGCGCCGTCCCCATAATAGTCTAATGATGCATAGCTTTTCAGCGCTTAATTGGCTATTTGCAGGAGACATCGCTCAGCTACGTCCCATCCAGCAGATACGTAGCGAAGGTATGTACCGTGTGGGGAAGATTAAGCCATTAATGCGGCTATTTGCGAAGCAGGCGAGTGGAGTTTAACTGAAAAGGAGTTTGCTATGAAAAAAAGTATATATTCGGCGATTATTATTTTTAGCAGCGCTTTGAACTTATATGCATGTCAAACTACGCCACAATTAGTAGCGGCTAATCAGCAAGCGCCTATCGTAGCGCTCGTCGTTCCAGCGATTTTAGACTCAGATGGCGATGGCGTTCCTGACGACATCGACCAATGTCCTGCTACGCCGTGGAATGTAGTCATCGATGAAAGAGGCTGTCCCCATTCCTTACTTTTTGGTGAAAACGAATTTATGATGGAAGCTAGAGCCTATTATGATGAAAATAGCAGTGAGATAAAAAGTGAGTATTATGAACAGCTAGATAACGCAGGCAAAAAAATGCAAGATCATTTGGACGCTGTCATGCGTGTTGAAGGGCATATATCCAAGCGTGAAGAAACTAGCGCCAATCAAACATTATCAAGATACCGTGTGGAAGGGATTAAAAATTATATGATCATGAAACATAATATTGATCCTGATCGTATTAAGACCGTTTACTATGGATCAGAGCGCCCGATTGCGCTAAATGATGCCGAAAACAGTTGGCTCAACCAGCGTATTTATGCGCTTATTAGTAATGTTGAGTAATATATTGAGCATTTTAAAAAACGTGAAAGTGATGATAGGCAAGGCCTTTAGTTATTCTAGATGAAGAGAGCGTAATAATGACCATTAAAACCCATCGCACGTTGTTGTTACTAGCAGCATCTATAATATTAGCTGGCTGCCAAACTACCGAAACTATACCGCAATATGAAAACATCAGGACGATGCAGGCGGATAGCGATTTAGATGGCGATGGTGTGCTTGATGCCATAGATGAATGCCCTGAAACGCCACCTAACGTAGTGGTCGATGCTAAAGGCTGTCCAGTAGTGGTTTATACAGGTTCGCTAGAAATGCAGTTGCAAGGATTTTTTGAACCGATGAGCAGTCAATTAACTGACGAATATGATCAAGCACTTGCAATAATTGAAGAAAACCTTCATGAACAACCAGATGCCAAGGTTTTTATTTTTGGTCATGTAGCATCAAACGAGCTTGCGATGATAGCGCCTGATGAAAATAATTTATCACGTAACCGTGCTATTAATGTCAGGAATAGGTTAGTAGAAAAACATCACATTACCTCTGATCGTATTTCTACTTATGATTGCTCAGATAGATATCCATTTATAGCTACAGACTTTAGCGAAAGTGATCTTTCAGGTATAGAGTCAAAAGATAGAAGGGTAACTGTCAAAGCAAGTACGCAAGTCAAAGACCTAGCAAATATAGAAAACCCAAGTGATTGGAAAAACTATGAACCATATCTAAAGCGCTGCGAGATATTTAAATCTGAATGATAACGTCAAAAAAACGGTCGGTTTTTAAAAAGCCGAAAACAGCACCATCAACACCGGCGAGACGATATTAATAATAAAACCAAAGCTAATTGCCAGTGGCACGACCTTTAAACCGCCTGACTGTTGAATAATTGGCAGCGTAAAGTCTAAACTGGTTGCGCCGCCAAGGCCGACCGCAGCTGATGGATACTTACGCATAAACACAGGAATAAATATCAAGGCAAAAAACTCACGTATCAAGTCATTAAATAGGGCGACACTGCCCCAAACTGCGCCATAAGCATCGGTCATAACGATTGCTGATAGCGAATACCAACCAAAGCCAGACGCTAGTGCCAAACCTTTCGTCCACGACACTTCACTAAATAGCAGGGCAAAAACAAGACCGCCTGCTAATACGGCAAAGGTAAAGACGATGCTCATCTCAACGCCCCGCTTATTAAGCAGCACCTCTTTCAAAGTAATGCCTGAACCTTTGAGACCAATACCGACCAGTAAAATTAATATCATTAGCATGACGGTCATAGTATTTTCAGGCGGCATATAATCAGCGGGTAAGAAATAGCCAATGATCATACCTAGCATGACACAAAAAACTTGCGCTAAGCTACCTCGAATACTGACGCGGTGCTCTTTAGATTTTGCGACAGGTTTTTTGGCTTGCCAAGGTTTTAGATGATCAAATATCATCAGGCCAAATAGCCCAGTACCGATAGTCAATATCGATAAGATGGTGACATACAGCGAGATTTCACCTATTTGACTACTCAGCCCTTCTACTTGCGACAGCTCAATACCAATCAAAGTTAAGATGATAAAAACCAAATAAGACAAGCCTTTATCGGCAAGCCTAGTCATTTTAGGATTAGAGGGAATGGCAAAGCCAATAAACATTGGCATTAATACCAAAACAAGGGTAACTAGGCTTTGCATGATGATGGGCTCGCAGCTTTTGAAGGCGTTTTTAGGAAGCTGGAGATTGTATCATATTAGGCTATAAATGCTGGAACAAGCAGACAAAAATTGCCATATTCTCACTATTTTATAAGGTGCTAATAGCTGATCGCGAAAGCTTATCTTGTTGGCTATATTCTTGACCGACTACAGCAAATTTATCAGATGCGTAAATATGACTAGGCAAACTGTTCAATAAAGGGGCAATTACACTCACTTTAGGCTTACTTGCTAGGTTTGGATAATCCTTTCGGTAATGTCCACCGCGACTCTCATGACGCTGATAAGCAGACTGAATAACCAAGATCGCCAATCGCAACTGTCTTGCTAATTGAAAGTAGGGCAACTCATTCAGAATAGTGGCGTTATCTTTGTTACTGATATCCGTTTGATTGGGGTTTGTACAGCCAAGCTGTTGTTGCCACTTTTGAATTTGTACCAGTGCTTGTGCTAATGATTTAGCTTCTCGAGTAATACCCATATGAGACGTCATCAAAGCTTTTAATTCTGCGGTTATTGCAGTGATGTCGGCATTCGTATTGATGCTGACGTTGACGTTGTGATTAACGTTAAAGTTACTTTTACACTCAATAAACGGTGGCAAAGTAATACGCTGACAATCTTCAAACGTTGGCAATGTCCAAATGTCATGGATTGATTGGTCTAAACTGGTATAAATTGACGTTGTATCTAACTTTTCAGTTGCTTTTAGATAGCGCGGTAAGTCAGCCGCGATATTGCGCCCAACCACCACACACTCCGACAATGAGTTGCTCGCTAAGCGATTGGCTCCATGTAGCCCTGTATAAGCAACTTCACCTGCCGCATACAGCCCTAGCACATCGGTCAAACCATTAGCAGACGTCACCACGCCACCGCAACTATAATGAGCGGTAGGGGCGACTGGAATGGGATCGGTAGTAATATCGATACCGATGTCTAATAGTGTTTGATAAATCTGCGGAAAATGCGCTTGTATAAATGCAGCTGGCAAGTGACTAATATCAAGATGTACGTAGCCAAGTTCATTCTCATTAATTTGCTCAGCAATCGCTCGGGCGACGATATCTCGCGGTGCTAACTCTGCACGCTTATCAATATCGAGCATAAAACGCTTTCCGGTTTGCGGACAATACAACCGCCCACCTTCACCGCGCAGTGCTTCAGAGATTAAAAAGCTGCTATCATCTAACGCTAACCCCGTCGGGTGAAATTGAATAAATTCTAAATTGGCTAGTCGACAGCCTGCTTGCCATGCCATCATCACGCCATCGCCGACACAGACATTGGGGGCGCTGGCACGTTTAAATAGTTGCCCCAAGCCGCCACTAGCCATTACGACAGCGCGACTATGAAAGGTAAGCTTACGATTATTAATGTGGTCAAAAACCAGCGCACCTTGGCATTGGTTATTTTGATTAGCGCTATTTTTTAAAAGGTTAAGTGCTTCATGGTAGGGAAGGATAGTGATGTTAGATGCAGCTTGCGCTTTTAAAATCAAAGCTTCCATAATATGTCGACCGGTTGCATCATCAGCATGGGCAACTCGTCGGCAGCCATGCCCACCTTCTTTGGTTAGATGTAATTGAGAGAGCTCAAAACCTGATTTTATATGATCTTTTGATTCTTGCTGAGGAATTTTAGTAAACGGTACGCCTTGCTCGCACAGCCACTGTACCGCTTGCTGTCCAGCGCTTAGAATATTGGTGGTATTATCAGTTTCACATAAGCCTGCGCCAGCGACCAAGGTGTCAGCGATATGGGCAGCTATTGAATCGTTTTTGTCCAAGCTGGCTGCGATACCACCTTGCGCGTAATGACTTGAGCAAACCTCCAATGCTGCTTTACTTAGTATCATAATGCTCAGCGATTTTGGCAAAGCAAGAGCAGTGCTTAGTCCCGCTAGGCCAGCACCAATAATAAGTACGTCTGTTTTCCTAACATCATTAACATCAGTAGTAGCGTTATTGTTTGCTCTAGCCAATACGCGCGCCTCATTCATATTAGGCAGCTCCAACGTTAGCAAATAGCGCACGGTCTTTGACAATATCTCCGCTCGCGGCCACACGTTGCTTTTGCGCTTCGGCAAAATCAAGCATGCGTTGTAGTGGTTTTTTTGCACCTGCTGCCAGCTCAGGCGTCATTAATATTTCACCGCTGCGCTGAGACAGACACTGCTCAATTCCTTTTAGGCCATTCATCGCCATCCATGGACAGAATGCACAGCTTTTACAACTGGCGCTCTCACCAGCGGTCGGCGCAGCTAAGAAACGTTTGTGTGGCGAGCGCTTTTGCATCTCGTGCAAGATACCCAGGTCGGTAGCGACAATAAAGGTATCGGCATCCAGCTCATACGTTGATTTTAATAGTTTGCTGGTTGAGCCAACCACATCAGCGAGGTCGACCACGTTATCAGGTGATTCAGGATGTACCAAAACCTTAGCGTCAGGGTGTTCTTCTTTTAATTGTATCAGCTCAGTCGCTTTAAACTCGTTATGTACTAGACAAGACCCTTGCCACAGCAACATGTCTGCGCCAGTCTCTTGTGCAATGTATTTACCCAAATGACGGTCAGGCCCCCAAATGATAGGCTCGCCTTGGGCATGCAAGTGACGCACGATGTCGATACCAACGGACGAGGTCACGACCCAATCAGCTCGCGCTTTAACTGCAGCGCTGGTGTTGGCATAGACCACCACCGTACGTTCAGGATGAACATCACAAAATGCTGAAAACTCATCGGCAGGACAGCCCAAGTCAAGCGAACACTCAGCCTCCAAGTCTGGCATAAGTACCGTTTTTTCCATGCTTAGTATTTTTGCCGATTCGCCCATAAAACGTACGCCAGCGACGATCAATGTTTGCGCACTATGCGCTTGCCCAAAGCGTGCCATCTCCAATGAATCACCAACACAGCCACCTGTTGCTAATGCTAAGTCTTGAATAAAAGGGTCGACATAGTAGTGGGCGACCAATACTGCATTGTGCTCTTTTAATAGCTGCTTAATGTTTTCTTCAACTGCGAGACGTTCGGTGCGCGTCAGGTCTGCTGGTATTCTAGCTTTGGCATATTCGATGTTCATTTGAGTAGCAATACGATTATCAGTACTCATGATGGGCGCGTCATAAGGATAAGTTTTCATAAGTGCAAGCCTTTTGTGCGGTAACGACAAGCAATATGTCGCTAAAATAAATCAATTAAAAACAGCTAATAAATAGAACTATATTAATTATGCTCATTTTGAGCATAAAAACAAGATGTTTTTGTATGTTTTATAATTAAAATAATAAGTTTGGACAGTATTAATGCTCTTATTGATTTGAACTAAGCGGTATTCTCAGTTAATAATTACAACCGTTTCCTACGATAAATCATGATTCACGCTATACTGATCCTTGTCCAACATAAATCGCAAATTATCAATCATTAGCCATTAAGGATAATAATAAAGAACTATGACGTTGTCTTACTCACATGCACATCAGCAAGGCAGTGGTACCACAGAAGTGGTCGCTGTATTAGTGTCGATTAACGAGCATACCGCTCGTGTTTTAACGGTTGATCAAGGCAAGCTACTACCTAATGGCCCCCTCATGCCATTGCATCGCTCGTTGCAAGCTGGCGTACGTCAATGGGTCGAAGAACAAACACAGCAGCCACTTGGGTATATAGAGCAGTTATATACCTTTGTCGATACCAATAGACGTAGTGTCGATGGGCATGCGTTGGTTTATGTCAGCTATCTGGGTTTGGTACAAGAAACCCAAACACAAGAGCTGCAGAGCCAAGCCATATGGCGCGACTGGTACGATTATTTTCCTTGGGAAAACCACTTAGAAGGTATGCCAAGTATTATCATGGATTTTATTGTGCCAACACTGTTAGATTGGGCAAATGATACGGAGGATACAACCGCGCAGCGCCGTCGTCATCAGCGCATCAGACTGTGTTGGGGGTTGAATGAAGCGTTCTTGGCAGATGAAAATGTCAAACACAAAGACGCTGGTACTAATTCAAATAGTGATAACAATAATGAAGGCAGAAAGTGGGTGGCTGAGCATGTACTGCTACGCTATGAAATGCTTTATGAAGCAGGGTTGATACCTGAAGCGCCAAGCTATCCAGCAAGCTATTTATCCAACGCTAAAACCGCTCACTTACCTGAAAATTGGTCGCAGCTAATAGGCGTACCCATGTATTACGATCATCGCCGGGTGATAGCTACTGCCATTTCACGCCTGCGAGCCAAGATTGAATATCGACCACTGATTTTTGGTTTGATGCCCGATGTTTTTACCTTATCGCAGCTACAAAAAAGCGTTGAGGCATTATCAGGAGTACGGCTACATAAGCAAAATTTTCGCCGTTTGCTTGATTCTCAAAACTTGGTAATAAAGACAGGAGAGAGCAGTAGCACTCAGCGCGGTAGGCCGGCCAAACTGTATCGTTTTTGTCATGACATTGAGCTACAAAGTTTGCTTATGGACAGTAAGCTTCCAAAGCGCAAATAGGTAGCAAACTACTATAGCGAGTCCTAAATAAAAGTAGTAAAAAAATTATAATACGCTACTGAGATAATTTTTCCTTGCTTGCTGTGCCTACGCAGACAAAGGCTGCGCAAAAATTACCTCAGTAGCGTTGTATTTAATTTGTAGTAGATCGGCTATATCATTTTCACTATTCATAAAATTATTGAAATAATGAAAGTTATTACCTTATCTTGCGAGCTTACTCATTTTAAGTTATATTTATGCTCATTTTGAGTTTAATTAAATAAAATTCATATCAAGCATTGCGCATAAAAAAGGACTAAAGATGACAGTCATACAAGAACCAGCATTAGATAAGGTATTGCTTAAGCCATTGGTTGAAGTGGCACTAACAGAAGATTTGGGTAGACGTGGTGATGTCACATCTCAAGCAACTATCCCAGCTGATATGCAAGCACAATTACAGATTAAAGCGCGGCAAGCAGGCGTGATATGTGGGATGGATTTGGCACGATTGTCCTTTGCTTTGGTTGATGCGCAAATTGAGTTTACTGCTCAAGTTGCTGATGGTGAGTTGGTTGATGCTGATACAGTATTAGCAACTGTCAGCGGCAACGCGCGTCATCTATTGACAGCCGAGCGTACCGCATTGAACTTTATGACGCATCTAAGTGGTATTGCGACAGCGACGCGGCAGATTGTCGATAGTGTGGCAGAGTATCCCGCGCAAATTACCTGTACGCGTAAAACTATTCCAGGTCTGCGTACGGTACAAAAGTACGCGGTACGCTGTGGCGGCGGGCGCAACCATCGCTTGGGTTTGGACGATGCGATTTTAATTAAAGACAATCACATTGCCATTGCAGGTGATATCAAGACTGCCATCAAGCAGGCACAGAATTTCGCCGGTCACCTGATCCCGATTGAAGTTGAAGTCGATACGTTAGAGCAGCTACAGCAAGCGCTAGATGCTGGTGCAACTTTAGTTTTATTAGATAACATGTCACCTGAGATATTGACGCAAGCAGTAGCAATGTGTAAAGGTCGCGCTAAAACTGAGGCATCAGGTGGCATTACCCCTAAAACGGTACAAGGGGTCGCAGAGACGGGCGTTGATTTTATTGCAATGGGCTATTTGACGCACAGTACGACCGCATTAGATATCGGTCTTGATTTCAGTACTGAATTAGTGCTGAATGAGCAATAATTCGCTCATTACTAAGAGGTGTAAATATTAACCAAAGTTAATGATTTAATTAGGTTATCTGCCTATGCTACAATGCCGCTGTTAACCGATTATTGGGTCATCGTTGCACTCGCACGATGGCCTTATCTTTTGCCTGATTTTTATCGTTAAACAAGCGAGCGCTCAGTGAATACTGAAATTATCAAGATTATCTTAGCCTTTGTGGTATTGATTAATCCTTTCGCAGCTTTGACGCTGTTTTTAGATTTAACCCGCGGCTACTCGATGATTGATCGTCGTAGGGTTGCTCGGGTAGCTTGTGTCACGATCTTTATTACTATTAGTTTTTTTACTGTAGCAGGCGAGATCTTGCTGAGAGCTTTGGGTATCTCGATTGGCTCGTTTCAGTTGGCAGGTGGCATACTGATATTTTTAATTGCTCTTAATATGTTGAATGGTGAGGGGAATCCAGTCAAACCTGACCAAGAAAACTTTGATGTCGAATTTGACAAATATGCAGCACCAAGTACCGCCTCAGCAGTAGTACCCTTAGCAATTCCTATGATGATCGGACCTGGCGGCATCTCAACTGTCATTATTTATTCGTCACAAGTCTCAGGTATATTGCAGGTATCTGCAGTCATTATCGCAGGGTTATTGATTAGTCTGTTTTGTTATTTAGCATTAATGGCAGCAGGCCGTATCAGTCGCTTATTAGGTGATACTGGGCTTAATATTATGAGCCGAATCATGGGCATGCTCTTGGCAGCAGTTTCTATTGAAATTATCGTTAGCGGCCTACGTACGCTGTTCCCTAATTTAATATAGAATGTTTGAGCGTTTAGTCACCTAATCATCTAACCTTTCACTTTTAATCAAAAGCCATCGTATTTGTATACTCTTGCACAAAAAATAGTAGAAATTCTGTCTTGTTTAAGAATGTTTTAAGTTCTGGTTTTGCTCATTTATAACTAACTAGCAGTGCTCCTAAATACCATTGATAATTATGTGTTATAGTAATTGTCCACTATTTTTAGCAGGAGTTGATCTTGAGTAAGAACAGAATTGCTATTTTGGGTGCAGGACCGAGCGGTTTAGCATAGCTGCGTGCTTTTGAAGCGGCTCGTTTAGCAGGCGTAAAAGACTTGCCTGAAATAGTTTGTTATGAAAAACAAAACGCTATTGGCGGTATGTGGAATTATAGCTGGCGTACAGGTTTGGATAGAAATGGTGAGCCTGTGCACGGTAGTATGTATCGCTATCTATGGTCAAATGGACCCAAAGAGTGCTTAGAGTTTGCGGATTACTCTTTTGATGAGCACTTTGGTGAGCCTATCCCCTCATATCCTCCGCGTGAAGTCTTAAAAGACTACATCATGGGCCGTATTGACAAGCAAGATATTCAAAAGTACATACGTTTTGAATGCCCGGTACGTTGGGTGTCTTTCGACGATGACACGCAAAAATTTACCGTGACGGTGATGAACCATAAAACCAATGAGCAAGAAGTCGAAGAGTTTGATTATGTCGTGGTTGCAACGGGTCATTTCTCAACGCCAAATATGCCGTATTTTGCAGGTTTAGAGACTTTCCCAGGTCGTATCTTGCATGCTCATGACTTTCGCGATGCATTAGAATTTAAAGACGAAGATATCTTACTGATTGGCAGTAGCTATTCTGCTGAAGATATTGGCACGCAGTGCTATAAGTATGGGACCAAATCAGTCACTATCAGCTATCGCACGCAAGCGCTTGGTTACGACTGGCCAGAGGGTATTAAAGAAGTGCCGTTAGTGACGCATTTTGAAGATGATGTGGCGCATTTTGCAGATGGTACCAGTCAAAAATTTGACGCTATCATTATGTGTACAGGCTACTTGTTTCATTTCCCATTCTTGCCTGATGAGCTGCGTCTACAAACGCACAACTGCTTGTATCCAGCCAACTTGTATAAGGGTATCTTTTGGCAGCCTAATCCAAAGCTTATCTATCTAGGAATGCAGGATCAGTACTTTACCTTTAATATGTTTGATGCCCAAGCATGGTATGCACGTGATGTAATGATGGGTAATATTGAATTGCCTGACTTGACGACACGGGAAGCAGATGAGCAAAAGTGGCTAGCGACTTATGATAAATCAGTAACGGTTGATGATTCTATCGATTTCCAAGCCGCGTATATTCGCGACTTAACCAATGCGACTGACTATCCTGAGTTTGCAGTAGAGAAGCAAGGCGAGATCCTAAAAGAATGGCAAGAGCACAAAAAAGACGGCATTATGACCTTTAGAGAAAAGGCTTATCGTTCTACTTTGACAGGTACACTAGCACCTGAGTTGCCAGAGCCTTGGTTAGATGTTCTTGATGACTCGTTAGAGCATTTTTTGAATTTAAGCTTCGTTAAGCCTAAAAAACGCAAAAAGGCATCATAAACTGTAAATCATAAATCGTTATAATGGTTAACCAAGCATGTTCAATGAATGTGTTTGGTTTTTTCGTTTTTGTAGCCTTTGTTTATAGTTGGATTTACTCACTGTTTTAACTTTGGTATAGATGCCATGCCAAATACAGCATCAGTATGCCGACTAAGGCATCTAGTATGTTCCAAGCTTTGGGTTTGGCAAATAATGGTCTTAGTAAGCGTGCGCCATAGCCTAGTGCAAAAAAGAAAAAGAACGAGGCACTGACTGCCCCAGCCGCAAATACAACTTTACTGCTTGCTCCTGTTGAAACCATCCCAACTAGCACCAATGTATCTAGATAGACGTGCGGATTAAGCCACGTAAAGCCAAAGCAGAGGAGTAGCGCCTTTTTTAGACTGGTGACTACTTGTCCGTCGACATCAAGAGCATGCGATAAACGTACACTAGCATACAAACTTTGTAACCCGTAGCCTAACAAAAATATGACACCAGCGAATTTGGCAATATCGACTACTTGTGGATAGCGTGCCGTGACTGCACCAAAACCGCCAACGCCAGCAGATATTAAGATTGCATCACTGAGCGCACAAAACAGGCAGACGAAAAATATATGCTCGCGTTTGAGGCCTTGCTTTAAGACAAAAGCATTTTGTGAACCGATGGCTATAATGAGTGATAAACCAAGTAAGAAGCCAGAGATATAATCGGGAGCATTCATAATGATATTAAAACACTTAAAGGTAATTACCAACAACTGATAGAAAGTTATAAACAATCAATAATAAGTGTTGGTAAGGCATGCATTGGTGCTGTGTGTTAGAACTTTATATCTGTTGTTAACTGGACACGCATAAATTTAGGTTATGCGCTTGAACATACAGGTTCCACACTTTGATTCGATATGATCGATTTTGTAGCGTATGAAATTTTTGTTCTTGAGCACCCAGATGCTAAACAAAGCTATAGTGAAACGCGTATTGAGCAAGCGTATGCTCACTTTAACACAATGAATGACGCGCAAATTAACTTACTTGAACAAAATATAATTACAGGGCCGCCTGATGGCGAAGGGTCATGTATAAGTGAGTCAATTACAGCTGCAATTGCTCAACTGTTGGCAGCCATGAGCAACTTTGGCGCGTGCGGATAATAATTTGGTCGATATGACCGTTGAGTTTGGGTCTTAAATTCACTTTGTGCATTTAAGAAATGTTGTTCGTGAGGACAATGGTTCGTTTTATGAAGCTGAGCACCTTGATGACGATAATGATATGGCGGGCTTATTGATGGATTGCTTAATGAAGAAAAACGCCGTGAAAAAATGCATGGCATAGCGATGCCAATTTCAATGCGCCTTCATCATGGTCATTTATTAGATGGGGAAGGGAAGCGAAGCGGGACAGCCTAATGCTGAGCCTGGTTATTCCTACCTTGGGCGTTTAAAGGGGTTAGCTGAACTACGCAGTATAATTCATGCTATTTCGCATTTTAAGTACTCATGATTTAAATAAGTTTAGCCGCTCATATCTATTTTATAGTTTCGATGAATAGGTTAGGGCTTGATATAAAAGGCTGCTATGAGCGATAACCGGACATTGAAAAAGTTAAATTTATTCCTGCTTTTTTGAGTAGAAGCCTAATTTTGTCCGATAACATTATTAACCGCCGTTTTGGTGTGCTATAAACCACCAAAATGGTGTTTCATAAGTTGTTAGCTTGCAAAAGTTACTTCATCGCAAATTTTAATAAAGAATGTTTATGTTACTTACATTAAATGAACTAGAAAAATCTCAAGATATTACCTATTTAGCACTTAAAGAAAGTTTCTTTGTTTTTCCAGAAGGAGAAAATTCGAGTGAAAGGTTTGATTTGAGATTAAAAGCCAAGCAGAGAATTGATGATATTGTAATGTTTCATCGGTATGTTATGACGATATATGAAAGCAATAAAGAACAATACGAGCCGATATATGATCAATTTAATGAGCATCATGCACGTATGTTCGATGAAGTTTCTGATGAAAACAAGCATTTAGCTAGAATTTCATTTCCCAACTTTAATTGGAAAGAAGAACAAGAGCAAGTTAAGGCAATTTCTAATGAAAGTCTAATCATAAACTTATGGGCGACTATAGAACAATTTACTAATCGGGCAGCGAAATTGGTTAACCCTGATGATAACTCTTCCCATCGTTGGAATGTAGTGGAACAAAGCCTGTCAAATTTCGGAGTTGATGTTACAGCTATAAGTTCATATGGCAATATTAATGAACTGCGAGTGGTTAATAATAAAATAAAGCACTTATATTATGTTGATGAACAACTATCTCAGTTTGAAAGTTTTAATGGTTACCAAGGTCAAAGTTTAAACTCAATTGATTTTGAATTACAACGATATATATCTTCTTCATACCATTTTTTAATTGCACTCATAAATTCAGTCGGTGAAAGCATTTACTACCCAGAATAGGATAGGTATTCGCCACAAGCTAACAATCTGTTTAAGAGTGATTCGCAGCGCGTGGCATTTTTACTATGCATTGAGTTTAGTGTTCAAGCTGGTATAAGGAAGCTTCGGTATTGCGTTGCTCACGCCTTAACAGGGCTACATAGACTCCCCTTTGTCAAGCAATAGCATTTCTGACAACAAGAAGATCTGACAGCAGCTCTACATTCGGCGTTTATTAGCTTTGTTACGCTATCGCCCAGTAATGCGCGCCAGAGCAGGCTTCCATACCAATAATACACGGTGGTAATTTAGCTATTTCAACTAATAGGTTGTTTCGTTTAACAGTTTTGCGAAATTTGCACTTGTCATGCTCATCAATAGCGTGAATACTAAACACTAACTTGGCTAAATCAATGCCAACAGCTTTAATTACAGACATATGGACTCCTCATATTTGAAGCTTATAATCAACTTCACTATGGCACATTGGTAAAAATGTGCTGAGTGGGGAGTCCATATCATTCGTTATGTGATAGAGGAGGCTCAGGTGGTTGAGTTCACAAGAAAGGAGCTAATAGAAATAGTTCCTGTAGGTATAGCAACTTTGATTGCTCTTTTAGGTTGGGGCGTTACATATTTCCATAAATGGCACTTTGAGAGAAGAGCTAACCGCCTTGAAAGAATTAACAGGCAGCTAAAAGAATTATATGGACCCCTTTACATAACCTTAAAAACTGCGCATGAAGCATGGGAGTCCTTCGTTGAAAAATATTGGCCTAATCATGGAGGTAAGTTCTATTTTTCAGGAGAGCATGAGCCAACTGAAAATGAAAAGGAGCGTTGGCGCACTTGGATGAAAAATGTATTCGAGCCGCTACACAAAAAAATTGAAAACATAACTATGGAGAATTGTGATTTATTTGAAAATGGTGAAATCCCTGAATCCATACTTGCGGCATTAGCTCATGTTAGTGTTTACAAAGCAGTATTAGCTCAATGGGAAGATAATAATTATAGTGAGCACATTTCAATAAACTCCTGGCCCACTGAAGCGTTAATGAGTGAAATAGAACCGAAGTATAAGAACCTAGTAAAAATGCAACAGGAGTTATTAGGGTAATCACATAACAAGAATTTAAAGCGGGACTGCTAACAGTTTGCTCGGTTTCGCTACGCTACACAATTTTAGCAAACTATTATCAGCTCCTTAATTGGGCTACATGGACTCCCCTTTGTCAAGCAATAGCATTTCTGACAACAAGAAGATCTGACAGCAGCTCTACATTCGGCGCTTATTAGCTTTGTTACGCTATCGCCCTGATGATTTGCGCTTGAGCATTGCCTCATTCGTTAAACAGAGTGTTAATTAATAACCTCTTCCCGATTAAACAGGCTTTTTTGCTCTCGGTCTGACCGTATTATCGTCAATTGCTAATGCACAGACTCGGTGGGGTTTACCTTACTACTTTAAAAAACCATTTCACATAGTCAGCCTGATACTCTTTTTCTGAGTGTAACAGCGCCCATATTAGACGGGCATTTTTAGCGGCCAGCGCAACAGTGGCTCGTTTGAACCCTCGTCGTTCAACAAGGTCTTTTACCCACATACTCGTACGGTCGGTTTTGTTTTTACAGTTAGCAATGACAGCTATTGCGCCATGAATAAGTGAAGTGCGGATATGTTTTTCACCGCGTTTGCTAATTCGCCCTAGGTGCGCTTTTCCGCCTGTTGAATATTGTCGTGGAACTAAACCAATCCATGCAGCAAATGATCTACTGGTATTAAAATGCTTAGCGTCATTAACGGTCGCTACAACAGCTTTTTCCCCCGTAATCGATTGATACGTGCGGTTCTGTCTTTTATAGCGCCTTGCCTAATGCGATGTAAACATAAAACGGCTTGTTGCTCTTCACTTTTGATACTGACAAAGCGTGTTTTAGCTTTAAAAACTCAATTAAGTAATTTGACGAAGTCTCAAGAAACTCCCGATATTCTGAAATTAACATCATTCTGAAATTAACATCTAACATAAAAAATGGGTCGCTTAGCATCTAAAGAGTGAAAGTCGAGAGTAGGAATGGTGACATTTTGCCTACTGGCAGGCTAGCAAAAACCTGCTAAGATACGCTATTGATTTAATCTATGCAATACAAGATAAACACAATCTGACTGCAAGGGATGAGGGGCACAGTACGTCATGGTCGTAAGTCTGACAAGAATGCTACAATCATTTGGTCAAGCTCAAGATGACTTGCCAACAATAGCGGCTCAAAATATCCAACAGACGGCAAGCAGCCCTGAGGTAGAAACGACTAAGGCCAGCGACCAAAGTAGTAGTGAGCACTCTATATTGACCCCTCCTGAGCGTGCAGATCGTATCTGTGCGGCGCTGGCACATGTTAATGACATTCAAACGCCAACGCCATTAACTGACCGTTATTTGTCCAATCGTTCCCAGATGCGTCCGGCGAATAGACCTCCTTTTGACCCAGATACGTTATGGTATCTAAAACATGGAAGCTGTCCGATTATGACTGAGCTTGTTGATGTGGTCGATGAAGCCACCCTAAATGCGATGCCGATTGAGGCTGTTGCAATACTAGACCGAATCAACGGTAAGCTTAAGCGCTATCGTGAGTGGAGTAGTGAGCTTAATGAGCAGCAACAACAGCAACATAACGAACGTCAATTTGTCATCGATAAACTGATATCTGAGAGCATTCCAGAGGCATTGCATCACTATGAGCAACTTCAACGTTTTAGTCCGCACCGTACTAAGAACAATATGGTACAAGGAAAAATGACTGCAGGCGATATGTTGACAGATTTGTTTTTGGAGATTGATTACGAGCTTGATGAATTATTGGATGAGTTGCATCAAACGGTTATGGATCGTCTTGCTTCAACACATCGTTATGTGAAAAGCCGCACCCAAAGCTGACGTTACCAACATAAGGCAATTGAGTAGTATTGAACATAGGGGGTTCAATACATAACAAAATAAGGCTTTAGTACAGCCTTATTTTTTTGTTTAATGTTTATTTAAAATAATAAAAGTTTGCCAAACAATTCTGCCAAATGACGAGGACAATCTAATGACCCAAGTAACTGCAATGTTAGTGATGTTTGTTTTATATGGGTTGCTACCAGCAGCAGGGTTATATTTGGGGTATCGTGGCATCAAAAAAGTAACCGCTCCTAAAATGCTAGAATATGAAGCCATGCCGCAACTGGGTTATATCCCCGAAAAAAGCTTGCCAATTGAGGTCAAGACGACACTCGCCCAAATCAATCAAAAAGGCGAAAAGCTACGTACTATTTATGGAGATACCAATAATGATGGCAAAATTGATGACACAGATACGGTAACCGAGACCTATGTCATGATTCAGAATTTGATGGACATACATATCCCAGAGGCGGTAGCTGATTATCGCCGCTTGCATGACTTGGATGATGGTCGCGCTGATAACACCAAAATCAAGCACTCTAATGTCACGGGTAAAGAGGCGCTGCTTGAAGTGCTGAACACCATTAATACACAGTTTGACGATTTAATTAATGCTTCGTATCATCAAGATGGTCAAAAGCTACTCGCAACCAATCGTTATTTGCAGCAACGTTTTGATGGCGCTGTCTCTAATGCTCAGAGCTTACAAATAGACGATGATAACGACGTTAGTATCAACAAAAACCAAAGCTAGAAGAGTAAGAGTATATGAGTGTGCTGATAGGTGTTGGTATTGTGACCACGATTACTACTATTTATTTGGGTAAAAAAGGCTGGCAAGCGTTTCATAAAGCAGTCGGCATTACGCCAGGCGTGCTCAAATATCATGATCGTCATGCACCACTATCATTATCTACGATAAATTGGCAACAGCTAAACTTAAATAAAAAACACTTACAGGTTTTGCCCGATCATCAGTTACGCCAGTTGCAACGTATCGATGAAAAAGTAAATAGCTACTATGAGTACCAAAAAGCGTTATCAGGTCAAAATAAAACATCAGTGGTGACAGAGCAGCAGTTTATAGTAGACAAAATGCTGCATAATCGCTTGCCTGAAATGCTGGCCAGTCGTTACCATCTAGCGAGTGTTCATACAACTGTCAATCAGATAGAGGATCAAAAAAATATCGAAGCCGATGAATTATCACAACAGGTATTGGACAATATTGAACAGCGCTTAGATGGGTTGTTAGTACAAACGCAGACGCAGCACTTACAAGAGCTACAAGTTATGAAAAATTATATCGATAATCACGACAGCTAACTTATGCGTTAATACTATTATTGCAAAAGCTGTATAAAAAAGCTGCCAATGATCATGTCTCATTGGCAGCTTTTTGCTAAGTTGCGCTAAACTTTTAAAGCTTTATAGAGCAAAGACTTAAATAGCATTTTAATCAACGCTTATCACTACGATCTCGAGTATTACGCGTTCCACGACTTGCAGGGCTAGCACTACTCTTAGGTTTTGTGCTGTTACTGCGACTGTCATTGCGATTATCACTACGACGCGCTTTTAGTGGTTTGTTTTTGATGCGTTCTTGCTTTTCTTTGGCCGCGCCATGCAGACCCGTACCATAACGTGGACGTAAACTTACTAGATCCGTTAACGTATTAATGTCTTTTTTATCCAATTCTAAAAAACGTCCAGTACGTAACTCTTTTGGTAATGAGATCGTACCGTAGCGGGTACGTAGTAGACGACTGACCTTGAGACCTTGCGACTCAAACAGACGACGTACTTCACGGTTACGCCCTTCTTTTAGCTTAACGTGATACCATTTATTGACACCCTCACCGCCACCTTCTTTAATGTCTTCAAATTGTGCCATACCGTCTTCTAACATGACCCCAGCGGTAAGAGTGCGCGCAATCTCAGAGGTCACTTCGCCAAGTACACGTACCGCATATTCGCGAGTAATTTCGTTAGATGGATGCATCAAACGGTGTGCCATTTCACCATCATTGGTAAACAGCAACAACCCAGTAGAATTGATATCGAGACGACCAACCATTACCCAACGGTCATGAGTTAGCTTTGGTAAGCGTTCAAAAACCGTTGGACGACCTTCTGGATCTTTAGCGGAGCAGACTTCCCCTTCAGGCTTGTAATAAGCGATCACACGGCGACGCTTCTCGTTTTCGGCCGTGTATTTTATTTGACGACCATCAACGCGAATCTCATCACCTTGCTCAACGCGATCGCCAATCGTTGCTGGTCCATTGTTGACAGTTACTCGTCCTGATTTAATGACTTCTTCCATCTGACGACGTGAGCCAAGTCCCATACGGGCGAGGGCTTTTTGCAGTTTTTCATCTTTCATAATCGTGTCCTTGAGTCGGTTAAGTTACATTTCGCAATGTATCAACATCATTGAGTGAGTTTTAACGTGTATTCTACGCTATTTTAAAACATTTAGCGCATAAATTGCTTTATTCCTCATTTTTTAGGCATTTTTGTATGTCTCAGGTTATCAAGAGACGCTAGATGTTAATAATCATTCATACCTTAAATGTCGCGTTCATATTTTACTGGTGAGATTTTACAGGTTATTTTCTGTTGTTTGAACCGTTAAAAGTGTTATTAACACCGTTCATGCTATTAATAGATATTTCTATTTCTCTTAAGTTATGTCGGTTGTTATTATATGAGTTGTAAGAAAAGAAACCTTTAATGTCGAGAATCCCACATTAAGTGAGTATTCTTCCATTACAAAAGTTTATAGAATATTGCGTTGTATTTAATTTAAGTGTATATTCATCGTTAATTAATTCGCTATTTCGAATACATGTATTTTTTTAATCCGTTTTTACGAATATATGTAACAAATATACTCGTTTTGAAGGATATAAGGTTGAGTAGACATCATGGTCAATAAGCATTTTATCCCTACGCAAAATTCCTCAAAAAAGTTGTTGAACGCATTATGTTTGTCGACTGTTGTATTTCTTACTGGTTGCGCGACCACCATCAACGCAGGTTTGCAATCTGGAGATTTACCACCTAATGGTACTTTTGTAGCAGAGAACGGTATTCGATTTAATGTTCAGCCGTTAAACCTAGCTACCCTACCACCCAAGCAAGTTGCTGTACGCAATGATGATGTGACTCGTTTGATTCAATCTTCTAATCCAATGAATTATCGTATCGCGGATGGGGATATCTTAAGTATCGAGCTTGTTGGTTATCCAGATATCTCATCTTCATCATCCGCTGGAAGCTCTAATCCTTATGCGTCAGGTTTTCCTGTTGATCAACAAGGCTTTATTCAGTTCCCTATGATAGGTCGAATCAAAGCAAGTGGTTTGAGTGTACCGCAATTTACGAACATCTTAAGCGCAAGATTACAAAAGTATCTTAAGTATGCAGACCCACAAGTAAAGGTTATTAACTATCGTGGTAATAAGTTCTTTATTGATGGTGCAGTCAGACAACCTGGTGAATTTAATATTGAAGATGCGCCGGTAACGCTTTATGGAGCGATATCTATGGCGGGCGGAGCAACTGAAACTGGCGACTCAAACAATATTATATTGAATCGCAATGGGAAGAGCTACGAGCTAGGTCTACAGTCACTACGTGAAATGGGTTCATCAGCCAACCAAATATACTTACAAGATGGTGACTCTATCCATGTCAACAGCCAAAGCCGTAATAGGGTGCTTGTTTTGGGAGAGTTTGGACAAATCGAGCCTATCCCAATTCTTGAACAAGGTTTGAGCTTATCTAGTGTATTGGGAGAGTCAAGAGGACTCAACGCTAGTACTGCCGATGCTGCCAAGATATATATCGTTCGTGATAATAAACAAGCGCAATATACTAATATTTATTATGTCGATATGCAGACCATTACAAGTTTTGCTTTGGCCAATCGTTTTGAGATGCAGCCTAACGACATCGTTTATGTCGATCCAACCGGTCTTACTCGCTGGAACCGTGTGATCAGTGCCTTATTACCATCGACTTCTGCGGCAAGCCTAATTTCAGATTTTTAGATAAAAGCGTTGATTATGGCATTTGATAATATTTTAGTCGTTTGCGTAGGCAATATATGCCGTAGTCCGATGGCAGCTGCGATGTTAGCCAAGCGCTATCCGCAAAAGCGTATTGATTCTGCTGGCGTGTCAGCATTGGTCGGTTATCCTGCTGACGCTAAAGCGATTGAAGTAATGGCCACTGACGATACAAATATTGACTCACATATTGCCAAACAGATTAGTGAAGATTTAGTAAGACAGGCAGATTTGATTTTGACGATGTCAATCAGTCAAACCAAGTGGATTGAAGATAGGTGGCCACATTGCCGAGGCAAAACGTTTCGAATTGGCCATTGGATTGGTAAAGATATTGAAGACCCTTATGGGTTACCTACATCGGTGTTTGAGGTTGCTAAGAGCAATATTATTGATAGTCTCGAGCAATGGAATGAAAAAATCATTTAAGTAGCGGATATGAATATGAAAACAGACTCACAGAAATTATCAACATCTGGCAATGATCGAGATAACAAAGAAATCGATCTCTCAAGCCTACTTGGGTCGTTGTTACGTGGTTGGAAAATTTTGCTTTTTTTCACCTTATTGGGGCTGATAGCAGGAATAATATATACCCGCTACGTCAATCCGACGTTCCAATCAGATGCCTTGGTGCAAATTGATGCCAATCCGCAAGGTGTCTCAGCATTGGGTGAAAACATCTCTAACTTGGTGGGTTCTGGCAGCAGTCAGTCTCAAGAGGAAGCCGAATTAATAAAGTCACGGATGGTATTAAAACCAGTCGTTGATTCATTGCATTTACAGATTCGTCTAAAAAATCCTGAGATTAACGCGATAGACAGAATAGTAGAAGATCGAATTGACACGCCTGTCCACTCTGAAGAAGGAGTATCACTACAGACTGAAACTGGCGAAGTAAGAGTTAGTCAGTTTGATGTATCAGAAGAATACCTAGATCAAAGTTTCACTCTGAGCCGATCAGATACTGGTTTTGTGTTAAGTAGAGGCGCTGATACTTTTAAAGGCCAATTTAATCAACCTCATCAATTCAAAGGAACAAGAGGCTCAATTGACATTACGGTAGAAGATCTACCGACTAATGGTCAGTCTATTGATATTACTAAGCAGTCGCTAAAAATTACAACTGATGCCATAAACGGTAATTTGACAGTCGAAGAAACAGGCAATATGACTGGTCTTATTCAGTTGTCTATGACTGGTCCAGACCAGCAACAAACGACCTTGATTTTAAATGAAATCGTGATGTCTTATGTTAATCAAAACAAGGCTCGTAGCTCTGAAGAAACTACTAAAACGCTTGATTTTATGGAAACACAAATCCCTGTCCTAAAGCAAAAGCTTGAAGAGTCTGAGGCAGCGTTTAACGAGTTTCGTAAAAGATACGGCACTATCGATGTCGCTCAAGAAGCCCAGCTATTGTTAGCTGAGGAATCTCGAATCGATGGTCAGTTGAGTGATCTAAAGCTGCAACAAGCCGAACTATCTACTTATTACACTGATGAGCATCCATTGGTTGTCCAGATTAATGACCAATTAAGAGTATTAAATAATAGAAAGCAAGAGATCAACAATACTGTTGCAGGCTTGCCTGAGATTCAAAGAGAGTTTTTGAAGTTATCAGAAGATGTCGATATTAACAGAGAGATTTATCTCACTATGCTCACAAACTATGAGCAACTAAAAATCGTCAAAGCAGGTCAAATTGGTTATGCACGTATTGTTGACCTACCTGTTAGCACTTATAACCCTATCGCACCAAAAGATAAGTTGGTAATTTTATTAACTACCGTGTTAGGCGCGTTAATAGGTGCCTTGATAGTGCTACTAAGAAGTGCAATGCGTAATGTGGTTCGGGATCCTGAAACGGTTGAGTCTAATACTGGTGTTCCAGTGATAGCAACCGTTCCGCGCTCAAAAGCACTAAAACGTCTGGGTAAGAATAAACGCGTAACCAATAAATTGTTGTCTTACTCTGATCACAATAGTGCAACTTATGAAGCCATAAAAAGTTTAAGAACCTATTTAATGTTTGGTATGCCAAGCGTTGCCAAGACCAATCAGCGCAGCCGTATCATTGTTGTCACAGGCGAGAGTCCAAACGTTGGTAAGTCTTTTATCGTCGCAAATTTGGCAGAAGTCTTTGCTCAATTGGATAAAAAGGTTTTGGTCATAGATGCAGACATGCGTCTTGGTAGTCTTCATAACGTGTTCAATATGGAACAAGATATGGGTCTTACGGACTACTTCAAAGAAGAGCAAAGTACAGCGGTGAGTATCACTCATCCTACCAATATAGACAATCTTGATTTTATTTCACGTGGTCACAATGCCCGTAATCCATCGTCTATGTTAGCCAGTGAAAAGTTTAGTGGTTTGATGAACGAGCTGGCGGCTCATTACGATTACATCATTATTGACACGCCGCCTGTGCTTGCAGCCACGGATGCCGTCCTACTTTCTAAATACGCTGATCAAGTGGTTATGGTCACACGTCATAACGATTCATCAGAAGGTCAGTTGAACTATGCTGTCAAGCAGATGAATAAAGCAAATATTGAGGTGGACGGCATCATCATCAATGACCTGCAGCAAGGTATCTTGAGTAAGAATAGTTATCATTACACTTACACTTACGGCAATGCCCAATAATTGCGCTAACACAACCAGTTGAGTCTTATGTCTATGAAGCCAGAGCTTAATAAAACGTATTCTGCAAACAACAACACTGGTAATCGGTTATACAATACTGCCCAGCGATTGTTAGAGATGCCACGTGTCGCAAAGCGTGGGGTCTTTCTGACCACAGATATTGTGATGTCAATGGTCTGTCTATTTTTTGCCTTAGCTTTACGGTATGGCGACGTTGCTAACCATTTGAGTCCTTTGGCACTGTTTTTATATGCCTTACCTCCTGTTATTGGGCTTTACTTCATAGGCTTTTATAGGGGCGTTGCTCGTATCTTCTCTGATAGAGTCATGCGTAACGTATTACAGCTATTTATAGTACTGATCATTGCGTATGAAGTGATGAATTTTTTCGATATCTTGACTGATATACCGCGCTCAGTACCTATCTTGTATCTATTCTTATTCTTTGTTTGGTTGTGGGGCAGTCGCTTAAGTATACGTGAGTTTTTAGAGCGTAGTAATGGTGGTCAGCATAACCGTCTTAGTGATAAAGAAATTCAAGAGAACGTCATTATATATGGAGCAGGTGCAGCAGGTAGAGAACTGTTCGATGCGTTAGAGCGCTCAAACAAATACCGTACAGTTGCTTTTGTCGATGACAACCAACAGCTGGCTGGTGGTTACTTATTAGGCAAGAGAATACATGACGCTGCTGAAACCGTAGAGTTGGTAGATAAACTAGAGGTCTCACAAGTATTTTTGGCCATGCCATCTATCAGCCGCGCTCGCCGCAGACAGATCATCGAAGAGTTTGCAGAAGTATCGGTCAAGATTAAACAGCTGCCAAGCTTACATGAGATTGCTGCTGGACAAGTGACCGTAAGCACCATGCGTCCTGTTGATATCTTGGATGTACTAGACAGACAAACCGTTGAGCCTGACGCTGTTTTATTAAGCAAAAATATATCAGGTAAAAATATATTGGTTACTGGTGCTGGAGGCTCTATTGGCAGCGAGCTATGCCGGCAAATAATTAAAAACAAGCCTCAGTGTCTCATTCTTTATGAATTGTCTGAATATGCTTTATATAGTATTCATCAAGAGCTTAAAAACCAGCAAATGCTCAACTCTGATTATAGTGATATTCAAATCATTGCCATGATTGGCAATGTGACCAATGAAGACAAACTTATTAGAGTCTTTAAAAAGTACAAGATTCATACGGTATATCACGCTGCTGCATATAAGCACGTACCTATTGTTGAGCACAATCCTTTTGAAGGTGTCATCAATAATTCTAAAGGGACTTATCACTGCGCTTATGCAGCATTGCAAGCCAAAGTTGAGACTTTTGTGCTTATCTCTACTGATAAAGCTGTAAGACCTACTAATATTATGGGAGCGTCTAAACGCCTGGCTGAGCTTGTGTGCCAAGGGTTGAGTCAAGTTAATAGTAAAACCTGCTTTAGTATGGTGCGTTTTGGAAATGTACTTGGTTCTTCAGGGTCGGTAATTCCATTATTTACCAAACAAATTGAGCAGGGCGGTCCGATTACAGTGACTCACCCAGATGTAACTCGTTACTTTATGACCATTCCTGAAGCGGCAAGTTTGGTGATTCAAGCGGGCGCGATGGCGACAGGTGGTGAAGTATTCGTATTAGATATGGGAGAGCCTGTCAAAATCGTAGATCTTGCTAAACGTATGATTTATCTAACAGGTTGTAAGCTTAAAGATAAAAATAACCCAGATGGAGATATGGAAATTGTTGTCAGCGGACTCAGACCTGGAGAAAAACTCTACGAAGAGCTTATCATCGGTGATGACAATGTAGAGCCTACGCAGCATCCCTTGATTAGACAGGCGATGGAGCAAAGCTTCCCGCTAATGGATATCGAAAATATGCTGTCTCAATTAACCCGTAGATCGCAGCCACATGATGTGGAATGGCTAAAAGAAGAGTTCAAATATTTTGTAGAAGGCTATCATGAAGGTTCAGCGCCTTCGTAAACCTTCTCAAATAAAACAACCATTACGCTAAATGATCAAAACTATTTTATAAACTTATCTAGTAAGGAACGTTATGAGAAACATAGAAGATATAAAGATAGCAGTTATTGGCCTAGGTTATGTGGGTCTACCGCTGGCAGTTGAATTTGGCAAAAAAGTCCCTGTTATAGGCTTTGATATCAACGCAAATCGTATTGCTGACTTGCAATCAGGTACAGATCATACCTTAGAGGTGAGTGACGAAGAGTTATCTCAAGCCACGCATCTGAGTTATACCTCAGATATTCAAGCACTCAAAGACTGCAACTTTTTTATCGTCACGGTACCGACACCGATCGATGATTTTAAGCAGCCTGATTTGACACCTTTAATTAAAGCCTCAACAGCAATAGGTGGCATTATCAAAAAAGACGATATCGTTGTCTATGAGTCTACCGTTTATCCAGGGGCAACAGAAGAAGTATGTATCCCTGTACTTGAAGAGGTGTCTGGATTGGTATTTAACCAAGACTTCTATGCAGGTTATAGTCCTGAACGTATTAACCCAGGTGACAAAGAGCATAGAGTAGTCAATATTCTAAAAGTCACTGCAGGCTCTACGCCTGAAATAGCAGACTTCGTCGACGATGTATATAACCTAATTATCATTGCTGGTACGCATAAAGCTGCGAGCATCAAGGTTGCAGAAGCAGCAAAGGTTATCGAAAATACTCAAAGAGACGTGAATATTGCTCTGATTAACGAATTAGCCGTTATCTTTAACAAGATGGATATCGATACCGAAGCAGTACTTACCGCAGCAGGTACTAAATGGAACTTTTTACCGTTCCGTCCAGGTCTAGTTGGTGGGCATTGTATCGGTGTCGATCCTTACTATTTGACGCATAAAGCACAGGCTATCGGTTATAACCCTGAGATCATTTTGGCCGGTCGTCGTCTTAACGATGGTATGGGAGAGTATGTTACGACTCAGCTCATCAAAAATATGATCAAAAAGCGTATTCAAGTAGAAGGGGCAAAGGTGCTCATACTTGGACTAAGTTTTAAAGAAAACTGTCCTGACGTACGTAATACCAAAGTTATCGATATTGTCCATGAGTTAAAAGAATATAACATCGAAGTCGACATTTATGATCCTTGGGTAGATAAGGAAGAAGCTCAGCGTGAATATGGCATCACACCAATCAGCGAGCCTCAAGCAGAAAATTATGACGGCATTATTCTAGCAGTTGCTCACTCAGAGTTTACTGAAATGGGTGTTAGCAGTATCAGAAAGTTAGGTAAAGAAAAACATGTACTTTATGATTTAAAATACGTATTTGCAAAAGATGAAACTGATATTCGCCTGTAAATACAAGATATATAGATAATAAGGAAGTACCATGACGCAATATGAACAAACAACACAAACACTGGCCAATAATCCAAAGCAATGGCTAATTACTGGCGTGGCAGGTTTTATCGGCTCAAACTTACTTGAGACCTTATTAAAGCTGAACCAAACTGTAATAGGTTTGGATAATTTTGCGACAGGCCATCAAAAAAACTTAGATGAAGTACAGTCATTAGTATCTGCAGAGCAATGGCAACGTTTTCGCTTTATTGAAGGCGATATCAGAAAAGTAGATGACTGTCATAAGGCTTGTGAAGGTGTGGACTACGTATTGCATCAAGCTGCGCTAGGCTCTGTTCCTCGCTCTTTGGCAGACCCTATTGCCACTAATGAGACTAACATCTCAGGGTTTTTGAATATGTTAGTAGCGGCACGTGATGCAGAAGTTTCGAGCTTTACTTACGCAGCAAGCAGCTCAACCTATGGCGATCATCCTGCATTACCTAAAGTAGAAGACGCTATCGGTAAGCCATTGTCTCCATACGCTGTGACCAAGTATGTCAATGAGTTGTATGCAGAAGTATTTGCACGCAGTTATGGATTTAACTCTGTCGGTTTGCGCTATTTTAATGTATTTGGCAGACGCCAAGATCCAGACGGTGCTTACGCTGCGGTGATCCCAAAGTGGACAGCTGCTATGATCGCTAATGATGACGTCTATATTAATGGCGATGGCGAGACTAGTCGTGATTTTTGTTATATCGACAATACCGTGCAAGCGAACATATTAGCAGCAACATCTACCAATCCCGAAGCCAAGGATCAAGTCTACAACGTAGCAGTAGGTGATAGAACGACGTTAAATGATTTGTTTAACTCGATTAAGTCAGCATTAGCAGAAAATGATGTGAAGTATGATAAAGAGCCTGTATATCGAGACTTTAGGGAGGGTGATGTAAGACATTCTCAAGCAGATGTGACTAAAGCAAAAAACTTATTAGGGTATAAGCCTCAGTTTGATATTAGTCAAGGTATCGATAAAGCAATGCCTTGGTACGTTAAGTCGTTAGCAAATTAATAGTTGAGTTTTATGATTAGTAAAGTTCGCACCATGCTACGTAATAAAGATACTAGCCAATTGCTAAAAAACTTTTTTTCACTAGCAGTTTTAAAGCTTGTTAATGCTGTATTACCTTTCGTTACTTTGCCTTATTTGATTAAGGTGCTAGGGATACAGCAATATGGGGCGATCGTATTAGCACTGTCATTGATGGCTTATTTTCAAGCAGTAACAGACTATGGTTTTAATCTGTCAGCGACACGAGAAATTGCAAGGCATCGAGCCAATAAGAGACAACTAAGTTTTATTTACAGTAAAACAATCATTACTAAAATGTACTTACTGTTATTCTCTTTAGCTGTATTAGTACCGATAATTTTGCTTGTACCACAGTTTAGAGAGGATTTACTCGTATATCTATTAATGTGTTTGATGCTTATAGGCCAAACCTTATTCCCTGAGTGGTTTTTTCGGGGTGTTGAAAGAATGGGTTATATAACGGTTTTAAATCTTATAGTTAAGCTTTCATTTACTATAGGCGTTTTTATATTGATAAAAGCTCCACAAGACTATTGGATATACCCATTTTTATTAGGGATAAGCTATATTATAGTGTCATTTATTTCACATTATATAATAATAAGTAAATTCAATTTAAAGCTGATTTTTGTGGGTATTAAAAGAGTTAAAAAAACATTAAAGATTGGTTTTCCATTATTTATAAACCAATTCGTTCCAAATCTTTTTAATAATACAACCAATTTTCTTGTTGGAATGATACTGGGTAAGGCATCTGCAGGTTATTTTGGTGCTACAAGACAAGTTGTACAGTTATTGACTGTCTTTAATTCTGTGGTATCAGGTGTGGCTTTTCCATACTTAATTAGGTATAAAGAAAAGTTTGATATTTTTAGCAAGTATTATTTAATTTTGATAGCAGCTATTTCAGTTTTCTTATTAGTAGTACATCAGTATATTTTTGATATTATTGGTATAAAGTATAGTTTTGACTCAGAAGTCTTTTATATTCTTATTGCTGGATTTTTAGCTATTGTTTTCTACAGTGTTTACTCTACTAACTATCTAATCTCAAGAGGTTACGATAAGATAGTAATGAGAATTACAATAATAGCATCAACCATAGGATTTATATTATCCTTCCCGCTTATTTATAAGTTTGGACTATTAGGGGGAGCTACTAATATATTTATAGGTCAATTAATTTTAGGGTCTGGATCCTACTACTATTTCAAAAAAATAAACGAGGGCGTAAAGCATGCAAGCTAAAAAAATTGTAAAAAATAAAGTTGTTGGGAGCTGGAAATTTTTGTCAGCGTATTCTGCATTCCATAAGCTTCATAAGTCAATATATAACTCTCCCGGCTTCCAAAAAGTAAGTCTAACAAAAGATGAAAAGACAGAATACCGTAATTATTGGAAAGCTGTATCCCCAGTTATTAGCTTCAAGACAGTAGAGATATCAAAATCGTTATCGGGCTCTTTTAATAAGCGTATTATTCCTGAGGAGTTTTATAGCTTATATATTGAAAGATTCTTAAACAATGAAAGAAATGTTGAGTTTCTAGCGCACAAAAGCGTATATAACAAATGGTTTGGTAGAGGTATTTTCCCAAAAGACTTCTTTCATAAGTTAGATGGTAGTTATTATACGTATGAATTTGAAGCTATAGACGATATTGAAGCATTTATTGATAAAGAAGTTGACAGTAATGACTTTCCCATTGTGATTAAACCCAATAAAGACAGTTATGGTGGTAAGGATGTTTACTTTGTTAATAGCAAAGAAGATATCAAAGAAATTATAAAACAACATCCGAACTTAGTAGTCCAAGAAAAGATAGAACAGTCTGAACTAATAAATGCTTTTAATAAGGATAGTATAAATACTGTTCGTGTAAGCTTATATAAAGATAAAGATAAAGATAATGTAGTACATATGCTCAATTCCGGTATACGTATAGGAAAAGATGGAAGCTTGGATAACGTATCTGATGGTGGAATAGTCTGTAGTATAAAACTCAATGGAATGCTGAATGAGTATGCAACCGATATAGATGAAAAAAAATATTTAAGTCATCCCAATTCAGGTTTTGTGTTTGAAGGAAAGAGCTTACCACTATATGAAGATTTGGTTGAAGCCAGTAAAAGCATTGCCAGATCTGTTATAGGTGCTCGTATAATCAGTCTGGATATGGCTCTAGACTCTACTGATAGATGGCGATGCATAGAGATAAATCTGTTTGGTCAAACTATAAGAATTCCACAAAACGCAGGGGAATCATTCTTAGGTGAATATACTGATGAAATCATCAATGATCTAATTAAGTCTAGAAGATGATCTATTTTTATCAATGCTTCATCTAATAATGACAATAAATTTACAATCAGTAGCTAAAGAACGTAATTTTATAGTTAAGGTCATATTATTTTTAGATAAAAATAAAAATGTTAATTATAGGGGCTTAGGATTATGAAGGTATATATCGCCACACTACCTAATGGATTTTTTGGTAGTACTGGTCAAAGCTGGCAGAGTCTAGATATCAATAAAGTGTCAAGTCTTTTAAATTTTGATAGTGAAATTATAACTATCAATGATTTGATGCATATTGACTTTGATGAAACGGATATAGTTTTTTACACTTCTAGTGATGAGGAAAATATTAGACTGTATCTAAGAGATGTCATGTATTTCATTAATAAAAAATGTAGAATCATACCAAGTTACGATATACTTATGAGTCACGAAAATAAAGGATTTCAGGAGTTGTATAGAACTGAATTAGGTTTTGGTAATCTAAAAGGGAACTACTTCTTTGATATCGATGACTGTAACTTGCCACTACCAAAGGTATTAAAAACAGTAAGTGGGTCAGGTAGTAGTGGTGTATTTTTAGTAAAGAATGAAAAAGATCTGTTAGATATTAAGAAAAAACATTTCAATGTATCGAATAAGAGAAAAGTAATAAAATTTCAACGAAAAATTAAATTACAAGCTGAAGAGTTTTCAATATACAACTACAGGCATAAAGGGTTTAATAGATTTGTTGAGCAAGACTTTATACCTAACTTAACGAATGATTTTAAGATTTTAGTATTTGGGGACAGATACTATAGTTTAAAAAGAAATATTAAAGAAGGTGACTTTAGAGCGAGTGGTAGTGGACTGTTTGAGCATGTAAAGCCTCCGAAAGAGACTTTAGACTATGCGAAGAGTATATTTGATGAAATGAACAATCCTTATGCTTCGTTAGACATTGCTCAATCACCTGATGGTTGTCATTTAATAGAGTTTCAAGGTACTAATTTTTCGCCGGGTACTTTACTGAAAGCGCCAAGTAGATATGTTTGTACAAATGGAGAGTGGGTTAAAGAGAAGAATAATCAAGATCTTGAGGAAAATTTTGCATATGCCCTAAATTTTTTTATGAAAAGTAATGAATCGATATCCTTACAAAATATTTTAAATATGAAATTTAAAAATGAAAGTTTAAAAGTTTTATAAGAACCTAGGAAGTAGATACAGCTAATATACCTCGAACATTATTTTCATATAAAAATAGTTAAATTTTTTACAGTATTAACCGTTTTTTCAGGAATACTGGAATGTATACGAGGTTTATCTTATTCTTAGACCTATGCTGATAAAGAAAAATTATTAAGCAAAGAGAATTTTCCTTGTAACTTTTTACACTATGTGGAACGTAAAAATGACTAAAAAAATAACACACGTAATTATTGGCTTAAATGTAGGCGGTGCTGAGTTGATGCTTAAGCGATTAATACTGCACAGTCAAAAAACAGGTCAGTTTCAACATAGTGTTATTTCTTTGACAGACATTGGTATTATTGGTTCAGATTTACAGAGTCAAGGAATAAAGGTGTATAGTCTTGGCATGAAGTCTACAGCATCGGTACCTAAGATTTTCTTGCGACTTAAGAGACTACTTAAAGAACTTAAACCTGATGTAGTACAGACCTGGATGTATCATGCTGACTTTTTAGGTGGTCTAGCTGCAAAGAGTGTAGGTATTGATAATATTATTTGGGGTATCCGTACTACAGATGTATCTCAAGGTGCTTCCAAGCAAACAGTTTATCTTAGTAAGTTATGTGCAAAACTGTCTCACTACGTCCCTGATTCTATCGTTTGTGCGGCTCATGTATCAAAAGACTATCATATAGGTATTGGTTACGATAAGTCTAAGATGGTTGTTATTCCTAACGGTTTTGATGTGGAGGCATTTTCTTCTACAGAAGAAGATGGACTTAATGTTCGTAAGCAATTTGACTTGTCCTCTGATGATATCGTCATTGGATCAGTAGGTAGGTTTAATCCAGTCAAAAATCAAAAGCTTTTTGTAGAGGTTGCTTCCACATTAATAAAAGACTTTCCAGATTTGAAGTTTATGTTAGTAGGTAGAGATAATGATGCGAAGAATAAAGAGCTAGTTTCTTGGATTAAACAACATGACCTTTTAAATAGTTTCAGACTGCTGGGTCAGAGGGATGATGTACCTAAATGTCTAAAAGCTATGGATATTTTTTGTTTACATTCCAAAACTGAAGGATTTCCAAATGTAGTAGGAGAAGCTATATTATCAAACACTACATGTGTGGTAACTAGTGTAGGAGATGTCAAAGTACTTCTAGATGAGGAGTCTATTGCCCTAAGTAATGATGCAATTGGAGTTAGTGACACTATAAAAAAATACCTTACCTATCCGAAAGATAAATTACTTAAAAAAGCTCATGAAAACAAATATAATATTATTGATAAATATTCTATGGAAGTAATTATAGACAAGTTCCACAGTTTATATTAGAAAAGTCAATACACAATACTGTAGTGAATAATATGAATATAAAAATTCCTAGTTTTATTAGTTTAAACTCATTTGTATTGACTTCAATACTTATAATTTTTGTTATAAGTTTTTCGAACTTTGCTTATTTGAGAGCGCCTTTAGTAGTTGTACACTTTACTTTGTTTTATATTCTTGTGGTATATAAGCACCAAATAGTAATAATGAATAAAAGTCTAATTGCTATTCTCTTTCTTGTGCTATTTATTGTAATTCAGAGCATTATTTTCCAAGGTAGTGTGTTGATTATTTTTCAATCTATAGCTATGGTGTTATTTTTATTCTTTGCATCTCAAATAGCGTTGACTGAAGGGATGAATTTTTATAATAAAGAGCAGTATAAAACATTATCTAAGACGCTACTTATTTTACTACCGCTTTTTCTTATAAGTTTTACAAATTGGTCTGACTTCCGAAAGCCTGGTTTGTTCATGAATCCAAATATTACCAGTCACCTATCTGTAATGTTACTACCCTTTTTACTTTTGGGTTTAGATAAAAAAAGATATAAGTTTCTAGGTATTGGGACAGTCTTACTAATCCTAGGTATTACTGCTTCTAGAAGTGCAACTTTGGCATTTGTATTAAGCTTATTGTCTTATGCTTTTGTTGCAAAATTTCCTAGAAGTAATTTTTTCTCCTTATTTGTAGTAATAGCAATTGTGCTAGGTTTATCTATTTATTCTGTTGAGATCGCAGATTGGGTATCTGGTAACTTTACTAATGTAGCGAGTTCATCTGATTCAAGGTTATTAGATACAGGTTACAATGGGCGTGATGTACTCATGCAGCTAGCACTCGAAAGATTTAAGAGCCAACCTATTATAGGTTTAGGTTTTGATGGTGTTAAATTTGAAATTGATGGACATGAGCTTGGAACACACAATGGTTTAGTAGAGACGCTAATCAAGTTTGGTATTGTTGGAACATCTATTTTTACAGTATTTTGTTTATCTCTAATTTGGATGACTTCTAAGCATACGGCTCGATTTAAGGCCGCTACAACAATGTCACTTGCAGCGATATTTTCTTTATCTACTAATAGTTCAACTTTTCTTCTACTCAATTATTTGTTCATTTATACCGTTCTCTTAGTTTATCTTGGTTATAGAGTAAGGAATGCAAACGTTCAAAAACTTTCTGTCGAACATTAATTCATTTTAATAGAGTAATTTATGAGATTTCTAATTATAGCAAGCTATGCACCTTCCTTACTTAATTTTCGCGGCGCTCTATTAGCTGCTTTACAAGATGCAGGGTTTGAAGTCCATGTTGCTGCTCCAGGACTTCAGGATCATATGAAGGTTGTTGAGCGTCTTGATGCCCTTGGTTATGCGGTTCATGATATTCCTATGCAACGTACAGGTACTGATCCTATTAACGATGCTAAAACTCTAGGCACTTTATATCGTTTAATGAAAGAGATTAAGCCTGATTATGTGCTCAGTTATACCATCAAACCAGTCATTTACGGCATGTTAGCTGCTTGGCTTGCTAAAGTACCTCATCGTTTTGCCCTGATTACAGGGTTAGGCTACGCTTTTCAGCAAGTTGAGGTAGCAAAAAAACGCACTAAACTACAAAAATTAATTCATGAATTATATCGTCGTGCCTTATCTAAAGCCGATAAGGTTTTCTTTCAAAACCCAGATGATGAAATGTTGTTTCGTGATTTAAAAATCGTATCTAAGAATGCAGATACTTGTATCGTAAACGGTTCAGGTGTAGATGTGTCGCAGTTTAACGTTGTGCCTTTGACTGAGCAGTCTGCGCCAAAATTCTTGATGATTGCTCGATTGTTATGGGATAAAGGGGTCCGTGAATATGCACAGGCAGCCCAACAAGTCAGAAAAACTCATCCTGAGATAAACTTTGATTTGGTAGGTTGGCTTGATACCAATCCCCATGCTATTAAACAAACTGAGCTGGACGAATGGATTGCAGAAGGAACAATTAACTTCTTAGGTAAGCTGGACGATGTACGACCAGCTATTGAAGCAAGTTCTGTCTATGTACTACCGTCTTATCGTGAAGGCACTCCTCGTACAGTATTAGAAGCAATGTCTATGGGCCGAGCAGTGATTACTACAGATGCGCCAGGCTGCCGTGAAACTGTTGTAGATGGTGATAACGGTTTTTTAGTACCGGTAAAAGATGTTGATGCTTTAGCCCAAGCGATGCTTCGTTTTATTGAAGAGCCTGAATTAGCTGTAGAGATGGGGGAGCGCTCACGGACTATAGCTGAAGAAAAATATGATGTGCACAAGGTTAATGCCAAAATGTTTAAAGAGATGGGTCTATAGTCACTCCTCTCATAAGTTTATTGTCGCACGTAGAAATGTCATGAAACTGATTATATTGTTGCGAGACGAAGATTTAAAAATATAGTAATTTTTATAACACACTATAAACGCATATTTAAGCTATAAGGTTTTCTATGAAACGCTGTTTTGACTTTCTTATAAGTATTTTTATATTGGTCATACTATCTCCGCTGCTCATCGTAACGGCGGTATTAATAAAATTAACCAGTAAAGGCCCACTGTTTTTTAAACAGCAACGAGTGGGTAAAAAAGGTAGAGTATTTTCGGTCTATAAGTTTAGAACCATGACGGACAAAGTGAGAGAGATTAAACAGACTTTCAACGATGACCCTGAGGTTACTAAAGTTGGTAAGGTAATACGTAGACTAAAGATTGATGAATTGCCACAGCTTTTTAATGTAGTTAAAGGCGATATGTCTTTGGTTGGGCCAAGACCTTGCTTACCAAATCTAGTAAAAGAGTTTAATGAAAGTGCGAAAAAACGTTTATTGGTTCGTCCAGGTCTAACGGGATTGGCACAAGTAAATGGAAACATTCATTTAACTTGGAAAGAGCGCTGGGAGTTTGATAAAGAGTATGTCGAAGAACAATCACTGCTATTGGACTTAAAAATTCTTTCTAAAACAGCGTTGATAGTTTTGTTTGGTGAGAAATGGGGTAAAAAATAATGAGAGTTGGATTGATTGGTGGCGTGGAATCAAGCGCTCTTACCTTGCGAAAACTACATGAGCATGGATTAGACGTAGTCGGAGTATTTGGCTATAAACCAAATATAACCAAATTTGTCAGTGGGCACTGTGATCTGGAACCATTTTGCTTAGAAAATTCAATTAGTTTTACGCCATTTACTAAAATTAATGACCATATTGAAGAGATACAATCTTTAGATCTTGACTATTTGTTTGTCGTTGGTATTTCTCAATTAGTGTCTAAAGATATCATTCACGCTCCCGAATTAGGCGCTATAGGTTTTCATCCGACTAAATTACCTGAAGGAAGAGGTCGGGCGCCTTTGGCTTGGCTTGTTCATGAAGCGCAAGAAGGAGCAGCTACCTTTTTTATGCTTGAAGAAGCTGCCGATGCTGGCGCTATTGTAGCGCAAGAAGGATTTGACGTTTCTTGTGAAGATACAGCTAAAAGTGTAAAAGAAAAAATCCACGAGGCCATGAGTCTAGCGTTAGATTCTTTATTACCTCAGCTAGCTAATGGTGAATTAATAGCTATTGAACAAGACGATTCATTAGCGACAGAATTTGGCATTAGAAAACCGGAAGATGGATTGATTGATTGGTCCTGCTCAGCGTACGATATAGACCGTCTTATCAAAGCTGCCTCTGAGCCACATCCTGGTGCGTTTACTTTTTCAGGTAATAAAAAACTAGAAGTAAAATCTAGTAGAGTGGAACAAAATCTAAAAATAAAAGGTGTTGAAGGTCGTATCTTGAAGAGTCAAAAAGATGAGTTCTTGGTTCAGACAGGTAAAGGGCTTATTTGGATTACAATTGCTTTTGATGATTCAAGCAGACTGAGAGTAGGAAGTTTGTTGGGCTACAAAGTTGAGCTTGAGATATACGAGCTTAAAAAACAAATTGCAGAGTTAAAAGAGATTATTGGGAAAATGTCATGAAAAATGTTTTAGTAGTAGCGCCTCACGCTGATGATGAGGTTTTAGGGTGCGGTGGCACAATAGCGAAACATGTACGCCAAGGGGATAATGTATACGTCGCGATAATGACAAATGCAGCAGTTGGTGCGCCAGAGCTTTTTAATTCTGAAAGAATAGAGTTTGTGCGCTCTGAAGCGTTGAAATCTCATGAGGTATTGGGAATAAAGGAAACACTATTTTATGACTTTCCTGCGCCGCAATTGGAGCAATATCCACAGTACAAAATCGCTGGTACATTGAACGCGTTGATAAAAGAAAAGAATATAGACACTCTGTATATACCTCATAAAGGTGATTTACATCTCGACCATGGTGCTATATATAATGCTTCTCTTGTGGCTGCTAGACCATTACCAGGTCAGAGTGTTAGGCACATTTATGCCTATGAGACACTATCTGAAACAGAGTGGGGCCACCCAACAGTAGAGGCTGTTTTTATTCCGCGTTACTTCAATGTGTTAAGTGAAAATGATTTTGCAACTAAAATCACTGCTATGAAATGCTTTTCTAGTCAACTTAAAGCGTTCCCGAATACGCGATCCATTAAAGCAATAGAACATCTAGCCGCTCTTAGAGGTGCTTATGTTGGTGTAAATACGGCAGAAAGTTTCGACATTATTAGAAGTATCAATGATTAAACGACTAATTTTATCTTCGCATCTTAAATGATCTTTTGATGCTTGATCAAAGAAGACATAAATGCAAATAATAACGTGACAATGAGCAGATTTACTGGTAATCCGCAATAAGGAAAATAGATGCAGCAATTAATTGGAATATATGGTGCAAGTGGTAATGGGAAGCAAGTTGTTTCTTTATTGAAGTTGCAATATCCTTTGCTGGATAAATTCCGTATTGTGTTTATTGATGATTTTAGTAAGCTTAATACGCTTATGGGTCATCAAGTGTGGAGGTATGAGCAATTTTTGAGCGACCCTTCTAAGAATAAAGCGGTAATCATCGCTATCAGTGATAGTAGAGTTCGTGAGTTATTGGCAGACAAGATTGAACAAGACAGTATACCTACTCTCTCTATTCATGCACCTACAGCTATTATTTTGGATCCTGAATCAATAGAGGTAGGTGAAGGTAGTATTCTTTCACCACATACTTGTTTGACAAATACCCTGAAAATAGGAAAGTTTTTCCATGGTAATTTGTATTGTCATGTATCGCATGACTCAATCATTGGGGATTACGTCACCTTTGCGCCTAGAGTGAGCTGTAGTGGAAATGTGCATATACATGATCATGTATATGTTGGTGTTGGAGCGGTTATTAAACAAGGAACATCAGATAAACCTTTGGTTATCGGCAAGGGCGCGGTCATTGGTATGGGTGCTGTGGTCACCAAAGATGTTCCAGCAGGCGCCATTATGGTTGGGAATCCAGCCAGAGCCTTAGTTAAGTAAGTATTGGTGTCCGCTTTACAGGCTAAAGTTAGGTAACAGGATACATATATGGCATTTACGTTAGCGCATATGGCTGCAGCATTGCCACTTTATCGTAGTAAGAATAAAAATCGTAGTATACGCGGTTTTCATTTTGAAGCATTACTCATCGGTACGATGATGCCAGATTTTCCTTATTACATCGGTGCTAGTAGCGCAACTGGTGATCTTTCCCATCAGTGGGTAGGTATCTTTACTTATTGTCTACCTTGGGGGTTGTCGATATTTGCATTGTGGAAATGGGGTCTAAAACCGGCTGCTTTTGCGCTAGTTGAACCATTTTTGATGAAACGTAGAACAAAGTTTCCTAATATTCAAGATACGGACATCAGTGCTAGCCATAATAAAACTGTAAGGCATTTTACTGGTTACGCTGATAGATATTGGTCGTTTGCAGGTATCAAAAAACGAGTCATACACAAGGTAAAGTCTTTTTGTTTGCCGGTAGTATTTGGATTGATCTTAGGCGCAGCCAGCCATCTAGTTTGGGACGGTATTACTCATGCTGATGGCTCTATTGCTCGTCATATTGACTGGTTACAATACCCTCTATACTTTTATCCTTTTAAAGGAACGAGTATCGCCAGATTATTACAGTATTTAAGTTCAATGGTAGGTTTAGCGGCATTATTTTGGTTTGCCTTGTTACACCTAAAAAACTGGCAAATTAACAACAAAGACGTGGTCAAAGAAAGATTAGGAATAGACAACATAGTCAGGCTGGTCTTTTCTAAAAAGCAGAGTGCAATAATCATTGCGTTAATGGTTACCTTAACTCTGATATGGGGTATGCAGGCAGTTTTAAGTTGGTATCCATCTTTGACTAGCAGTCCCTACAGGTTTGCGGCAGGGGTATCAGTGAGTTTGTTAAAAAGAGTTACTTTATTATGTGTTAGCTATGCTGCTCTATATCATTTGACGTACTTTGTTCAACGTACTTATCGACAGTATAAAAACAATAAAGTAGGTTGATTGTGTCACGTAGTTTTAAAGGTTTTTACTGTATTGAAAATGCATAGGGATTTTCAGACAGAGCTTTGATGTAATAGTATTGGTTATTTATTTTTTGTATAGTTGAAATAAAGTGATTTATAAAGTTGATGATTTACTTTGTAAACCGATGATAATTACCAGAATTTAACTCATACATTTATAAAGAATATAACTAACCTGCTTAATATAATTCGAATACGACTAGAATTTTATATTATATTCGGATAATAGAATATATATGAAAATTTTATTAAATTATTTACATATCAAAACTTGGAAACGTCATGATTCTTATACACAATGCACTTATCAATAATATAAAACGCTGTGAAGCGGCTTATAAAGTTTATCAGAAAGGTTTGACTTATCATCAAGCTTTGCATATTTTTCATGCTAACAAAAAGATATATGACGAACTTATTCTTTTACTAAATGATAATAGTTTAGATGCGTCTATGAGTAAAAAAATATTTAACTATATTTTTTATCTCGAAGATTGGTTTGTCCAATTCTCAAGATTAGAAAAAGAAGTTGATAGTCTTGAAGATCGTTTTTCTTTTGAATCTCTTAAGAATAGTATAGATTATCCAGCAAGTTTTCTTGATGATGTTATAAAATAGAATATAGTTATATCTATCAAACTTTTATGGCTAAGGCGTATCGTTATAACTGAACTTCTAAAAAATAGATTTGGTTAGTATTATTTTATAACTTATATAAAATAACGCACGATGAAATAAAACCGTAAGAATAAATAGTTTAAAACAAAATGAGGTATTACTACTCATTAATTCGATAATAAATAAGGAAGCTATATGCTAAATTCCCCTTTTTCACCGTGGCCAAGTTTTACCCAAGAAGAGGCTAATGCAGTCAGTAAAGTACTATTGTCTAACAAGGTAAACTATTGGACAGGACAAGAATGTCGTCAATTTGAGCAAGAGTTCGCTGAGTGGGCAGATAGTAAGTATGCCATCGCATTGGGCAATGGTACTCTAGCTTTGGATGTGGCTTTGCAGGCGTTAGATATCGGTGCAGGTGATGAAGTTATCGTTACGCCACGTACCTTTATTGCCAGTATTTCTAGTGTGGTTAATGCAGGCGCTACGCCTGTGTTTGCAGATGTTGATGAGTCTACTGGTAATATTACTCCAGAGACGATTGCTGCCGTTCTAACGGACAAAACCAAAGGCATCGTGTGCGTGCATCTAGCAGGTTGGCCATGCGATATGGATGGCATAATGGCGCTTGCAGATGAGCATGATCTATATGTCATTGAAGACTGTGCACAGGCGCATGGCGCACATTATAAAGGTCGTAGTGTCGGTAGTATCGGGCATGTTGGCGCATGGAGCTTTTGTCAAGATAAGATTATGACGACTGGCGGCGAAGGCGGAATGGTCACTACTAATGACGAAGATCTGTGGCGTAAAATGTGGTCATATAAAGACCATGGCAAAAGCTACGCTGCTGTGTATGAAAAGGAGCACCCACCTGGTTATCGTTGGTTACATGAAAGCTTTGGTACTAACTGGCGCATGACTGAGATGCAGGCAGTGATAGGACGTATTCAGCTTGAGAGAATGTCAGATTGGACGGCCAAGCGTACGGTTAATGCACAAGCAATTTTGCAAGCATGCACTCAGTGGGAAAATAAAGGCTATGTACACGCACCAAAGCTAGAAGAAACACCAGAATTTGCCGATTCTAAGCATGCTTATTATAAGTTATATGTTTATATAAATACCGACAGCCTGCCTGATGGCTGGTCACGTGATCGTATTATTGAAGAAGTCAGTCAGCTAGATGTCCCCTGTTTTTCTGGAACTGCCTCTGAAGTCTATCTAGAAAAAGCGTTCGATGGCACAGGACTGCGTCCTGAAACTAGAATGCCAGTTGCAAAAGAGCTTGGGGAGACAAGTTTGATGTTTTTAGTACACCCGACGCTTACTGAGGCCGAAATTGATAAAACGGTCGAAGCAATCAATACGGTATTCAATAAGATAGATATCTCATCTCAACCATAACAGCTACCACACTAATCAAATTATAAATCAAGACATTCCACCAATAGCTGCTATATCTGGCATTGGTGGTAACTCATCTAAATTGGTCAGCCCAAACGCATCTAAGAATTGCGACGTAGTATGTAGCAAGGCTGGACGACCCAATGTTTCTTTATAACCATCCTCAATGATCCAGCCTTTATCAAACAGCTGCCGTAGTATGTTGCTCGATAGCGTCACACCACGTACATACTCTATGTCGCTGCGAGTCACTGGTTGTTTATAAGCAATGACACTTAGTGTTTCGAGTAATGCCTGACTTAAGCGTTCTTGACGCTGCGGAAAAACACGCTGTATTAATGCACTATAGTTATCTGCTATTTGTAGGCGATAACCGCTAGCAGTCTCGTGTAAGCTTAGGACGCCAGTGTCTAAGCGCAGCTTTAATAGCTCTAAAGTCTGCGTTAATTCTTTACCAGATAAAGATAAATGTTTCTTGATAGCGTTTGCAGTGAGCGGCGCTTCTGACGCATGTAATAGCACTTCTATCTGTCTACTTATCTCATCAAGATGCTGATGTTTAGTATCTGTCATTACACATTCTCTATTAAGACTGTCAAGCCAGCCATTGTAGCGTTAATGGTTCGATTAGATGGTGCTTTGCAACCTCATTATTAATCGTGGCCTTATCTATCAAATCAGTACTCACCACACCAACCAACTGCCGTTTTATCAGTTCTAGTACTGCGACAAAGCTGACCACGACACCTATCTTACCTTGTGCTTTATCTAGTAGCTCATAAAAAGAGTGTGTGCCATCAGTACTTAGCTGACGGCTGATACTGGCAATACGATCGGACAGGGGAACGGCATCGACCTTGATGGTATGCATTTGATAATCGGGTTGTAATTGCATTTTAAACAAGCTATCAATTAATAAGTTTGGAGAGTAGCTAGGTAATTCGGCAGCCATAACATCTTGATTAGGCATACTCACCATCGCCAAAAACACATCGCGCTCAAGACGAATCAGGCTATCTAAACGCTGACTAACGGTTTTGATTTGTGCATATTCTTCTAAACGTACAATCAGCTCAGCCTTTGGGTCGCGTTCATCATTAAGTGTCTCAGGTATCGGTAGCAATAACTCGGTCTTTATCGCAATCAATGTCGATGCCATGAGTAAATAGTCACCTGCCAGCTCAAAATGTTCAGTATCCAACTCACTAATATAAGCCAAATACTGCTCCGTAATAGGCAATATCGGCATTTTGGTCAAATCTACATTGTTTTTTTTAACCAAATATAATAGAAAATCTAACGGCCCTGCAAACTGCTCTAGCCAAATGGCAAACGCTTGCGGGGGTACGTACAGATCTTCAGGTAGCTGCTGTATTGGGGTTTGATAAATGCGCAAAGACATATCATTGATAACTGAGCCATCGTGATTGTTGTTATCAGATAGTGAAATAGAAGCTTGAGAGGCTTGACTTGGGCTTGCAGACAAAGCAGGTTTTGACAAAGCTACACGTTTGTTTTTTGGCTCAGTCTGCACGTTTAATATCCGTCTTCATTATGACAAGTTATGATAATCAAAAGGTGGTTTAAGCCATATGGTTATTTAAACCAAATAATTACTTAAGCTTAGCAAGTGGGCGAATACCGATAGCACGGCGGGCTTTATCTAACTGTTTACGGCTATGACGACGGGCTTTGTCTGCGCCCATTTGTAAGATTGCTTCCAGCTCTTTTGGATTAGCCATCAACTCTTCATAACGTGCGCGAAACGGCGCAATTTCATCATTGATTTTGTCAAACAGTACTTGTTTGGCATCACCCCAGCCGATACCGGACGCATAGCGTGCGCGCATATCAGTAATTTCTTCAGGCGTTGCAAAAGCTTTATAAATCTCAAAAAGAGCTGAGTCGTCGGGATCTTTTGGCTCATCAGGCAATTGTGAATTGGTCACAATTTTCATGATGGCTTTATGCATCTGCTTTTCAGGACTAACTTGCGGATTAGGATCGCCAAATAGTGGTATGGTATTACTATAGCTCTTACTCATTTTACGACCATCAAGCCCTGTCAGTAGCGGAATATCTTCATCAACGACTGCTGAGGGCAAGGTAAAGAGAGACTTATAACGATGATTGAAAGTGCCAGCGATATCACGTGCCATCTCAATATGCTGCACTTGGTCACGGCCGACGGGCACATGAGTGGCGTTAAACATCAAAATGTCAGCTGCCATGAGTACTGGATAGCCAAACAGACCCATAGTAATGCCTTGATCTGGATCAACATCCGCTTTTTCTACATTAATATCGACGGCTGCTTTATACGCATGAGCGCGGTTCATAAGACCTTTGGCACACGAGCAGTTTAAAATCCAAGCAAGCTCGGGAATCTCAGGCACGTCCGACTGACGATAGAAGGTCACACGCTCAGGGTCAAGACCACAAGCAATCCAAGTCGCTGCTATGATTTTAGTCGATTCATGAATAACCGCTGGGTCATAACAACCGATAATCCCATGATAATCTGCCAAAAAGAAAAACGCTTCATCATCACTGTTTTGGATAGACTCAATCGCTGGACGAATAGCGCCAACGTAATTACCTAAGTGCGGAATACCGGTAGGCTTAATGCCTGTGAGGATACGTTTGGTTTCTTTTTTAGGTGCATCAGTTTGATTACTCATGGAAAATCCGTAGTTGGGTTGTTAGTTTATTGCAAATTTAATATCGTACACTTAAGTCAACGACTCAATTTAGTGGCGCAAATTATAACAAATTTATCTACTGCTTTGTTTGTGTATAAACGCCTACTTATAGATTTCAGTGCGACCATCTGGGCTGTTTTTAAAGCGCCGATGAAACCACATCCATTGGGTTGGATCAATACGAATGAGTCCTTCTAAGACTTCATTAATACGAGTGGCATCAGCGACTTCATCATTACTAGGGTAGTCATCCAGTTCTGGTGTAATGGTTAGATGGTAATGGGGGCGCTTGCCGCTTGGTAGGTTATCCGGTGTTTGCCGATAGGTGTGCAGAGCCATTAGCGCTGGAGGATATTGCTTGTCGCCTAATTTTGCCATGCGCCGTGAAGCTGTGATAGTGGCTGCTGGCACGCCAAAAAACGGTGCCATTACGCCTTGCTTGAGACCATAATCTTGATCAGGCGAGTACCAAATCACATGCCCAGCTTTAATTGAGCTGACCAAACTGCGCATATCACGGCTGGATATTTGCTTTCCAAAGATACGCGTACGACCGTTATAAATAAACCAATCAAGAAGTACATTATTTTGTGGTCGATACATTGCATCTAACGCAAAAAACTGAGCGCAAAATACCCCCCCCAAATCGAGCATGGTGTAATGAGCGCCTAACAAAATAACAGGACGATTGTCTTTTTGGGCATTGATAAGATGTTGTAGCCCTGAAATAGAAACCGTACGGGTAAAAACATTAGGGCGAAACCAAGCACAAAGCGTCTCAAATACTCCAATACCTTGATTGACAAAAACTTGCTTTGCCATCAGTTCTCGCTCAGCTTCTGGCTTTTCAGGAAAAGCCAGCTTAAGGTTAATCAGCGTATCCTGTCTGCGTGAGCCTGCAACTTTATAAATCAAGATGCCAAGCTTACGACCCAACCAAAACTGCCAACGTAACGGCAGATAAATCATGGGCAAAAATATCACAAATAACAGCCAAATACCCCAGTATTTAGGCAGTAAAAATTGCCACTGAAAAGGCTTTTTATCAGCTTGTGCTGTGCGTTTATGAGTCTGCGTAATAGTTGGTGTACCAGTAGGAATAGCCGGCGATTTAGCAGACTGCTGTACGCTCTGCGATAGTGTACTGTTCTTTGAGGGTGTTTTACTTGGATCGTATTGTTCGGGCGCTTTCATAATGTCCTTTTACAGCACTGTTTGTGGCATCTATAGCATTGGGCTATATCGTCGAGGCTAATGATGAAAAGTTACTATCATGATGGGGTAGCGGTAGCTGGTTTGCAAGTTGGTTTTGACTATAAAAGCGAAGTGTTTAACAGTTTATAAAGCCAGTTTATAAAGTCAGGCTATTGAGTACATTAGCGTTTAATATGACTACTATTAAGCTTTAAGCATAAAAAAACCTTATAAGCTGTGACCAGCTTATAAGGTTTTGCAAATCTAGCGTTTTACTTGATGCTATTAGTATAACTCTGAGAAAAAGACAACTATAACAGTAAAACGATAAACAGCTTTTATTAACGCTTCGAGAATTGTGGACGTTTACGTGCTTTACGTAGGCCCAATTTCTTACGTTCAACTTGACGTGAGTCACGAGTAACAAAACCAGCGGCTTTTAGCGTAGATTTGTTGGTGTCGTCAAGTTCGATTAATGCACGAGTAATACCGTGACGAATAGCACCTGCTTGACCACTAATACCACCACCTTTTACGGTGATATAAAGATCGTAGTCATTAGGAGTATCTAATAGCTCTAATGGCTGACGAACGACCATACGTGAAGTTTCACGGCTAAAGTACTCATCAAGTGGCTTACCGTTAACGACGATACTACCAGTACCTTTTGCTAAAAAGACACGAGCAGTAGACGTCTTGCGGCGACCAGTTCCGTAATTGCGTTCCATAAGTGTTTCCTTAGATGTCTAGTTCTTTAGGTTGCTGTGCAGTATGTGGATGTTCTTCCCCTGCATATAGCTTTAGCTTCTTAATCATTGCATAGCCAAGAGGACCTTTTGGAAGCATACCCTTAACTGCTTTATGTAGAACATCTTCAGGCTTATGTGCAATCAGCTTTGTGAAGTTGGTTTCTTTAATACCGCCTGGGTAGCCACTGTGACGATAGTACTTTTTATCTTGCGCTTTTTTACCCGTTACCGCGATTTTTTCTGCGTTGATGACAACGATAAAGTCACCAGTATCTACGTGCGGAGTATAAGAAGTTTTATGCTTGCCACGTAAGCGAGTAGCGATTTGGGTGGCTAAGCGACCAAGGGTTTTGCCGTCAGCATCTACGACGTACCAGTCATGGGTCACTTCAGCTGGTTTTGCACTAAGTGTTTTCATGATAAAACCTTAAAATTAGAATTCATTGAGAGTTTAGCTGGGAACGGGGCTCTCAAAAAACAGACTGCATATTATAAGCAGTAGCGCCTACGCTTGCAAGCTGCATTGGGGTTTATTTTCGCCTTATATACATTAAACTGCAGCGTTAGACCAGTTTTTCAGCGGTTTTTAGCATTCATTAATGCAAGTTGCATGATTATGACGATTCTAGTCTATAAAGTCCAGCGACAACTTGTCCCACTTTGGTCTGTTTGATTGTCTCAAACCCGCTTAACCCTTGCATTGTAAAGACTGCGCTTAGGGACTGAGCCAATTCATTTAATTGCTCATTTAAATCTTTATCCGCTTCTAGATAAATAAGCGTCTCTGTCGTAAATAACGACTGTTCGATTAAAGTGGTCAAAATTGGTTGCCATAACTCTTTGGAATAGGGCGGATCAATAAAAACAATGTCGAACGGTTGTTTGAAATTCTTGTTTTGCGATAAGACGTGCTCAGCATGGCCATGAAGGATTAGATAACCGTCAGTGTCGATGTTTAACTGCTGAGAGCTTTCTAGTAGCATTTGGTACTGAGATTGATTGGTTTCGATAAAGGTGCAGTGAGCTGCACCGCGAGATAAGGCCTCAAATCCTAATACACCGCTGCCTGCACAGCTATCAAGGACACGTGCGCCATGCATATCGGCGAGTAACCAGTTAAACAGTGTTTCTCGCAAGCGATCTGGAGTCGGCCGTAAGCCATCAGCATCGATAAAATTTATGCTACGACGTTTAAACTGTCCACCGATAATGCGTACCTTGCCCGCAGTGGCTTGTTTTTTATGATTTGTGTCACGCTTTAGGCTGCGCGATGTCGATGTTTTTGTATTTTTTTTCATAATGACTATTCTTTATTCGGACGCTGTAATGGTTGCTGCCTGTGCTTCTGCCTGTTCCTTTAATGCTTGTTCTTGATCGCGAATAGCATCATGTTTGGCTTTATCCAATGCTCTTTGGTATTTAATAGCTTTTAGCTCATCAGGTGTTGGTGGCGTAATAGGGTCGCTTTTACGCTGCAGGACCCAATAATCAAATAACGCACGTCCAATAGGTGCTGCTACTGCGCTACCGCCGCCGCCGTTTTCAACCAGTACCGCAAGGGCAATTTGCGGGTCTTCTACGGGTGCAAAACCATTAAACCATGCATGATCCCAATGACGCTTATCTATTGCCGATTTATTATAACTTTTGCCTTGAGCGATAGATTTGACCTGAGCCGTACCTGTTTTGCCAGCGATACGGTAGCGTGAGGTATAGATACCACGAGCAGTACCAGCTTTGACAGTGTCTTCCATCGCATCATGCATACGTGTCCAGTCAGAAGGTTTGCCATCATAGTCAATCTTACCGTCAGATTTGGTGATGACATTCACTTCTGCAGCGCCATCACTACGTTTTAGCAGATGCGGGGTAATATGATTACCTTTATTTGCCATCATGGCAGTCGCATTGGCAATCTGTAGTGGCGTTGCTAAAAAATACCCTTGACCGATACTGACTGAGATGGTCTCTCCTGATAACCAGCCTTTGTCATAAGTGTCTTTTTTCCATTTTGGAGAAGGCATAATACCTGACTTTTCATTCGGCAAATCAATACCAGTATCTTCACCAAAACCAAAGCGCACCATCCAGTCATGTAAGCGCTGAATCCCCATCTCGTATGCCAGTTTATAATAATACGTATCCACTGACATCATAATAGACTTTTTGAGATTCACTGAGCCGTGACCACCGCGTTTCCAGTCACGAAAACGATGCGAGTCACCAGGTAAGCTAAAGTAACCTGGGTCATAAATAGTCGTCTCCCAATCTCGCAAACCGTAATGTAGTCCACCCAACCCTTCAAATGGTTTGATAGTAGAGGCTGGTGGATACATCCCTTGAAGCGCACGGTTATACAGGGGCTGATCGATATCTTCTCTTAATGCATCGTAGTCTTTAAAAGAGATGCCTGAGATAAAAGGATTGGGATCGTAACTTGGATTACTCACAAACGCTAACACATCGCCATTTTTTGGGTCTATCGCCACAATGGCACCGCGGCGACCGTCGAGCTGCTGCTGAGCAATCGTTTGTAAGCCGTAATCTAAACTTAAAGTAATATCGTTGCCAGCAACGGGCGGTTCGGTGTCTAACTGCCGTAGAATATTGCCATGAACATCTGTCTCCACCGACTGATAACCTGGTTCTCCAAGCAAAATATCTTCGTAAAAATCTTCAATACCAATTTTACCGATGAGGTCAGTACCAGCATAACGATCTTTATCAATACGCTTGGTCTCTTTGTCATTGATACGGCCAACATAACCGATAACATGGGCAAACAGCTCATCGTAGGGGTAGGAGCGAGTTAATTTACTCTGGATAGTAACGCCAGTAAAAAAAGGCTTTCGCTCGCTAAATTGTGCGACCTGCTTTTCTGTCAAATCAATTTTAATGGTCACCGGATCGTTCTTACTCTTACTTAATCTCGCCAAGATGTCAGTAATATCAGTGTCTGTTAAATCAAAAATAGGCGCAAGCAAGCTTAGAGTGCGTTCTGGATCTTGTACCTCATCTGGGCTGAGCATGGCAGTAAATACAGGCTGATTATCAGCAAGCAATATGCCATTACGATCGTAAATATAACCACGGCTAGGCGGTGCAGATATGAGCTTGATACGGTTATTGTCAGCCTGAGTTTTATATTTATCATGAGCGTATACTTGCAAGTACCCGTAACGCAGTAATAAAACACTCATACCCAAGAATATGAATAAACCAAGAATAAAAATACGGCGCATAAAAATGCGGTTGATCTGCTCAGTGTCTGGGATAAGCGATTTATTCATGTAAAGTTAGTACCAATGAGCGCAGTAGATAAAACAAAAATTACTTTGATAAAGGAATGTTGTGACAAGGTATTTAAGCAAATGCAGACGATAAAAACAATCATTTCAAACACATAGAGTAAGTGACCCTATAATATTGAAGTATGAACTTAAAAGCGTATTGCTATTATTGCTGTGCGACAAATTATAACAGAATGTAATAAGCTGCGCTGATCCTGTCCGCTTATTTGTTGATGAATTCACACATGTCATTGATAGTACTATTTATAAGCTATTTTATCGCTCCAGTTTGTAGTAACAAATATAAGTCAGACATATGATGTTGTCATGTATAGTCACAACTTGGTTTAGCTGTATATGTGCTAATGAGTAGCAAGTATGCTAAAATCGGGCGATTTATTTTGTAGTGTTTACTTGGCATTAAAGTGCTGTTTTTATTAAGCGTTTTTTAACAATATTAACAAACGACTATAGATTAACGAGTATCGTTACGTCAGAGGCAGGAAGAGTCATGGTCGCAACCTCAATATGGCAAATGCTCGCTGAGCATCCAGAGTTTCTTGCCATGCTGACCATCCCACCAGTGACTGCATTTGTCACTTGGTTGCATGTATGGATGGCATTGAAAATGCTGTTTTACCCCATTAAATTTTGGGGACTACGTATACCTAATTTTCCATTTTTTGGTTTGCCTGGACTTGGTTGGCAAGGTATCGTCCCGCGTAAAGCGGGGAAAATCTCTGGAGTTATTGTCGATCAGACACTCTCAAAGCTTGGCTCACTTGAAGAGTTTTTTCAGGCGATGGAGCCTGAGCAGATGGCAGCTTTTATCACTGATACGGTTGATAAAAACCTTGAACCACTGATTGATGAGATTATGCTTGAGCATTCGGGTGCATTGTGGGGCAGTCTGCCATACGCACTAAAACGTCGTATCTATACGCAAGCCCATCAAGAGCTGCCAGACATCATGCAATCTTTGGTGACTGATATGACCTACCATGTCGAGGACTTGGTCGATATGCGTCAAATGATCGTCAATAAGATGGAAAGTGATCGTCGCTTAATGGTGAATATGTTTTTAAGGGTTGGTCAACACGAGATCAACTTTATTTGGCATATCAGTGCTTTAATTGGATTGATTTTTGGTATTATCCAAATGTTTATCTTTTTGGTGGTGCCGCAACATTGGACAGTGCCATTTTTCGCTGCCATTTGGGGCTTGTTGACCAATTGGATCGCAATCTGGATGGTGTTTAATCCAGTAGAGCCACGCTTTATCTCTTATATAAAAGTTTTTGAGCGTTGTGACGGTTTTCCTTTTACAAAATTGAGGCTACCGCACATCGCGCAGTTTCGTTTTCAAGGCGGCTTTATGAAGCGCCAAGAAGAAGTATCTGAAGTTTTTGCTGAAATCGTAGTCAACGATTTAGTGACTTTAGAGAATATTATGAATGAGATGATGTATGGTGATCGATCGGCGCAAACGCGTGAGCTGATGAAGTCGCACCTTTACCAGATATTAGAGTCGCCAGTGGTTAGAACGACTTTGCGTATGGGACTTGGTCGCCGTGAGTACGGGCAATTGAAAAATACCATTATCAATAAATCAATCACCGCTACGATGGTACCGCTACGAGATCCTGAACTAAACGAGAGTCGAGCCAGCAAAATATTCGGTCTATTTCGTGATCGTATTCGCGCTTTATCGCCTTATGAGTTTCAAAACTTATTGCGTCCAGCATTTCGTGAAGATGAGATGACGTTGATCGTACTTGGTGGTTTGACTGGATTTTTGGCAGGTTGGTTGCATCTTGTTTTAGTGTTCTTTCCGGCGGTGCAGTAAACCAATGATTTTGTTATAAAAATATTTTATAATTATCCATGGTCAATGAATGTATATGGAAAGTTAGTACTAAGTTAGATAGTTCATTCAAAATTTGTCTTGACAAGGAAGCTTCATGTTAATCATACAGTTGTATGGTTGGCAAAGCTTGTGTTGTTTTGATTTTGTCATGAGTAGACTATAGGTGCTTTTCAATAAATAAGAGCCCAATCCGCCACAGTAAACTATGACCGTATTAGGGTAAACAGGGTTAGATTGTATGTTAATCACAGAATTGGGTTATTTTGCCTTACTGGCTGCCTTTGTGTTGGCAATTTTGCAAGTTGTATTGCCAACCATTGGTGTTATGCGTCATCAGATTGCTTGGCAGCGTCTTGCACCAAGTTTGGCGTGGGCACAGTTTGCAGCGCTGATCGTGTCGTTCGCAGCGCTGATGGCAGGCTTTTATTATAATGATTTTAGTCTAGTCTATGTCGCACAGCACTCTAACACTTTATTGCCTTGGTATTATAAGTTATCGGCAACTTGGGGTGGTCATGAAGGGTCTTTGCTACTATGGATGACTATCATGGCGACATGGTGTGCGCTAGTGTCTTACTTTAGTCGCGGCTTGCCATTATCGATGCGAGCACGAGTATTGGTCATTTTGGCAGCAGTACAAATGATGATGCTAGCGATGCTGATTTTTACCTCATCGCCATTTAACCGCACTTTGCCAAACATACCTGTTGATGGTGCGGATCTAAACCCAGTATTACAAGATTTTGGTCTGATTATTCACCCACCCATGCTATATATGGGTTATGTAGGTATGGTTGTACCCTTTGCTTTTTGTATGGCGGCGCTGTGGGAAGGACGCTTAGATGCAGTATGGACACGCTGGTCACGCCCTTGGGCGCTAGCTGCGTGGGGGTTTTTGACCATCGGTATCGCTTTAGGGTCTTGGTGGGCTTACTACGAGCTTGGCTGGGGCGGTTGGTGGTTTTGGGATCCAGTAGAAAACGCGTCGCTCATGCCATGGCTTGCTGGTACAGCGTTATTACATTCGTTAGCAGTGACTGAGAAGCGCGGTGTATTTAAAGCATGGACAATTATGCTAGCGATTTTTGCGTTTGCATTGAGTCTACTAGGGACATTTTTGGTACGCTCTGGGGTCATTACCTCAGTCCATTCGTTTGCAGCCGATCCCACGCGTGGTTTAGTTATTCTAGTCATCCTTGGCATCATCGTGGGCGGTGGACTGTTGATGTTTGCAGTACGTGGCTGGCGCTTGACGGTTGAGAGTCAGTATCAGCTGATCTCACGTGAGTCGTTTTTGGTTATTAATAACGCCATTATTTTGATTGCCACTTTAGTGGTCCTGCTAGGTACGCTTTATCCAATTATTGCGGATGCTTTTAATCTAGGTCAAGTATCCGTTGGCCCTCCTTACTTTAACGCTTTGTTTGTACCTTTGACTTGGTTGTTACTGCTTGCTATGGGCATGGGTTCTAATATTCGCTGGAAAAAAGACAAGCGTCCACTGCTTGGCGTTGGTATGGTCATCGCAGCCAGTAGTCTGATATTGGCGGCGATCATCGCTTACTTTGTTCATCCATCATCTATGCTAAATATCGGTGTGACCTTGGCAGTAAGCTTTTGGGTACTATTATGGATGGTTATCGATTTTAAAGATAAAACCAAGAATGCACCGAATATGATCAGCGGACTGCGTCAATTACGTCTTAGTTATTGGGGACAACAAACTGCTCATATTGGGGTTTTAATCGCAGCGATTGGCGTTGCTTTTACTAGTAGCTTAAGTATTGAGCGTGATGTAGCACTTGGACCGAATGATACTGTTCATGTTCAAGGTTATGATTTTACTGTCAAAGACTTTCGTGAAGTAAAAGGCAGCAATTTTGATGGTATTCAAGCTGAGGTTTCAGTCACAAAGGATGGGCGCGACGTTACAGTTTTATACCCTGAAAAACGTACCTATATTATTAGTATGATGCCGATGACAGAAGCTGCGATTGACGCCAGTCTTATGCGCGACTTGTATGTTGCGCTTGGTGAGCCAATCGCTGAAGGCAGCAATCAATGGGCAGTGCGTATCTATGTAAAACCTCTGATTCGCTGGATATGGCTGGGGTCGATTATCATGGCTTTAGGAGCACTAATAAGTATGTTTGATAGTCGCTACCGTATCAAAAAAGTCAAAGCGTCACATAAGGTCGCGGCTGATACTACTGCTAGTACAACCATACCGACAACAGCGTTTGGGGAGAAATAAGATGAGCCAATCGGACAATACTCCCAACAGCCAGCAGAGCAATGCACAGCATCGTAAAATGACGAACAAAAAACAGCTGAAAGTATGGTTTCTAGTGCCACTTATTGTGTTCTTAGGGCTAATAGTGATGCTTTATATGCGCTTGGGTAAGCCTACTGATATCGTGGCTAATATGGCGCTTGAGCGTCCAGTTCCTGCATTTGAGCTGCCGTTGTTGTCAGACACCAGCCGTATTATGACCAATGACAATTTACCCGACAAACCGTTTTTGATGAATATCTGGGGTTCTTGGTGTCCAACTTGTATTATTGAGCATCCGTTCTTAATGGAGCTAGAAGAACGCGGGGTCAATTTGGTTGGCGTCAATTACAAAGATGATATTGGTGATGCATTAAGCTATTTGAACCGAGGTGGCGATCCGTTTTCGATGTCCATTCAAGATTTGTCAGGTCAGTTTGCACTAGACCTTGGTTTAACTGGGGCTCCTGAAACTTTCATCGTCGATGGTGACGGTATTATCCGCCAGCATATCATTGGAGAAGTCAATGAGGCCAACTGGCAAGAGCGTATCATGCCTTGCTTAATGGTACTAAACGAAGCAAATAAAAATGGCAACAGTCCTGATCCAAGTCAAGTTGGGGAGGCATGCAAATGAGAGGCGCTCAAATAACAACGGCTATTGTTATAAGGCTAGGAAGCCTTATACTGGCGTGCCTACTGAGTATGACAGCTTATGCAGCAATCGATGTTTACGACTTTGATTCAGTGCAGCAAGAAGCTCAGTATCGCGGTCTTATTGAAGAGCTGCGTTGCCCTAAATGCCAAAATCAAAACCTTGCAGGATCTGATGCGCCGATTGCACAAGATCTAAAACAAAAAACTTATGATATGGTCAAAGACGGACGTAGTGATGCAGAGATACGTAGCTATATGCAAGAACGTTACGGCGATTTTATTACCTATAAGCCACCTGTCCGTCCATCAACATGGATACTGTGGTTTTTTCCGCCATTATTATTGATCTTTTTGATTACCGGCTGGTTTTGGCAGAGTAAACGCCGACAGCTGGCCGCTCGGGGCGATACGGATAAGATGATTGATACCCCTGCTACAGCTTTGACACCTGCAGAAAAAGCTGAGCTGGATCGTCTTTTATCACGTTCGCATAGTACCGATCATGATGTCACAAGCACAGAGGACAAAAAATGACCCTATTTTCTACTGCTGGCTTATTTATTGCCCTAAGTTTACTCGTTGCCTTAATCCTTGCTGTCATCGTCATCACGCCATGGCTACGTGCAACTCGCTTAAAAAACAATCCTGTAGACAACCAACTGTTAGACATCAACGTAACCGTGTTTCGTGAACGTTTGGCAGAGCTTAAAGCTGATAAAGACAGCGGCACTATTGATGATAACCATTACCAAAATCAAAAGCTTGAGCTTGAACGCCAGCTATTAGATGCGCAACGTCAAGTAGCACCGATGATAAACCCTGGTGTCAAAAGCCGTTTAATAATTATTGTCTGGGTGCCAGTGATGGCCACGATGGCATATTTACTGATAAGCGATCGCACCCCAGTATTTGAGCTATGGCAAGCAGAAGATAAAGTTGGACAAGTAGCTGATGACCTTTTGACAGGTAAGATTGATCAGCCGCCAGAATGGGCTATTGAAGATGGCCGTCAACTGATTACTGCCATGCAGACCAATGTCCATCGTCATGCTGACGATCCTGATCGCTGGATGCGCCTATCAGAGCTGTTTTTGTCACTTGAAGTAACTGACTCTGCATTAGAAGCTTTATCTAGAGCGTATCGTTTATCTCCTGACAACGAAGAGATTGCAACCACTTATGCGCAAATTAGCTTTTTTGCTAATGAAGGTCAACTGGATGCTAATAGCCGTCGCGTCTTGCAAGATGTGCTGAGTAATAACCCCCAACATGAAGGCGCGCAAATGTTAATGGCAATGGGTGAAGCACGGGCTAGCAACTTTGAACAAGCACAAGGCTGGATCAAAAGATTACGAGCGAGTATCGCAGCCAAACCAGGAGATCATACCCGAGCGCTGGCAAGCCTAGACGAGTTGAGCGCCAACGTAACAGGGCAGCAGCAACAAGCCGCTGAAGGTGTTGATGTCACTATAAGTGTTAATCCTAGCTTATTACCATTGGTCAAAGGCGATGACGTATTGTTCGTTGCCATTCGCGATGTTAATGGCGGCCCACCATATGCAGCCAAGCGTTTGCCGATTAGTGTGATTCAGCAAGGTGAGGCTAATATAAGTTTAAGTGACATTGATGCTATGATACCTGAGCGGACGCTACAATCAGCACGCGCAGCAAAAACTCAACTGGCTGTCATTGCCCGTATTAGTCATAGTGGCAATGCTAGTGCAGAGTCAGGCGACTTGTCAGCCAATCCTGTCGTAATTACTGCTGACCAAAAACAAGTCAATATCGAAATTAACCAGCAAATACCATAACTTTGAAAAATTCAACAATCTGGGCGCTGTAGTGATTGCTACGGTGTGCAATTGTGTTATATGAACAGCTAAGTCATACCTACATACGGTACTAATACCAAAAAAACTTGAGCTTTATAATGTCACAAGGTAAGGTATATCTGGCATTCGCGCAATTAACAAATCCCTAACATCCCATCCACCAAGGAGAGACGTATTATGATGCGTATTATTTTGCTAGGTCCACCTGGCGCTGGTAAAGGCACCCAAGCACAGTTTATTTCGAAAGAGTTTGATATCCCGCAAATCTCTACTGGCGATATGCTACGTGCAGCGATTAAAGAAGGTAGCGAGCTTGGTAAGCAAGCTGAAGGCATTATGAATGCAGGTGGTCTGGTTTCTGATGAACTTATCATCAACCTAGTAAAAGAGCGTATCTCTAAACCTGATTGTGCTAATGGCTGTATCCTTGATGGTTTTCCGCGTACCATTCCGCAAGCTCAAGCCCTTGCAGACGCTGACGTTGCTATCGATCATGTGGTCGAGATTAGCGTACCTGACGATGAGATTGTAAAGCGTCTATCTGGTCGCCGCCAACATCCAGGCTCAGGCCGTGTATATCATGTCGATCATAATCCACCAAAGCAAGATGGTGTCGACGACGTCACTGGCGAAGCACTTATCCAGCGCGAAGATGACAAAGAGTCTACTATTAGAGAACGCCTCGCCACTTATCATCAGCAGACATCAGCCTTGGTAGGTTTCTATCAAGACAAAGCCAAAGAAGGTGAAAACGCACCCAAATATGACAAGTTTGATGGTACACAAGCTATCGATGACGTCAAACAGCAAGTTTTGTCAGCGTTGAGAAGCTAGTCTTTTTCTATTATTCTTTGTGCTAATAAAAACCTTGCTCATTAGCAGGGTTTTTTGTTGATACTTTATAACAATACAATACTAAAAAGACCCGCCCATAAAAAAGCCATCTACCTAAGTGAGGAGATGGTTTTTTAAAAATATAAAATCTTTTTTGAAATTTATGCATTACCTTCAGCATCAACTTGCGCTTGTTGTTGGCTTTGCGCGTACGCTTGATCAAAATTGACTGGTGCAAGCAACAGCTGCGGGAAGCTACCACGAGTAACAATGTCACTAATGACTTCACGCGCATATGGGAACAACACATTAGGGCAATAAGCGCCTAAAATCTGTCCAATTTGATCATCAGGGATATTTTTTAATAAAAAGATACCTGCTTGATGAACTTCAGCAATAAACGCTGGTTCTTCAGCGTTCTTAGCGGTAACGCTTACTGTCAAGATAACTTGATAGTGGTCGTCATCTAGCTTTTCAGCGTTACTTGATAGATTGATATCAAGCTCAGGATTCCACTCTTTAGTAAATACTCCAGCGCCTGGTACTTCAAGAGACATATCTTTTACATAAATGCGTTCTAATGCCAGTTGCGGTTGTGCTTGTTCTTCAGCCATGTTGATTCCTCGAATAAATAATGCAATGTGTCGTTATTGTCTTGATAGAAATGTTTTTATAACAACGTGTGATATCAAGCTACATTATTACAAGCTAGGACAATAATAACAATAGTTTGTCATCAATCACCTAATACTATAACTAGATTTGCTAAAAGTGATCACTGTCGTCGTTATATAAACTGTTTAAAATCGCAAATTAACCTGCTAGTAACTCATCCAGCTTACCTTGCTGATTCATCTGATTTAGTTCATCAAAGCCACCAACAAAAGTATCACCAACAAAAATTTGAGGCACAGTACGATAGTTATTGGTTTTTTGCATCAGTGCACGGCGATCGTCGCTACTCATATCGTGCATACCGATTTCTTCATAATCAACGCCTTTATTCTTTAATAGTTGTTTGGCGTTTGTGCAATAAGGGCAGATAGGTGTTGTATAAACTTTAACTGAAGCAGTCATAAGATATCCTTAATTATTAAATATTATATAAAATCTTTATTGTCTTAAACTGAATAGACTGATAATGAATGTATGTTTGATTGCGCTCATTATAAAGTGGGGGTAGGGTTAGTAAATTCAAGTCAGCTTGTTATAAAAGCTCATAAAACGCTGTTAGAAGCTTATTAGCTAAGTTCCCATAAAAAAAGACACAACTAAAAGTCATGTCTTTTTATTCATACCAAGAGCAAGCTTACTTGTGCAAGCTAGGTTTAGTTTTGCCTTTATTCTTAGGTTTGGCATCTTTTAATCCTACTAATGGCATGCCAGCTCCTTGCCAGCCACCCACACCACCTTCTAGGCGATAGACGCTGTCTTTACCAATCATCTGGATAGCCGCGCCTGCTTGTACGCCCATATCACAGACGATGATCACTGGCTGTTCAATTGCGCGGATCTCATCTAAATGATCTTTGAGCTCAGTAAAAGGAATATTACGACTGCCTTGGATATAGCCGGTGGCAAACTTCTTTTTGGCGCGAATATCAATAAGCTGCGCATTTTGAGAGTTAACCATCATGCCGAGGGTATTGGGCGACACTTTTTTGCCGCTACGTTTGTTTTCAATGGTAAAAAACAGTACGGCAAGTACGGCCAATATACCAAATAAAAACGGGTGGTTGCCCACAAATTCAAGCGCACGATCCAAACCAAACCTCCAAAAAATAAGCGTTCTATTAAGCTGAGAAGACAGCTCAATGATTTTGAACAAGGCGCTATTATACCGATTAGGTCATCTATAGTAAATGTATAAGGAGCAACCTATGTTTTGATAGTATTGATTCAATAAATAGGGCTACTAGTATGGCTTAGTATCCGCTTCTGCTTGTAACGTCACAAGGTTTTCAACACGGCGCTGTAGCACATTACCATCAGCCACCGCTTGCCATAGCGCGCAGCCTTTGCTGTTATAAGTGTGACGACAGTCACGAAATTGGCAATCGCCTGCAAGTGGCGCAAGTTCAATAAAACCTGAAATAATATCGTCAGGATCTAAATGCCAGATACCATATTCACGAATGCCAGGCGTGTCGACGATACCGCCTTGAGTAAGATCGTCTGGATTAAATGGCAATAAACGACTGGTGGTGGTGGTATGTTGACCAAGTTTTGAGTTTTCAGAAATGATATTAACGCTCTGCGCGGAGTCAGGCAACAATGCATTAATTAAGCTGCTTTTACCGACGCCAGACTGACCGGCGAAAATGACCAGTTTTTTGTCTATGTGGCGCTTTAGCTCACCAAGACCCTGCTGCTCATCGTTATCGGCAATGTTTTCGGGACAATCAACTGAGGTCAGTACGCTTTCATAACCAAGGGCTGCATACTGTGCCAATAACTCATTGGTATCGACGCCATTTTCTTGGGCAAGAAGGTCCGCTTTATTAAGCACCAATAGCGGTTTGACACCAGCGTGATGACAGACAACCAAGTAGCGATCAATGAGTGTCGGCGCAGCAGCTGGCAATGGGGCAAATACAATGGCTAAGATATCGATGTTGGCAGCGACAGGTTTAAGCTTATGATAGCGGTCTGGACGTGAGACAAGAGAAGCCCGTGGCTGCACGGACTCGATACGGCCAAAACCAGTATTGGGATCTGCAGTCCAGCGCACATGATCGCCTGCAGCTAGCATCGGTAAATTGGTACGCACATGGCAGCGCCAGATGTCGCCCATCTCAAGTGCTTGCCAAAACGGCTCAGGGTCATCAGGCGCAATTTCTGGCTGCACGGGTATCATCGCAGGCAAGCTTGTGACTTGTACTTCTAGTTGCTTACCATAATGCGCCATGACCACACCATCCATTAAGCTTTCATCGATGATTTCTTGACTCTCAAGCTGCTGCTTGTCGATGCGACGAATCTGTTGTTTAGTCAGTTTGCGTTGCCGGATTAGTGCCATGGGTTTGTGACCTATTATAAAAATATTGCTAAGTGTAGCGTGAAAATTTGCTAACATACAGCCTAAAGCGTTTATAGCAGACAGGGGTTTTGTAATATTTTGAACCTTTTAAATATCTTAAATCAGCAGACGCGTACTGTTACTAATCAAATACTATTATCGCTGTATGATTTATACACGAAACTTACTTAAATATTGTTTAAAAATTTATTGACCATAGGACAAAATATGAGTACCGATGACCATCCCAATAAAATCAAAATTAAAAACCAAGGTAAAAAAGGGCTGGTATGGATTGATTTAGAAATGACTGGTCTAAATACCTTAACTGATGAGATTATTGAGATTGCGACCGTTGTCACTGACGAAGACTTAAATGTCTTGGCAGAAGGACCAGTATTTGCGATTAAGGTATCTGACCGTATATTAAATGGGATGGATGAGTGGAATACCAAACAACATGGACAATCAGGCTTGGTTGATCGTGTACGTCGTAGCAGCGTGACATTAGCAGAAGCTGAAGCTGAGACCATCAAGTTTTTGAATAAATGGGTCGATAGTGGTAAGTCGCCGATGTGCGGTAACTCCATCTGTCAAGATCGACGTTTTTTAGCGCGGCAAATGCCAGAGCTAGAAAAGTTCTTCCACTATCGCAATCTTGATGTGTCATCTATTAAAGAGCTATGCTTTCGCTGGCGTCCTGATGTCTTAAAGAATTTTGAAAAAGGTGGTAGTCATTTAGCGTTAGACGATATTCGCGACTCTATTCGTGAGCTTAAGCACTATCGTCAGCACTTTTTTAAACTGATGCCATAAAGTTAAGTGGTTTTAGCATAGTCAAAAAAGGGTCTGTTATTTTAATGGACCCTTTTTATCGTAAATAAGAGACGTCCACATATAGTCGAATCTAGATAACTCAGATACATGGCTATCCAGTCGCTCAATAAAACGTTGATTTTCTTACGTGCTGTGCCTACGCCGACAGAGGCTGCGAAAACAACGTTTCATCTCGCTGTATCGTTTTTATATCGAATTAACTATAGATATCATGCCATGAGTCGTTTAAATTCAACCAATTTAAATTCAGCTTTATTGCTATCTGAGTGTTCGTTAGCGATCACCACACCAATCACTGCGCTGACCATTGGTTTACTAGTGTTTTGATTTAGCAGTCGCCAATCTCCCAGTACATAGCGTTTTTTAGTGTCGGTCGCTTGATGGATATCTGGACGATGCGTATGGCCATGGAGTAGAGCATCGCTGTTAGTCACGGCTTGTATCACCGCATCATCGTTGACATCCATAATATGAGTGGCTTTATTGGCATTATTTTGCTGGCTTTTTTGGCGCATTTTATCGGCGATTGCCAAACGTTTTTCTAGGGGTTTATTAAGCAGATACCACTGGGTTAGACGGTTACGCATGATTTTACGAAAAAACTGATATTTCTTATCATCAATACAAAGCGCGTCGCCATGCTCAAGACGATAGTTTTGCTGTCCGACAGTTAAGGTATATGGCTCATAAATCAGCTCACCACCGAATAGGTTACAAAAAGGCTGATCCAATAAAAAATCTCGGTTGCCATGCATGACTAAAATCTCACAGCCTGCTACCCGCAATTGTTTTAATTTAACGATAAGCGGGGTGAGCCAATGGCTTTGGCGCGCGTCATTTGACAGCGTTAAATAAGCGTCATCACCAATCCAGACCTCAAACCAGTCGCCTAAGATAAACAAGCGCTTGAGGACAGGTAGAGCAAGGCAGTCATTGAGCAGTGCTAAAAAAGCCTGCACTAAGGCAGGCTCCTCTGGCGATAAATGCAAATCGCTGATCAATACTTGTCGCACCTCGTGAGGGCGGGTCGTTATCAGGTGATTAAACGTTTGCATTTATCATAATCCTTGTCGTCTATTATCAGACTATAAGTAAAGCTTACTTATATGACTTATTTAGAAACGATGGTCGCAGAGTTAATAACCACTGGCTCTTTTGGCACATCAGCATGCATACCAAAACGACCGGTTGGTACGCCGCGCATTTTTTCGATGACGTCCATGCCACTAGTGACTTTACCAAATACCGTGTAGCCCCAGCCTTGCATGTTTTTGCCAGAGTGGTTTAAGAAATCGTTGTCTTTGACGTTAACGAAAAACTGACTGGTCGCTGAATGCGGGTCTTGCGTACGCGCCATGGCGATGGTGCCTTTGTCGTTCTTTAGACCATTGTCCGCTTCGTTTTCGATTGGCGCATTGGTTGCTTTTTCGTTCATCTCAGCGTCCATACCGCCGCCTTGAATCATAAAGCCATCAATAATACGATGAAAAATCGTACCATCGTAATGACCAGATTTTACGTAGTTTAAAAAGTTTTCTACGGTTTTTGGCGCTTTTTCTTCGTTGAGTTCGATGACGATCGCACCCATACTGGTGTCAAGTTCTACTACTGGTGGCATGTCTACCATGAGATATTCCTTTTTGATTGCAGCGCCTTAAATGACACTGTCAAGTGGTGGTTGAAAGTTGGTGACTAAAAGTTATGGCTAGTCTAACGGCTTTTTTGTCGTCTGTCATGTATCAGGCTGTTAATGCGTTTGTGAAACCTGATAGAATAACGCAACGTTATCTTTTATCAGTCTTTTTTAATTTATCATTTTTAAGCGCGATGATACGCGCTATATCCTGAACACTTGCGCTAGGAGCAATGAGTAATGAGTGAGCACTCAAGCAATAATGCACAAAAAAACGACTTTATTCGCAATATCATTCGTGATGACGTCAACGCGCAAAAATATCCTCAAATCGTGACGCGCTTTCCGCCTGAGCCAAACGGCTATTTGCACTTGGGTCATGTGAAATCTATTTGTCTAAACTTTGGGGTAGCTGAGGAGTTTGGCGGTGTCTGTAACTTGCGCTTTGATGACACCAACCCAACCGCAGAAAAACAAGACTTTATCGACAATATCGAAAACGATGTTAGATGGTTAGGGTTTGAATGGGCAGGCGAGGCGCATCACGCCTCAGGCTATTTTGATCAGCTCTATGCATGGGCAGTGCAGCTCATTGAGCAGGGCGATGCTTATGTGGATTTGCAGTCGCCTGAACAAATCCGCGACAACCGCGGCTCATTTAATGAGGCAGGCACGCCATCGCCGCAGCGTGATGCCAGTGTCGCAGAAAACTTGGCGCTTTTTGATGAGATGAAAGACGGTAAGTTTGCCGAAGGTGAAGCGGTGCTACGTGCCAAGATTGATATGGCCAGCCCCAATATGAACATGCGTGACCCTGTCATCTATCGCGTCATGCATCAATCCCATCACCAAACCGGCGATAAATGGTGCATTTATCCGATGTATGATTTTGCTCATCCGCTCTCTGATGCGCTCGAAGGTATCACCCATTCATTGTGTACGCTGGAATTTGAAGACCATCGTCCATTCTATGATTGGGCCGTAGAAAAAATTGGCTTTGAGGTACCGCCGCATCAGTATGAGTTTAGCCGCTTAAATGTCGATCACACTATGACCAGTAAGCGTAAACTCAAGCAGTTGGTCGACGAAGGGGTGGTGAGCGGCTGGGATGACCCACGTATGCCGACCATTGCAGGTATGCGTCGCCGTGGTTATACGCCAGAAGGTTTGCGCGACTTTTGTGAGCGCGTTGGCGTGACCAAAGTCGACAGCGTTGTTGATTTTCGTTTATTAGAATTCAGTATCCGTCAGTCATTAGAGACGACGACCGCACGCGGCATGGCTGTGCTCAAGCCCTTAAAAGTGACGATTACGAACTTTGCGGAAGCGGTCAGCAGCTGGGAATCACAAAAGGCCGACAGCGTCAATGCACGCTGGGATGAAGGTGCTCAGACTCTATGGCTAAAGCAGCCAAAACATCCTAATATCGATATGGGCGAGCGTGAGATTCCGTTTACCGAAACCCTTTATATCGACCGAGGCGACTATGAGATTGAGCCGCCAGCCGGCTATAAGCGCTTGTCACCAGAAAAGCCAGAAATCCGCCTACGCAACACCTACGTGCTGGCAGTGACTGAGCATATTACTGACGATGCTGGCAATGTGACCGAGCTAAAAGCGACGATTGATCCGGCGACGTTGGGTAATAACCCTGAAGGCCGCAAGGTCAAAGGCGTGATTCATTGGGTGTCAGCCAGCCTTGGCGTCCCTGCGACCGTACGCATGTATGAGCAGTTATTTAGTGTCGAGGACCCAGGTAGCGCCAGTGATGTGCATCAAGTGCTCAATCCCAATTCATTGACTGAGCTTGCGGCTGTAGTTGAGCCGTCGCTCGCCAACGCTGATGCTGGCACGCGCTTTCAGTTTGAGCGTGAAGGCTACTTTATCGCCGATAGCGAGGAGCACACCAGTGACAAGCCTGTATTTAACCAAATCGTCAGCTTACGCGACAGTTATAAGCCAGCTTAATTATTGTCTATCAAGCTCAAAAGTACGATGTTTGGATTAGGGATACAAGCCAGTAGTAAGATGTGTTTGATTGTTTGATTCAATAGACATGCTCAGCGACATATCTAAGGGAGAATAAAGAGATTATGACTAAAAAGTCGATCAATCTAGCATTGCAGGGCGGCGGTTCTCACGGCGCCTTTACTTGGGGCGTACTAGACTATTTTATGGAAGATGGCCGAATCAGTGTAGAAGGTATTACAGGGACAAGTGCTGGAGCCATGAATGCAGCGGTATTAGCTCAAGGCTATATGGATAATGGTGCAGATGGCGCACGTGAGGCGCTTGAGCAGTTTTGGCGTCAAGTGGCTTATATGGGCATGATGAACCCCGTTAAACGTAGTCCCTTAAGTATTTTGACTGGCAAGTGGGATGTGGACGACTCACCAGCGTATCTAATGCTTGATTTATTTAGCCGGGTTGCTTCGCCTTATGATACCAACCCGTTGGATATCAACCCGCTACGTGATCTGGTTGAGTCTACCATCGATTTTGAAAAGGTCAGAGCATGTAGCAAGTTAAAGCTGTTTGTGGCGGCAACCAACGTGCATACGGGCAAAATAAAAGTATTCAATCGTGAAGAGCTGACCGCAGACATGATTTTAGCTTCGGCGTGTCTGCCTTCTTATTTTCAAGCGGTTGAAATCGATGGTATACCGTATTGGGACGGTGGTTATGTTGGTAATCCACCTTTGTATCCTTTGTTTCGTACCACCAAGTCTCAAGATATTATGATTGTGCAAATTAACCCTATTGAGCGCAACGAAACCCCAACAAGTGCCATAGAGATACAGAACCGTATTAATGAGATTTCGTTCAATTCATCTTTGTTAAGAGAGTTACGAGCGATTGATTTTGTGACCCGTCAGCTACAAGAAAACAATTTGGATAAGGAGCGCTATTCTAAAGTATTCTTACACCGTGTTGAAGCCACCGAACAAATCAATCCACTGTCAGCGTCTAGTAAAATAAATTCTGAATGGGCGTTTTTAACGCACCTGCGTGATATTGGCCGCGAATCTGCAAAAGCCTTTCTTGATCAACACTACGAGGGTCTAGGTCAACAGTCTACCTTAGATTTACGCCGTGAATTTTTATAAATGAATTATATAAGTTAAAGTATTGACGTTATATATTAAACTCGACAATAGTAGTTTGCAATTGTGCCTATTTCTAGTACGCTAGAGATGGGCTTTTTTGTGCATAAGTATAAATTTTAATAATAGATATTGGTGGTAAAAAATGGCAAAATTTTTGAACAGTAGTGGCACAACTTATCATTTGGAAGAATTGATCAAAAATGCATCGGATAGATTGGTTATTATTAGCCCATATCTAAAGCTGAATGAACGTATCAAAGAGCTATTAGAAGATCGTAATCGACTAAAAATTGATATCCGAATTGTTTACGGTAAAAACGACTTGCACCCTGAAGAAATAAATTGGCTTAAAAACTTGACCTTTATTCGTACCAGCTTTTGTAAAAACTTACATGCCAAATGCTACCTTAACGAAAACGAGTGCATTATCACAAGCTTAAACCTGTATGAGTTTAGCCAAGTCAACAACAACGAGATGGGCGTGCTTATCTATCGAAATGAAGATGCTAAGCTCTATGCTGATACTTATGAGGAAGCACAGCGTATTATTCGTATTAGCGATGAAGTGCGTATGTCGCTTGAAAAAGTCAGTGAGTCTGAAGATAAAGCGATACCTGCTAAAGAATCAGTAAATCCTAATATCGATACGTTCGATAAGTCTAGCGCAGAAGCGGTAACGCCAAATTATTCGAAACTCACGACCGCAAAGCTTGCAAAAGAGCTGGGTTTAAAGACGCAAGCGTTAAATGATAAGCTAATCGCAGCAGGCTATTTACAAGAGCAAGAAGGGGATCTGGTATTGACGGATGCTGGCCGTGTCGCTGGCGGCACAAGCAAACGTGGTAAGTTTGGTGAGTTTTGCTTATGGGATGCTGGAATGGTGATTTAATCTATATTGATTCCCTTAAACAAAAATGGAATAACCGCATTACAATCCGTCACAAGACATTCATAACCAGTTTGTTAATATAAAATAGAATGCTTACTGACGTGAGCCACGTTATGGTTTCATAACTACGCCCGTCGATGATAATAACAGAGCGCCTTGAGACACTTTAGCGCTCATTACTAATACAAGGAATTAAGTATGGCACATTTACGTCTAGGTGACGCTGCACCAAATTTTGACGCTGTAACCACAGATGGTGATATTAATTTTTATGATTGGGCAGGGGATAGCTGGGTTGTGTTGTTTTCGCATCCTGCCGACTATACGCCAGTTTGTACGACTGAACTTGGACGTACCGCAGCACTGGGCGGAGAGTTCCAAAAACGTAACGTCAAACCCATTGCGCTGTCAGTTGATGGTTTAGAAGATCATAAAGGCTGGGTGGGTGATATTGAAGAGACTCAGGGTACGGCGGTCAATTTCCCTATCATCGCGGACTCAGATCGCACGGTCGCCAATCTTTATGACATGATTCATCCAAACGCTGATAATACTGCCACAGTTAGAAGCGTCTTTATTATCGATCCAAACAAAAAAGTACGCTTGACGCTAACTTATCCTGCCAGCTGTGGTCGTAACTTTGATGAAATCGTTCGAATCATCGATGCGCTACAGTTATCTGATGAATACAATATTGCGACGCCTGTGGACTGGCAAGATGGTGACGACGTTATTATTCCACCAAGCGTCAAAAACGAAGATATCGCTGCCAACTACCCTAAAGGACATACTGAAATTAAGCCATATCTACGTACCACACCTGCACCAAACAAATAAGCTAAGTGCTATAGTCCGGTTAAATCACAGATTAAAACCCAAAACCTCATAACGTAAAGTTATGAGGTTTTTTACTAATATGCTGATAAGTATTAATAAGGCTTTGCTATGATAACTATAGTAGGCTATAACTAGTATTGATCACCCTTCCACGGAGTTTGCCATGAAGACATTGTATGTAACTCGTACTGCCCCTAATCCACGTAAAGCACTTATTTTACTAGCCTCAAAAGGTATCGACGTTGATGATATGGATGACATAAATGTCGTAGATATCGACTTTGCAGCCAATGAGCAGATGTCAGACGCTTTTACCCAAATGAATCCTATGCAAACAGTACCAGTATTAACCCTAGATGATGGTACTGTGCTTAATGATTCTCAAGCGGTTTGCGAATACCTTGATCGCGTCTATGGTGAGCGCTCAGTGATGGGCAATGACGTGGTACAACGTGCACAAGTCTGCTCTATGCGCCGTATTGCTGAGTTTGAAGTTTTATACAACCTTATGCTGGCATTTCAACACAGTCATCCCTCTAAAGCCCAGCGCGTTGAGCAAGTACCAGAGTTTGTAACACCGTCTATAAACCGTGCAATCAAAGCACTGTCTTATTTTGAAAAAGCGTTAGATGGTCATGAGTACTTAGTGGGGGAGCAAATAAGCTTTGCTGATATTGTGCTATATTTAGGATTAGATTTTGGCAAGATTCTTAAGGTTAATCCCAATGAGCAAGGAGAAAATTTAGCGCGCTTTTATCAAATGATGAATGAGCGTTTTAATATCAAAAAAACGGCCAAACCTACAAAGAATTGCAGATAAAAAAGCTCGGTATAACGCTATATTTTATACAACATTCAATAATGGATAGTTAAGAGATTGACTATCCATTGTTATTTGGAAGAATAGTACGGACAGTTATATGTGAATATAATAAAATTAAACATTTAGTTACATAAGGTAACGTAGTTATTCTTACAGTAGTTATACTATTTGATATCGTTCATATCACCTGATAAAAGAAACCGAATACTTGTAAGCAAGTTTAAATAACTGTCGTAAGAGAGATGTAACATGGTAAGTAAAATTTTAAAATTCTCTTTGCTGCCAAGTTTGCTAGCATCTGGCTTAGCGTTAACTGCCTGTAATAATACTTCAACCAATAATAATTCAAGCGATACTACTGTAGAAAATGCGGCTATCAATACTGATGCTCAATCAACACCTACTACTCAAAAACTTAGTGCTGAAGAAAAAATGAGTGCCAAGCTTGCTCGTTACCGCTGGACATTGGATACTGCAACTGATGCCGATACCCAGCCGATAACATCGTTAATGGATATTAACGACCAAGTTGTTTTAAACTTTAACAAATATCAAGGACAAAATACCATCAGCTATAGTGTAGGCTGCAATACTGTTAATGCTGTTTATCAGCTGCAAGATAATATACTGATGACTGAAGATGGTATGGGTACAAAAATGCTGTGTAATGATTTGAATACAGCTGAGAATAAACTAAATGAGTTAATGCAAAGTGAAAGCCAGCTAAGTTTGACAAATGAGGTGCCTCCAACCCTTACTCAAATCACAAGCGACAGCACTACTCTCGTTTGGAGAGGCAGAATGACAGCGCAAGCAAAGTATAATAGTAGAGGTGAAACAATATTTTGGGCAGTGGACGCAAACACAAAACTTTGTCCTAATGATAAGGCGCAAAGTTGTTTACAAGTAAAACCTATTACCTATGATGATCAAGGTATTAAGATAGACGAAGGTGAGTGGACAGCGTTCAAAGGTAATATTGAGGGTTATGAGCATAACCCTGGTCATGATGAAATATTGCGCTTACAGCGTTATAAGCTTGTAGCGGATGGCGACACAGATACAAAGTATGCTTACGTGCTTGATATGGTGATAGAAAGTTCGGTATCCAATTAAATACAATAGCTTAAAAAGCAAAACATGGCCATAAAAAGCACGTGCCTATATAATAGCGCGTGCTTTTTGTTTAATGGTTACCGATATTACAATGTGTTGCTTGATCGCTCATATATAGGACAAACAAGTGCTTAACGCAAATTCCCCAAGTCCTCTTCGGTTAGACGCCAGCGGCCCTTTTTCTTAGAAGCACCGCGTCCACGCATAGAGCTATTGAGCAATAATTTATTCATCGAATGACTAGAGTGCGCATGGCAGATGGCACAGGCTAGGCCGTCAGCAGCATCTGCTTGTGGCACCACATCTAAAGATAATATTCGACAAACCATTTCTTGTACTTGCTCTTTAGCTGCTGCACCGTAACCGCAAACTGCTTGTTTGATTTGACGGGCGGTATATTCTGATACTTCTAAATCCAGTGCGACCATTGCTGCAATAGCAGCGCCGCGAGCTTGCCCAAGCTTGAGCGCAGAGTCGGGGTTTTCTGCCATAAATACTTGCTCAATAGCAGCATAAATAGGTTCATTGGCATATTTTAGATGATACTGGGTAATACGAGTTAGACCATTAAAGATACGCTTAAGACGTTCAGGCATCTCTTTTGTGTCAGTACGGATAGTACCTGCATCAATATAAGTTAGCTTGTCGCCCGTTTGCTGAATAACCCCGTAGCCCGTCATACGTGAGCCAGGATCAATGCCTATAATAATTGTCATAGTATTCCGTCTTGCTTTCATTTTTTTATGGCTTAAAAATCAACCTCAAGTTTGATAGTATAGCAATCAATCCCCATATACATGACATGTTAACCATTTTAATTTTATGGTGCTTAATTTTTTATTTGATAGGATGACACTTTATGGGTCAGATAGTTGGTATTGCCATCGTTTGGTTTATTATTGAGATGCTAATATGGTATTTGCTTGCTCAATTTATGAGTGGCTGGCTTGTGTTTATGTGGTTTATTGTCGCTGCTGTCATTGGTATTTCTCTTATTCGTAAAGGCATGTCGGCTCTTAATCCGATGGCTCAGCAGATGAAAGCAGGAGGTATGATGAACCCTGCCATGCGTCCGCAAGAATCGACGATGCTCAAAAGTGTGGCAATGGCGGCGGCTGGAATTTTACTATTAATTCCAGGTATTATTAGCGATGTGTTAGCGTTGCTCGTGGTGCTACCTCCTGTCCAGAAGAAGCTCAAAGATGTAGCCAATAACTATGTCATGAATAATCAACAAAAAATGATGGAGATGATGGCCAAACAGATGGGTGGGCAAATGGGCGGTCAAAACCCGTTCGGTGGGATGGGTGGTCAAAACCCATTCGGCGGTGCAGGTGGGATGGGTAGTCAAAACCCATTTGGACAACAGCAACAGAATCCATTTGGCGATGTGTTCAAACAACATACCACGGTTGATGGTACGGCTAAAAACATTCCAAAAGATGTCAAGAAAATTAGTAAGTCTGCCAATGATGAATAGTTTTTTAATCGGTAAATAAGAGATTAGTTAACGATCAGACATAAGAAAAGCCCCCTTGTTCAATAAACAAAGGGGCTTTTAATGGCGTAACCTAGAAGGTGCGACCGAATATAACAACCAGAGTGCCGCCGTAAAATGGTGACCCATGAACCGTGAAGTTCAGGGCGGATGTGTCACTGCCTCGGCAGGTTTCCTGATACACCGCAAGCGGTGCAGGCATACACAATGAAGCAATAGATAGCACATCCAGGTAAAGCATTATCGGCTCAGGGAATAAACATTCACTAGCTAACACTCTAGAATATTTTTATCTTAACCAATGATATAACTGATTGCAAGCTGATTTACAGATTGATACTTTGTCTTAATCTTCGTTTTACTTATCAACGGCTTTAATTTAGTAACGGTTTAAAAAGCTTCATAAAATATATTGACTGAAAAATGTTGAGTTTTCAGCTATTTTGAGTTTTGTGGTAGTATAGACACTTTAATCTAATACAGTACTATAGGCGTTCATTCATTTGAGGAGCGGTAATCTATGTCCAATATGCAACAACAAGCAGAACATACCACAGACAGTAAAGCTAAGTCTAATAACAATCCTAACAAAAAAGTGCCACATGTCCTAATGATACTAGATGGTTTTGGACATCGTGAGGAAGCTGAAGACAATGCCATTGCCGCCGCAAACATGCCAAATTTGGATAATATTTATCAGCAGTATCCGCATGGGCTTATATCAGCTTCAGGAGAAGATGTTGGTTTACCAGATGGTCAATTCGGTAATTCAGAAGTAGGGCATATGAATCTTGGTGCTGGCCGTGTTCTTTACCAAGACTCAACCCGTATCTCAAATGAGCTTAATAATCGCGAATTTTACAAAAATGACGCGTTGGTTGAAGCAGTAAAAGCGGCTAACGAGTTGGGTGGTAATGTTCATATTATGGGACTACTATCTGATGGTGGCGTGCACTCACATCAAGATCATATTGAAGGTATGTGTCATTCTGCATTGGTTCATGGGGCAAAAAACGTTTTTGTCCATTGCTTTTTGGATGGTCGCGATACGCCGCCAAAATCTGCGGATAAGTATATCAATCGTCTGCGTGACTATATTAATAAACTCAATGCCCATTATGAAGGCGGCCGCGTACAGATTGCCAGTATCATTGGGCGCTATTATGCGATGGATCGTGACAACCGCTGGGATCGTGTACAAAAAGCCTATGAGCTTATTACTGAAGGAAAGGCTGATCGTCTAGCAACGCGAGCAGATGGGGCTGTCCAAGCGGCTTATAAAGCACGTGAGACCGATGAGTTTATCAGTCCAACGACCGTGATTGGACGTGATGAGATGCCATATACTGTTGAAGATAATGATGCATTAATATTTATGAACTTTCGTGCTGACCGTGCTCGTGAGCTTGCGCAAGCGTTTGTGCTACCAGATCATAAGTTTTCAGGTTTTGCTCGTCAAAAGCAGCCAAACCTTGCAGCTTTTGTGATGTTGACCAAGTACTCTGACGTTTTAGCAGATAACACTAAAACTAGCATAGCGTATTATCCAACCTCACTTACCAATACACTGGGTGAGTATCTGCAGAATCAGGGCAAAACCCAGCTGCGTATCGCTGAAACTGAAAAGTATGCGCATGTGACTTTCTTTTTTAGTGGTGGCCGTGAAGCAGAGTATGAGGGTGAAGAGCGTATCTTAGTGCCATCTCCAGATGTAGCCACTTATGACTTAAAACCAGAGATGAGTGCCCCTGAAGTGACTGATAAGCTAGTGGCTGCTATAGAATCAGGAAAGTATGATGTGTTGGTTGTAAATTACGCCAATGGTGACATGGTCGGACATACAGGTATTTTTGATGCAGCGGTACAAGCTGTGGAAGCGCTTGATGTATGTATCGGACGTATTGAATCAGCAGTACGGGCAGCTGGCGGTGATATGTTAATCACGGCAGACCATGGCAACTGCGAGCAGATGCAAGATTATGAAAGCGGGCAAGTGCATACTCAACATACGACAGAACATGTCCCTCTTATCTACGTTGGTGAGCAAAATATACGAGTACGTAGGGGAGGCAAGTTAAGCGATGTCGCTCCCACTATCTTGTCATTAATGAATATCGAACCACCAGCTGAGATGACGGGTAAGAGTTTGTTAATTCCTACCTTGTAGTAAACACGATTTTTTAGAAAAAAAGGGGAAAGACAGTATTTATCTTTCCCCTTTTTGTTTGCAGTATTACGCTATTTTCTAGTGGTGTCTTAATGCTATAGTCGATCCTACATAGAAAAAGTACAAAAATATAATAAGCTACTGAGCTAAATCTTGCATAGCATCGAGCTGTATAGGTACAGTAAATAAGTAAAAGTTATCTTAGTAGCATGGTACTTACCTTATACTGAAGCGCCTATATATTATCACTTGTTATCGTATCGCTGCTGTAGACCCATTAGCTTTTTTTAGGGCGTCGGCATTCATGTGGCAATGATAGATCTGTACATATTCTTTATCCTATACGAGTTTCTTTATGCCTTTATTACCTTTAAAACTACCAGCCATACCGCTCAAGTTTGATTTGGTACCGTTTGCTATCTGTGAGTCTGCGCTAAAGATAGGTTTAGTGGGAGTCCTTGGTATAACTGGTGTCAATATATCTGCACAGGCAGCCATTACAGAACCTGTAGGGATGGGTGTAAACACTGATAATCCTACTGCAGACTTGCAACTGATCAGCTTGAACATTGATGACAATACAGTAGGTAGTGACGCGGTAGGCGCAGATGACTTGAGTAGCGAGAATCAATCAACTGGTCAAACAGAGGATGATATAGATGCTGTAGCCGATGAGACAGCAGTTGATACAGTAGAAGATGATTTGTCTGATATACCAGCTGACGTTGCGCAGGTGTCCTTAAATGCAATCTCCCCTGAGACACTAAAAACCTTTGTCGCAGTAGTGGACTTAGTACGTCGTCAGTACGTCGATCCTGTCAATGATGAAGCATTATTTGATAATGCGATGAGTGGTATGCTGACCAAGCTTGATAGCCATGCTGAATTTTTGGATGCTGAAGCGTATGAAAACTTACGCGCATTTACTGAGGGAGATGTTGGTGACGTTGGTTTAAAAGCAGTATATAAACCAGATGAGGGGTATTGGGTAGTGACTGATATTGTAGATGAGTCACCTGCTGATAAAAAAGGTATTACCGTTGGCGATTATATTCATCAGATTGGTGAGTTTAAGGTTGATGGTGAACGGCAGTCTGATGATGTAGAGCAGCTACTTAACGGGATTGCCGGTACGCAAGTTGATGTAACTGTGTCTAAAGCCGGTCGCCGCAAGCGTGTCATTACCTTGCAGCGCAACAATACTCATCAACAAGATATTGAGACGCGGCTTGTTAATGGTATTGCTGTTATCAAACTCCCCGCTTTTCAAAATAATACCCGTGAAAAGATTTTGCAAAGTCTAACCAGTCTTGATGCACCCATTACCGGAATATTGCTTGATGTGCGTGACAATCCAGGTGGCGTACTGACATCGGCTGTGAAAGTAGCCAGTCTATTTATGAACGACACTGACGTGGTGCAGGTAAAGAGTAGACAAAGTGAGCTACGTACTTTATCTACCCAAGATACAGCCTTACTTAAATCTTTACCTGTAGTGATTTTACAAAATCGTTATTCTGCTTCGGCAGCAGAAGTGCTGGCAAGTAGTCTACAAACACAGAAACGTGCAACTATCGTCGGTGAAGTCAGCTATGGTAAAGGGTCTGTACAGTCAGTCATACCGCTTAATAACGAACAAGCCGTCAAGTTGACTGTGGCTCATTATTTAACAGCAGCAGGCAAAAAGATAGATAAAATAGGTGTACAACCTGATATAGCACTATCTGGTAATGAGCGCACATGGGAGCAACAAGCTATCGATGTGTTGCGACCGCAAGTACACTCTTCAGGACTTCATTTTGTAAAAAAAGACAACACCTATAGCATGACTGATACTGAAAAAGGGGATTTATAAAAAGTGCTAAAAACATTATCAGTGAGTTTTATTTGTTAATAAGGCTAGGGCGTTTATACTCATTCCATAACACTAATATAATCTAAGGTATTGCGCTACTCTTCATCAATCTCAAGCTTTTTCATCCGGTAGCGTAGCGAGCGAAAAGTCGTACCTAACAACTCTGCTGCTTGCGTCTTATTTCCATCAGTCTGATTAAGCGCTTTAATGATCAAACGTTTTTCTTGCTCCTGCAAATAGGCTTCTAGACCTTTTTGAGGCAATTCAGCTTCAGAAATACTGACGAGTGATGGTTGCGTATGTATGTCGTCAACAAACTGGTCAGGCTTGCGGCGGTCTTGGTTGTAGACAGATGAAGTATTAACACTGTCAGACTTAGTAGTAGACATCTGAAATGCTGAAGAATAACGTTGGCTATGAGTACGATATGGATGCAAATTGTTCGAAAGATGTCCGCTATTATCATTTTTGATGCTTTGTTTGGGGCCATCCACTTGTAATATCATAGGCTCATCATTTATTGTAGAGACAGTATTGATATCCTCGCGTTCTGCCATCTCTTTTGAGCCTACAGTATCGCTATCATTAAGTTTGGGCAACCCTAGATGGGTATCATTTATCATGGTAGTTTCTGCTAGAGTAATTGCACGCTCTAATATATTGCGCAGTTCACGAACGTTTCCAGCAAATTCATGCTGCTGCAGACGCTCGCAAGCACTTTCAGTCAGCTCTGCTGGTGTACCTAGCTGCCACTCTTCAGATATCAGCGCTAAAAAGTGCTTGGCGAGTAAAGGAATATCGTCACGGCGTGTATTGAGTGTGGGAAGCTTAAGCTCTATCACATTAATTCTATAGTACAAATCTTGCCGGAACTCTCCGTCTTTTACCAACTGGCTTAAGTCTTTATGGGTAGCTGATAAAATCCGAATATCTACAGGTACCTCTTTGGTGTCACCAATAGCGCGCACTGTCTTTTCTTGGATAGCACGTAATAGCTTTACTTGCATAGCAAGTGGTAAATCTGCCACTTCATCTAAAAATAATGTACCACCACTGGCTTGTTGAAACAAACCTTGCTTATCTGCAACCGCACCAGTAAAGCTACCTTTTTTGTGGCCAAAAAACTCTGACTCCATAAGCTCAGATGGAATCGCACCACAGTTGACTGGGACAAAACTACCATCACGGCGTGGACTTAAATCATGGATGAGTCTGGCGACCACTTCTTTACCAGTACCAGAAGCACCTGATAAAAATACGGGCGCCTGTGAGCGGGCAAGCTTAATGATGGTGGTTTTTAGGGTTTGCATGACAGTAGAGTTGCCAATCAGGCGACTGTCTAATAACTGCTGTTCAGGCGTAATTTCATCAGTTGCTTGAACACTTTCATCTTGATGAATAACTTTGAGGGCATTTTCGACCAGTTGGCGTAGTCGCGGTAATTCAAGCGGCTTGTTCACAAAATCAAAAGCGCCAATCTTAAGTGCTTCAATAGCCAGATCCATACTACCGTGTGCCGTGATCACAGCAACTGGTGTATTAGAGCTACTACTAATCTGCTTAACCAACTCCAATCCTGAACCATCTGGCAGTTGTAAATCTGTCAAACAAAAGTCATAGTGGTTATTTTCTAGATAAGATTTTGCTTGCGATAAACTGTAAGCCACGTCACTTTTGATGCCCATCTTTGTCAGCGTAATTTGCATAAGTCGGCATAAATCTACTTCATCATCGACGACCAGCGCGATTGCTGTCATATACAACCTCATTATTGCTTAATTGATACAAGGGATTGAACGAATATTCATTATAAATAAAAAACCTTTATCTGTAAGACTTTTTATCTTTTATTAATTGCACACATGTGTTGTACTGACTATGGGTCAAAATCAATGTATTAGCAGTAGATGCATCATTGACACCTTGAACCTTAATCTTCGTCATCCCATACTACTTCTGAACAAGAGCCCATGGGTGTGATTAAGCGAAAACAGGTCTTTTCGTGTTCAGCGACATACAGTAGCCTGGCATGATTGGCTTCGCTGAAGGCCTGAGACAAGTAAAGCCCCAGTCCCGTACCTGCTTTATCAGTAGTAAAAAACGGATCAAATAAGCGCTCTACATCAGCTGGAGCGATTTTTTCACCTTCATTTAAAACATCGATTATAACATCGTTCTGCACGCAATATATTTCCACCTCAGCATAAGCATGCGGATGTACAAGACCGCAATAACGCAAACCATTGTTGATTAAATTAATCAGTATTTGCTCTAATTGATGATTATCAAACTGTATCACGGGATGAGAGATATCATGCAAAAAAATATCATTGCCACGAAAATAGTTCTCTAAAAATTGTGGCATCCAAGTACCAAGCTCTATGGTCTGTTTGTTAGAGCGCTGCTGACGTGATAGTTTTAACACATCTTCAATAATACGATTAACACGTTTGGTTTGTGCAAATATCATCTTATACAGCTCATTATTACCACTAGTATTCATAGCAGTTTGACTGTGGCTCTCGTCTGCGTCAGCCACATCGTTCATATCTTCCAATAACAACTGACTGGCTTGTGAGATAGCAGCAAGTGGATTGCGAATTTCATGAGCAATGCTGGCTGTGAGCTGCCCTAAAGAGGCCAGCTTTAATTGTTGGGCATTGGCTTGTTCGCGGCGCAAATCTTCAAGCAATATCAATTGACTGCCATCTTCTAGCGGGATTACTTGTACACGCAGTTTGTTGGTAATAGACGCAGTGGCCGCTTCAGGCAATTCGTAAACAAAGTTCCTTGACTGATTAGTAGGGACAGATAAGCAACTGTTGAGTAGCGCTCTATGCTGATGGGCCAAGGCCTGTTGAAAAGCATATAATGGATTATGATGATTTTTAAAATTACGCTGCTGTTGCCTAAGAGTTGGTTTTGGATCCCTATAATTAGTAGGTACCTCTTTAAACGGTGATGCTTCGGTCTCAGGAATACCTAGCAGCTGATAAGTTGCATGATTGGCCAACACAATGTGCTGCTTATCAATCACCATAATGCCGTTTAGCATCTGACTAATGACTTCTTGGTTAATCGTATTTAGACGCTCTACTTCCTCTGCTTGACGCGTTATAAACCTTTCGACATGCACCAAGCGCTGAGAGATTGACCAACTTAAAAAGCCAACTGCTAAAAAGCTGGCTGACATGAGTAGGGCATCACCTAAATTGGTCAGGCTCATACTATTGGAAATCGCGTGGAAAAATTGCTGATAAATGACGAATAAAATTGCAAGTAAGGTAATGACCAGCGCTTGTGAGCTACGCAGCAACATAAAACTGGCTGCTACCACAACCATATATAGCATTGCCAATTGTAAGTCTGGGGCGCCGTTAGTATATAGCAGTAAACTTAATACAATAACATCAATGCCTAGACCAAACACTAACTGGCGTTGTAACTGCTTGGTAGCAACTAAGAATAAACTGAGTAAAATCAAACTAAGAATGACGTAAAACCCAAGTGCAGTTTGTTGCAATAAGCTCAGTAATAACAAATCGGTGTCAGCTTTAATATTGGCATATGCCATTAATAGCAAAAACGCACTAACTACTAATCGATAACCATTATAAATTATCCCAAGCTTACGCAATTGTGATACAGGTAAAGTATTATCCTGCTTTAAAGTCTGCAAAATGACGTTGATGGTTCTAAAAGCAGATTTCATAAAATAACCGAAGGGGAGTAGTAATGAGCAATAGACCAATTAAAAGTACAGATAAGTCTAGTATTAAGGCTGAATCAGCCCATGGCGGATGGCTAGATGCGTCAATTTAACGTCACTATCTACCCCAACTTTTTCATAAATACGGTAGCGATAGGTGTTAATGGTTTTTACACTTACAAATAACTGGTCAGCAATTTGTTGAGGACTTTGACAGTTGACCACCATCATAGCGACCTGTTTTTCGCGATCACTTAGCAAGTCAAAAGGCGAAGAGGCATTATCTGATAGTAATACTTCTGCTAGCTGCTCGGCAACGTCATGACTAAAATAACGGCCACCTTGATATATTTTTTTGATACCGCGTATCATCTCATCAAGTGGTGTGCCCTTAGTAATATAACCATTGACCCCAGCTTTAAGAAGCATTGATGGGTATGGCTGCGCTGACATGCTACTTACCGCTAGTATTTTTATTCCCATGTCCAACTGTACCAAACGCTTTGTCGCCTCAAGACCACCGATATTAGGCATGTTGACATCCAATAAGACCACGTCTGGACTAAGCTGCTTAGCAAGTTTTAATGCCATATCACCACTATCAGCTTCACCGACTACTTCAATATCTGCACTGTCAGACAACATCCGACTGATACCCATACGCACCAAGTCGTGATCATCTACTACTAATACTCGAATCATAGTTATACTCTTTACTATTTGATAGATTAATATGCATTAGAATAGCCAAACGCTAATGAAAGCTGGCTACCATACAAACATGTTATTTAATAGTGACTTGTCTTATATAGTTTAGTACAAGTATTTAATTCTATATCGATGTTGCTATTTATAATAATCTTGTTCTATAGTCACTTATATAAGATTGCTTTATTTACGGAAATAATACTTAACGATAACGGTAGAGAAAACTCAATACTTGACTAAGATATGGAACTATAACAAATATTTTTCGAGTATTATTTATTATTACCCAAATCCAAAGCAATTGTAGTAATCTTCGTATATATACAAAAAAATCTTGCGAAGTCAGCCTGATACGTTAAACTTATGTAAAAACCATGATACACTAAAAGTACAAAAACTCTATACGAGTGTCTACAAACACCATCAAAAACGCTACGTTACCCAATTGTGCATAATAATATGCAATTGATGTGAGACCAATAGCAGGGGGAAGAATGAAACATTTACCATTAACCAAACAGCAACTGGTTGCTGCCATGATTTCGTTAAGCTTAGGCAGTGCTGCACAAGCTGCGCTAAGTATTAATGGTAGCCCTGCTGAGTCTAGTGCACGCGTCAGTTGGGGCGGCGCTGATAGCTTATCAGAAGCACGCAACATTATGTACAGCTCTAAAAGTGCTACTACGCCTCTCAAAAAAGTCGACAATGGCTATGGCACTACCAGCATTACCAATTCTAACAGCTACGGTAGCAGTAGTAACAGATATAACACCACTTACCGTGGTAGTTTTGGTAGCAGTAGCATGATTCCGATCAGCACTGACTCACGCAGTGTAGCAGTAATCGATGCTGAAACTGGTGAGTCCATTTATGAAAAAGATGCAAATATTGCTCGTCCTATGGCCAGTATTACTAAGGTAATGACAGCAATGGTTGTGTTAGATGCGGGTCTTGATATGCGTGAAGAGATTACGCTTGATCCAGAGGATTTTGTAGGTCCTAAACGTGCAAGCTCACGTTTAAAGTCAGGCGATCGTATGAATCGTGCCGAACTGTTACTGATGTCTTTAATGAAGTCAGAAAATCCTGCTGCAAAAAGCTTAGCGCGTAATTATCCAGGTGGTTACAATGCCTTTATACGGGCCATGAACCGTAAAGCTCAAGAATTAGGAATGACAACGGCATTCTTTGGTGATCCAACTGGTCTTGATAAGCGTAATGTTGCTTCGTCAAATGATTTGGTAAAAATGGTACGTGCGGCTGGTAATTATGACGTTATTCGTCGTTTCTCTACTACCAAAAGCTACGACTTTTTTGTGGCCAATTATTCAAGTGGCAATCGTACTTATAAAGCCAATAATACCAGTAGCCTTGTGCGCTCAGGGAACTATCCAATTGGTATCTCCAAAACAGGCTTTATCAATGAGGCAGGTCGTTGCGTCGTCATGGAAACCCGTGTCAACAACCGCCCTGCTATTATTGTGATTTTGGGTGCTAATAGCTCAGCGACTCGCTGGGGTGATGCCAAAAACATTTTGACCAGTTTAGCCACGCGTCAGACAGTATAAGGTGCTGATATAAACGGTTGTAAAGCTAAAGTTTGTAGACAAAAAAGGCTGTTATCTAAGATAACGGTCTTTTTTTTATTAATTAAACTTAAGGATAAATAATGACTAAAACATCAGTTTCGGATATACCAAAAAAAGGGCCTACATTGTATTTGCTGACTAACGATGATGAGTTTGATTTGCTTTATGCCAAGTTAGCGGCAGCTTTAGCGACAGGTACGATAGGGTTGTTACAAATCAGAAGAAAGCGGGTATTGGCACAGCCAAATGGTAAAGAGCAGTTGTATGGTGAAGCCGTAAAAATAGTCGCACTGGCTAAACGATACAGGGTGCCAGTCATCATAAACGACGATGTTACTTTGGCTGCCAAGCTTGGCGTGGGGGTACATCTTGGACAACAAGATGGTGCTATCGACGAAGCTAAACAACAATTAAAAACCAACCAAATTATTGGTCGCACTTGTCATGGGAATATGGCCCTTATTGAAGAAGCGATTTCTTCAAACGCAACTTATATTGCTATGGGCGCTATATTTGCCTCATCTACTAAACCCAATGCCAATATTATTACTCGACAGCAACTTATCGATGGCTGCCAATATGCCATTCACAATAATACTGATGTTTGTCTTATCGGGGGACTAACGGCTGAAAATATTCGTCAATTAAAAGGACTGCCTATCGCTTATATTGCCGTGGTTGGGGATATCATGGATTTGCCTGTACAGTCGATAGAGAAGCGCTGTCAAGAGTGGCAACAGGCACTTACCAACTGGTAAATACCTGTCTAAAAATTCAATAGGGTGTTGTGCAAAAAGCCTATTCAGCGTGATCCATACATAAGGTAGCATAAGGCAATGCTTCTAAACGCTTTTCTTCTATTGGTTCACCGCACACTTCACATTCACCGTAAGTGCCGTTTTCGATACGGCTTAAAGCGTTTTCGACATAAATAAGACTTTGTCTTGCTTCACCCAGTAAATTTTTTCGCATATCGTTTTGACGGTATGAGATGGCTTGATCATCCCAATGCTCGTTCAAGCTGTCTTGTGGATGTTGAATATGATCTTCAATTTTGTTGATGCGAGTTTCATATTCTTCTTTTAACTTTAATAAATCTTGTTTGGCAACGTCAAAATCAATGCTCATTATACTCTCCAAATGGGTTGTTGTTATTTTCTATAAAGTTATTATCTATACATCGAGGGTCATAAAGTTTTTTGCGAATAGATAGCCTCTTATACTAAGACGATTGATCAATCAGTGCCACCACGAAATGTTACTAACTCTTCAACATATCTTGTCATTCTGACCACTGATTACGAATATATTCTTAATAATGAATATTAAATGTTTGTAGCGGCAGATTTTTGTTAAAAATTTATGGTCATGCTCGTTTTTTGCCTAGAATGAATGCGCTCTATTGTATAAACTACGGCTCATAAAGTAATAACAGTTAATGTGACTTGTTAAAACGATAGACAAAATAATCAATGTAGCCTAGGAGCGATCATGAATTTTTTACGTATGAGTGAGCTGACCTTAACGGATAAAGTAGTATTGATCCGAGAAGACCTTAATGTGCCTATTAAAGACGGAAAAGTTGCGAGTGATGCACGCTTGCAGGCCAGCTTGCCAACCATCAAGATGGCGTTAGATAAGGGAGCAGCTGTCATTGTATGCTCGCATCTAGGTCGTCCAACAGAAGGCGCTCCTGAACCAAAATACTCTCTTGCGCCTGTCGCTGAGTATCTGACAGATAAGCTAGCTGAACAAATAAAACAGCCAGTAATGCTTAGCAATGATTATCTTGAGCAAGGCGTAGATATTAAAGCTGGTGAAATGGTCTTATTAGAGAATGTTCGTTTTAATAAAGGCGAAAAGAACAATGACACTGCGCTAGCGGAAGCTTATGCCAGTTTGTGTGATGTATTTGTAATGGATGCATTTGGTACGGCTCATCGGGCGCAGGCTTCTACAGAAGGGGTGACTCAAGCAATGCGTCAAGCTGATAAGACGGTATGTGCCGGTCCATTACTCGCCGCTGAGCTAGATGCACTAAGCTTAGCGCTCAAGACTCCAGCTCAGCCGATGCTAGCCATTGTTGGTGGCTCCAAAGTCTCTACCAAGCTTGAAGTTCTTCATAGCTTAGCGGATATCTGCAGTCAAATTATTGTTGGCGGCGGTATAGCGAATACCTTTTTGGCAGCGCAAGGATATAGCGTCGGTGCATCATTGTATGAAGCAGAGTTAGTCGATACAGCTCGTCAAATCATGACTAAGACTGATATCTTGTTGCCTGAGTTTGTGGTTGTTGCTGATAAAAATGACATTAATTTTGATGATTTTATAGGCTCATTACAGCAAGCAAAAGCCACTGTTAAAGCAGTGAGCGATATTGGCGACGATGATATGATATTAGACATTGCGCCGCAAAGTGCTGAGCAACTGGCTGATGCCATTATCAACGCCAAAACTATACTGTGGAATGGTCCAGTTGGTGTATTCGAAGTAGATGCCTTTGGCGCTGGTACTGAGATTTTAGCGCAAGCAGTAGAAGACAGCGATGGGTTTTCGATAGCGGGTGGAGGTGACACTTTGGCTGCCATTGATAAATATAAAGTGGCTGATAATGTAAGCTATATGTCTACAGGTGGTGGGGCGTTCTTAGAGTTTGTTGAAGGCAAGACTTTACCTGCTGTAGCTGCCTTACAAATTGTAGAAAAATAACTGTTTAAAGATAAACGGTTCTAAATACAGTATAAAAGGTAACAGAATTATTACTGTAAAATTACCAAATATTAATATAAGTCACGCTAATAGTAACATTACGCGTACAAATAAAATTTAATATTTAAGGTAGGCTATATAGATGTTATCGACTGTGCTTATTATCCAATAAGAACAATGAGTATATAAAGTTGATAATTGAGGATTATTATTAAGCAGTTATTATTTGTTAATATACTGAAAATTATTATTGCATGTATTATTTGCTACCTATAAAATAGCGCCACCATGTATTTTGACATGCATTATTTATGAGGGGTTTATTATGTTAAAACGTCATTTGTTACTTGCTAGTGTCCTTGCTGGTACGTTTGCAGTCACTGCGTGTAGTCAACAAACCGAAGAGCAAACAGAAGCTGCGGTTGAATCTGCTGGCGATGATGTTGCTGCCAATACAGAAGAAGCTGCTAATGAAACTGAAGCTGCTGCACAAGAAGCTGAAGTAGCGGCTCAAGAAGCTGGTACAGAAGTCGCTGAAGGCGCTGAAACAGCTGGTGCTGCTGCTACTAATGCTTTAGAAAATACTGGTGATGCTATTGCTGAAGGCGCAAACGAAGTTGTCGAAGGTACTGCTGCAGCGGTATCTGAAGGTGCTGACGCTGTTGCTGAAGGTGCAAACGAAGTTGAAGTTGAAGCTGAGCAACAATACTAAGTAATTTAGCTTAGTAATCTAATAGTCAATATATAGATTACTGTTAGATGAGACGTTAAGCTATAATCATTAGACGAATACTTACTCTATAAGCCCTGAAAAATTTAAAAAGCCTTGACAGTAGTCAGGGCTTTTTTGTGTTCGTTATTTGACATAGACCATGAAAGTTAGATTACTGTAAATATCAACGACTTGGAAAACTGACCAGATAAATAAATACTGGTGTAACTGCTACGAGGCGTAGATAATTTTTGCTATAATCACCCCGCTATAATTTGGGTAAGTAAACACTGTGATTATTGTTTGTGGTTGCAGTTTGCGCTTAACGCTGAGTAATTGTTAGGTTTAATCTGATTTTTAAGCTTACTCTATTTTTTAGTATACCTATCATGCTAAGTGCATGATATTTTGCAGTTTTCAATAACGTTATTATTTTAAAACCAATCAGAGAGCGTTTTATGGCCTTAATCTCCTTACGTCAACTTTTAGATCACGCCGCTGAGCACAACTACGGTGTGCCTGCTTTTAACGTAAATAATTTGGAGCAAATGCGAGCGATTATGATGGCCGCCGATGCTTGTGATTCTCCTGTCATTGTACAAGCCAGTGCTGGCGCGCGTAAATACGCTGGTTCGGCATTTCTACGACACTTGATTATTGCCGCTATCGAAGAATGGCCTCATATCCCAGTTGTTATGCATCAAGATCATGGCATGTCACCAGCCATTTGCCAGCGCTCAATTCAGCTTGGATTTTCTTCAGTTATGATGGATGGCTCACTGGGTGAAGATGGTAAAACGCCGATGGATTATGACTATAATGCGAGTGTGACGCGTGAAGTCGTCAAGCTTGCTCACGCTTGCGGCGTCTCTGTAGAGGGTGAGATTGGTTGTCTAGGTAGTCTTGAGACTGGTATGGCTGGCGAAGAAGACGGTTCAGGGGCAGAAGGCGTTCTTGATCATGAGCAGCTGTTGACCAGTGCGGACGAAGCTGAGCAATTTGTCAAAGACACCAATGTTGATGCACTAGCGATTGCGATTGGTACCAGTCATGGTGCTTATAAGTTTACGCGTCCACCCACAGGTGATATCTTATCAATTGAGCGTGTAAAAGAGATTCATGCACGTATACCCAATACTCATCTTGTCATGCATGGCTCATCATCAGTACCGCAAGAATGGTTGAAAGTCATCAACGAGAATGGTGGAGATATTGGCGAAACCTACGGCGTGCCAGTTGAGCAGATCGTAGAAGCCATTAAGCACGGTGTACGTAAGGTGAATATCGATACTGATTTACGTTTAGCGTCGACAGGTGCTATTCGTGAATACTTGGCAAACAATCCTAGTGAGTTTGATCCGCGTAAATATTTTAAAGCTTCTATGGTAGCAATGTCAGATATCTGTAGCAACCGCTTTGAGGCCTTTGGTTCTGCTGGTCAGGCGCATAAAATTCGTCCAATTAGCCTTGAAGGCATGGTTGATTTTTATCAATAAGCTCATTTATTGAAAAGTTCGATTTAGGACTTGCCTAAGGGGTGTTAGATGTATGTATACTAATGCTCCTTATATAAAAGTTTCTTATAAATTGTTTGTGACAGGTGAGGTACTATGATTGGTCTGATTACTGGGCAAGTACAATATTTAATGGCACCGACAGCCTGTATCATAACAGCCTCAGGCGTAGGTTATGATATCGAGCTACCATTACCCTCATTTTGTCAGCTACAGTTGGAACAGCAAGCAAGCATCTGGACGCATTTTCATGTCCGAGAGGACGCGCAGTTGCTGTATGGCTTTATCGATCGAAAAGAGCGTGATGTCTTTCGCCAGCTTATCAAGATTAATGGGGTTGGGGCCAAGATGGCGCTTGCCATGCTGTCTGCTATGTCGGCAGCTGAACTAAAAATGCATGTGGCGCAGGACTCAGAAACTGCGCTTACTCGTATACCAGGTATCGGTAAAAAAACAGCACAGCGTTTATTGATTGAGCTTAAAGATAAGCTCAAAAATATCGAAGTCGATGATAGTCATTTAGAGTTTGACATTCAGCCAGTGCCGGTCACGCAGGAAGGAAGTATCATTGCTGAAGTAGAAGGCGCACTGATTAGCTTGGGCTATAAAGAAAAAGAAGCACAGCAGGCAATTAAAGCTGCCAAAAGTAACGGTGATGTCTTTGCTGATACGCAAAGCTTGTTAAAAGCCACCTTACAGCAGTTATCTGGTTTTTAGCCTGTTTGTCTTACATACACAGTTATCTATGGATAAGCGACACTAGTTGTCGCTTATTTTCGTTTTAATGCATACTTTAAAACGTTTTACATGACTTATCCGCTAGGTTTGGTTATGCTATTTATTACCTTTACCTTGTTTACCCTCTTAATATAATGATAGAACCTATGATGCAAGACCGCTTAATTAATCCGCTAGAAGGGGGAGATGATGCCCCTGATAGCAACATTCGTCCTTCGCTTCTGTCTGAATATATCGGTCAGCCAGTCGTGCGTGAACAGATGGAAGTCTTTATTGGTGCCGCGCGAGGTCGTGATGAGGCATTAGATCACACTTTGATTTTTGGTCCGCCTGGTCTGGGTAAGACGACGCTTGCTAATATTATTGCTCGTGAAATGGGTGGTAATCTGCGTTCGACATCAGGCCCTGTACTTGAGCGTCCAGGTGACCTAGCCGCTATGCTAACCAATTTAGAAGCTGGTGATGTGTTGTTTATTGATGAAATTCATCGTTTAAGCTCAGTCATTGAAGAGATACTATATCCAGCAATGGAAGACTTTCAGCTTGATATTATGATTGGGGAAGGCCCTGCTGCACGCTCTATCAAACTTGATTTACCGCCTTTTACTTTGGTCGCAGCGACGACGCGAGCAGGGCTTTTGACTTCACCACTACGTGATCGTTTTGGTATCGTTCAGCGCCTTGAGTTTTATAATATTGCTGATCTGACGACTATTGTAAGCCGAGCGGCGCGCCTAATGCGTGTGTCAATGAGCGAAGATGGTGCTATCGAGATTGCACGCCGTGCGCGAGGTACGCCAAGGATTGCTAATCGCTTATTACGGCGAGTACGTGATTATGCTGAAGTAAGAGGGGATGGCAGTATCAACGGTGTTATCGCTGCTAGTGCGCTAGATATGCTAGCAGTCGATCGGCGTGGTCTAGATCATCTTGATAGACGTTATATTGAAATTTTGCATGAACGCTTTGACGGTGGTCCGGCAGGCGTGGAAGCAGTGGCGGCAGCCATGGCAGAAGATCGCGGCACACTTGAAGATGTGATCGAGCCCTATTTGATTCAGCAAGGCTATGTATTACGTACCGCTCGTGGTCGAATACTAACTCAAGTGGCGATTGATCAGATACAGTAAAAACCATCTGACCGCTTGAATGAAAAATGCGCCGACTTTATGGATATAAAGTCGGCGCATTTTTCATGTAGGCTTATTTTATACTTCTACTGCTTGAGGTGTTTCTATTACTAAAGGTTGAGGCCAGATTTTACCAGGGTTTAAGATATTATTAGGATCAAGAGCGGACTTGATGGCTTGCATTAGCGGTATGGCGTTGCCATGTTCTTGATCCATGTATTTTTGCTTACCTTGACCGATGCCATGTTCACCAGTACAAGTGCCATCCATCTCGATAGCACGTATAGCCAACCGTCCGATGATCTCGTCAGCTTTGGCAGTCTCTACTGGATCATCAGTATCAACCAATAATAAAACATGAAAATTGCCATCGCCAACATGACCGACCATAGGGCCTATCATTCCAGCATCGGCAATGTCTTTTGCGGTAGCGCTGACGCATTCAGCTAAGCGCGAAATAGGCACACAGGCATCAGTCGATAAGGCTTTTGCTTCTGGACGCAGGGCTGAGCTGGCATGATAAGCATTGTGGCGCGCTTGCCACAGACGTTTGCGCTCAGCTTCATTAGTATCCCAAACAAAGTCAGTACCGCCAAACTCTTCGATAATATCATTAAAAGTCTGTGCTTGTTCGCGTACGCTCGCTTCAGTCCCATGAAACTCTACAAACAGGGTAGGTGTCTCAAGTAGATCAAGATTTGCGTATTGGTTGCAGGCTTTTACTTGTAAAGCATCAAGCAATTCGATTCGAGCGATAGGTAAGCACATCTGAATGGTAAGCATGACGGCCTGACAGGCATCTTCAATCGTTGGAAAATGACAAAGACCACTACCAACACATTCACTAAGCCCAAACAGTTTGAGTGTGACTTCGGTGACGATACCAAGCGTACCTTCAGAACCTATCATTAAGCGCGTCAGATCATAACCTGCAGCCGACTTCTTGGCACGCGTACCAGTTCGTACGATCTCTCCGTTTGCTGTCACCACTTCAAGCGCCAGTACCACATCTTTCATCGTGCCATAGCGTACTGCGTTAGTACCTGAGGCGCGGGTCGCAACCATACCGCCGATACTAGCATTGGCGCCTGGGTCTATCGGGAAAAACAAACCTGTATCACGCAGATAATGATTCAGCTGTTCACGCGTGACGCCTGGCTGTACAGTCACTGTCAAATCTTCGTTATTGACTTGCAAGATAGCATCTAGCGCATGCATATCGATTGATAGTCCGCCATGAGGAGCATTTAATTGACCCTCAAGCGATGAGCCAATGCCAAAAGCAATGACTGGCATTTTATGCTGGTTACAAATCGCGACTGCTTTAGCGACGTCGTGTTTATCTTGCGCAGTCAGTACGGCATCTGGTGGCTGGTTAGCAAGCCATGTCATGGTATGGCCGTGTTGTTCACGGACTGTCAGATTGGCACTGAGTTGCTCACCAAACTGAGCTTGTAGCTCAGCGATAGCGGCACTATAGTCTGGTTTAGAGGGTATAGCATTAACCTGAGAGCTGATCATAACTTATCCTTGTTAGTAAAGCGGCAGCTTTAAGCTAAGATGCGCCAAATAACCGCTAGTATAGCCAAAATATAAAACACAGGTGATAGCCAGCCGACCACTTGCGTTGCTATAGCGACACATAAGCCAAATCCTGCTAATGCTAGCCAGTCGCGGCGGCGATCATTGAGCATGTCTGCACGTATCTGCTGAATCTCACGTAACTGACTGTCTTGACGCGACCCTTGTGAAGCAAGACTTTGCAGACCTTGATCTAGCAGTTTTGGAATGTCAGTACTGGACAATAAAATCTCTGGAAGTTGTGCGCGTATTTGTTGGAAGTTACGCATAGGATCAAGCTGCTCTTTAATCCAGCTGCTTAAGATCGGTTTGGCCAATGACCAGATGTCCAAATCTGGATACAAGTCACGACCAAGGCCTTCAACATGTACCAAAGTTTTTAATAACAACATCAATTGAGGTGGGATGCTCATATGATGGCGACGGGCAATGTCTAAAATTTGCATTAAGACACCAGCAAAGTCAATCTCATCGATAGACTTTTGTAGCATCGGACCAACGGTGCGTTTCATATCGCGCATCAAAGCATGTTTGTCAGTATTCGGTGGGATCCAGCCAGCACGGCTAACGATATCGACCATAGCAGTGAAGTTATTGTTCATGACGGCCAATAGCATACGCGCTACAATCAACTGATCGTCTTTCGATAGCGTGCCCATGATGGCACAATCAAGACCAATATAACGCGGTTCATGACCAAGGTCGACTGCTTGTATGTTATCACCCAATGTCTTAACTGGTGGGGTCTCTACAAATACATTCCCCGGATGCATATCAGCATGAAAGAAGTTATCTCGAAAAACTTGGGTAAAAAATATCGTTAATCCTTTTTCTGCGAGTGTTGCCCGATCATAGCCTAACTGATCAAAGATATGCGTTTGTGAGATCGGTACGCCTTGAATGCGTTCCATGACCATGACGTTTTTTGCAGCGTCGTAAACCTCAGGTACATACATCAATGCCGAACCCAAAAAGTTGTTACGCATCTGAGTGGTGTTGTCTGCCTCTAAAGTCAAATCCAGCTCGTTGAGCATGACTTGACGATAGTCTTCAACGATATCAACTATATGTATCGCACGTGCCGCTTCAATCCGTGCCGATGCCCAATTAGCCAGTTCACGCAGCAGCTCAAAATCTGCAATAATGGTTGTGCGGATATTGGGCCGCACGACTTTTACTACGACTTCACGACCGTCTCTCAATGCTGCGGTATGTACTTGAGCAATGGAGGCTGCGGCTAATGGTTTGACGTCAAAGCGAGCAAATAGCGTCTCAATAGACTGACCCAGACCATGTTTTGAATTTTGAATTTGAGAGATGGCGATATCAGCGTCAAAAGGTTTTACCTTATCTTGTAACTGAATCAGTTGTTCAATAATTTCAGGTGGCACTAAGTCACGACGGGTGGATAGTAGCTGACCAAGCTTTAAAAACAGCGTACCCATATCTTCTAGTGCATACTTAATCGCGTTTGGCTGATGTTTTTTACCCCAAGCCGCTGGGTGCATCCGAATCAGACGTAAGATTGGCTGCAGCTGAGGAGATTCCTCAGCCGTAAAGTGAGTATCAATACGGTAGCTTGCAGCGATGCGCCAAAGTTCGAGAAGACGGGCGCGGTAGGATAATAGCATGGGCGGTGGTTACTCTAAGTAGTTACTTGAAATAAACAGTCTAGATAAGAATGCGGATAAGATGAATAAGGTAAGTTATATTTATCTATCGGTTAAGCGCGCTTGCTCAGCTTTAATCGCTGCTAACCGTGCCTCTTCACGCTCAATATCAGCACGTAGCTTAAGAATTTGCTGCTTAAGACTGTCTGCTTCTGCTTTTTCGATAGGGTCAGGTGGGCTGTTGCCGGCTACGTCATTGGCCCAATCACTCACATCGTCAAAAGTACGTTTGGCAGTATGGCGAAAGCTGCCTTTGAGCTGAGATATCAGTAATTGCAACTGGCTAGCCATCGGCTTGCCAATAAAAGGTTCGAGCTGTCCTGCAATATCAGGGTCAAATCCGGCGACCAGCTGTTTGAGCTGCATCAATACTTTATAGTCACCGTCAATCGGCAGATTGCCTTCAGCGCCGCGTATCAAGTTTAAGAGCTGAGCGGGGTTTTCGACATTAATAGTGCAGTCTGGACGACTATGGCCAATACGTCCCATATCCTTGTTTGCTTGTTGACGCTCATCAGCATCTCGACCAAAGCTTTGCCCGCGTGGCTCAAACACACTATTGGCAGTAATGGGCTCAAAACGCAGATGCTCATGGTTAAATAAAATATCTACTTGTACCTTGGGCGTGACCATATTTAATCGCAGTACTTTACCAGCAAGCGGTGTCAGGCCAGCTTTAGTAATATCATCACTAGCAATAGCCATATTGATGAGTTTTTCGGCACTTGCCAAAAGTAATACCGTTAGCATAATACTCTCGCATATCAAAAATAGTTATGGTCATGCTGTAGCGTTATCAGAATTGTCAGCACTGTTTTGAGGGTTAAATATTATTGAGCAGTCAGCGTTATGCCTTAAAGCCTCTATGCACGGCAACGATACCAGCTGTCAAATTATGGTAATCACAGTTTTCAAACCCTGCTTGTTCCATCATCTGCTTTAAAGTGTGCTGATTCGGATGCATACGAATCGACTCTGCTAAGTACTGATAGCTTTCTGAATCGTTCGCCACAAGCTTACCCATAAGAGGCAACGCAGTAAAAGAGTATAAGTCATAAGCTTTAGATAATGGCTCAAAAATAGGTTTTGAGAACTCTAAGATTAATAAACGCCCGCCTGGCTTTAATACACGGTACATTGAACGTAGAGCCGCATCCTTGTCAGTGACGTTACGTAGACCAAAGCTAATCGTCAATAAGTCAAAACTCTCATCTTCGAAAGGGGCGAGAGTTTCAGCATTGGCAAGGACAAAGTCAACGTTGTTACAGCCGGCATTAATCAAGCGCTCACGGCCAACTTCTAGCATCGCTGCATTAATGTCTGACAAGACAACATGACCATTGCGACCTACTTCACGGCTAAACACTTTAGCCAAATCACCTGTACCACCTGCGATATCTAATACGTGTTGACCTGCACGTACGCCAGATAAACTAATAGCAAAACGCTTCCAAAGACGATGAATACCAAAAGACATCAGATCGTTCATGATATCGTATTTTTTGGCAACTGAGGTAAATACATCAGCCACGCGCGCTTGCTTTTCAGCTTTGTTGACAGTCTTGTAACCAAAATGAGTCTGTTCTGAACCATCAGTATCCAGTGTATGCGGGTTGTTGATATCATCACGTTGATTAAAGGCTGTTTGTGGCTTTTGATCGTTTGAGATCGGTGCTGAGTGGTTGCTCATTTTATTGTCATTATATGGCATAGTGGTTTGTTGACCTTGCGGTGTTCCTGTTGGTAAGTCTTGTAGTTGAGTAAAGTCGCTATTGTTGATATTTGCAGTACTGGCATTGTTTGCCATTGAGTTAGGACTCGGCGTATTAAAAGTAGGGTTTACACGAGCTTGAGCCTTGGCACTAATGCTTTCATTATGAGCGATACTATCTTTAACTAGTTTATCTTGAATATGGCTGTTCGTAGTGAACTTGTGATTGGTTTTTTTTAAGTCATTGGTCATAGAGTCGTCCTGTGGCCTATTATAGTGTCTATTTGGCTCTTGCAATTATTCAATCATAATTACTCTTTGTCCAAATGTAAAAGCATTTTGCTAGCATTAAATGACCAACAGTGATTGATCATTACAATGCGCGCAAAATGCTCAACTTAGCGACTGTTCAAGACTATGATACAGCAAATACTTCGACGTTGTTGTTACTATCAGCCTGATGAACTTGATCAATGATTTGCAGTTCACGTTTACAGAATGGTTCAATAAAATCACTCACACTTTTAAGAGGCTTCATCGCGGTAAAGCCTGCATCGATAAAGTCGTATAAAGGTTGATAGCCACGGCTATATGCCGTACTTTTGGCAAAAGAAAAAGCCTTACGTAGCATAAAGGAGTTGAGATACTTATCTGTACGATAACAGACCTCTTTGAGGTTGTTAATCTGTAGACGGCGTTCGTCTGCTTCATCGACCGCACGATAGGCGGCAAGCATGTTCTCTTCATTAACTGCTAAATCTTGCTCTATTAACCACTGTGCCAAATGCATATCCAGCTCAATTGCCAAAATAGCGGCCTGAACAGCCATAGTGCCAGTCTGTAATACGGACTCTTTGGCAAGTTTCTCAAGCTTTTTTGCTTTTGGAAGTATACGTTCTAATTGCTTGGCCAACAGTTTAAATTCATCGCCACCATATAGTTGGGTGAGAAAATAATTTGCCATAGGCTTATTCTTTGGCTGCCCAAATAGCTCTGAATGAGTACGCTGAATACGTGCCCGTTGCCATGCTTGTACGTCCTTGAGCTTAGCATCTAATGCTTCATCATCGTGATAAGGAAGTGCCCAATAGCGCGTTAAATGCTGTTGTAAATCAGATAAAGCAGACATAGAAGTTTGTCCTGTATGGTTAGGTATATATTTTTAAATGAAAATGACTTTTATTTAAAAGTTATAAATGTTGGTAAATAGCATCGCTAGCGTAATATATTACCTTAAAAGAATTTAAGTTAGAATACAAATGTCAAACTGTTACATAGCACTGTAATTTACTGCTTAAGCAAGTGCTATTATTATGAAAGGTCGATAACTAATAACCTCTCGCATAAAAATAAAATGGAACTGACATATGTCTTATAATAAATCAGATGAGGCACAAAAAGCCACAGGCATTCAAATTGAAAAACCGATGATAGATCAGCGTTTGACTCCCAACCCTTTAAGTCAGTTTTCATTAGACAAGGATGCATTGAGATTGGCGTTGGTGACGGCGCAATATGCACTACGAGAGACGCGGCAGCAAACGACATCTCCTACCCACAAGCCAACCGGACTATTGGTACTCGTCAATGGTATGGAGCAAGCAGGCAAGGGGACGGCGGTCAAACAGCTACGTCAATGGGTCGATCCAAGATTATTAAAAGTGGAAGCAACCATTGGCCATCCGCCACTGGCGTATCAGCCTATTTGGCAAGCCCATACTCAAGCCATGCCGCGACATGGCGACGTCATGGTCTATTTTGGCAACTGGTATGCAGATCTTTTGTATCATGTGATGCACATGGCGACCACCGCTATGCAGGACGATGAACATCAGGTGCTCCCCATTACCAAATGGCAAGATTATTTACGGCAAGCCCTGCGCCAGTTGCAAGTATTTGAGCGTGATCTAGCTACAAACCAAACCAAACTACTCAAGTGCTGGTTTCATGTTGAGGTTGAAACCTTACAAGCACGTCTAAAGGATAAAGAAGCTGATCCCCAGTTTTTGTATCAAATTGATTGGGGTGATAGCGACGTAGTCGCGCAGTTTAATCGTGTGGCAGCTGAATTATTGAGGCAGCAAGATGACTGGATCGTTATCGATGGCAGCGACAAATCACAAGCAGCAACTGAGTTTTGCCATCAGGTATTACAAGCGATGCAAGGAGCGCTGGCAAGTAGTATCAACATACATGCATCTGCCGACCTTAAAAGGAATAGTAAAACTATCAATACGATTACTAGTACGCCTAAAAGTGACGCCAGCCTAAGTGACGACAACAGGCAGCCAAAACTTGTCTCTGTAGATATACCCGATCAATTAATAGATATTAAGAATCCTGATATCGATAAGTCCGACTATCATAAACAACTTGCAAACAAGCAGTCTGAGCTTGCAGAGTTACTACGCACGCGTAAAGGTCGTCATGTGGTATTTGCCTTTGAGGGAATGGACGCAGCAGGTAAGGGCGGCGCTATTAAGAGACTGGTTGCGCCACTCGACCCACGTGAATATCAAATTTATAATATTGGCGCACCGATGTTGTATGAGTTGCAGCATCCTTATTTATGGCGGTTTTGGACACGTTTGCCAAATGAACAAACGGATCGTATGAGCCGTATCGCTATTTTTGATCGTACTTGGTATGGACGGGTATTGGTCGAGCGTGTCGAAGCATTGATAGATGAGTCAGAATGGCAACGCGCTTATGATGAAATCAATCGTTTTGAGGCAGAGCTCATGGCATCAGGAACGATTGTCATAAAGTACTGGCTTGCCATTGATAAAAAAGAGCAGTTGAAACGCTTTGAGGATCGCCGCGAGACGCCGCATAAGCAATTTAAACTCACTGATGATGACTGGCGTAATCGTGATAAATGGTCAGACTATGTTCAAGCAGCAGCTGATATGCTGGCACGTACCAATACTACTAGCGCGCCCTGGTGTGTCATCGCAACCAACCAAAAGCGTTATGCTCGTTTACAGGTATTAGACCATGCTATTGCACAGCTAAAATCTCACTTATGAATGTCAGGTATTGTGTTGTTTTTTATAGCAAAGCAATTAATGAGTAGGCATCAAGTTTTTTGGTCAGAATAATTCGTATGTTTTCTTTGACAATTCATTGTGAATATCGATAATAGGACAAACGAAAATTAAAGGTTTTATCAATTCTATATTTAGCCTAAGTATTAGGCTAATAAAAGACAGATTTTAGCGTTTTAGTTACAAATCTTGTAGTATCGTCATGCAATATGTCTGATTATTTAATATAATAGGCGCGTGATAAAAACGACCAAATAGCATTATTTCAATTACAACTATTATGAATGAACTGTTAAGCCGCAAGATGCTTTAATCGAATGATTTAGCGTGATACTTGCGGCTTAATGGTATGATAAACGCGCTACTTTCTATCATACATTCACATCGCAAATATTTTCAATCAGCTTACGCAAGGCGCATTAATTTATGGGTATTAGCAGCAGTTCTACAGGGTCGACCAAACAAGTTGGCACTATGAGAATCAATTTATTTTTTGCTATTTTACTGATTGCGATGACCGGCTATTTTTTATGGTGGGGACTCGATTATACAATGCGTCAACAGACGACGCTATTTATTGTGGCAACCGCTTTTGGTGTCTTTATGGCATTCAATATCGGTGGTAATGATGTCGCCAACTCATTTGGCACTTCAGTCGGTGCTGGTACATTAACTATTCCACAAGCACTGGGTGTGGCGGCGATCTTTGAAGTATCAGGAGCGGTGCTGGCAGGCGGCGAGGTTACCGATACTATTCGTAAGGGTATCGTTGATTTAGACGGCTTACCTGTTAGCCCCAACCAGTTTATTTATGTCATGTTATCTGCGTTAATTGCCGCCGCATTTTGGCTGTTGTTTGCTACGCGTAAAGGTCTGCCAGTATCCACTACCCACTCTATTATTGGTGGTGTGGTTGGTGGCTCTATTGTGTTGGGTTTTGATTTGGGTGGTAGTGCAAGTGCATTTTCTACTGTTGATTGGGGTACGATAGGGACGATTGCCATTTCTTGGGTACTGTCACCATTGTTAGGCGGTGTATTGGCTTATCTACTTTATGGACAAATTAAGAAAAACATCATTGATTATAACGATAAAGCTGAAGCTCATATCGGTGAGCTAAAAGCCAGTAAAAAAGTCTTGAAACAAGACCATAAAGAGTTTTTGGACAGTCTATCAGAGTCAGAACAGCTGGCTTATACCTCCGCGATGCTACGCGATCAAGAGATTTACAAAGATGATGACTGCGTGGTTGAAGACTTAGAAACAGATTATTATAAAGAGCTTTATAAGATTGAGCATGAGCGCAGTAATCTTGATACGCTAAAAGCCATTAAGCAGTGGGTACCCATCATTGCTGCCATGGGTGGTATGGTGATGACCTCTCTTGTGGTCTTTAAAGGCCTCAAAAACGTCAATAGCAATATGACGACCCTGCAAGGTTTTTTAATCATGGGCATGATAGGGGCGCTGGTTTGGTTAGCTACCTTTATCTATACCAAAAGTATCCGTGGTAAGCACAAAGAAGATCTTACCAAAGCGACCTTTATCATGTTTAGCTGGATGCAAGTATTTACAGCATCGGCATTTGCCTTTAGTCATGGCTCAAATGACATTGCCAACGCTGTTGGACCTTTTGCCGCGATTATGGATGTTATTCGTACTAATGAAATTGCATCACAAGCGGCTGTTCCGCCTGCTGTGATGTTGACTTTTGGTGTGGCACTTATCGTCGGTCTTTGGTTCATTGGTAAAGAGGTCATTCAGACAGTCGGTACGAATTTGGCAAAAATGCACCCAGCCTCAGGGTTCTCCGCTGAACTTGCTGCCGCAGCCGTTGTTATGGGTGCATCTACAATGGGATTACCGGTATCGAGTACCCATACATTGGTTGGCGCTGTATTAGGGATTGGTATTGTTAACCGTGATACCAACTGGTCGCTTATGAAGCCTATTGGTTTGGCTTGGGTAATTACTTTACCGGTGGCGGCAGCATTATCGGCCATCAGCTATCTGATCCTCAAGCAAGTTTTCTAGTTAAGCTGTCGTAAAAACCTAAAAAAACGCTTATCAACATCATGCTGATAAGCGTTTTTTTGTAGAGGGTTTAAGATTTAATATCAATAAAATAATATTAAAAAACTAAGCAGTACCAAACTGCTGGCGTTTTTTGGCAAAGAAGCGATCTAGCCGATCCATAGCATCTTCTAAATCGTGAAGATTAGGTAAGAACACCACGCGGAAATGATCAGGTGCATCCCAGTTAAAGCCACTCCCTTGTACCATCAATACTTTTTCTTCAAGTAATAGCTCCATCATAAACTGCATATCGTCCTCGATAGGATAAACGGCAGGATCCATCTTTGGAAAACAATAAAATGCGCCTTGTGGCATAGTACACGAGATACCTTTTATGGCGTTAAGACGAGAAACAGCCATTTCACGCTGCTTGTATAGACGTCCTTTTTCTGAGGTCAGCTCTTTGATACTCTGATGACCACCCATCGCGGTCTGAATAGCATATTGCCCAGGTACGTTTGAGCATAGGCGCATGGAGGCCAGCATGTCTAAGCCCTCGATAAAGTCACTGGCATGTTGTTTTTTGCCCGAGACCATCAACCAGCCAGCGCGAAAACCTGCAACGCGATGCGACTTAGATAGTCCATTGTATGACAAGATAAGCACCTCATCAGACAAAGTGCTCATAGGCGTATGGGCCATATCATCATAGAGTACGCGATCATAAATTTCATCTGCCATGATGACCAAATCATGCTCGATGGCAACTTCGATAATTTGCTTGAGAATTTCGTCTGAATAAAGCGCACCCGTTGGGTTGTTAGGATTGATAACGACAATGCCCTTGGTTTTACTAGTAATCTTTGATTTGATGTCTTCAATATCAGGGTGCCAATTGTCGTCTTCATTACAGCGGTAATGTACGGCGGTGCCGCCAGAGAGATTGGTCGCTGCTGTCCATAGTGGATAATCTGGCATCGGAATCAATACCTCATCCCCATCATTCATTAGCGCTTGCATGGTCATAACAATCAGCTCAGAGACGCCATTACCCAAATAGACATCACGCACATCTACAGCAGAGAGCAGGCCTTTTGATTGGTAATATTGTAATACGGCTTTACGTGCTGAAAAGATACCCTGCGAGTCTGAATATCCAGTGGCTTCAGGCAAGTTCATTGCCACGTCACGCAATATTTCATGGGGGGCACTAAGTCCAAAAGGCGCAGGGTTACCAATGTTCAACTTTATAATACGCTGACCTTCCGCTTCCATCTTATTCGCTGTTTGCAGCAATGGTCCTCGAATGTCATAGCAAACGTTTTGTAATTTAGTAGATTTTTTGAGTGATGTCATAGTATTACTACCTGTATTTATTTTATGTTTTGAGTCTGCTTGGTGATCTGTTAACTGTAGTGCGCTATTAGTTTCTTTACTGACAGGTCTTTCTTGTAGATGAAGAGGCTGTTGTTTGGCTTGGTCGTTTGATAGGTTAGCTGTTTTATCGTTATTGGCAGCGTTTTGTTTCATAGCCTCTTTTTGTATATCGCCACGAAGTAAATAGCCTTCGCTGCATCCTAAAATACGTGCGAGGGTTGGCAATTTAGAGGAAACAATACCGTTAGTGCCACGCTCCCAATTAGAGATAGCACCGCGACTAACTTTTGCACCAGCTGCAGTCATCGCTTGGGCCAATTGTTCGGCAGTAAATCCTTTTTCACGGCGTAGCGCTACTAAGCGTTCAGCTTGTGCCATATTGCTTTTATTATCATTCATAGTTGTCTTAGCCTATTATTTTGATAAGTTTTATCATTATCTATTGCAAGATATTATTGCATTATCCATATAGATGCAAGTTTTTTAATTATTGTCTTTGCAAGTTATTCTTGCATTCGACTATGTTAAAGTAAGAAGGCTGCAGCCAACACGTTGTAGTTAGATTTTTTGCATCTGATATATTGGTTGTCATAAGTATTAATAAGTAATGGCTATCGTAGATGACATATATATGTAACGGAAATTGTATAGTTACCTTGAATAATCGTTATATAGTCAATAGATAGAAGGTGTTAGATTAGTCTGCCAATGTATTTATAGCAGGGTAGTGTTTGTAACAAAACGCTATATACAGACTAGATAACCCATACTCTAATAAGGATAAACCATGCAATATAACCAATTAAGCAAAGAAGAAATCAGCCAATTGACTGAAGCTGACTGGAAAGAGCGTTTAAGTGCTGATGAATACCATGTGATGCGTGAGAAAGGTACAGAGCGCCCATTCACAGGTGTGTACAATGATGCGACCGATGATGGCGTTTATCGCTGTAAAGGCTGCGGTGCTAGCTTGTTTGATTCGAGTAGTAAGTTTGATGCTAGCTGCGGTTGGCCAAGTTTTGACCAAGGTATTGACAACAGCGCGATTGACGAGCACGTTGACAACTCGCTAGGCATGACTCGCACAGAAGTCACCTGTAGCAATTGCGGTGCTCATTTGGGTCACGTATTTCCAGATGGTCCTACCGAGACGACTGGTATGCGCTATTGCATCAACTCAGTATCTATTGATTTAGATAAGTCCGAAAAGTAAGTCATGTAGATGATTTTAGAAGTGTGAGAGGGAAGTACTTGGTGCTTCCTTTTCAATAGTATTTGCTTGAATGCTCAAAAAAATAAAAACCTCCATTTAAGGATGAATAATGAGTACGATTTATGATTTTACCGCTGAGCGCATGGACAGTAGCTTGCAAGCATTTTCTGATTACAAAGATAACGTATTACTAATCGTTAATACGGCAAGTAAATGCGGTTTTACGCCGCAGTTTGAAGGGTTAGAATCATTATACCAACAGTACAAAGATCAAGGACTGGTCGTCATTGGTTTTCCTTGTAACCAATTTGGCAGTCAAGATCCAGGCAGTAACGATGAGATTGGTGCGTTTTGTCAAAAGAACTATGGTGTCAGCTTTCCTATGATGGCAAGAACCGATGTCAATGGCGCAGATGCCCATCCTATTTACGAATGGCTCAAGAATCAGAAAGGCGGGGTATTAACCGACGGTATCAAATGGAACTTCACCAAGTTTTTGGTCGATAGTAAAGGGCAAGTTATCGAACGCTATGCCCCAACGACTAAGCCAGAAGCCATCAAAAGTGATATTGAGCAAGCACTGGCGAATAAATAAATAGCATATTCAAAAAACTTTGATTTTTTAGAAAATATAAAAGTAATAAAAACAATTGCTTGCTAAAAATTTGAAGAAAAACGTCAAAAATATCTTAAAAAGTGGAAAATAGCGTTTGACAGTCATGTGTAAATCTATATAATACACACCCACAGCAAGGGGACTTATTAAACAACCCTAGCTGATTAAGTTAACCTGAGTGTGACAGCTTATGTTAACAAAGCAATACAGAAATTCTATTTAAAGAATTTCTCTTGCGAACCTGAAATTGCAGTGCAATTTTTTAACGGTTCTCAGGGTGATTAGCTCAGTTGGTAGAGCGTCTGCCTTACACGCAGAATGTCGGCGGTTCGAATCCGTCATCACCCACCACTTATTAGCTTGTGGTAAAAAAGCTAAACGACCTAAGCAGCGGTAGTTCAGTTGGTTAGAATACCGGCCTGTCACGCCGGGGGTCGCGGGTTCGAGTCCCGTCCGCTGCGCCATATTTAAAACTTAGTTTTAATACAAAAGTTTCAACCTCAAATATTAGTTTACTTGAGGTTTTTTTGTGTCTGAATTTTCTCTTAAAGCCTTTATCTATAAAGGTCGGTTATTCTGTGTGTATCAACCTATAAGAAGTAGTCTACTCTTTAATAAAATATTCGCGATAAGTTTATATTTTTATTATACTTTCAAAATTAATGATCACCTACTAACGGTAAGAACAAAGCATCGGCTCTAGCGGCGCTAACACTGGTAGCATAGGGTGGCCTGATCGCTTATGTGATTTTGACTCTATCTTCTCTTATATTGGAAGCTGACGCATGGCAGGTGGTGACATTTATGCAGGCATCACTTAAGTCTTGGCTGTCGCTTAAATCTATTGTCTATATCTCAACGCTGATTGGCTTTGAACTGTAGGCGCACCTGCTGGCGCAAAATATGGCTTCAAAGGTTGCATCATTTGCCTTGTTGGTGTCTGTATCCGGTATGGCAAACTCAGTGCTGCTTATGAGAGAAGTTGTAACGTGGTGAAAGATCCGGCTATAGTGCTGATTTTATCTTGGCTTGTGCTGGCAAATGTGAAGATAGGGGTAGATACAAAGTCTGCTACTAACTAAATCGTGTTAACACTCTGTCTTTTAGATAAGGTATAGTTTTAAACAATACATCAAGACAAGCATATTCCTCAAACATTAGCTTGTTTGAGGTTTTTTGTATTTGATGACTTGCTATTAAATAGGGGAGTATTACTGTGGCATACTTCACTAGAAACGATATTAATATTCTTTATCTATCATAGGCTTACAATGAAAAATTATATTCTAGAAATAGAATACTGTATAAAGTAGAGTATTGTATAGTCTACAAGTTAGAATTCATTAAACTGTAATTTACGTATTCTTTAATAGATTCAGCTTGCGTTGTCTTTACGAGAGAGTTATGGTTGTTATATAGCTGATACTAAATAAAATAAATACGCTGTATCTTTATACGATAATGGGATAAGTTTTTTAAGCGCTGTCTTTGTTAGGCAGTGCTATAAAAAGTTATTCTAATATCATTATATTTTTATTTTAAACGAATGATATATAGTTTATACACCGTTCTCAGGCTGTATAGTCAGTCCACTATAAAATGAATACAGTGTAAGTGACTGGGGTAGATTTTACATAGCTTCTGGCTGTAACGACACCGCAAGCAAGTAACATGCGCACCAGTAACAGGTTATGATGTTTGTACTTTTTTTATTTAAGGATAGCTACACTCAAATATATTCATATGAGAGAATAAATTTGAGTATATGGTAATCGTTATTGCTTCATTTGATAGAAGTCTTCTAATCAAATGAGCTTAAGATAATTATCAAAATTTTAAATTCAATGTCGAACCTATTCGGCAATGAACCAATGATCCATGCTTTTGTAACATCAAAATAAACAGCTGTAATAAATATTTAGCTAATGGAGAAATTGAGATGACTAAAAAAGACAAACTTACCTCAGATAAAAAGTATCCTAAATCTACAGAATACAAAGGACGTAAAATTAAGTTTTCTGATCTTTCAAGCTCTGAATTACAAAGCTCTGAATTACATGATAAAAAAGCACTTGAAGTTGAGAAACGTGCTGGTCTACATGATAAAAGAGCACTTGAAGTCGAAAAACGCGTTGACCACAGCCAAAAGCACTTACGAAAATTAAAAGTTGAAGTTGATGAAAAAGAATTTGAAGTTGTAGAGCTGCAAGAAGGAGTATTTGAGTCTGGCCTATTACCATATTCTTCATATGAATCACCAGTTGAATTGGCACAAGACGTGATTGATTACGTATCAGAGTTTAAAAAATAACGCCTCTTAAATATACAGTTTGTTCAAATTCACACTGCCTGGACGTTTGCTTCTAGTCACTAATGCCAAGCATTTGTTTCCAAGCATATTAAAAAGGAATTTTCACTCATGACTTGTAGAAAAAATGTGAATGCTCTGACGACAGAAGAAAAGGCCGCTTTCATTACCGCTATTAAACTCATGAAGGCGGAAGAGTACGTATATGTCGACAATCCAAACGATCCCGCACATGTACGTGATAGATATCCTAATATAACCAATACTTATGATAAGTATGTACTCGATCATCATATCGGTATGTATACAGGAACCCCAGGGGGCTGGGGAAGCAATTTTCTAACTCGCAATGCAGTGTATCGTGGTCCAGCGTTTTTACCATGGCAACGTGAGTTTATACGCCGTTTTGAGCTGGACTTGGATAGATTGGTGCCGGGGGTGACTTTGCCCTATTGGGACTGGGCGTCAGATGCCGCGGATCCTATGAATGCCGCTATCTGGGCTGATGATTTTATGGGCGGCAATGGATCTGGTGCGAGTAGAGTGGTGCAAAGTGGGCCATTTGCTTACGATGATGCAGATCAAGAGAACAGTTGGGTTATTATCAATTATTTGGGACTGCCTGACGGTGGCTTGGTTCGGAATTTTGGTTCTCGGCGCAATACTCCAGATTTGCCCACGCAAGCTGACATTGATGAAATTCAGCAGATATCTACCTATGATAGCGGTAACTTCAATACGAATAGCATGGGTTATCGAGGGGCGAATGAAGGACGCATACCTGTCAACGGCAAAACCCCTCCGCCTGGTAATACCCATGCCCTCGTACATGAGTGGATAGCTGGCTCTATGATGCTTGGTACATCGCCTAATGACCCGATATTCTTTTTGCATCATTGTTTTGTAGATAAACTATGGGCTGATTGGCAAGCGCTGCATCCAACAGTGCCTTATGTACCCGACGATACAGCAAGCAATGATCTCAATGGTCATCGTTTAAACGACGAGCTTTTTGGTTTGGGTACGCTGATATCTGCGACACTAGATCATCACGCTATGGGATACTCGTATGATACGGATACACCACCCATAGTAACACCGGTCAATACGGAATTAGTGTTTAACGACACGCCTATAGGTACGACAGCGGTACAAGCTGTAACTTTTAACATTAGTGCCCCCATTCCTGATAACAGCTTTTGTAGAGATCTGGTATTCACTATTACGGCTGGCCCGACAGGTACAGGGTTTGGCATTCCTAACGGCGATAGAGTCGTCATTAATAGAGACAATACCAATGTAGCAGAAGTTTGGTTTTCTTACACGGCTACTAGCGACACTGATCCAGTCACAGGAACCGCACAAATTTCCTGTGTGCAAACGGGGCAGACTTGGTCCATTAATTTATCTACCAACACTATGCCTGCCGATAATACTACTAGAAAAAATTTAAATACCCTGACGACAGAGGAAAAAGCTGCTTTCATTAATGCTATTAAGCTTATGAAAGCGGAAGAGTACGTATATGTCGATAATCCAAACGATCCAATATACGTACGCACCAGATATATTAACATTACCAACACCTATGATAAGTATGTACTTGACCATCATATCGCTATGTACACGGCAACACCCGGAGGTTGGGGTGGAAATTTCATGAATCGAAATGGAGCGCATCGCGGTCCCTCATTTTTGCCATGGCATCGCGAGTTCATACGCCAATTTGAGCTGGACTTGGCCAGATTGGTACCGGGGGTGACCTTACCTTATTGGGACTGGGCGTCGGATGCCGCGGATCCTATGAATGCTGCTATTTGGGCCAATGATTTTATGGGCGGCAATGGATCTGACCCGAATAGAGTGGTGCAAAGTGGGCCATTTGCTTACGATGCAGCAGACCTACAGAACAGTTGGGTTATCATTAATTATTTTGGACAACCTGATGGCGGATTGGTTCGGGATTTTGGAGGTAGTACGCCCAATCTGCCGACTCAAGCTGACGTTGACGAGATTCAGCAGATCCCTACTTATGATAGCGGTGATTTTAACCAAGCCAGTGTGGGCTATCGCGGGGCGAATGAAGGGCGTTTACCTGTCAATGGCAAAACACCTCCGCCTGGTAATACCCATAACCTCGTACATGAGTGGATAGCTGGCTCTATGTTACCTGGCACATCGCCTAATGACCCGATATTTTTTATCCATCACTGCTTTGTCGACAAACTGTGGGCTGATTGGCAAGCGCTGCATCCAACAGTGCCTTATGCACCTGACGATACAGCAAGCAATGATCTCAATGGTCACCGCTTAAACGACGAACTTGTTGGTTTGGGTACGCTAGTATCTGAGACGCTAGATCATCATGCTATGGGATACTCATATGATACCGATAGCCTGCCATAATGACATCGCTCAATACAGCGTTAGCGTTTGATGACATGGCTATAAGTAGTACAATCATGTAAGTTGAAAGTTTTAATATTAATACATTCAATCATGATGGTAATAGCGTTGTGATTGATACATAAAAGCCAAAGGGACGACATAGATTGTCCCTTTGGCTTTTTAATGCTTAGCTTTTATAGCTTAGTATTAAGAGTTAGGTGATTCCTACTTTTCAATCAGTATATTTTTCATTGTAAACCTTTTCTTATCTAGCATAGTGCCAATTAGTGTAGTGGCAATAAATAAGTATCTAATTAATCCATCGACATATAATCCATTACTTATGAATGTAGCCTTGGCTCATTTAAAACATTATATTTCTCCTAAAACAACATTAATCTACTATTTCGTTTTTACTTCACACTTATAAGTCATTCTAAAAATCGTATTTAAAAATTGTCATGCATCATTCCACGAGATAAATTTTATTTATTGAGTATATTTGTAATTATAAATCTATTAGAGAGCTAAATTTTTTAAATAAATTAACAATAGTTTTTAAGATATTAATACAACGCTTACCCTCGTTCAAAGCTATGTATTCAAGGCTTTATTCTTTTCTACTATCAATATTAAAAAATACCAAAACAAACATGGACGGACAAATATTGTTAAGCCACTAATCAAAACCTCTGCTAATGAAGCATTATAGGTTTGACAATTTAAATTAGACTGTGTATAGGTAAAGGTGATAAACCATTGATGTAATGGGTAATTTCCAAGCATTAGTACATTTATTTTATGTGTTTGGTAATCATTTCTACATCTGCTCGTGCTGCTGACTTTCAGTTGTGATGTCTGCCGCAATGCAACGCTAAACCAAATAATCGTAATAAATATCTGGCTAATGGAGAGTTTAAAATGATTAAAGACAACAAGCATATCCCAGATGAAAAGTATCCCAAATCCATAGAGTATAAAGGACGGCAAATTACCTTTTCTAAACGGCCAGTCTCTGATAAAAGCCAAAAGATTTTACAGGTATTAAAGGTTGAAATCGACGAAGAAGCATTTGAAGTCGTAGAGTTCCGTAATGGAGCATTTGAGTCCGGTTTATTACCATATTCTTCATACTCATCGCTGGTTGAGTTGGTACAAGACGTGATTGATAACACACCGGATTTCAGATAACAAGCAATCTTACATACACGGTTTATTCTAATTCACAATGCCTGGACCTTTGCTCCTAGTAATTCATTTCAAGCATCTAATTCCAAGCATCTAATAAAGGAATTGTCACTCATGACTTGTAGAAAAAACGTGAATTCTCTGACGACAGAGGAAAAGGCTGCTTTCATTAATGCTATTAAACTTATGAAAGCCGAAGAGTACGTGTACGTCGACGATCCAAACGATCCAGAACACGTACGTACCAGATATTCTAACATCACCAACACCTATGATAAGTATGTACTTGACCACTATGTCGTCGCGCGAACAGGAACACCAGGAGGTTGGGGGGTAAATGATGGGGTACGAAATGGAGCGCATCGCGGTCCAGCATTTTTGCCGTGGCACCGTGCGTTTATACGCCAGTTTGAGCTAGACTTGGACAGATTAGTACCTGGAGTAACATTGCCGTATTGGGACTGGGCGTCAGACGCGGCAGATCCTATGAATGCGGCCGTCTGGGCCAATGATCTTATGGGCGGCAATGGGTCTGGTACGGGTAACTTTGTTCAAAGCGGTCCGTTTGCTTATGATGCTTCAGACATAAATAACAGTTGGAATATCATTGATATATTCGGAAATAATACCGACTCATCGGGTATGCATTTTGGGTTGGTACGAAATTTTGGCTCTCGTCCTAACACTCCGGACTTGCCCACTCAAGCTGACATTGATGAAATTCAGCAGATCTCCATTTATGACAGCGGTAATTTCGATGCAACGAGCACGGAGGGTTATCGTAGCGCGAATGAAGGACGCATACCTGTCAATGGCAAAACACCTCCGCCCGGAAATACCCATAACCTCGTCCATGAATGGATAACTGGCTCTATGCTGCCTCCCACCTCACCCAATGACCCGGTCTTCTTTCTACATCATTGCTTTGTGGATAAACTGTGGGCTGATTGGCAAGCGCTGCATCCAACAGTGCCTTATGTACCTGGAGACACAGCAAGCGATGATCTCGAAGGTCACCGCTTGAGCGACACACTCTTTGGCTTGGGTACGCTGGTATCTGAGACGTTGGATCACCACGCTATGGGATACTCATATGATACGGATACGCCGCCTATAGTGACACCGACTAACACGACGTTAGTGTTTAATGCCACACCTGTAGGTAGTACAGCGGTGCGGGCTGCAACTTTTAACATAAGTCCTCCTAGTCCTGACAACAGTTTCTGTAGAGAGCTAATCTTTACTATCACGTCCGGCCCAACAGGTACAGGGTTTGGAACGCCTGACGGTGATAGGGTCGTTGTTAATAGAGACAATACCAATGTAGCGCAGGTTTGGTTTTCGTACACGGCTACCAGTGTTGGTAGCTCAGGTCCAGAAACCGCGGAAGTTAGCTGTGTGCAAACTGGGCAGACATGGCTCATTAGTTTATCTGCCACGACTATCCCCAAACCAACGGTCGCCACCGTTTTGGTATTGGATAAATCTGGTAGTATGGCTTGGGACGCAGGCGATGGTCGGTTACGTATTGAAGTGCTCAAAGACAGCGCGCCTGTATTCGTCGATCTATTGGGTGACGAGGACAGTATTGGTGTGGTGTACTTCGACAACGATGCGACTCTGGGGACTTCGATTGCGGTTGCGGGCGCGTTAGGGACGGGCTCTGGGCGTATAGCTGCGAATGAAGCCATCACGGATCAACCATCACCTGGCGGTTCGACGTCTATTGGTAGTGGGATCGAGTTGGCCAGTAGCGAGTTGGATGATTTGACTCCTAGCAGCTATAATCATACCGCTATAGTGGCGCTAACGGATGGTCGCGAAAACCGAGCGCCTTACATTAGCCAACTTATAGATGATGGTATCATTGATGGTAGCGTCTTTGCTATTGGCTTGGGCACGGCGCAACAGATCAGTCCTGCTGCTTTGGAAGCATTGACTGGTAGTACAAATGGTTATGTCTTAATGACTGGTACTTTGGATACTGATGACTACTTTACGCTTCAAAAATATTTTTTGCAGATACTGTCAGGAGTTAAAAATACAGAGGTAGTGATGGATCCCGAGGGTTGGATTCAACCTGCCCGCGAGATACGTATTCCGTTTAATCTTAACGAAGCAGATATCACAGTAGATGCAATCTTGTTGACGGGAGACGCTCTACCAGATGTTTTTGACTATATGCTTGAAACTCCGAGTGGCAAAATAATCGACCCAAGCATTGCCAACGCTTCTGTTGAGTTAGCGTTTTCAGCAAGTGAACATGTGCAGTTTTATCGCATGACTTTACCGACCGCTGTTGCAGGGCTTGAAGAACGTGAAGGTCAATGGCATGCAGTCCTCAATCTGAATGAAAAAGTGTTCGCTAAATATTTAGCCGGCCTCGAAAATGACCGTGAAAAATTTGATGAGGTCAAGACACACGGGCTACGCTATTCTTTTAATGTGCATTCTAGTTCTGATCTACGCTTTAGAGCGCAGCTTGAGCAGGCTACCCGAGAACCAAGTGGTATGATAACTTTATCAGCTCAATTGACTCAATACGAGCGCCCCTTAGACAATGGTGCGTCCATCCGAGCAGAGTTAGAAAGACCTAATGGCACTAAAATAAACCTAACCTTATCGGAGGTTGAGCCTGGTGTTTTCAATGTCGCATTCCATGCTGCTTCAGCCGGTGTCTATAAGGTACGGGTTTTGGCGAAAGGTCAATCAATACAAAACAACCCCTTTACAAGGGAGCAGCTCTTAAGTGCTTCTGTCTGGATAGGCGGTGATGATCCGTTCCCAAGCAGTAATACGGATGGATATGATCAAAAACTCTGCCGTCTGCTTATGTGTTTGCTAGAGAAAGATAGTATTCGCAGCTTTCTCAAACGACAAAAGATTGATGCCGAAGAGGTGAGTGAATGCCTTAAAAAAGCTTGTGCAGATAACCGTCGATCAAAGTTACGACCAGAGGTTACTAACAATAAAGAATTGACCGATGCCTTGGTCGCGTTTGTTAAAAACCCAAGCCTCATAGTAAAGTGGCTTAGAAATGCAAAAAACAAGCCGTAATCTTATGGACGTATAGCAAGATGGATGTATAACAAGCCAAAGGAACGGCATACTGCGTTTCTTTGGCTTTATAATTAATATATGAATGATTTTCAAAAATTTTTCAACATTACTCAGATTGGTACCTAAGTTTAGATTGTTACTTGAGTTTAGATTGGTATCTAACATGGTAGTTTTGATAAATATCTAAGTAACTTGACCTTTATGTTGTATTGTTAAACGCAGTCGTTTTCTTTAATACTAAACCCCTACAAATAACAATGGTTTATTACCAACATGGAATAACTACTATGAAATAACTGTGCTATATTCTAATGAAAGAATACGACTGTGCACTCATTGGTCATTAATAATTAATCCTCACTCATATAAGGAAGTTTTTTATGTCAAAGTCAGATGTTTCGGATAAAAAAGTTGCTTTAGTAACAGGTGCGCTTGGTGGAATTGGTACAGCTATTTGTGAGAAGTTAGTGACTAATGGCTATCATGTCATAGCGACCTTGAGTCAAGAAGATCCTGAGCGTACAAAAAAGTGGTGCGAAGATAATGGATTTGACTCGGATAACTTTGAGTTTCTTGCTGTTGATTTGAGTAATCACGAAACTGCGATGGCAGCGATTAAGCAGACAATCGACAAGTACGACAGTATTTATGCTTTGATAAATGGAGCGGGTATCACTCGTGATAGCAGCTTCAAAAAAATGAGCTTTGCGCAGTGGCAGCAGGTGATAGAGACTAACTTGACGTCTCTTTATACCATTGTCCATCCAGTTTTCGTCAAGATGCTAGAACAAAAAACCGGTCGCATCGTCAATATCAGTTCGATAAATGGCTTACGTGGTCAGTATGGTCAGACGAACTATTCAGCCGCCAAAGCAGGTATTATTGGATTTACTAAGGCATTGGCATACGAAGGAGCTTCTTCATCAGTTACCGCCAACGTCGTTGCTCCTGGTTATACATATACACCCATGGTAGAGAGTGTACCTGAACATATCATGGATAAAATTAAAGAAACCATTCCAATGAATCGTTTGGCTAGTGCAAACGAAATCGCTGCTGCTTGTATGTATCTTATCAGTGAGGATGCCATATTCGTCACAGGTGAAACCATATCAGTTAATGGTGGTCAGTATATGTCTTGACTTTACTGTTAAACATTTTTGTTACAGTACTGTATAAAGTGACAAACTTAATAATATTATAATGTTTTCTTAACCTTCAACGCATACGATTTTTTCTCAACCGTCAATATACGGAGCAATAAGATGTCACAACAAACCCCGCAAGATTATATGAACCAGTTCAATGAAAATGCAAAAAAAATGTTCGAACCTTGGACAAAGCTAAACCAATCGTTCGATACAAGGAGTAATGATATGTCACAACAGACCCCGCAAGATTATGTCAATCAGTTCAACGAAAGCGCCCAAAAAATGTTTGAACCTTGGACCAAGTTGAACCAAGCTTTTTTAAAAAACGCTGAAATGATGACCGAGTTTTCACTTAATACTATTAAGACCTACGCAGAAATGGGTTTAGAAAACATGCGTCAAGTTTCAGAAATAGACTCTCCAGAAGCTGCCAAAGACTTTAGCAGTAAGCAAGCAGAGATGCTTAATACTATCAGTCAGAAAATGCTATCAGACGCTCAGCGCATGACAGAGCTTGGCAGCAATATGCATGATGACGTTATGAAAGTTTTGGGTGAAGTTCAGGGTCAAACCAGTGAGCAAATGCAGTCAAGTATGCAGAAAACTGCTGATCAAGCAACAAAAAAAGGTCAAGAGTACGCAGCAAACATGAACAAAATGGCTGAGCAGTTTACTGAACAAGCCACAAAAGCTGCGAAAACTGCGACTGGTGCAAATACCAAATCAGGTGCAAAGACAAATACCAATACTAACTCGAATACCTCAAATACGAAAACGAGCACAAAGACTGGAACTAGTAATACCAGCAGTACTGGAAAATCAACAAATAAGTAATTGTAATTACTGATAAATTTAATCATCTTATTGGTTGTTATTGATGAGATATCATGTAATTATTAAACCTAAAAGGTGGGTTAGAGAACTCTATCCCATCTTTTTTCTATTGTGCTAGCTTTATTGGATCAATAGGCTTGCACTTTTGTACAAATTAGAAGTGTTTTATAACTATATATCGTTTAAAGCTGGATACTGTTTAAATCCAGTATCGTTTATGGATAGGAAAATAGGTAAAGATATGGATAATCATAAGTCCGATAAAAACAATCAGCAATCCGATGACCAATCAAATACATCATCGCAAAAACCAAATACACAACAGTCAAATACACAAGATAGTCAAAACAACACTAGCGATGCCTTTAACTTTAATAGCTTTGGTCAACAATATTTAGATCAGTTAAACCAAGTAAATCAGCTTAATCAATCTTTATTTGATCAATCTAATCAAGCTTCAAATCCGTTCGAAGCCAACATGAAGCTATGGCAGAACTCAATCAATAATTTTGGCAATTTTATGATGCCAAGTACTTCTGAAAACGTTGATTCGCAAAAGCCAGACTCACAGCAAGGTGATCAAAACAAGGACCAACAAAGCGCTGACAGCGATATGGGTGATCTTAACGAGTTGTCCCAAAAGTTTTTTAGCGAAACGTTAAAACGAGTTGGCCAAGATGACAACATAAGCCAATCTCTGATGCTCAATATGATAGATGGATGGCAGAAGTTTAGCACAGGCGTAGCAGACAAAAGCCCCACTGCATTAATCGAACAACAGATGAATTTATGGAAACAACAGTTCCAGCTGTATCAAAATACCCTGATGAAGGGCTCTGAAGACCAAATACAACCTCTTGTCACTCCAGAAAAAGGCGATAAACGCTTTACAGACGAAGAATGGACCAACAATCCTATTTTTGACTTTCTAAAACAAAGCTATCTTCTAACCGCTAATGGCATGATGGATACCATTGATAATACTGAGGGAGTTGATGAAAAAACCCGTCAGCGCTTATCATTTTTTACTCGTCAATGGTTAAATGCAATGGCGCCAAGTAATTTTTTATGGAGTAATCCTGAAATACTGCGCTTGACCATGGAGTCAAAGGGACAGAATCTGGTAAGAGGACTCAAGCAGCTAACAGAAGACATGGAAAAGAGCTCCAAAATGCTGAGCATTCGCATGACGGATCATGATGCTTTTAAGCTTGGTGAAAACATCGCTACAACGACAGGCAAAGTGGTGTTCCGTAATCGGTTGTTTGAGTTGATACAATATAATCCAACGACAGCCAAAGTTAAAAAACGTCCTTTATTGATTGTACCGCCATGGATTAATAAATTTTATATCATGGACCTAAAAGAGAAGAACTCATACATTCGTTGGGCGCTCAATGAAGGCCATAGTGTCTTTGTGATGTCGTGGGCCAATCCAACGCGGGCTTATAAAGACGTCAATATGAAGGATTATATGCACGAGGGACTGCTGACGGCTTTAGATGTCATTAAGGAGATTACAGGGGAGTCAGCCGCTAACGTCATCGGTTATTGTATCGGTGGTATGTTACTGGCGTTGACGCTATCTTGGTTGACTGAAAATAAGCAGGCAGATCGTATAGCCAGTGCAACTTTTTGGGCCACGATATTTGACTTTAGCGATCCTGGAGACTTAGGCGTATTTATTGACGAACGTACGGTCAGTGCGCTTGAGCAAGAAGGAGAGCAGCAAGGGGTGTTTGACGGACGTCTGATGGGCGCCGCCTTTAGTCTATTACGTGAAAATAGCCTTTATTGGAATTATTATGTGCAAAATTACCTAAAAGGGGAGCGTCCAATTCCTTTTGATCTTTTATATTGGAATTCTGATGCTACCAACGTGACTGCCGCATTGCATAGCTTTGTATTGCGCGAGCTGTATTTGGGCAACAAAATGATTGAAAAAGGCGAGTTGGCATATGACGGAGTAAAGGTTGATTTGTCAAAAGTGACTATCCCAACCTATGTCGTCGCAACATTACAAGACCATATCGCCAAATGGAAAGGAAGCTATGCGTCTACACAAGTGCTGGGTGGTGATGTTACCTTTGTACTCGGTGAGTCAGGGCATATCGCTGGCATTATCAACCCGCCAACGGGTAAGTATGGCTTTTATACCCATGAAGATTATGTCGCCGATCCTGATGAATGGTATGCCAAAGCAGAAAAGCACGATAAGAGCTGGTGGCTACATTGGAGCGAATGGATCAATCAGCACAGTGCAGGTGAAGTAGATAGCAGACAACCGGGTATCACGTATACAGGTAAAGAGTGGCAGATACTCTCTGATGCTCCAGGGGAGTATGTACATGTCAGGGCAGATGAAGCTTTACGCTCAACTGAACCTTAATAAATCTTGTCTGTTAGTAAACAATTAGCCTTAGTGGAATTAGCCTTAGAGGATAATCAATAATAGCAGTATATAAAAAACATTATCGTCAACTCAAAATTGGAATCACCTATGTCAGACACTATTGAAAAAAATATTGAAAATCCAAACAAAGCCGAGGTGTGGTTAAGTCGTAGCAACCCACATCATAGAGCTACAGGTTTGATACCAAACTTTCAAGAGATGGTAAACCATCAGTTTTACAAAAATGAAAATACCATAGACGAGCTCAACCTACAAAATAACTATAGAACAGACGGCGCAGGTTTACTGATAGAGGTTACTTGTAAGCATTTACAACAAAATCATAAGCAAATTCAAGAAAATATCCAGACACTGAATCAAGATAAGAATGCCATCATAAAAAGTTGGCAGAAGATCTCTACGCCAAAAAAACTATGGCAAGAATGGTTGAGCTACAGTACAGATAGTAGTAAACGACTTTTACAAACAGTCGATGTACTTAAAGAGCGTGGTGATATTTTTCTTGAGCATGAGCTGGCTGGCTGCCCGCCAGTCTTAGATTATGACTACCAAGTAATCATGGATGCAACCAAGTTTGAACGCCCATGCAATTACGTCTTGCTAAGAATAGAACCACCTAAAGGGATTGTCACCAACGACGATGAGCGCCCTTATATCGTGATTGACCCCAGAGCTGGCCATGGTGCAGGTATTGGTGGCTTTAAGCATGAGAGTCAAGTCGGTGTCGCACTTAACAAAGGCCATCCTGTGTATTTTGTGGCATTTAAGCGTCTTCCTGAGCCGACGCAAACCATTGCCGATATTACTTATGCTGAAGGAAAGTTTGTCCGTGAAGTAGAAAAAAGACATCCCCATGCACAATCACCAGTAATCATTGGTAACTGTCAAGGTGGGTGGGCGGCGCTTATTTTGGCTGCAACCAACCAAGATATCAAAGGGCCTATCGTCTTGAATGGTGCGCCCATCTCAGCTTGGAGCGGAGAGGTTGGAGTCAACCCGATGCGTTACAAAGCAGGCGTCAATGGCGGTACTTGGCTATCTATGCTTAGTGCTGACATAAATAATGGCGTATTCGATGGGGCAGCACTGGTTGATAATTTTGAAAAAATGACCCCTTATCGTAACTATGTCGGAAAATATTACGATCTTTACAAGAACCCAGAAGCTAATCGTCAGCGCTTTCTTGACTTTGAGCGTTGGTGGGGTGGTTTCTTTTTAATGAATGACAAAGAAATTCAGTGGATTGTAGAAAACATCTTTGTTGGCAATCGTCTTGCTCGCAATACCGCACAGTTAGAAAAAGGGACAAATATTGACCTGCGTAATGTCAAAGCACCTATTATCGCTTTTGCTTCACATGGTGATGATATTACCCCGCCTCCTCAGGCATTATCGTGGATTCTAGATGCTTATAGTGATGAGCGAGATGTTGAGGTTTGCGGTCAACGTATTATCTATATGATTCATGAGCAAGTAGGCCATCTAGGTATCTTTGTCAGCTCCAAAATAGCCAATCATGAGCATACAGGTATAGCCTCAATCATGGATATGATTGAAGTTTTACCACCAGGATTGTATGAGTTGCACATTGACCATATTGAGGGATCGGGGCAAGAAAAAACGTTTACCGTTGATCTAAAACGTCGTACTTTTAAAGATTTAAACCAAGCGCTAGGAGACGACCGAACCGATGAAGAATTATTCAAAGCGGTACATCGGTATTCTATGACTCAGACTCAAGCTTATGAACATAATTTGCGCCCACTAGTAAAAGCTATGAGCAATGAAACTTCCGCTCAATTTCTTCGTACTATGCACCCATTGAGACTCCAAAGAAGTATATGGAGTAGTAGAAACCCGCTAGCAGTAGCTACTTGTCATTTGAGTAAAGCAATGACTGGTACAACTGATAACCAGCAGAGCGAAGACTTCGTCCCTGCAAAAAAAGCTAAAAAAGCGCGTCATTCTTCTGATAGTTATGCCAGAGTGAAACTGCCAGCCATCGAATCTATGCAGCAGGACAACCTTTTCTTGCAAGTCGAAAAAATGTTTATGGATAGTGTCAGAGTGACGCTAGACTTTTGGCGAGATTGGCAGGGTAGATATACAGAGAGTATGTTCTTTGGGATTTGGTCAATGCCTTGGTTTCGTGAATATGGAGAATCAGTAGGCTCACGTCGTCTGTTGAATAAAGACGAACTGCATGAATTGCCAAAGGTAGAAGAGGCACTGACCAAAATCTCTGAAGGCAGTTTTAATGAAGCTGTCGTGCGTATGATGATTTTGTGTAATATAGTTGCTGATGACAATATAGACCGTGACCAGCTGATGCGTTTGACTGAAGTGCTGACTGAACAAGAACCATTTAGTCAACTTTTGAACACCGAATTGGCAGCCATGATACATACTCAGACGCTTATCGTTCGTTTTGCTGAAGATGCCTCTATTGAGTCTTTGAGCACACTCATCGAAACCAAGTCAGAACGCATCAAAGCATTCAAACTGGTTTATTATGTGGTTGGCGATAAATCAGAAGATAGGAATTATAGGACGCTATCGATGATGAATGATATCAAAGCTGCATTGGGTTTAGCTGATACTGATATTAAATAGTAGTTTTCACAAATGTGAAAACCTCAAGTATTGGTTTACTTGGGGTTTTTTTGTCTGATGGCTTGTTGAGCATAGTGCATGATTAAATAAATATTTTTGCAGCTTGAAACTATGCTGTTAACATTAGCTAAATAACCACTTTGCATAACGGTTGCCAGTGGATAAGGCTTAGCATTATCTATCATTTTCTATTATAAAATGGACAAGACATGGAATATAACCATATACCTAGACAGTCGTTAGGATTTTTCCCAACACCATTAATTGAGCTCAAAAGATTGAGTAAAAAACTTGATGGCCCTAAGATTTTTATGAAAAGAGATGACAATACGGGGCTAGCATTGGGTGGTAATAAAACCCGTAAGCTTGAGTTTATCATCGGTGATGCGCTGGCCAAAGGCACTGATACCATCATTACGGCGGGTGCTGCGCAATCCAATCATTGTCGCCAAACGGCAGCTGCTGCGGCAAGCTTGGGTCTTGAATGTCATTTAGTATTAGGCGGAGAGGAGCCTGAGCAAGTCAGTGGCAATCTATTATTGGATAAAATATTTGGTTGTCATATTCATTGGGCAGGAGCCAACCGCAAAGGTGAGGACATTCCTCAAATCGTTGAGCAATTAACCAAAGCGGATAAAAACGTTTATGTGGTGCCTTATGGTGGCTCAAGCGAGCTCGGTGCTCTAGCATTTGTAGAAGCTTTTAAAGAGCTAGAGTTGCAGCGTGAAAGCATCAACGAGACATTCACTCATATCGTCTTTGCATCCAGCTCTGGTGGCACACAAGCAGGCTTAATGCTTGGGAACAAGATTTTCAACTTGCCTTATCAGATAGTAGGCATCAACATTGATAAGGGCGAAACCGATAAAGTGCCGTTTGATCAATATACTGTCGCACTTGCTAACAGTACAGCAAAACTCATCAATGCAGATTATAAGTTTTCAGAGTCCGATTTGATGCTTAATTCTGATTATGTTGGCGAGGGTTATGGGGTGGTTGGCAAACTCGAAAATGAAGCTATTGAGATGATGGCGCAAACAGAGGGAATATTACTAGATCCGGTTTATACGGGTCGTGCGATGGGTGGTCTCATAGACATGATTCGTACGGGCCAAATCAAGAAAACGGATCGTGTTTTGTTTTGGCATACGGGCGGTGCGCCTGCTTTATTTGCCTACTCAAGTGATTTGGATGTCACTCAAAAACGCTAACATGAGTGACGTTTAAAACATCCAAAAAAAGAGCTACCCAAGATTATGCTTATAATCTTGGGTAGCTTATTTCTTATGCAAACACTTTTTTATTTACTATAATCGATACTAAATAAAATGGATACGTTATTTAATAACGCAAAACTGGTATGAATTTTACTTACTTACTTGCTGTAGCTAGCAGATAGATGCTGCGAAAAACTCATACCAGTCGCCCTGTATCTTGTTATCGTTACCTTTTTATTTACGATAACTGTTCGCGATCATGCGGCGTATTAAAGTCAAGATAAGGTCCGATAGGTACGATACCAGTTGGGTTGATGTTGGCATGACTGGTGTAATAATGGGCCTTAATATGATTCATATTGACGGTCTCAGCTATACCTGGCACTTGGTATAAATCTCGCAGGTAACCCCAAAGGTTAGGGTAATCAACGATACGGCGCAGGTTACATTTAAAATGACCGACGTACACGGCATCGAAACGCACTAGGGTAGTAAACAAACGCCAATCGGCCTCGGTAATGGTATTACCAACCAAATGACGCTGATTCTCTAAGCGCTTTTCTAATACATCTAACGCATCAAATAGCGTATTCACAGCTTCTTCGTAAGCTGCTTGCGTGGTTGCAAAGCCGGATTTATAAACCCCATTATTGACAGCAGAATATACAAATGCATTAATCTCATCAATCTCTGCTAATAGCTCTGACGGTATAAAATTACCTGGTAGCGCACCAACCTCATCAAAGGCTGAATTGAACATGCGAATGATTTCAGATGACTCATTGCTAACGATAGTGTTGGTTTTTTTGTCCCATAAAATAGGGACAGTGACGCGCCCTGTATAGTCTGATTTTGCTCTAGTGTATATCTCATAAGCGTAGTTAGCATGTGAGATAGGGTCGGCAATGACACCCGCACCTTCTCTAAATGTCCAGCCGTGATCACCCATATAAGGATGAACGACCGATAGCGAAATCATATCTTCCAAACCTTTAAGTTTACGATAAATAGTCGTACGATGCGCCCAAGGGCATGCTAGAGATACATACAGATGATAGCGATTAGGCTCAGCCTTAAAGCCACCTGCACCTGTTGGTCCTGCGCTACCGTCTTTGGTAACCCAGTTTCTAAAGCCTGACTCTTCGCGTTTAAAATGGCCGTCACTAGCGTCGGTATCGTACCATTGGTCCTGCCATTTACCATCGACTAATAAGCCCATACCGATCTCCTGTCTATTTTGATTTTAGTATTGATTTTCAATTTAAGTTTGAATTAAAAACGACGATAACTAATATTGACAAAGATAGGTGATCGTTCAGCTTGAGTATTTATTAAAAAGGGTATGCAAAGAGGTGCTATCTTCTTATAATTTTGTAGTTATCACCAAGCGTTTATCTCGTTCGTAATCAATCCTACCGTTATATAGTCATTATAGTTTATGGGCTATAGACAGATAAACAGCAATAATCACAAATGAAAGTTCTTGTTTAAAGAACAATGATAAACCAGGTTAGGATGTATTGGGCATTAACGACAAACCAGCCGTAAAAAATAGCGAAGCAGTAAGCTTTTATTTTTCACCCCAAAAGTTACCGTTCGCTATGTCTTGTACAATGCTTATTATTGAAACTTGGACAGTACCAAAATCCAGTCAGTGTTACTATTTAGCTGTGACTTACTTGAGTATCATAATCAATCAGTCGCTCTGGTTCAGACGACTCACTAAGAATACTGAGCTATGCTGAAGAAACCGTACAACTAAACTTGGTAAACTAAGCGTATTGACAGGAGTTTACCATGACCAAGAAA
>NZ_JBQQES010000006.1:0-230522 GCF_052259005.1 Psychrobacter sp. 1Y10 | reverse complement strand
CTCGGGGGTGTAGTGTCGTGTTTTCATCGTTGTATTCTCTCAGAATGTTGAGTCTCCGACAATCCCGGGGCGGTTCAAGGAGAAATCTGAGGATTGGCTAAGTTAAAATGTATAAAGTCTTCGATCCGTTGTAGATGCGCGGCTTTGATCGTTGAGTTTTGACTATCTGCTAGAGATAAGGTGGGTCGATGTAGAGTATGTATGATTAAGTCTAATAGTTGTTGCTCGAGAAACTGAGACTCTGTAGAGGATAATGTAAAGTTAGTGGCAAGGTGCAGAGCATGATTGATTTGATGATTAAGTAGTCTGCCCGAGCCTTGTTCAGTAGTAATGGCCTGAGCAAAATACTGCTCTATTAAACGCTGATGGTTTTCTAGTCTGGCTATCGGTACTTTTAAGACTTGTAGCTTTACCGTTTCGGTATGATAAAATTGATAAGGTTGGTGAGATAGCTCAATAAAGAACTGACCAGGGTGACAAGTTAATAACCGTTTTTGTTGTTCAAAGCACACTGAGCCATTCAGTGGAAACGTAAGCAAAATACTATCGCAAGCCTTGGATACATCCTGTCCACTACGTTGATAATGTACAGAATCCGCGATATAGCCTGAGACACCCATTTGGGTTAGGATGGCTTGTTGAAGTTGACCTGTGAACTGGTTGGGGTTTTTAACTTGTACCTTTAAGTCAAAATAGGTATCACTAATTGCGTTTTGCCAGCCATCAGCATTTAGTAAAGGCTTGATTGGTTTTTGAGTGCTACTGGTGTTATCTATATGCTCATAGAGTTTTTTGCTTATGCCTTGACTATGTTCCATTTGCATTCATCCTTAAATGCTAGGTAATAAGTTTACAGCTCTTTATTCTCTCCACTTGGTTTTCAGATTTATCTTAACAAAAACGATAAATACCCTTCTCCCATAAAGAGAGAAAGGCTGAAATAGTTATGACTATTATATCCACATTATTGAATTTTGCTCAACTTGTATGTTCCAGATTGATGCAAATCAGCTTGCCAATTAGGTTTAACCACAATAGTTGTGGTTGGCTCTTCAATCAAAGCTGGACCGGTAACAACCGCTCCTGCACCCAGTTTATTGCCATCATAAATAGGGGTTTGCATCCATTGATAAGTATGGTCATGTATCATCTTGCGCTCATCCACTTTAGCGCTCTCCACCGATCCAACTTGAGTATCTAGGGTAGGTAGCTCAGGTTTGTTGACTTTCCCAATGATTGAAACTTCTACATTGACAAGCTCTACAGCACTGTCTCGTTCATCATAAGTATACAATTCTTTATGACGCTTGTGGAAGGCTTGTAGGATATCTTCGGCTGCATTACTATCTATGTTGCCGTTTGGCACGATGACATTGCATTCATGGACTTGTCCAACGTAGCGCATCTCCATAGCGCGTTCAATTTCTATATCTTCGTCACTAAATCCATCTTCTTTAAGCTTTGTAATACCGTCTTGCTCAAGCCTTGTAAGGGTATCGTTTAATGCTTCTAGCTCAACATCTGCAGACATAATCATAATTTGAGTGGCTAGATACGAGTATTTGACATCAGAGATGATTTGTCCAAAAGCGCATAGGCAAGAAGCTGACTTAGGTACAAGTATTGTATTGATACCCATCTCCTCTGCTAGTGAGATAATATGCATACCCGCAGCACCGCCAGCACAAACTAAAGCGAAGTCGCGAGGGTCATAGCCTTTTTCGATAGTAATACGGCGAATACCATTGGCCATGTTTTGATTGACAATCGTACTAATACCATAAGCTGCATGAGGTAAATCGATATCTAAAGGCTTGGCAATATGCTCATCGATAGCAGCCTTTGCTTTATCTTCATCTAAAGTGACAATCCCGCCTAGTACGGCACCAGACTGCAAATATCCCAATACTAAGTTTGCATCGGTGACCGTCGGTAGTGTGCCACCTTTACCATAACACGCAGGTCCTGGGGTCGCGCCTGCACTTTGTGGTCCGACCTCTAACATGCCAAAGTTATTGATATGACCAATAGAGCCACCGCCAGCACCTAGGGTTTCGACATGAATCATAGGTACACCAATGCGATTGCGCAAAAAGTCAATATCGCGATTTAGACTGGTTTTGCCATCTTTTGCTAGTGTAATATCGAACGAGGTACCACCCATATCGACAGTAATTACGTTATTAATACCGAAAGGTTCAGCGATATACAATCCCGCTTGCGGGGCAGAGGCAGGCCCTGAGTTGATCGCGTTAACCGCACGCTCTTTCATGACTTCACCCAATGCAAGCCCGCCATTAGATTGGAAGTAACGTACTGGTTGATCAGCGCCAAGTTGTTTGAAGTAATCATCTATCTTATATACGTAAGATGACATAATCGGACTGAGATAGGCATTAACTAGGGTCGTTGAGGTACGCGTATATTCTTTAATCTGCGGATAGACCTCACTACCGCAGCACACAAATACATCTGGCATATGCTGCTGTATCAGCTCTTTTGCTCGTTGCTCATGTTTGGTATCGCGTATTGACCATACAAAAGAGATGGCCACGCTTTTGACGTTTTGGCGTTTTAGCTCTTCTATGGCTGCTAAAATATCGTCTTCATTGAGCTCTTCACGCTCTGTCCCATCGGCAAGTATTCGACCGCGAATAGGGAAGCGCAAATCCCGCGGCGCTATTTGCGGTGCTGGCGGGTAGCTTGCATCGTAGCGGTGGCCTTCTTCTTTATGGCCCAGACGAATCTCAATGCTGTCTTCATGACCTTCCGTACAGAGTAGTCCTACTTTTACCCCTTTCATTTGAATCAGAGCATTTAGGGCAACGGTGGTACCATTAATACATAAGTCGCAGGCTTGGATGATCTCGGTAATTGGGCGATTGAATTTTTCGGAAATCTGTTGCAGCCCGTTAGCAATCGCTTTAGTACCATCTTCAGGGGTAGAAGGGGCTTTGAATAGATGTATATCGCCCCCATTTTCAGCCAATACGAAATCGGTAAAAGTACCACCAGCATCTACGCCTAAACGAAATTCATAACTCATAATTCATCCTTAAACTTTTCTATTTTATATGTAGAGTCAGTACATCCCTGTACCAACTATGCCGCCTCTGCCCGTAATGCTTGAGTCGCTTTTTCATCTAGTTGCATGGTTTTGCTATCAATGACGACACCGTATTCTTTTGCAGCGGCAGTCACAGAGACAATCCCTTCGATGACGTCACGTAGCACCGCTTCAGGCTCACGCTCAAAAGAGCGACCAAAGCCGCCGCCACCAGGATTGGTATTCCGCGCGCGCTCTCCTGACTTAATCTCAATTACCGTATTGTGAAGATGAGTATCGGTGGTGCCACCTTCACGGAACACTTCTAATTTTCCTAACTTGAGCTCTGGAGAGATTTGCTCAGCACCGCCTGCACCCATCGTTGGGATATGACGCCCTTCACCAAAAGCAACAACGGTCATGGTGTGATCGAGGGGTTCTACCTCCCAAACTGTACCGCAGCCGCCGCGCAAGCGTCCTGCGCCACCACTATCTTCTGCCAGTCCATACTTATGGACGACGATAGGATATTGATATTCTAATAACTCGATATCACCTGAGCTTAACGCACCAAAGCAGCACAAAGGCCCGCAAGCATGCCAACCATCCATTTGCTGAGTGGCGCCTGCGCCTGAGATAATAGAGGCGAGTACCATGGTGACATATTGCTCACCCGTTTTTGGATCAATGCCGGCGATGTTGACTCCTGACGAATGTCCCCATGATGCCGTTACGCGCTCAGGCGCTGCGTCCTCTAACGCCTTACGAACTGCATCTGTCAGCGTCTCCATCGGTGTGGTGGTACAGTTGACGTGAGGCGCTGGCTCTTTGGCATTACATAGCGTGCCATGTTCACCTAAATCAACGGTGACGCAGCGATACAGACCTTCGTTATAAGGAGGGTCCACTTGCGCGAACATCATGAGGCCAAGCAAGACGCCTGACATTGAGTTACCGGCATAAGAGTTGATAAAATAAGGCACTTGTGGCGGGCTATCTATCTTGATATGTACATCGCTACCTTTGATAGTAATGTCTGCACTGATAGTCAAATCGCCAAGACCATGCCCTGAATCTTCCAGAACGGCCTCGCCATGATACTCACCATCATTCAGCGATTCGATGAGCGAGCGCATGTGCTTATCAGCCATGTTTTTCAGCTCTTCGATCGCTGCACGAACCGTCTCTACGCCATATTTGTCTAGCAACGCAATCATGTTGCGCTCACCAACCGCGCAAGCACCGTACTGGGCATTCAAATCGCCTTCTTGATTGCGACGTGAGCGCATATTGCTATGAATTAGGTTGATAACGTCATCACGTCTAACGCCTTTTTCCCATATTTTGATGGGTGGAATGCGCAAGCCTTCGGCATAAATCTCTTTGGCATCTGGGTTATAACCAGCAGGTACAGGACCGCCGATATCGGTGACATGACCTTTACATACCGTCCAAAATACCAGCTCACCGTCATAAAACACAGGCTTATACATGCAGCAATCTAAAATATGACTGCCCATAACGACAGGGTCATTATGATATATAATGTCGCCTTCATGGATATCGTCGCCATAAAATCCTGCCACCGCTTTCATGGCTGGCATTAATGAGCCTAGATGAATAGGAATGTCTTGACCTTGCAGTATCATCTCAGGTAGATGATCAAACAGCGCATTACTATAATCATGCGCTAGGTTAAACACACTAGAGCGTGCTGTTTTTTCTAAGGTAAGTGTCATCTCGCGTTGCGCGGTTTCTAACGCGCCGCGGACAACGGATAAAGTGATAGGATCGAGGGCCTTGGTTGAAGCGGTGGTCGAGGTGTTTTTAGCTTGATTCATGATTCACTCCTTGTAATCTTATTATCGCACTGGCTTTACTATAACAATGCTAACCACAAATAAATGGATTGAGCAGGCACAGTATTTGACTGTCAGTGCACTTTTTATCTCATTTATTTAGCCAGTCGTTGTTTTTGGTGAGAGTTGTAAAACGTGTTGCTGAGTTTTGGGCATCAATATCGCGTACAAGACAGTCGCTGTAATAAAGGTCAAGGTCGCATACCAATTGACCCAGCTGCCGCCCAGATTCATAAGCACGATTCCGACGATTGAGGCTGCTATCCAAGCGACCAATCCTGACTTATCAAATGCTGGCAAGCGCTGCGGATCAATGATGGGAACCGCGCCAAAGATGTCTTTTCGTTTAGGATAAAGAATATGGGTGAGGGCAATCGCCACCCAAGCCACCACAAATACACCTTGATAGGCAAGCGCTTGTAACAGATAAGCAAATACATCGAGTAGCATCAGAACGAAAATAAAAGTACCAATTAATAAAGCGCCAACAAATTTTGGAATTTGAATATTGATGGTATCTTTGAGGAATGCTTGCAGATTGGTTGTCGCCAATAAGTAGTTGGCAGTATTAATACGAGTTTGTGTAACGACGACAAAGATAAGACCGAACACACCCATCAATTTTACCAGTCCTAAAGTGATGGACACCTCGGATAATGCGCCTTCTAAGGGGATAGTGCTCACTAAATAAATCCCCGCCAGTCCGCTCAAGAAAAAAGCGACTAGATAGAAGGGGATGCCGAAATTAAACCAAGATAAGAATTTGCTGTCTTCTTGCTTGCCATAACGCGCATAATCAAAGGTATACATCATCAATACCCATATGCCCATGTAATATACGGCAACGTTCCACCAGCCAAAAGGCAGTGCTTCTTCAGGCCCTAAAGACAGCCAAGCACTACTATAACCATACTCATTGGTCGCCATGACGACCGCCGCAATGAGCCCGATAATGTAAAACGGCAAGAGCACACCATTTAGTTTGTCCAGCCAGTTTTGTACGCTGCCCATAATCATAGGCACACTATAAGCCACCACGATCAAAGCGGCTATCCAGTAAGGAACAGAAGGGTAAGTTTGGCTAAAGGTGACGGCAATGACAGAGCCTTCAAATACCGCGTAATACATCGCCGTGGCAAAAAATATCAGTGTCGCTAAAGCTGCGCCTTTATGACCGAATAATACGCGAGAAAACAAGGCCACTGACATGCCTGTGCGAATGGCATAGCGAGTGATGATTCCATTTATGATTCCGTAAGCGCCGCAGCTTATCAATAAGCCGATAATCGCATTCTTAGTCCCATAGTTCTCTGCCATTGCAATACCAATGACCAGATAGAACATGGCGCTACAGACGCCCCACCATGCCATGGTTAAGGAACCTTTTGTAGCTCGATCTTCGTTTGACACCAACTCTTGGTTAGGATCAGAAGGGGTAGCAGAATTATCCTGGCCCTTATTCTTTGGTTGTATTACACCTGCCATATCACACTCCTTATGATAGTCTATTGGTTGTACCGTCGTCGTAATCGTCTATCGGCTAAACATAATTAGCAAAGACTTCTGTTTCGTTGACAGTAGCCACACCATGTTTTTTACGTCCTGTAAAATGGTGTTATTCCTACAATATCTCTATAACTAAAAAGATAACTGTAGTCATTTAACTATAGACAATACCTTAAGAAATAAAATGACTGGAGATGCAGAGTTTTTGATTGAGGGTGCAGGGTTGTTAGGGTTTTTTGATTGATGGTTTTTGTTAACTTTCACCTAGCCACATCCGTAATAGTTATTTATAGTACTATCAGTAACTATAATTCGCTCAATCACCATAACCAATACCATCATAATAATTATTAAAAATAGGGCTTAAAAAGATGGATACCTTAAATATCCTATACCTAGTGGGGGCATTGTTAATTTTTGCCAGTATCATGGCAAGTACACTATCAGCACGCTTGGGCGTTCCGTTGTTACTGCTGTTTTTAGCAGTAGGCATGTTGGCGGGCGAGCAGGGTATCTTAGGAATTGAGTTTTCACAATATAATATTGCCAACTTCGTCGGGCAGGCGGCCTTAGCTTGTATCTTGTTAGACGGTGGATTGCGTACCTCGTTTAAATCATTTCGAGTCGGTCTAAAGCCTGCGGTCACTCTAGCGACTTGGGGCGTACTGGCTACCGTTATGGTGCTAGGAGTCTTCGTTACTTGGTTACTTGATGTTGATTGGCGCTTTGGTTTGCTGATGGCAGCAATCGTTGGCTCGACCGATGCGGCAGCAGTATTTTCTCTATTACGTAATGGCGGGGTCAAGCTCAACGATCGTGTTCAAGCCACGCTCGAATTAGAGTCTGGTGCCAACGATCCTTTGGCTATCTTGTTGGTTACGGGCTTAATCGCTCTAAATGTAGATCCTGCTGGGCAGACCGTATTTGGATTTCTAGGATTGCTATTACAGCAATTGAGCTTTGGCTTGGGAATGGGCTTACTTTTCGGTTATCTACTCTCTAGGCTATTACCCAAGGTTCATTTAGCAGAGGGTATGTATGCAATTTTGATACTTTCTGCTGGCTTGTCAGTCTTTGCAGCTACCAATTTAATCGGCGGTAGTGGCTTTTTGGCTGTCTACCTCACTGGTGTGCTAATTGGCAACCATAAAGTGCGCTCAACTGAGCATGTAATGCGAGTGATGGATAGCTTTGCATGGTTGTCGCAAGCGGTACTCTTCGTCGTTTTAGGACTATTAGTCACACCATCAAACGTCATCAATGTTTGGCATTATTCAGTGGCAATCGCCGCCTTTATGATTTTGGTTGCCCGACCTATCGCCGTCTATACCAGTGTTAAGCCTTTTAAGTTTAAAGATAGGGAGATTGGTTTTATCTCTTGGGTCGGTTTGCGCGGTGCTGTCCCTATTACCCTTGCCATTTTGCCAGTCATGGCGGGAATAGATGGCGCTTTTATGTTGTTCGATATTGCGTTTGGGGTGGTGGTCTTATCGTTGATTTTACAAGGAACGACCATTCCTATTATGGCAAATTTATTTAAGGTGCGTATTCCGACTAATAAAGACCCAAAAGAGGAGCACGAAGTTTGGGTGTCAGACAAGGCAAGTATCACTTTATACGAGTTTGAAGTTCAATCAGGGGCGTTTGCCATCGGTCGTCATCCTAAAGGCATCTCCAACCGAGTCAGTCCTGATGAGATTAGTATTTTTGCGCTAGTGCGTGGACAACAAATAGTCATTGTCGATGAAAATACTAAGCTGAAATTTGGTGATAGCGTCTGGTACGCCATGAGGGGCAATCATGCCAGTAAGATTGCCAAGATCTTTAATGATACGACGTTAGATCGTAAAGCCATTGATGACTTCTACGGAGATTGGTTGTTATCACCCAGTGTAAAGCTTGGGGATTTACCGTTTTTTACTGGTGTCATGGCATCCGAAACCCTCACACATAAGCTCAAGTCTAAAGCTGACGACCCATCAATAAACATGTGGCAGCAGACCGTGGCTGAGTACGTTAAAGAAAGCTTGGACACGGCTCCAGTGTCGGGTGATACGGTCACGATAAATGACGAATGGTCGTTAGTTATTAAAGAGGTCGATGACAAGGGAGCGCTTAGAACCATTGGCTTAAAACACCAAGAATTGCCAACGATGGTCTAAGACAATAAACAAGCTTTGATACTGTTAAAAAACCAAGCTATGCAAAATCAGGCCATGTCTGACAAAGGGTAATGCTTCTGAACGTAGGCAATACACAGCTCATAAAAGGCTTGCGCTGGCGGTGAGATGGTTTTATTCGCCAGCTTAAAAATACCAATTTGTCTATCCAAAGATGGCTCAAGTAAGTCAATCCAAACCAGCTCTGGCTCATTAGAGGGGAAGGCGAGCTTGGGCAAAGTCGTGATACCCAAATCATTGCGCAGTAGTGAAAATAAAGACGTGATGTTTTTGACCGTGTAGCGTGCATTGCGATTGAGTACTTCGGCAGGCGTGTTTTCAAGCAATCGACAAGTACCGTTATAAATAAAAGGCTGCGTGACTAGCTGTTGCCACTTAAGCCCTTTTTTCCGTTGGCTCTTTGTCTGGTTGTTTGACTGCTTTTCTGGCTGACTTTTCAACTGGTTTAACGAATTGCTTTTTAAGCAAACGACACCAATAGGATCTGATATGAGTGGGGTAAAATCTATATCCGCCTGATCTATACTGATACAGTTACCCAATGCTAAATCTACTTCTCCTGCCAATAATCGATTGGCTACCCCAACAGAATTATCATCTATCAATACAATCTCAATATCAGGGTGCTTTTTTGAGTATTCGACCAACACGCTTGGCAACAGCTTGGTGACGAGCGATGGCACGCTTGCAATTCTTATTTTACCTTTGTCACCAGACGCAGATGCTTTGAGATCATCTTCTAGTGCTTTATAAGTGGTAAGGAATTGCTCAATCTTCGGTAAGCAGGTTTCACCAAAAGGGGTGAGTGTGGCTTTGTTACCACTTTCAAATAAACGCTGACCGAGCGTCTTTTCCAGCTCTTTGATGGAGGCTGACAGCGCTGCTTGTGATCGATTGGCGCGCTCAGCCGCGGCACGAAAACCGCCTTCTTTTACCACAAATAAAAAATGCCGTAATTGCTGTATTTTCATATTTTCTGCCGCCTAAATCTATTTATCAATAATATATCTACTATGATAGATTAAATCTATCAATTTTAATATTTAATTAGTTAGATTTGTCATTATTAAAAGGGTAGCATGGATGCAACATCGCAATACAGGCTATCAATTAAACAGATGATGCCGCCATTTATCTAAGGAAGAACACCGCATGACGACTCAAACCACTAAGCAGCCCGTTAAGACCTCACTTTACGCTTCTAAGTCACCGTTAGAGTGGGCGATTACTAACAATGGCACGCTGTATACCGCACAGATTCCTATCGATGAAAATGGTGAAGTGGTCGCAGGCGGTATTGAGGCGCAAACTCGGCAAACGCTAGACAATCTTAAGCACACACTAGAATGTGCCAATGTCGGCATGGATTCGGTATTGCAAGTGCTTATTTATGTGACGGATCGCGAGTATCTCAAAACCGTTAACCAAGTGTATGCTGAATACTTTGAAGCTCCTTATCCAAACAGAGCCGCTCTGGTGATCTCAGGGCTTGCTCGTGAAGAGATGCTGGTAGAGCTGGTCGTTTATGCTGCTGTGCCTTAAGTTTTGAATAAATTTCTATTCATAAATATATTTATTTTAAAATAAAACAAATACAGTGGTTAAACGTGCTACTGGTATAAATTTTCCTCGCTTGCTGTGCGCTTTGCACTCCAGAGGCTTCACAAAATTCATCCCAGTAGCACTATTTTCTTCAAAGTAAATCAATTATATAGATAGGTTTCATTTCATATTTTTTATTTACCAGGTTTTTTAATCGTTTTACTAAGGATGTTCTTATGTCAGCCCAAACCACCCAACAAGTATTGCAACAAGACCCAACTAAGTCACTTTATATCAATGGTGAATGGCAAGCGGGCGCTGATACCATTGCCAATATTAACCCATCTGATACCAGCGAAACCATTGGTGAGTTCGCGCAAGCAAGTCAAGACCAAGTCAAAGATGCTATTGCAGCTGCTCGCCAAGCACAGCCCAAGTGGGAAGCAACGCCACTTGAAAAGAAGCAGTCTATTCTACAAGCGATTGGTGATGAGATGATTGCCCGCTGTGATGAGCTAGGTACTTTGTTATCACGTGAAGAAGGCAAACCTTTTCTAGAGGGTCGCGGTGAAATTTATCGTGCTGGTCAGTTCTTTCATTATTATGCCGCTGAAGTGTTACGTCAAATGGGCGACCTTGCTGACTCGGTACGCCCTGGGGTCAAAGTCGAAGTCACCCGTGAAGCTGTCGGTGTGGTTGCAATTATCTCTCCTTGGAACTTTCCAACTGCCACTGCGGTATGGAAAATCGCGCCAGCGTTAGCTTTTGGTAACAGTGTTATCTGGAAGCCTGCGAATTTAACGCCTGCCAGTGCGGTCGCGTTAGCGGAAATCATTCACCGTCAAGGTATGCCTGAAGGTACGTTTAACTTGCTATTGGGTGGCGGCTCTAGCGTCGGTGACGCGCTTATCCATTCTACAGAGATTGATGCGGTCAGCTTTACAGGTTCTGTACCGACAGGACGTAAAGTTGCTGCTGCAACGGCACCAAACTTTATCCGCTGCCAGCTTGAGATGGGTAGTAAAAATGCGTTAGTCATCGCTGATGATGCTGATTTGCAGGTTGCTATTGATACAGCGGTTGCTGGTGCATTTGGGGGCTCAGGACAAAAATGCACCGCCTCTTCACGCCTTATCGTCATGGACAGTATCCATGATGCTTTCGTCGACGGTGTGGTCGCCAAAATGAAAACGCTAAAAGTCGGTCATGCGCTTGATGACGGTATCTTTATGGGACCTGTGGTCGATGACAAGCAGTTGGCATCAAACATGGATTGGATTGAAAAAGCCAAACAAGCGGGAGCCAATTTAGCCTTTGGTGGTGAGCGTTTAGAGATGCCACATGAAGGCTACTATATGTCGCCGACCTTGTTTACTGAAACCGATAACAGCTGGGATATCAACCAAGAAGAAGTGTTTGCCCCGCTGGCCTGTGTCTTGCGTGTCAAGGACTTGGAAGAGGCGATTGCGATGACCAATGATACGCGCTTTGGTTTGACTGGCGGCATCATCACCCAAAGTCTGCGTAGTAGTGCGATGTTTAAAGAGCAAGTACAAGCTGGCTGCGTGATGGTGAACTTAGCGACAGCGGGTACCGATTATCATGTGCCGTTCGGTGGTCGTAAAGAGTCGAGCTTTGGCCTGCGTGAGCAAGGTCAATACGCTAAAGAATTCTATACCATCGTCAAGACCGCTTATCAAAAAGCGTACTAATAGGATAAAGCGTAGGGTGGGTTAGCGATAGCGTAACCCGCCAATATTCGATATTAGATTATTCAAAACGGCGGGTTACGTTTTATTGGCACTCTCTACGAAAGCTTAATAAAGCTAACCCACCCTACGCAAATCTTAAGCTAGAAGCCAGCTCATAAAATTAAGAAAGCATAAAAAGGGAATGGATATGTATCAAGATCATATCGTCATTGACGGATTACAGTATAGCCATTGGGATCGCGACTACTTCAAGATGCTAAAAGATAGTGGTATCAATGCGGTACATGCCACCTTGGTCTATCACGAAGATGCGCGTCAGACCATGACCCGCTTCGCTGAATGGCACGCACGCTTTGAGCAGAACAGCGATTTGATTATGCCCGTGTATTCGGTCGCTGATATCAAAACGGCAAAAGAGCAGGGCAAAGTCGGTATCTTTTTTGGCGCGCAAAACTGCTCACCAATCGATGACGAGATTGGTCTGATTAGCGTCATGCGCCGTTTGGGTTTACTGATTATGCAGCTGACTTATAACAACCAAAGCTTGCTAGCAACTGGCTGCTATGAGCAGAATGACAGCGGCGTCACCCGCTTTGGTCAGCAAGCTATTAAAGAGATGAATCGCGTCGGTATGATCGTCGATATGTCGCACAGTGCTGAGCAATCTACGCTTGAGGCGATAGAAGTCTCCTCGCGTCCGATATGTATCAGTCACGCCAATCCAACCACCGCTCATGATGCCTTGCGTAATAAATCAGACACGGTTATTAGCGCCTTGACCAAAGCGGGCGGGCTATTAGGCTTTAGTTTATACCCGTTCCACTTGCCAAATGGTAGCGACTGTACGCTTGAGGACTTTTGCAGAATGATTGCCAATTGTGCGGATAAATATGGTGTTGAGCACTTAGCTATTGGTAGCGACTTGTGCCTTAATCAGCCGCAAGCGGTACTTGAATGGATGCGTAATGGTCGCTGGTCAAAAGCGATGGATTATGGTGAAGGTAATGCTAATAATTCAGGCTGGCCGGATACTTTGCCTTGGTTCGCTGGCAAAGATGGTATGGAAAATATCTATAACGGTCTTTTACAGCATGGCTTTAATGAGGCTGATGCTGGCAAAATTATCGGCCAAAACTGGTTTGATTTTTTAGAGCAAGGTTTAAAGCCGTCGGCTTAAATATTAACACTCTAAAGTTAAGCTTTGAAAGCTCGTTTTTTAGAGGTTCGTTGTTTAAATCTAAGCTTTGCAAGCCATCACTCCAACGCGCTATAAGACAAACGACGTTTTATAGCGTTAAAACTCTTTCATTTTTATAGTGGATTGACTATACCTCTGATTTAAACAATGTAACGTTAGCATATGGAGCCACATCATGGCCGATTTAAAGGGATTTAATAGCGATGAGCAAGGACGCTCAGACGTCGACAAAACAACAGGCACCTTAACCCATGTAGAGGGGCCGTCCGATACCTTAGGTCTTAAAAATCCAGCGTTTTGGTACAGTGGCGGTTTTATTACCCTCTTTGTTTTGATGGCTATCTTTGCTGAGGAGCAATTAGCACAAATCGTCAATGTCAGCTTTGCTTGGTCGGTCAATATTTTTGGTCCCTTTTGGCAGATACTATTATTAGCGACTTTCGTCATTGCTTTGGCTGTTGGTGCTGGCCGCACAGGACGAGTTATTTTGGGTAATCTGCCTGTGCCAGAGATGGACAGCTTTAAGTGGATGGCCATTCTTTTTTGTACGCTACTTGCTGGCGGCGGGGTCTTTTGGGCGGCCGCTGAACCTATTGCGCATTATGTGACGGCGCCGCCTTTATATGGTGAGTCACCAGACTTACAACAACGTGCATTCAATGCTTTGTCACAGTCTTTTATGCACTGGGGCTTTTTGGCGTGGTCGATTGTGGGCAGCTTGACCGCTATTGTAGTGATGCATCTGCATTATGACAAAGGCTTACCACTTAAGCCGCGTACCTTACTTTATCCTGTGTTTGGTGAGCGTGTACTGACGGGTCAAGCTGGCGCCATTATCGATGCTTGTTGTATCGTCGCGGTGGCGGCGGGCACCATCGGTCCTATTGGATTTTTGGGTTTGCAGACCAGCTATGCGCTCAATGAGTTATTTGGTATCCCTGATACCTTTACCACTCAGCTAATTATTATCGTATTCGCTATTGCGCTTTATACCATCTCAGCAATTAGTGGACTGACGCGCGGTATGCAGCTCTTAAGCCGTTTTAACGTTACGCTGGCTTTTGCACTGATGGTGTTTATTTTGATCTTTGGCCCGACCAACTTTATTGTTAATGGCTATATTCAAGGTGTCGGTAGCTTGATCGATAACTTTATCCCGATGGCAACCTATCGCGGTGATGAAGGCTGGCTGAGCTGGTGGACGGTGTTCTTTTGGGGCTGGTTTTTGGGCTATGGCCCGATGATGGCTATCTTTATTGCTCGTATTTCACGTGGTCGTACCATTCGAGAGTTGATTACCACAGTATGTATCATTGCACCGCTTGTCACCTGTTTTTGGTTCACCATCGTTGGCGGTTCGGGACTGGCGTTTGAGATTGCCAATCCGGGCAGTGTGAGCGCCGCCTTTGAAGGCTTTAATTTGCCAGGTGCGCTATTAGCGGTCACGCAGCAATTACCGTTTCCTTTGATTACCTCAATTCTGTTTTTAATCTTGACCACGATCTTTATCGTGACGACAGGGGATTCGATGACCTATACCATTAGTGTCGTCATCAGTGGCGAGCGTGAGCCAAACGCTATGATTCGTACCTTCTGGGGCATCATGATGGGGGTTACTGCTATTGTATTGATTTCGCTTGGTTCAGGCGGTGTGAGCGCCTTGCAGTCCTTTATTGTCATTACTGCGGTTCCTGTATCTTTTGTTTTGCTGCCGTCTCTATGGAACGGACCAAAAATCGCCCAGCAAATGGCACGCGATCAAGATTTGTATCGTCCTAACAAGGTTGTGGTCAATCATCGCAAGGCGGAGGAAGAGCTCGCTAAACAAAAAATTATTGAAGAAAAGTAAATTGTTGAACAACTATAATAATAGATATATTGTGTATAACATGTTGATTATGATAGTAATTTATTTACAGTGGTTTGATTAAAATGGTTGGTTTTTAAATGGCTTTGATTAAAAGCACTTCGTTAAAACGGTCAGCCAGTCAACTGGTCTGACATATTATGTAAGGTAGTGGCATTATGAATTTGGTTCACGCAAACAATGAGAGCATTGACGTAGCGACACTGTCTTTACGCAGCCCCGATGTGGTCATGAATGCTGAGCGGCTGGGTGCTATGCACCAGACGCGTATCAGCTTTGTACGTACATTACTGCGTAAAATTGATAGAGAAAAATGGACACTGAGTACGCATCTGTGGGATTTGGATGACAAGGGTTATGGACAAGTGATCTACCGTCTGCAAACCCCTGAGCATACTTATCATCTGGTGGTGTTTTGTAATGAGCTGGCCGATGACGAGCGTAATGATCGAGTGATCGCTCAAAAATGGGATGTCACCTTTGGCCTCGTATTTGGGGAGATTGGTCAGGAGCTACTCGATAATCTCAAAGCCAATGTACCGCTACAAGAAGCAGGTCGCAATTCCAACATGGTGATGGTGCTGGCACGCGCTAATAAAAGCGTGCGAGTGTTTGATCATATCGTGAGCGCCTTAGCTGATGGTCAGCAGCCTGACCTTGAGGTGCTCGCACAAGTCGGTTATATCCTGCGTACCACGGCAGTCTATGGAAACGGCAAATTTGGTATTTATGATTTTAAGCCATTAGATCATAGCGAAGATTTTAATCAGTCGTTTCGCGCGCAGATGTGTGCAGTTTATCTATTGCGCGAGTTTAGCCTTGATTGGGTTGATTTTTTAGCCAAGAAAAAAGGCGGTAATAAAGCAGTCGCGCTCCATCCAGAGATTAAGCGTTATCTAGGAATCGGTAACGCGACGGGTCTGGGTATGGCACCGTATCTAATCAATCACCCTTGTATCGTCGATCAGTGGCTCACCACTCGTGAAGAAGCCGTACAAGCGACTTTGGTCTGTGCTATTGAAGCAGAAAAGGCGGCATATTTTTCAAGCTTGTTGACACGTGCGATTCAGCATTTTACCGAAATCGTTACTATCAATGAGCAGCAAGATCAATTGAACGCGACCGTCGTTATAGAGTTGAGTGTATTACAAAGTAAGCTTATGAACATGATTGAAGGTCATAAAACATGGGCGGAGTTTCTGCAAGCTCATGATCATTTAAGTTTTGAGAGCCAAGAAGTTATTATTTCTTGCTTAATGGAGCTATATCCTGAACGTGTAGATTCGTTCCAAGAAAAGGTGAATGCCGATGAAAGCTTATCATTACCGAAGGGTAAAGTGATTCAAGATTTACTTGATGTATTAGAATCACGTTATCAATGGGCAATTACTATTGATTTTGATGAGCCTGAAAATCGCTATTGGTTTTGGTATCGCTCGGTGGATAAAGAAGAGCCACGTATGGGTGTGCGCGGTCAAGAGCCTGGCGACGATCGAGAGCTGTCATTAGACATCGCTCGGCAAACCAAAAAACTATACTCAGCATTGCAGCAAGCCGATCCACAGCAGCTCATATCCGAGTTTATGTTAAGCAAACCTAAGTACCGCTCTATCGCGCGCCGCGTATGGACCATGGGACATAAAAAAATGGGTGATATTCAGATGAATGTTTTGAATAAACACACACCGCCCATGCATCTGCTACGCTGTAAGCTATCGATGTTTGGCGCGACCAAGTTCGATCCCAGATCTGATCGATGGGTGCGAATTACTTTGTTTCAAGGTGCGCCTTTATTTAGCGAGGTGCATAGTGATGAATGGCTGTTTCCGTTATTGCCCAATTTGTCAAAAGAAGAGTCGTCAATCAAACAGCCATTCACACAGTAGGGAGGTTTAAACATGATTGTATCGCATAATGAAATCGTAGCAATGGTGTATAAAGCCTTTACTGGTATGCACCGCGAAGTAGGCGAAGCTGATGTTATTGCTTCAATGGTCGCTGAGCTGGAGATGGCAGGGCTGGACGGTGTACGCCATTTTAATAATGCCACCCCTTTTATTTTATCTGAACAAGATACGCCTATCGATATTGTCCATCAAGAGACTGGCGCGATTCGCTTTGATTTGCATGACAGCAGTTTGATTTGTCATTTGCCTGCCATCATGGACTACGCACTAGAGAAAATGGGTGATTTGGAGCATTTTCAGATTTATATAATGAACTGCCATAATCGTTGGCTGGCTTATAGTGAGCTGGTCAAGCTCGCTGATAATGGCATTGCCTGCCTAGCAAAATGGGATAATGGCACGGTGCCCAAGCATACTTTACTTACCCTAAACCAAGGCTTTGTCTATCCTGATATTTACTTCTTTAATAAGGCTCAAGCCAACTACAATACCAACGATATGATCATTGAGCTGGCGACTGCTAACTTCGATATTGAACAAGAAATCGAACATTTTGATCATAAAATATCGACGGATGAATTGTATGCCAACCATAAGCGCTCATGGAAAGAGGGTATTCATGTCGATGATGAGCAGTGGGCGATACTCAAAAAAACAGCGGCCGCCATACTGGTAGAAAACAGCGAGGTATCGAGCAAAGGCGCTGGCGGGGTGTAAACTTGACTGATTTTCATTTTTTAAATCAAGCGCTTGGGACACGTCGTTCTTGGAGTGTCGGACTTAGAATAATATTACTAGAACGGAAGTATCTAATTTTAAATATTTTTTTAATATATTTAGTTGCTCTTGTTGGGCAGTGTAAGGCAATTTATTTTGTAGACTGTTAGTTGATAGCCTGACTTGTTTATTGACATTAGAAACCCGCTAAATTGTTTTAGCGGGTTTTTTGCTGTGGGTTGTACGTTGTTAAAAATTGGATTATCGAAAGCTTTAAAATGCTACTTATAAACATTTTTCATTTATTGTTTATTGAAATATTCTGATATGTCTGTATTATTGGACGTATGGAAATAACAACTGCTATCGCAAGCTTTGCGGCGCTCTCTCAAGACACTCGTCTTAAAGCCTTTAAACTACTGGTCAGTCAAGAGCCTGAGGGTTTACCTGCGGGTGAAATAGCCCGTCAGCTGTCTGTGCCACATAACACCATGTCCGCGCATTTATCGGTGCTGGCGCGGGCAGGGTGGGTGGTGTCAAAACGTCAAAGTCGTCAGATAATCTATCGTGCATCCCTTACGCATATGGAAGCTGTCGTACAGTTTTTATTGCAAGATTGCTGTGCGGGCCATCCAGAATTGTGTGCCTCGCTGATGGATAGCTTAGGCGGCTGTGAAATTGCTAAACCTAATAATTAAGAAATTTTTTAAAGCCAGCGCTAAGCTAATAACTGATTCAATAAAAAGATTTTAATAAATAAATTCTTAATAACCATACCCAAAAAATAGGTTAAATCGCTATGAAACCATTAATTTTTCATAATCCAAACTGCGGTACTTCTCGCAATACGCTTGCCATCATAAAGGCATCAGGTGAGCAGCCAGAAGTGGTGGAGTATCTAAAAACCCCGCCGAGCCGTGATGAGTTGGTTGCGTTGCTATCGAAGATGAATATCTCGCCAAGAGAGTTACTACGTAGCAAAGAAACCATCAATGATGAGTTGGGCTTAGATAAGCCTGAGTTATCTGATGATCAAATTATCGATGCAATGATTGCCCATCCTATCTTAATTAACCGTCCTATCGTGGTCACAGATAAAGGCGCAGCGTTATGCCGACCATCAGAGCGAGTGTTTGAATTATTAGAAAACCCAGTGAGCAGTTTTACAAAAGAAGACGGCGAGACGATTTATCATGACAAAAGCGAATAAAAATCAGCCTCACGCAGAGGATTCATTGAAGCTAGATGACTTGCCCAATATTGATGCCAATCAATTACAACCGATCGATATTGAATCGCTGATTGCGCCAACTGACCCACGTCATCCGCCTAAGATACTGGTGCTATACGGGTCATTACGTGAGCGCTCGTTTTCCAGGCTGGCGGCTGAAGAAGCAAGTCGGCTGCTGCGTTGGTATGGCTGCGAGGTACGGATGTTTAATCCATCGGGTCTACCGCTGCCAGATGATGCTGATATCGATCATCCAAAGGTGCAAGAGCTGCGCGAGTTGGCGCAGTGGTCAGAGGGTATGCTGTGGGTGAGTCCAGAGCGTCACGGTAGTATGACTAGCATTATGAAAGCACAAATCGATTGGATACCACTCGCACTGGGCGGCGTACGACCAACTCAGGGTAAAACCTTAGCGGTGATGCAAGTGAGCGGTGGCAGTCAAAGCTTTAATACCGTCAATCAGCTGCGCATTCTGGGGCGCTGGATGCGTATGATTACTATCCCTAATCAATCGTCTATCCCTAAAGCCTTTTTAGAGTTTAACGACGATAATCGCATGGACAAGTCGCCCTTATATCTGCGCCTCGTTGATGTCTGTGAAGAGCTGGTAAAGTTTACTTGGCTCACTCGTGGACGTTCAGCCTATTTGACAGATAGATACTCTGAGCGGGTGGAAAGTGCTGAAGCAGTGTCGCAACGTGTCAATCAAAAGTCGCTGTAATATCTCCTAGTTATAATCAACACGCTGTAAATAAGGTTGCTCCATGCTCGCATTAACTATCTTTATCGTGACTTTGATTTTGGTGATATGGCAGCCTAAAGGCTTGGGTATTGGTTGGAGCGCGCTGGGTGGGGCTTTAATCGCCTTAGCTTTTGGCGTGGTGCAGTTATCCGATGTCGGTATTGTATGGGACATCGTTTGGGATGCGACCTTTACTTTTGTAGCGCTAATTATCATCTCGCTTATCTTAGATAGAGCAGGATTTTTTGGTTGGGCGGCGCTACATGTGGCCAGACTTGGCAATGGGCAGGGACGGTTGTTGTTTCCCATGATTGTAATATTGGGCGCGTTTATCTCGGCGTTTTTTGCCAATGATGGGGCTGCATTACTCCTAACACCGATTGTCATCGCTATCTTGCTACGGCTTAAGTTTTCACCGCCATCGGCATTGGCTTTTATCATCGCCACAGGCTTTATCGCTGATACCGCGAGCCTGCCGTTAGTGACTTCTAATCTGGTTAATATCGTCAGCGCCAATTATTTTGATATTGGCTTTGGACGTTATGCGGCGGTCATGGTGCCGGTAAATATTGTCTCTGTCATCGCGACATTAGCAGTGCTGTGGGTGGTCTATGCCCGCCAAATCCCAAAACACTATTCCATTGCCAATCTTAGCGCGCCTGCATCCGCTATTGAAGATCCGTTGGTTTTTAAAGCCGCTTTTCCGCTGCTTGCCTTGTTATTGGTTGCTTATTTTACCACCGAGTCACTAGGTATTCCTATCTCCCTCGTAACTGGTGCGGCGGCATTGGTATTAATGGCTATTGCAGGCCGCTGGTGGCAAGGCGGACGAGATGCCGTTGTTTCGGTGTCTGATGTCGTACGTAACGCGCCTTGGCAAATCGTCTTGTTTTCTGTGGGTATGTATTTGGTGGTGTATGGCTTGGGTAACGCAGGACTGACGGCTTATGGTGCCCAAATACTGAATTGGTTAGGGCAGCAGGGTGTCGTTATCGCAACGTTGGGGACTGGATTCCTTTCGGCTATCGTGGCTTCTATAATGAATAATATGCCATCTACCTTAGTTGGTGCACTGGCTATTGATAGCGCGCAAGTACCCGCAGCGACTCGCGAGCTGATGATATATGCTAATGTGATTGGCAATGATTTGGGGCCGAAGTTTACGCCCATTGGTAGCCTTGCGACCTTGTTATGGCTGCATGTATTGGCAGAGAAAGACTATAAAATAAGCTGGGGGCAGTATATGAAAATCGGGCTGCTCATTACGCCGCCAGTATTATTAGCCACGCTGTTGGCCTTGGTGTTTTGGTTGCCGATGCTACCGAGTTATTAAGAAGCTATAGTTGATTCGCTTTAAAACCGATACAGTGCTCGCTACAAAATCACCTCAACTTGGAAGTAATAATCATCTTTGATAGTAATGCTGACTTTGCCGTTATGGGCGTTGACGATAGCTTGCACAATGGATAATCCCAGACCTGATCCTGCGTGCATAGCCTTGGTTTGATCGTGACGATGAAACCGCTCAAATAACTTATCCGCATCGCTTTGTGCCAGTGGCTCGTCCAAACGATTGGTAATGGTTATTTTTAATGACTGTTTTTTTGTGCAAGATGTAACATTTTTTGATAAGTTGTCTTTGTCAATCATGGCCATTTTATGCGCGGCAATAGTAATGACGCTATCGTTAGCCGCATAATAGATAGCATTTGATAGTAGATTGGCAAACAGCCTTTGCAGCAACCCTTCATCACCTAACACACTGCCAAAGTCTCCTAATTTGTCAAAAGTGATACCGCGCTCATCGGCGATCAGCTCAAAATAATCGACAAGTTTGCCAATCAGCCTGTCAGTATCGACAGTACTAAGCTGCGAGTCACTCAGCCCCTTTTGAGTCTTAGCGAGCAGGAGCATATTATTAATCAGACTCGATAACTGCTCTAAAGTTTCATGCTGGTGATGCAGCTGCTCGATATACTCAGCGCTATCTCTAGGTTTACTGAGCATTACCTGTGTTTGGGTGCTAAGGGTCGCAAGTGGGGTGCGCAGCTCATGGGCAATATTGTCAGAGAAGCGTAGCAGGGAGGCAAAATTGCTCTCAAGCTTGCCCATCATTAAGTTATAGGATTCAGCAAGCGGACGCAGCTCCAATGGCATGTCATGAGCGTTAATTCTTTCATCCAGCCGTTCAGGGTTGATGCCTTTCATCTTTTGCATAATAGTAGATAGAGGCGCAAAGCCCCAGTAAACACTTAATGCTGCCACGGAGACTAACAATAGGGTAATGGCCATTAAGATCATACTAAGCTGACGGTTGAACTGTAATAAATATTGGTGATGAATATCGATGGGTAGGGCGATAAATGCCAAGGTATGGTGGTCTTTGATAATGATGGCTCGATAATTTCTATCGTTTATCTCAACGACGAACTGCTGCTCCTGATGCTCTTTCCATAATGATAATATATTAAAGCTGGCTGGCAAATCGTCGACAAAGCGGCTGGGTATGCTGGTCAAAAGCTGCCCCTCTTTATCAGCAATGACTTTTTTTAAATCATAATCGCGCCAAGAGGGGTGCAAATGGTCGTTGTCTGCTGGAACTGTGAGGGTAGATAAGTTAGAGGTAGCCGTTTGATCATTAAAATCAGTTAGACGCTGACGCAAATCAAAAGCAGCATGGGTGATAATCTCCGCGTCCATCTCCTCAAAGTGACCTTTGACAGAACGTTGCACCCAGATATAAATCACTACTTGTGAGAGAATCACGAAGAAGGTTAGTAAAAATATCGTGCGCCATAATAAAGGCCAGCGCCGATTATCAGATTTCGCTTGAGTATCATTAGGTGGTGTTTTATTTAACATCGATTTATTCAACGTCTGTATCATGTGTATCTAAAACGTCCAATTTATAACCCATGCCGCGCACGGTATGGATCAGTCTTGTATTAAAGCCATCATCGATTTTGAGTCGCAGACGTCTTATAGCCACATCGATGACATTGGTATCGCTATCAAAATTCATGTCCCATACTTGCGAGGCAATGACGGAGCGCGGCAGTACCTCACCGCGACGCTCAAGCATAAACTGTAATAAAGCAAACTCTTTTGCCGTCAGTTTAATAGCGCTGTCGCCTCTATGCACAGTGCGCTTGGCAATGTCCATTTTTAGATCCGCTATTTGCATAATCGTACTTTGATAATCTGCTTGATTGGCGCGTCTTAGTAGGCTTTTTATTCTGACTATTAATTCTGCAAAGGCAAAAGGCTTGGTTAGATAGTCATCGCCACCGATTTCAATACCTTTGACCCTATCGCTTAACTCATCTTTTGCCGTTAAAAATAAGACAGGCGTATGCTTGCCAGCGGCTCGATAATTGCATACTAGCTCAAAGCCACTAATATCAGGCAACATCACGTCCATGATGATGACATTAAAGTCTTCGGTCATAAGAGCATGATAGCCGTTGAGTCCTGTGGTCTGATGGTCAACGATAAAGCCGGCTTCGCTGAGCCCTTTTTTTATGTACTCACCAAGCTTTATCTCATCTTCTACTAGCAATACTTTCATAGGCTGGCCTCCATTAGGCGGATCAATTTAATGCGGCTCGTTCTCGCTATTACTTTTAGCCTTACTGTGGTCTTCATACTAAAGGAGTATACTCGGCATGAAAATCTAAAGCGACGAAGATGACAAAATTGTCATCTTATTGTCATCTAGCAGTCAGAATAAATAAGACATAATCTAAGCCAGTAACATGGCTTTTCACCAAAAAATAAGGGTTTACCATGTACTCAACCAAATCAATCATCATCACTGCTGTTGCTCTAGTCGTTTCAACGTCTGCTATGGCTCATGATCCCAAATTCCATGCCGAAAAGGATCAAATGAACTGTAAAAAGATGGAAAAACATATGCAAATGATGCAAAAGATGGATCATAGTAAGATGGATATGAACGACCCTGCTATGAAAGCAATGATGGCCAATATGGGCAAAATGAAACAGATTTATCAAAAACACTGCGTCAGTAGTGACAACGGAAGTAATGACAGTAAATCTTAAGAATTTTAAATATAGTCCTATGAAACATACATCACTATTAGGCAGCTTTACTGAATAAGCAGTTTTATTAAGTAAACAGCCTTACTAAATAATAGTGGTGTATTAACAAAAATAGATTTTTAGGATAAGTACATGAAATTCTTATTGGGGATAATTTTTACCCTTGTTGTCGCAATTACTGGTGTTTTTGCTGTCATTACTGGTGGTGTTATAAATATTGGCGCCGATCAAGAGCATAGTCCAATGGTCTACAATTTCTTGGAAACAGCTCGTAATCGTTCTATAGAAAATGCGAGTAAAGATATCATCGTTCCAGATTTAGAACAGGTGGACATGATTAGCAGTGGCGGTGCAGATTATAAAGACATGTGTGCAGGCTGTCATTTGTCTCCTGGCGTAGAACAGACTGACCTTAGTCAAGGCTTATATCCAAAGCCACCTAATTTTACCAATATTGATGTTGTTGCGCGTTATCAAGCGCAGGCTGGTGCTAGACAAGGGTTTTGGGCGATTAAACATGGCATCATGGCGTCTGGAATGCCAGCATGGGGTGCAACGCATGATGACGATAGAATGTGGGCCATGGTCGCTTTTATCAGATCGCTACCTAAATTAGATAAAAGCCAGTACACCATGCTAACGACTAGGTTGGACGACGATATGCTGGATATGTCGTTCAATAGCGACATGATGGATATGTCAGACGACGGATTTGAAATGCAGCATTAGTTGTTTTCAAGATCATGGTTTTTAGTCTTATAGCTTTTAATACCTAGTTTTTAATGTCAAAAATACAAACAGACGCTTAGGAGTGGCTTTATGAAGCGCTATACCAATATGTTTTCTAGCGAACACAACCAATTATCTGGTCGTGCTCTTTTAGTGATGGCGACATCTTCATTATTATTAGCGGCTTGTAGCCAATCAAATACGAGCGCTGCTGATTCTCAGCCTGTACAACCTGAGCCAACAGTTGCGACACAATCAGCTCAGATAGCACAGCCCCAAGCTGAGCTGTCAGCGGTGACGGCTCCTTTGATAAACCAATCAGAGCTTCTTAAAAATGTCTCGGCTACGGTCTATAAAGATGCTAATTGTGGTTGTTGTAAAGAATGGATAGGCCATGCAGAAGATAATGGCTTAAACGCTACCGCGCAAGACGTTGCAGACTTATCGATATTTAAAGAGCGTTATGGCGTACCGCCGCAAATGCAGTCTTGCCATACCGCAGTCACCACCGACGGCTATGTCTTTGAAGGCCATGTCCCTGCTAAGCACATGGCGCAGTTCTTAGAGAACCCACCTAGCGATGCTATCGGTCTTGCCGTACCGGGCATGCCAGTCGGTAGCCCTGGTATGGAGTATCAAAATCAGTTTATGCCATATCAAATCATGCAAATCAATAAAGACGGTACAACCAGCGTCTATGCTGATATTGAGTCGCCGCAGCAGCAATTGTAGTTTGATTGATGTTTGAAGTAGATCGTTTGGTACAAACTCAATTCCCATTTTATGGATTAAGTTAGGTCATTATTATGAATAATAACAGCATGCTTAACCGCAGGCGTTTTTTGACAGGGTCATCTACGCTACTTGGCGCGTCTATGCTATCGACGTTACCGACCATTGCCAATAGTGCCTTGGGGGCAAATCAAAAAAACGTCGTCATTAACACTGATAAGCCCGAGCATAAAGTACCCATATTGACAGGCAATGAGTTTGATCTTTATGTCAGCAAAAAGCCCATTATTGTTAACGGCAAGTCGAGCATGGCGACTCTCATAAATGATTCATTACCAGCGCCAACGCTAAAAATGCGCGAAGGCGATACAGTAGTGATCCGCGTCCATAACCAGATGAATGAATCGACCTCTATTCATTGGCATGGTCTGCTCGTACCGTTTGAGATGGACGGTGTGCCAGGTATCAGCTTTGATGGTATCCCAGCCAATAGTACCTTTACGTATAAATTTACGCTGAAACAAGCGGGCACTTATTGGTATCACTCGCATACTGGATTTCAAGAACAAACCGGTATGCGCGGGGCCATTGTCATCGAACCAAAAGGACGCGAGCGTCATCCTACCCAAGAAGATCATGTCATTTTACTCAGTGATTGGACGCACCGTGACCCACACAATTTGCTGAAACTATTAAAACAGCGCGCAGACTTTGATAATTATCATTTGCCAGATTTCAAGAAGCTATTGTCTGATATTGCCGCAACGGATTTAGAAGCTGCTTTTGATAAGCGTAAAATGTGGAATCAGATGCGCATGATGCCAACAGATTTTACGGATCTGTCTGGTGAAACGACTTTTACTTATTTGATGAATGGTAAAACGACTGCGGCTAACTGGACGCAACTTGTCAAAGCAGGTCAGCCAGTCAAGCTACGCTTTATTAATGGCTCAGCGCAGACGATATTTGATGTACGCATCCCTGGTCTAAAAATGACGGTAGTCGCGACAGATGGAATTGATGTGAGTCCTGTCGATATCGATGATTTCCGTATTGGAGTGGCCGAGACTTATGATGTCATCGTTACGCCAACTAAAGATGCCCATACGATATTTGCCCAAAATATCGATCGGACAGGTTATGTAGCGACGACGCTTGCTACTAAAAAGGACGCGCGTGCGCCAATACCTGCTATGGATAAAGTTGAATGGTTGACCATGGCTGATATGATGGGTGCGATGGGAGACAAGGGTTATGACGCTCGTCATGCCAATACAGAGTACGACTTTAAGACGGATATGCGCGTCGATAGTCCGCGTATGAATCTTGATGATCCGGGTATTAATCTACGTAATATTGATCGGCAGGTTTTAAACTACAGTCAACTGCGCTCTGTTGATGAGCATATTTTAGCTGAGCAGCAAAAACCGACTAGAGAGCTTGAGATTCACCTAACGGGTAATATGGAGCGTTACATCTGGGCATTAGATGGGGTTATGTTTCGGGATGCCGCGCCGGTCAACATCAAACCTAATGAGCGCGTGCGTATCACCTTAGTCAATGACACTATGATGAATCATCCGATGCATTTGCATGGTATGTGGAGTGATCTGCGTGCGCCTGATGGTGGCTTTCAGGTTCGTAAACATACGATCACGGTACAACCTGCCCAAAAGATTAGTTTTGATGTTACGGGTGAAGTTGGACGCTGGGCTTGGCATTGTCATCTGCTTTATCACATGGAAGCTGGGATGTTTAGAGAAGTTGCCGTTGTTTAATAAACCTTCGAATATGAGCCTTATTATGAAAGTATATAAAGTAGGTCTACCGTTTATTGGCATGTCATCTTTGATGTTATTAATGTCACCTTTAGCAAATGCTGCTGAGATGTCGCACATGGATCATGGCAGTATGGATATGTCTGGTATGGATCACAGCAGCATGGATATGTCAGGTGATATGTCGGATATGGACCATAGTGGCATGGACATGTCAGGTGGTATGTCAGACATGGACCACAGCGGCATGGACATGTCAGGTGATATGTCAGATATGGACCACAGTGGTATGGATATGTCAGATATGGACCACAGTGGTATGGATATGTCAGATATGGACCACAGTGGTATGGATATGTCAGGTATGGACCACAGTGGTATGGATATGTCAGGTATGGACCACAGCAGCATGGATATGTCGGGCATGGATCATGGCAGTATGGATATGTCTGGGATGCAAGGCGGCGAACCACCAGCCGATGCTCGTAGTCCAGATTATTCAAATGGCGTTCCTTATGGAGAGCATGGTAAGCCTTTAATGATGGGCACCTTGCCATTATGGGGCGTGTCAGTAGACGATTTGGGTTATCAATTTGACGATGATCAAATCAATTATGAGTTTGATACGTGGTACGGTACAGACAGCAACCGCGTAACGCTACGTAGCGAAGGTAGTATCCAAACTAAAGATGATAAAGAAATTGATAGCTTAACCTCATTATCTTACTGGAAGCCACTTAGTATTTTTTGGAATGGGGAAGCCGGTGTTGCTTATGATACCGAAAATGATAAATCTGCCGTGATGGCTGGTATTGCAGGCACTGCACCTTACTTCATCGAAACTGATGCTAGAGCTTATTTATATACTGATGGGCAAGTCCGGCTTGATTTAGCTGCGGAGTACGAGTGGCGCTTAGATCAGCATTGGGTAGTGATTCCAGAAGTAGAGCTGACGGTATTTAGCAAAGATGATACGGATAACCATATTACTAAAGGCTTTAATGAGTTTGGGGCTGACGTTAGGCTTACTTACGAGATGTTAAGTCGTCAGCTCGCGCCTTATGTGGGTATCAGCTATGAGACCGCTTTAGGCGACACAAGAGATTTGCGACGTCAAGAAGACGAAGCTGTTGATTCTAGTAGCGTGACAGCTGGTGTGAAATTTTGGTTCTAGTGTTAACCATGTAAGCAAAAACAGTTATAACACTAGCGCTAAAAACGGGCACCTCTTCATTTAGGTGCCTTTTTTACTAAATTAAGGACAAGAATATGAATAATCATATGGATAATAAACAGAAGCAAATGAACCCCTATGTGAAGTTCACAATCATGATTTTAACATCGACAGTAGTGATGTTTATCATGATGTATTTTAATACTTATCAGTGGGATCACGTTTATTTTAGCGAAACTAGAGCTTATATGGCGTTATATATGGGCGCTATGATGGCTATTATTATGCTCGCCTTTATGACCAATATGTATAAAAAGACTAAGGTCAATCTTATGATTTATGGGATTAGCGTCGTACTACTTGCCTTTGGTTTATGGGGCGTTAGATCACAACAAACGGTTGATCAGGTCGATTGGATGCAAGCGATGATACCGCATCACTCGATTGCTATTTTGACCAGTACCCGTGCTGATATCGAAGATCCGCGTGTACGCCAGCTTGCCGATGACATTATCGAAGCACAAAAGCGTGAAATCGATGAGATGCAGCAATTAATTGATGAATTGAAATAACTAGAATAGAGCATTATCAACTTTGAGTATTACGTATTCGATATTTTCGAGTAACTAGCTCATTGAAAGGTATACGATCACACGCCAGTACTATATCATTACTATGGATAAGGAAATAAAAATAAGGGGGCTTTATAATGGTAATTATGATGCATGGTATGACTGATGCTGTTATGTATAGCATGATGAATGGATCAATGCATGGTGTGGGGTGGGGAAGATCCATAGTCTCCCTATTGTTTACGGTACTGGTTTTTGCTGTACTGATATTGGCTATTTTGGCACTGATTAAATATCTGCGTAAACCAGACTAAGTCTGAGGCTCAATTGAATGGTTAGGCAGGTAAAGCAGAGTAGAAACCACGGCTATCAGCGCTTGATATAATTGGTTCAAAATCTCTACTCGTTGTCTTCAAGGAGTGATTTTATGAAGCATGTTGACGATACAAAGTCTATAGAAGGCGGACAGTACGATAAAGTACCTACTGGCTACATTGGCACAATCTTTATCTGTCCAATGCATCCAGAAGTTAGAGATGTTGAAAAGAGCGATTGTCCAATATGCGGTATATTTCTGCAACCTGAGAATGAATTTGCTAACTCAAACAATAATAATCACGACCACAACCATAAACATGCATATAGTCATGGAGAAGGCGCGGACAGCAGGGAAGTAAAATCCGTCATCAGACAGAACTTATTCTTCGCCTTTATCTATAATACGCTTGACGTACCGATTGCTGCTGGCGTGCTCTATCCGGTGTTTGGTCTGCTGCTAAGTCCTATGATAGCAGCGGTAGCGATGAGCTTATCGTCAGTCTCGGTGATTGGTAACGTAACGCGCTCAGGTTGAGGGGTTTGGATTTATCGAAATAGCACTGGGTATCAAGATCGAACATAATATGGTTTAAAAATACCTAAGATAATCTAATAAGAAACACCGTTTGAAAGGGCTAACACTGCATGCAGTGGTGGCTCTTTTTTATAGACTATAACGATAATTGAACTGTCAAATTTATAATCTTTTAATTTATAAACTCTTCTTGTATCTGAGATTTTAAACTTAAATCAGCATATATCTGTTTGAATCTGCGGTTTTCTTTAAGCTCTTTTAGACGCTTCACATCAGATGCTTCTATACCACCATATTTAGACTTCCATTTGTAGAAGGTTAAACTAGTGATATCGTATTTACGGCATAGCTCTTTGGCAGAAAACCCCACATCAGCTTCTTTTAAAATGGATACAATTTGCGTTTCAGTGATACGTTTGCTCATGTTAAAACGTTTTATGGATGTTTTATAAAAAACTCTATGGCTAAGGTGTATTAGTTTAGGAGATAGTTATACGAGCATAGAATTTTTATAACCTTTCATCAGCAACTTTTATGCTGATCTCTCGTATATGTTTCTTAGGTTTGTAATTTGGCCTTAAACCTTCTTAATAAAATGATGTCTATTGCACATAACTGACATTAACTGCTCTAGTAGAGCTATGCATTCACATACAAATAAGATACCATCGACAATATCTTCTTAGTCGACTGGTGTACAGCCTACAATATTGTATTTACAGCGATATTTATAACAACTTTATATTAACCTTTTGGACAGTGTTCTTATGAAATTTAGAAAAGATATTAATGGCCTTAGGGCAATCGCAGTTATCGCTGTTCTGCTATTCCATTTCAACCCTTCTTGGATGCCAGGGGGATTTGCTGGCGTTGATGTCTTTTTTGTAATTTCAGGGTTCTTAATGACTGGAATAATATTTAAAGGGATTGAGCAAGACAGATTTTCTATTCTAAAATTCTATGTTGCTCGCGCCAATAGAATCATTCCTGCTTTAGCATTGCTTTGCTTAGTCCTGATGATTTTTGGTTGGTTTTACCTTACGCCCTTTGATTACAGAGTATTAGGTAAGCATGTTGCCAGTAGTATAGGTTTTTTATCCAATATCATGTACTGGAGGGAAGCTGGATATTTTGATGCAGCTTCTCTTGAAAAATGGCTGTTACATACTTGGACATTATCAGTAGAATGGCAGTTTTACATTATCTATCCATTGATTCTGGTCGCTATGCGCAAGTTTCTGTCAATAAAGACTATGAAACTTATGATACTAGTGGCAACGGTTCTAGGCTTTATATTTTGTGTTTTTTCTACTTACAAATGGCCCAATGCCTCTTACTTCTTATTGACTACCAGAGCCTGGGAGATGTTGATTGGTGGTGTTGCTTATTCTTATCCTTTTACCTTAAAAGAGGGCAGAAAAAAGTTTGTAGAGTGGATAGGCGTAGCTTTGGTTGTCAGCTCTTATTTTTTAATATCAGCAGAAAATCCTTGGCCAGGTTACCTAGCGTTATTTCCGGTTCTAGGATCGTTCCTAATCATCCAAGCACAGCGTAATGACAGTATTATTACGAGTAATATAGTCTTCCAAAAACTAGGAGCTTGGTCTTACTCAATTTACCTTTGGCATTGGCCACTTGTTGTAGCTATATACTACTTCTCACTAAGTAGCTCTTATATTTATTTAGGTATGGCACTCTCTATACTACTTGGATTTTTGAGCTACAAATATGTTGAAAAAATCAATTTCAGAAGAGAGTTTGGCAACTTATTTACGTATTTAAAGCACAAGCCTATATACATGGTATTGGCAATTGGCGTCCTAGGAAGCTTTGTTTTTGTAGATAAAGGGGTTGAGGAAAGATTTTCGTTAAACGCGTCTGACGAAAATATTATTGATGGCCTAAAAATACCTTATAGAAATAACGGTTATTGTTTTTATTCATCTCACGACCCAAGTTTTGAGGTAAGCCAAAGTAAGGGGATTGATTGTTATTTAGGTAATAAAGAAAAAAATGCCAAAACATTGCTATTTGGTGATTCTTTTGCTGGTCATAATGAACCATTTTTTGACGAGGTATTTAAGGCTAATGACGCATCCTTTCAATCAATAGTTACCAATTGGTGTGTTCCATCTCTTACCGAAAACTTTATAGGTTCTAAAACGAATAAGGCCTATGAGCAATGCTTATTAAACAGGAAATACCTGAAAGAAAATATGCAAAATTATGAAAATTTAATATTCGCAGGATCATGGGGTAATGCTTTAGAATTTGAACAGTTTAAAGATGTGGAAAAACTGATTGATGAAGCAGCTAAGCTGGATGTAAATATATTCCTTATGGCAGCTCCTTATGATTACAAAAAAAACCCGTTACAAGGTTTTTATAAAAGTATTTATTTTGATCAACCATTTGATATAGATGCTTTCGATGGTAATGATACATTTGTAAGTAAAGCAAACATGAGACTGAACAATTTATCTCAAAAACATGACAATGTTTATTATATTGACAGAACAATGCTCTTTGAGAACAATAACACTTTCGATGTTAATGGAACTAATGTTCCGTACACTTTTGATGGAGATCATATCTCAGTTATAGGTTCAAAATATTCTGCAAAACACTTTATGAACCACAGTAATTACCAAGCTATGATAAATAACTTTGAGTTAAAGTAACTGTTTGAGGGCTAAAAGGGGGCGTATGCCCCTTATTGTGGCGTCATAACTAGCGATATACGCTAGAACTGTGGTCACAGCTATCAATACAGCGAACTTCTAGTACAAGGCACTATACATGACCAATAACAATCCCTTTAACCTTATTCCGCTCAATCCTACCGGCAGAAATGAAGAAGACAACGTCAATACTTATGCTCCTGAAGACATGATAACCATATACGAGCAGCAGTTTCTCACGCCAGTGTCTGAAGATGAGTTAACCGAGTTTTTACCCGCACTAAAAGCCTTTTACGATATCGATGACAATACGCTAGATGTTAGCGCGGTCATTTTTGACGCCATAGCTGACGCTACTATCATCTATAATCACAAGGTAAAAACAGGCGATTATCAGATAGTAGGAAGCTTAGTCACAGAGCAGATTGAAAACAGCGAAGGCAATGTAGACGATGAGAATAGTGATAGCCAAGCCTACACGATAGACTGTATGCGCACGTTTTTCATCAATGATGTAGAGATACCTTATCATTTTAATTTATTTATCCAAGGCGATGGTTATTCTACCTTGACCGAAAAAAACACCGTACTAGAAAAGCTATATTGGTTCGTCAATGCTGGATTTGATGAACACTTATTGGGCAACCCTGAAGATGTTGTAAGTTTAGAGTCTATCAACGAAGAGCTGGTCAGCTTAGGTATTAAAGAGATGGATCTGAGCACCATACATCAATTGGTCAATTATATTGAAGACAATCTTATCGATGACGATATGGCAGAAGCGTTAAATACCCTCATAGATGAAGCTGAATAGATTTGGTTTTAGAGTAAGTTATATTCCACATGCTCTATGAGATAGAGTCAATATATATAGCACGCAAGAAAAATTTGTACCAGTCTCTCATATTAATGCAATGCCTCTATTTTATTTAGTAACAACTATATTGTAGATTTTTTAGCATAGATTTATAAACCAACGCGCAAAAAAATACCGCTAACGATTTATGGTTAGCGGTATTTTAGTATTGGTACCAGTGGTCGGACTCGAACCGACACGCTTTTAAAGGCAACGGATTTTGAATCCGTCATGTCTACCAATTCCATCACACTGGCATGTTAGAAGATAATGTTTATTGGATAAATATTATCGAATTGGACTACAGGGTTAACTGTATAGGCTGCGTATTATAACAGCCTATTTTGAGCCGTCAAGAAATATTTATATAAATTGCATTTTAGTGTTGTCAGCCCTAGCCAAATTATCCGACGAAGGCACGCTCGACTGCATAATCTGCCTGTACACCCATACGTGGTGACACAGTAAGACCGAAGCCATCTAATATCTCTGACACTTCCGCATTAAAAGGCATACTACCGCAGAGCATGACGCGGTCATCTTCTTTATTCATCGGTGGCAGGCCAATATCTTCAAACAGTTTACCTGATTTCATCAAGTCAGTGACGCGTCCGGTGTTTCTGAACGCTTCACGCGTGACCGTCGGATAGTAGATGAACTTTTCGCGGTACCATTCGCCAAAGATTTCGTCATTTGGCAGCTCGTTTTCAAACATATCTTGATAAGCCAAATCATCAATATGACGTACGCCGTGGACCAGAATGATTTTGTCAAAGCGCTCATACACCTCAGGGTCACGTGCCAATGCTAAAAACGGCGCAAGCCCAGTACCCGTTGATAGCATGTATAGATGCTTACCTGGCAGTAAATCATCAAGCACCAACGTACCTGTCGGTTTTTTGCTGACCAATAGCTCGTCACCAACTTTGATATGCTGCAAGCGTGAAGTTAATGGACCGTCTTGAACCTTAATAGAAAAGAATTCTAAATGCTCTTCATAGTTAGGACTAGCGATCGAGTAAGCGCGTAGTAGTGGTCTGCCATCGATAGCGAGACCGATCATCGCAAACTCACCATTACGAAAACGTAAACCATCATCGCGCGTGGTTTTGATACTAAATAGAGCGTCATTCCAGTGATGAACCTCTGTGACCGTTTCGGTGCGAAGTTTTGACATAAAGTCCTCGTTAATAGATTACTGACTACATTATTAGGTTTAAATAAGTATTAAATTAAAATTTTCAATGGTAGATTCATACACTAAAAATGTATGTCGCTTATGACCATTATCAAAATCATGATAGAGACAGTGAGTGCAACCGCTTAAAATTTGAAATATTAAACTTATTAAGCTTGGATGTTATGAGTTCAATAGCATCATGAATCAAGCAAATAGGCTGCATTATAAACCGCTATTTTAACATTATTATTAAGCGTTATAAGGGGACCTGAATGCCTGTTAAGTATATGTATAGAGACGCCAGTATACGAATACAAACGATTCTCAATAAATTCCACGCTCATAATACCAAACTTTAAAATAAAAATCCGCTCAGCGGCTCTAAGCGGGCATGATAAAATAGAATATCGTTAGTAAATAATTTTGTATGATTGGATGAGACTGTTTTATAGTCAGTCTGTTTTATTGTATAAATCTGTTTTGAATAGACAAATTGTCGCTATTGGCAAGTTTTTTTGGAGATTTTTTATGTCAGGTGACAATATGGTAGAGGGCAATCTACCGGAGGGCTATGCGTCAGAAGGCTATCACCATGCGCCAATTATTGGCTATCATCGTGCGCCGCTGTCACAGAAGTTTGGGGCGCCAAGACAGCCAAATTTGGTGGCATTGACTAGCGTGATTGAGGTGTTAGCGCCTTATGACACACCAGCGGCATTTGCAGGACTAGAAGCGTTTAGTCATGTTTGGCTTAGCTGGCAGTTTCATCATAACTTTATAAATAAAAACGGCCATGCAAATAAAAATGGTCATATCAACAATAAAGCGCAAGACAGTTTTCGCGCGCAAGTACGACCACCACGGCTAGGCGGTAATGAAAAGATAGGGGTGTTTGCCAGTCGCAGTATGTATCGACCATCAGGATTAGGGTTGTCTGTGGTAAAACTTGAACGTGTTGAGGTAGTAGAAGGTCGCGTATTACTTATCATTAGCGGTGCTGATATGATTGATGGTACGCCAATTATCGATATCAAACCCTATGTGGCTTATAGCGATACTGTTGATGATGCGGAGAGTGGCTTTGCGCCAACTGCGCCAACACTACTAGATGTGACGATGACTGAATCTGCTCATGAGCAGATTATGACTTTGATTAATGTAGAGCAGGTTAATGTAGAGCAATCTGATAAAGCTAATAATAAAAATAATGACACAAATAGTGGTACGGAAAATGCTGCATTACTTTTTATAAATTCAACAAACTCAACAAATTCGCTAAGCTCAAGAGATGGGCTAGTCCACAAAGTACAAAAGCAATTGCTAGTCTCTGATATTGACCATATAAAAGAATTAATCGCGCAAGATCCACGTCCTGCGTACCGCCGTACGGAGATGAACAAAGTGTTTACGATGCGTTATAAGTCAGTAGATGTCAGCTTTCAGTTGCTAAAGACAGGGCAGTTGCAGATCACGGCAATTGTAGAAGTGGATTGAATTCAAAGTTATTAATTTTATAAATTTCTAGAGTTTAGCGTAATGCTTTCGCTACTCAATTAACCATGAAAGAAGAAAAATATGTCCGCTCAGCAGTATTCGATAGTGATTGATTTACGTTGGTGTCTTGATGAACTATTGGCAGATAGGGTGATTGACCAGCGTGGCTATAATTTGGTGATTACTAGTCGCCGTGATAAGGCGCAGCATCCGCTACTGACGATTAGTGAATTTGGTTTGCCAAATGGTCATGCGCTTGATAATAGTTCCGAGAATAAATTAACACTGGCATGGCTCAACCAATGGCTGGCAGCCAAAGCAGATATGTCAATCGTGCGTATTGATCCGTTAAAGGTTGATGTGCCAGCGGTGACACAGTTGATGTCTTTTGAATACGCACGCTCGCAGCATATTTTGCCGATTGAGGTTACATTAAATGAGGTCATCATCGGTACCGATCAGCCGTTTTATACCGATTGGCACACAAACATCGAAAAGCTGATTAAATCTAAAAGCTATCGCACGGTCTATATTAATCCTGAACAAATTAATCGCTATCGGCAAGAGTTTTACCAAGTCACACAAGCGATTGCCGGGGCAAATAGTGTGCATAAGCGTGCGGCTGCTGATGTGACCAATGTTGAGGCTTTATTGCAGTTAGGCGACAACACCAATCCAGATGCCAATGACCAACATATCGTCAAAGTCGTCGATTGGCTGCTGCAATATGCCTTTGAGCAGCGCGCCAGTGATATTCATCTAGAGCCGCGCCGTGAGACAGGCAAAGTACGTTTTCGTATCGATGGCGTGCTGCATACTGTCTATGAGATGCCACTTGCGATTATAGTCGCGGTAACCGCGCGTATTAAAATCTTAGGACGTCTTAATGTGGCAGAAAAGCGCAAACCGCAAGATGGCCGCCTAAAAACCCGTACCCATAATGGAATGGAGACTGAGCTGCGTCTGTCTACCATGCCGACTGCTTTTGGTGAAAAGCTGGTTATGCGCGTCTTTGACCCAGAAGTACTGGTGCGCTCGTTTGCTCAGCTTGGATTGTCGGGTAAGCAGCTTGAAACTTGGCAGGAGCTGACCGCACATCCAAACGGCATTATTTTGGTCACCGGTCCGACGGGCTCTGGTAAAACGACTACTCTATACAGTACGCTCAAGCAGCTAGCGACTGAGCAAGTCAATGTCTGTACTATCGAAGATCCTATCGAGATGATTGAGCCCGCCTTTAACCAAATGCAGGTCAATACGGGCGTGGATTTGCACTTCGCTGATGGTATCCGCTCTTTAATGCGTCAAGACCCGGACATTATTATGGTCGGTGAGATTCGTGATAACGAGACCGCCAACATGGCAGTGCAGGCATCCCTAACTGGACACTTGGTACTCTCAACGTTGCATACCAATGATGCACCAAGCTCCCTGACTCGTTTGCATGATTTGGGTGTCCAGCCGTTTTTGACTTCGGCAACTATCTTGGGCGTGATGGCGCAGCGCTTGTTACGTACATTATGTCCGCATTGCAAGCAGGCAGTTGATGTCATGCCAGATAGCGAGACAGCTATCCAATGGCAAGAGCTAGTACAGCCTTGGCGCGCTGCTGTGCCAGCACGAGTTTATATGGCGCAGGGCTGTGAGCACTGTCGCCATACAGGTTATCAAGGCCGCGTTGGTCTGTACGAGATCATGCCATTGTCGAATGAGCTAAAAAAGCTGGTCGCCGCTGATGCCAATTTGGATACGCTCAAACAACAAGCGTACCGCGAAGGCGTGCAACCACTGCGTCTATCTGGGGCGAAGCGTATCAGTGAAGGGGTGACGACCATAGAAGAGGTCATGCGCGTGGTGCCACTTAATTAGCTATCATAGTTTAAGCTATTTTTAGCGCTCCCAGCGTACATTTTGGCGAATGATTTTTGCAGGCGTACCCGCCACCATACAGTTTGGCGTCTCAATGGGTTTGTTTACAAATGCACCTGCTGCAATGATACAACCGCTAGCGATAGTGACGTTTTTAGAGATAGTCACATTGGCAGCAATCCAGATGTGATCTCCTAAGACAACATCAGCATGAGCATTATTCAGTCGCACATTAGAGTCTATATCGTAGACCTTGTGGACGTCAGTCGCCCGAATTTCAATGCCGCGCGATATCATGCAAGCGTTACCGATAGTCACGCTCTTATCGCGTGCCAAAACATAGCAATCTATGGCAGTGGTACGCGCACCGATATGAATGTGGAGATGGTTGCCAACGATTAATAATTGACCAGAAAATTTGACATGCTCCGCGATAGTTATTTGGTTATGACTGCCATTGATATCGATTTTTAACTTGTTAAACTTACCATGCTCACCAATGGTAATTTGATTGTCATGGCCTTTACGAATGGTAATGACTGAATGACCAATAATACGCGCATCTGTAGCAATATCGATGTGATTGTCATGTCCGTTGTCCTGTAATAAGAACCGCCGCTTATACAAATACTTAGGTAGCAGAGTCTTTATAATAGGGGGCAGAGTAACGGTTTTTTTATGGTTCATAATGATAGGGCTTGTGATGAATGAATAAAGAGTGCGATGTTTTGCTAGTGATACGCCATTATTAGGGTAGCGCTTTAGGGTGGTGTTTGCCATATCTATAGCTTTAATAAAGTTAATTTGAATACCATTAATAGCTAACCTAGTAGTTAGCTGTTAAAGAACGCTTGAAAACAGTGCTATTTAGAGCAATACATAGCATAACGATTATCAAATCCATATTTTAAAAGATTTTACTTATTAACGAGATTGTTTATGTTTACTGATACCCATTGCCATCTAAACCGGTTAGATTTAACGAAGTATGACGGTCAGTTGTCCGGTGCAATTGCCGCCATGAAAGAGGCCAACGTCACGCGTGCGATGGCAATTATGTGTGATTTTGCTGAATATGATGAGATTGCCAATATCGTCAGTACCTACGGTGATAAGACGCTAAACCTAGGCATGAGTGTGGGCATCCATCCTTGTGAAGATATTGGCGTATTGCAATCAACGACGGTCGAGCGTTTGATAGAGACCGCCGACGCTGAGCACGTCTGGGCAATAGGCGAGACGGGGCTAGACTATTACTGGTCAACAGAGAATAAAAAAGAGCAACAAGCCAGCCTTGCGCGTCATATTCATGCCAGCCAAAGCTTGAAGAAACCTCTGGTCGTACATATGCGTGATGCCAAAGAGGACACTATCGATATCTTGAAAGCGGAAGGTGCTGAACACGGCATTATTCATTGCTTTACCGAAGATTGGGATACGGCAAAACGTGCGCTGGATTTAGGGTTTTATATCTCGTTCTCAGGTATTGTGAGTTTTAAGAGTGCGCAAATGATTCAAGATGCAGCAAAAAATATGCCTAGAGATAGAATATTGATCGAGACTGATAGCCCGTATCTTGCCCCTGTGCCTAAACGTGGTAGACCCAATGAGCCGGCGTATGTTCCCTATGTAGCAAGTTATCTGGCCGATATGTATGGCTGTAGTAGCAATGAAGTAGGGGCGCTAACTGCAAAAAACTTTGAAAATTTACTAGCACAGTACCACTAAAATCGTTATGCTATGACCAGTCAGTCATTAATTGTATAGTCTTTTCGCTGCGTACTCAGTTATTAAGTATAAAAGCGTTGACACAGCAAGCAAGAAAAACTTATACCAGTTGTGCATTGTGTTACAACGTATCCGACTATATTAAGCAAATATAAGTGCCATAACCATTTATAGTCCACGATAGTTTTCATACAGTTGTGATGCTGACACTACCGTTTTACTTTCTATTGTACTGTTTATCGCAATATGGTCAGATGTTTGTTCTGACCAGGTTTTAGGAGAGATTATGAGTCGTCAACATCAGTTTAAAGCGCGCGAAGAGAATATCTTAGCGATGGCTGAGCAGTTATTACTTGAGTCAGGCGACGGTGACATCACTTTAGACAGTTTGGCCGAACAACTGGATTTGGCAAAAGGGACGTTATATAAGCATTTTTCGAGTAAAGATGAGCTGTATCTGCGTATTATTATTCGTTATGAAGAGCAACTGTTTGAGATAAACCGTATCGATGATTGTCCTTCAGCAGGGATTGCGCGGATGATATTTCAGCAGCTGCTTAATCCGCAAAAAGCCATGCTCCTTAATCAAATAGAAGAACGTCTGGCAGCGTCAGTGACTGGTCTTAATCGCTTATTCGGTGAGTTATACGATATTCGCCGTCAGCGTATGAAACGCTTGCTCGATATTATTAGTATTTATCTAAAAGACAAGCGTAGCAGTTTGAGTACTCGTGATTATTTGTCCTCTATTTGGGCGATGGGTCAAGGCGGAGCGGGGCTATTAAACTCCAGTTTCTATCAGCGTTATTTAGGTCGCCGCGATACGCTACGTTATGTTTTTGTGCAGCAAATGCTTGAGTTGCCCAGTCATTACCCAGCCGATGAGACGGACCAAGATGTATTGGATGAGGACATGCAAGAATTGGTTGAGCAAATTGATACAGAATCAGAAGAACATCGTAATACGACTTATTGATAGTAGGTGCAACATGCCGGTCACTGCCAAGACTCAGTCCAGCTCAGTGGTCGCGCACTCTTTTTGCCCCACAAAAAGCCAGCTAACTAATCTAAGTATTCTAAACAATGATATGGCTATAAAACTCAGTCATTATCATTGTCATTTCAATTTCCCCAAGCATTTTCAAGAAAGCTGTTCGCAAAAAAAACAGCTTCAAGAAAACCATCATCAAGCACTTCCTAATCAATCACATCCTAGTCGCATACTTCCTGCAAAGTTCGTATTGCCAAACTTACCGCGTTCGCAGACTGGTTTTACCCTAGTCGAGATCATGGTGGTCATGGTTATTTTGTCTATATTTGCTGGCATGATTGCTGTATCAGTCGGTAGTAGCGAATCCCGAAAAAACCGCGCCTTTTATGAGCATCTTATTGATTCATTAAGCTATGTCAGACTGCTGGCAGCTGAGCGTATGCAGCCGATGGGTTTGAGCATGCAAGCAGATAAGCAAGGTCAAGTAACGCCCGTTATCATGAGTTTATCAAACCCCTATATCGGCTATCAGACTCAATCAGTAACGCCAAACGGTGATAGCACGCTCAAAAACGCAATGGAGTTATCTGCAGATTTGTCCGGTATGTCAGGCGATGATGACGACAATCCACCAACGCCCAGCTGGGAGCTGGAGACGGCAGTTACGTTGCCACAAATGCCAGCTGGGGTCAGCTTAAGTATTCAAAGTTTACAGGCAAATAATGCATCAGGGCTTGAGTCCACCCAGATTTTACAGCCTTGGTTTAATGGGCAAGCAGTGCCGCAGGTATTGTGGTTTGGTACTGGGCAAGCAACTCCTGTCACGATTGAGGTACGTCATCAATCGCGATTAGTCGGAGAGGTCATTACTATTATGCCGGACGGTAGTATGACGATAGGGCAGGGACTGTAGCAGATGGCAAAGAGAAATAAACCAACAACGCACATGACAACACATAGCACAAGCCAAACCTCGCTTGCCAAGCATGAAGGTGGATTTACGCTGATTGAAGTGATGGTGGCGCTTGCAATACTGGCGGTGGTCGCTGTTGCCGCTAGCCGTGCCAGTAGTGCATATCTAAGCTCGGTTGAGGTACTACGTACGCGCACGCTTGCACACTTTGTAGCACAAAACGCCGCGGCTGATTTGCGGATTCAAGAGTCGTGGTTGACGGCCAATAGCACTCAAACGATGGATGCCCAAGGCCGTACGTGGCAAGTAGCCATGACCGTTAATAATACGTTGTCGCCAGCGCTCAAGGAAGTAAATATCAGTGTTGCCCCTATTATTGATGGACAAGTGCGCTCAGCGGTAACAGATATCGATGTGATCTTAGGCAATGCAGAACAAGATGTCGGCAGCTTAGATTTAAGTAGTTTAAATCCAAGTGGAGGCAACTTGTGAGGCAGCAGCACGGCTTTACCTTACTTGAGCTGATGGTCGCGATGGCGATATTTGCGATGCTTGCCGTCGCAGGGTGGCAGGTGTTTGATGGGGTTAACCGTGCTCGCGAGCGGGCACAGTTCCATGCCGATCAGCTGGCGGTCTTACAATATGCGTATTTGCAGTTGCAACAAGACATGGGTCAAATCATTGCATATCAAGAACCCTCTACGCAAAATAGTAGCGCGAACGGCTCCAGTCTGAACGACAGCGCTAATGATACTAATAGTGAGCACGACTCTATAGCTGCTAAACCTTTTATGAATTTAGAGGGTGAGCAGCTTAGTTTTGTGCGTTATGCTGATCCCGATCCGCGCTACCAAACCAGTCCAAGCTTGCAGCGTGTTGAGTATGTCTTTACAAATGAGCGTCTTATCCGGCGACAATACAATAGTATCCAAGGTGGGACTGATAGCGTCAGCTTGGATACGGTGCTGCTTAACGGTATCACAGCAGGGCGCTGGCAGGCCCATTTACCTGAGGTAAGTAACGACTTCCCTAGCGCAAGTAAGCAACAGATTAATAACAATAATAGCGATAATCCAAATAATGATGAAGCGGAGACTGTCTTACTTCCTAAAGGAATAGGGATGAGCTTTACTTATCAAGATATGCCGATTACCTGGCAATGGGCACTTGCCCCGCAACCTCTACCAAATAATAGTAGTGGACTTAATACCAATATAGGCGGTAATAGCGATAACGAAAATGATCTTGATAACACGACAAACGGCCAATAATAGGAGGCGCTTATGACAATGACAGCAGACTCCCAGCGCGGCGTGGCCTTATTGACCATTTTGCTTTTGGTTGTCAGTATTACAGTGGTAGCAGGGGCAATGCTTGCAAGCCAAAAAATCGTTATTCGCCGCAGTGGGCTACTATTTAATCAAGATCAGTTGCTACAAGACCTTGAGGCAGGAAAGCAGTTGGCGATCACCATTATTCGCGCTGATGATAAGCTAAATGATAACGATAGCATGCAAGATATTTGGGCGCAGCCGTTGCCGCCCTATACTTTAGGGTCGCACAGCATCACTATTGCGTTGCGCGATGAGGCCAGCCGTTTTAATATCAATAATCTTTATCATGATGACGCAGTCGATAGCGATGCATTGGAAGTGTTTCAGCGTTTGTTAACCCAGTTAAACCTAGAGCCTGAAATCGCGATCGCGGTACTTGATTGGCAAGACCCAGACAATGAAATCTATAACGATGGCGGTGATGAGAGTGTCTTATATGGTGAGCAAACAAATATTCGCGCAAATAAAGCATTGCCCAATCAATCATTGGTCAGTATCGACCAACTCCAAGAGGTACGCGGGATAAACGCTGATACATTGGCAATTTTGCGCCCGTATATTACCGCGGTCCCTTATTTTGTACCAATCAATATTAATACAGCAAGCCCCATACTGTTAGCTGCATTGATGGATGAGGCGACCCCACAGCAGATGCAAGCGTTTACAGACTTGCGCACGCAGCAAGTGTTGGCCTCTGTTGATGATTTATGGCAGTTACCGCCATTCATCAGTATGAGTGCTGAGGCGCGTCAAGGGTTTGAGTCGTTATTAGCGGTGGATAGTCAAGCATTCAGAGCGCTCATTACCGCAACTGGCAATAGCGATGTAGGCATCGCGCCACAGCGGTATGCCACAGTATTAATCAGTAAGACGAACTCTGAAAATGACGACGACGATATAAATAATAATGATGTTAACAACAGCGGTAACAATAATAGCAAAGCTAAGACCGTAACAGTCGTAGCACAGCGCTTATGGGCATTTCGTCCTAGTTTTTAACAACCAGTAACATTATTCAAGAATGCATTGTTAATCATTAAGCTGCGTCTTTTCGCTTGACTTCCAATTATAAGCACCATAAAACAACATTTGCGCTTGGCGCGTACAGTTATGTAGCATTAATTGTTTTTTCTCTTTGATTTCTGCTGGATTCATCTCATCGTCATGCTCCTCAGAATATGTGAGCTCTAACCAATCAATAATCCAAGAAAAAAACATATTGACCCCAGCTTCGGCCAATAAACGCCGGTCATAATCGTTGATATGTGTAAAGGCAGGCTGCAGTGCTAAATCCTCTCCCAAGATTTTTCCATGCATCTTTATCAGATTGCTGATGGCTTTACGGACAGCTTCTGAGCCACCAAAGCGCTCACTGACCAAAAACTGCCAATAACGAGGCTGTGCATTGACGGTTTGTAAAAATAATTGAATGCTTTTTGCAATTTGACGATCAAAACTGCGTTTGCGACCGATCTGTAGACCATCACGTAAGATAGCAAGGGTACCGCCTAGCTCTTCGACGACTAATGCTTCACCCAATGATTCCATGTCATCAAAGTGACGATAAAAGGCAGTCGGCACCACACCAACTTCACGAGTTACTTGTCTAAGACTGATGGAGCTAAATGATTGCCCGGTGATGCATAAGTCTAGCACTGCATTAAAAAATGCTCGCCGAGTTTGAAGCTTTTTTTGTTCGCGACTGCTCATAATATTTCAAAATTACCTAATAGATGTTTATCATACTCATTTCAACGCAAAAATACGAATGAAATACGTGGTTAGCGTCGATACTAACAGCGAGATTATCAAACCATTGTACCCCAATGACCCTGCAACTCTTGCGCCAACCTATAAGCTTCATGATCATTCATACCAGTAATAAAGTCTAAAATATTTAGAATATTATGATAAATATCCTCTGTCAGTAGGCGCCTGTTTTCATCAAGATGGGGCTGTAACAAGCTCAATAGGCGTTGCTGCTCAAAAGGTTTTGATGCGCTTGTGTGTGCCATCCATGCCAATGGCATAAATGAATCAAGTAGACGATGTAAGCATTGATTTGCCATAAGCTCCATGCGCACTTTACTTGGATGATTAAATATCTGTTCGCGCGCTAACTGCTTGGCTTGATTGATACCATTTTGCACACTTGCATCACAATGTGCAAATAGACTGCCATTGAGGGTTCCAGCTAGCAACTTATCGCTATTTACCACAAAAGCATCGGTCACGGTATTGACCAAGCGCATCATTGCGCGTGCTCGCAGTGAAGCTAGGCTCTGCCGCACAGAGAGATGTGCAGGTAAGTCAATACTACTAGGACGCTCGCCAATCAACTCATAAAATATCGTCGCCACCTCATGATAAGTGAGCATATTTAAATTGATTCCATCCTCTAGATCTATAAGCGCATAGCAGATATCGTCTGCCGCTTCCAGTAGATAAGCCAGTGGATGACGAACAAAGCCATCGTGTTGCTCTGAGCGTGGCAATTGCAAACAGTCCGCCAATTGCTCTAACTGTGCAGCTTCACTATAAAAGCAGCCAAATTTTTGTATTTTAGGGGCGTTTTGATAAGCACTCTGATGTTGGTTGCTGTTTATTAGAGTGCTATTTATCGGATTGCTGTGCGCCGCTAGCCATGGGTATTTCATAAAGGCGCCTAATGTCGCACAGGTTAGGCGCATGCCGCCCAAGTCAGGATGATGCTCATTACGGACCAGTAGGCGAAACCCTTGCGCATTGCCTTCATATGCAAACAGATCAAGACGCTCGTTATCGCTGATATTCTGTAAAACTGATTGGCGATCAGAATGCATAAACCAATCACGAATGGCGTACTCACCAGCGTGACCAAAAGGGGGATTACCAATATCATGAGCAAGACAGGCTGCTTGGACGATGACGCCTACATCTGCTGGCGTGACACCTGCAGGTAGGCCATTGCCTAATTTATCATGAAGCTTTTCTGCTGCCATGATTCCTAGCGAGCGCCCAATACAAGACACTTCTAAAGAGTGAGTTAGGCGTGTATGAATGCCTAGCTGATTGGTTAATGGATGGACTTGAGTCTTTTGATTGAGCTGACGAAAGGAGTGCGAGAACACCAAACGATCATAGTCTTTATGAAAGGAGGAGCGAGCACTGTCTTGGATAGGGGCTGGTTTTACACTACCTAGACGCTGTGCGGTGAATAATCGTGCCCAATGATCGGCTGGGGTAGTAAGCTTATTAAAATGAGCAGGCATGGTTTATATTCCATTATTATTGTCATTAACATTATCGTCTTTTGAGATACGCTTTATAAAAATATGCGATGTATTTTGACATCCGTTAAATCAGTATAATAAAAAAAGCCAGCGCGAAGGCTGACTTTTAGTTGTACTATGCTAAGACTGTGTAAGTCAGCAAGCAGGCAAAATGCTCATACTGTTGGGACACTTATACGTTAAAGCGGAAATGCATCACATCGCCATCTTGTACAATATAGGTTTTGCCTTCTAGGCGTGATTTACCAGCGGCAGCAGCCCCTTTTTCGCCGTTATATTCGATAAAATCATCATAAGCGATGACCTCAGCGCGGATAAAACCACGCTCAAAATCAGTATGAATCACGCCCGCCGCTTGCGGCGCTGTTGCACCAATAGCGACAGTCCAAGCACGCACCTCTTTAACGCCAGCGGTAAAGTAAGTCTGCATATCGAGTAAGTCATAACCACCGCGAATCACTTGATCCAAACCTGCCTCTTCCATACCCATGTCTTCTAAGAAGTCTTTTTTGTCATCTTCATCCAGTTGCGCGATTTCAGATTCGATTTGGTTGCATAAGGCGATTACGATAGAGTCTTCACCCGTGGCGTAGTCGCGTACAGCATCGAGATAAGGGTTGTTTTCAAAACCATCCTCAGACACGTTAGCAATATACATGGTAGGCTTTAAGGTAATCAGACCATAACTTCTGATCAGTTTTTTCTCATCGCTATCTAATCCTGCTGCGCGCGCCGCTTTACCTTCAGCTAAGAGCGGCTCGATTTTTTTGAACACATCGAGCATAGCTGATGCATCTTTATCACCGCCTTTGGCTTTTTTGGTTAAGTTGAAAATCGCGCGCTCAACCGCGTCCAAATCAGCAAGTGCCAGCTCTGTATTGATGGTTTCGATATCATCAATTGGGCTGATGCGTCCATCGACATGCACCACATTATCATCATCAAAGCAGCGTACCACATGGGCAATGGCATCGGTTTCACGGATATTGGCCAAAAACTGGTTGCCCATACCTTCACCTTTTGAGGCGCCAGCGACCAAGCCTGCGATATCGACGAATTCCATCGTCGTTGGCAAGACGCGCTCAGGATTGACGATGTCCGCCAGCTTCTTTAAACGTGGATCTGGCACTGGTACGATACCAGTATTAGGATCTTTGGTACAAAACGGGAAGTTTTCAGCGGCGATTCCCGCTTTGGTTAAGGCATTAAATAAAGTGGACTTGCCTACGTTTGGTAGGCCGACGATGCCGCAGTTAAAACCCATAGTAATCTCTCAATCATTTAATATATTGTGGAATAAAAATTGGCGCTATTGTAGCAAAGTTTAGCTGTTAGCGGGCGTATAGATATGCTAATTTCATAGTAAGGCATTAGTAAATAGTGCGGGACTGAGGCAAAGACATGAGTAGCTTAAGTGATAGAGAACTGGTATGGATGGCGTTGTCAGACTTGTTCGTCGACCATCGTATCAATCATGAGCACATAGCCAATCAAGTGGCTCATTTGACCATCAGCGAAGTAGAACAAATCTTATTTCATGAAGTCGCCCCTGTTTGTATGAGCAATTTACTGATGCCCACACCGACTGTCTGCGAGAAATTTAGTGAGAATTACGTCCTCTCTAGCATGCAGCAGCATTTGGCTAAAATGCAGTCCAATGGGTTTTATCGTCGTAAGGTCTTATTAAAGGCAAAGTTTTACAAGGTTTTTTTGAAGCAAGATTGGTTAAAGCTAATGGCCAGAATGCGCCGAGCACAAAAAAAGCAAGCAAACGAGTTACAAAATTTTGACTTTTAAAGTTAAGGCTTATTCTTTAGTTTCAACCACTCCAATCATCACACCCATCTCTTTTTTATCGTGCTTATCAATACTGGGCGCATATAATGCTGAAGCAACACCGCCATCTAAAAACAGCGCATCTGGACAGTTTAAGTTATCCTTAAATAAGGATGCAAACTGATAAAATGTCACAGGCTCATCGCTATTGACGAGCTGTATGCTGCCATCCTTACAAACGCCTGCACCGTTACGAAACTTACGTGAGCTACTATCAGGGTTAAACTTTGGATGTATCTCATCATTGATGACCAGCATTGGCCCTGATTGGGTGGCGTACCAAGGATCTACTTCGCCACTGTTAAGCTGCTCAGCTAAAGCATGACTTTCAGTGATTTGCACGTTGCCAGATTTATCCCACCACATGACTCCATTGGGTAATAGATGAAAATTACCACCGCCTGCGTTTAGATTTAAAGCGCGAATCTTGTCACCTTCAATGATTGTATAACCAATCGGTGCGTAACGCTCATTGTACATGCCTGCATTCATGGCAAAAACTAAGTTCTGTTTCTTTGGCAGCGTATTCAATAAATTAGCAAAAGTAAGTAATGGTTTTGAGCCATCAGGTTGTTGCCAAAACAGCTGTAGAGAGTAGCGTTCACTATTTAGTATCTCAGCATTGATACGACAGGTACTATAAGTAAAGGGTGAATCTTGCGACTGGCATGACCAGCTTTGCGTACCAGTATTAGATTTGTCAGCATCTATCGGCTGGCAGGCGCTAAGGCTTAACGTGAGTAGGGTCAACAGTAAGGCAAACACAAAGCTTGATATCAATCCGCTATCTTTTGTCATATCAATAATAATAGCTCAGCCCCTATAAACTATTTTTAATGATTAGTGGATGGAAGGTCGCGAAAGGTATTGTTTACATTACCAATCAGTTGACCGCCATCGACTTCATCATACTCTGGGCTATTAACGGTTTTTTCTGTAGGGGCGCTGGTCTCTTTACCTTTATCACGCGAGTCTTTGTTATAAGCAATCAGCGCATCGTTGTTTGCCAAAAAGCTATTAGGGTTTGCCATGACCCACATCTGGTTAAAGACATCAGCACGAGCGCTTTGATCAAGTAGCGCCCCCTTATCTGTAAAGTAAAAGTACTTCGATAGTAGCTTAATTTGACCATCATCTAGGCGACGTGCAATATGATAAGGTTGCAATTGGCTTGGGTGCTCAAGACCAACTGCCCCGACAATACTGGCGAGCGATTTGAGTGTGTTTTTATGAAAGCTTGCAACGCGCTCAGCTTTGCTTGGCACATCGAGCGCTTTTTGACGATACGGATCTTGGGTTGCAACCCCTGTTGGACAAGTATTGGTATGACAAGAGCGCGACTGAATACAGCCAACCGCAAACATAAAGCCGCGCGCAGAGTTACACCAATCGGCGCCTAGCGCGATTAGACGAGCAATATCAAAACCTGTCACAATCTTGCCACTGACGCCAAGTTTAACCTTGTCACGGACGCCAGCCCCAACTAAGGTGTTATGTACCAACAAAAACCCTTCAACCATGGGCATGCCGACATTGTCCATAAACTCAACGGGTGCTGCGCCCGTACCACCTTCTGCACCATCAATCACGATAAAATCAGGGTAATTGTCCATCTCTATCATGGCTTTGACAATCGCCATAAACTGCCACGGCTGACCAATACACAGCTTAAAGCCCACAGGTTTACCGCCGGACAGCTCGCGTAGCTCTTGCCAAAAATTCACCAGCTCGCGCGGGGTACTAAAGGCAGTATGCGAGGAGGGCGACACACAGTCTTGACCAGTAGAGACTTGACGCGTATCTGCAATCTCTTGAGTGATTTTTTCGCTTGGTAGCACGCCACCTTTACCTGGTTTTGCGCCCTGTGATAGTTTGATTTCAATCATTTTTACTTGTGGGTCAACCGCTTTTTCGGCAAAGGACTGTGGGTCGAAGTCGCCATTTTCATCACGGCAACCAAAATAACCCGTACCAATCTCCCAAATCAGGTCCCCACCGAATTTACGGTGATAAGGACTGATTGCGCCCTCGCCCGTATCGTGGGTAAAGCCGCCCATCTTCGCGCCTTGGTTGAGCGCCATAATGGCATTGGCAGACAAGCTTCCAAAGCTCATCGCTGAGATGTTAAATACGGACATATCATGCGGCTGGGTGCAATGCTTGCCACCGACGATGATACGAAAGTCTTTATTTTTTATAGGTGCGCTAATCGCTGATTGCAAAAACCACTCTTTACCATGCGCGTATAAATCATCGAGCGTTCCAAAAGCATTGGTGTCACTGACCCCTTTTGCCCGCTGATAGACCAATGCCCGCTGTTGACGTGAAAACGGTACTTGTTCTTTATCGTCCTCAAGCAAATACTGACGAATCTCGGGGCGAAAATCCTCTAGTACGTAACGAATATGACCTGCGACAGGGTAGTTGTTTAAGATGGAATGCTTGGATTGAACTAGATCATAAATACCTAAACCTACTGCCAAACCACCAATAACAATCAACCACCAGTTGATTAATAATAGCCCTGCCAAAAAAATTAAAATAGAGGCACCAAAGGTACTATAGCGTAGTAGCAGTCCTGTGATGTAAGGGCGACTGTGTTTGGGTTCAGGATTTAGATTGGTACGAGATTGGGGCATAGCAAGGCTCGGCAGTAATACGTAAAGATTAAAAAGGCGATAATAATCGAAAGAGCAAGTAGATCAAAAAACCCCTCTTTTATCATTATTAAGCACAAATAACGCGCTCAAATTTATCGCCTATATCATACACATATGATATCACTGCATAGCGGTATTTGAGTAACAATGTGCTAATGTAGTTATTATAAGGTTCATACTCATAGGTGGCTTAACCGACGACCTGCACCAATGTTTTATCGTCATCAATAGCATTAAACTTAATTTCAACGGGCAAGAACTGCTCAATCAACCACGCTTGGGTTTTAGAATGCTCGCTGACGACACGCGCTGTAAATTCACCGCCACCTGACAAGGCTAAAGGTAATAGTAGCTGATCGGTTAAGTACTCATCGACCAGCGCATCCGTTTGAAATAGATAACGTTTCACCAGTCCTGCTAAGCGGCTACCCACATTTTCCGCTGAGCTGCGTTTCTCTCCTAGCAAGGTAAAAACTTCTTGGTGCGTGTGCTCTCCAGTTTTGTGGGTTACTCTATGAGTGACGAGGGCATAACAAGTATTTCCCTCACCGATGCCGCGTAGTTTATTGCCTTGCGTACTAATAAGCGTCTCGTTGATACCTGACTCAATGAGCGCACTTTTGGCGCTGGCAAGCTCGCGTTTGCAAATATCATAGTCTAGATTGAGCACACTAGCGATCAGCTCTATGCTGATAAGCTCTCCACGTTTGGTTAGCTGTAATGATTTTGAATCAGCACGACGCATAAACGGTGTGATAGTCGCTTGAACCACGCCGCCACCAATAGGTGCAAAGCCAGCTTGCTGGCATTCAAGTTCGACTTGCATGCCCAGCTTCGCTAGTGCAGGTATAAAGGCCTGCTGTAAAAAGTCGCTGGTCGGTGCCATCGGATTATGGGTGCCGCCTTTAATGGTCACGGTTGATTTGCAATGTTGATCGGCATTGGCAAATAGTAGAGCAGGGAGCAGGGTTTGTAGCACCAGACTGGTACTGCCTGCCGAGCCAATATCAAAGGTGTAGTCACCGAACTTAACAGTATTTGGCGTAAAACTAAAAGCCGTGCTACCTAAATGCGCGCCTGATACGCTGGCGTTTGAGATTGCTTGCGATGCCTCTACGCACATCAAGTGCTGGCGCATAAGTCCGGGTTTGGCACGACCTGCGCGGATATTGCTAATCTCAATCGGCGTGCCCGTTAGCATCGATAGTGAGAGCGCGGTACGGATGATTTGTCCGCCGCCTTCGCCGGTGCTGCCGTCGATTTTTAGGGGTTTGGTTTTTGGCATAGGGTTTTCTTTTTAGCGGATGAGTAGGGCTTCGGCAAGTTTAATTTTGGTTCTCTCTTATTTGCTAATTTTATTTTTTAAGTATATTTCTTTCGCTCGATAAACTTGTCCTGAATTAAAATATTAGGAATATTTTCAAGAGCTTCTTTCTCAGCTTTGATCCTAGCTGCAAAGACGAAAGAGAAAATAGCTGAACGCGTCAATTGCAAAACATGCTCTGCGCTTTCAACAAATTCGGACTCAGAAATAAAAACTGGTTCTTCATAATAGGTTAACGAGGCTTCAATGCTTTCAGGTTTTTCATTCTCGTAAACAAATACGAAGCTATGTTCCAAGGCGTTTCGCCACTGCTTGTAAAAACTAAGCTCGCCTTCTAACTTATGGTTTAAATCACAAGCTATACTATATAAACCAATCAAACCTTCATTATCATAAGCTTCGAACTTTTGAAGTCTTTCTTCATTTTCAAGTTCCCAGAAAGTATGAAAATATGAAGGTCTGACTTTACCTTACCTTTACTGTTTTTGAGTTGTAAATCAAACAACAAGGCTACAGCATTACCTATCTTATCTAATATACCAAAGCAAATTCTAAAAGCAGTACGGAGCTTTTCGATATTTGTTCCTAGCAACTCGTTGTCATATAGCTCTGCATAGCAAGCATCGTCGTCGATATCGTTATCGCTCTTAGCAACTTTGTATTCATACAGCATCAATCTAGCAAGTCCGAATTCCGATTTAAGCCTATTTAGTACCTTTTCCATTGGCAATATGAAATCCCCAGATATAGCTCTAGTAGTTAAAGGAATAGTTAAATTATCACGGGCACTTCCATAGCATTTACAATATAAGCCATGTTCACTAAGGCTTAAGAAGCTATCTAAGCACCACTTCCGATACTCTGAAAAAGATTGATATTCCTGCTCATCTAAATGGCTGTTATCTTCTATAGCTATTCCCATATCCAAGCATTTTTTTTCGATATCACTATCTATTCTCTCAGCTCTTAGGAGATAGTGTTTTGCCCAGTCAGGAGGTATGCACTTTGATGCACTTTGATGCACTTGCTTTTCTGTAACCTAAAGCTATTTCTTTACCCTGCTGAACAGTATGCATTTTAGTAATGCTATTCAGTAAAATTAAACATTCACTACGGTTTACCCAAGCTTGAGCGATATCCAAATTCATTGCGATAACTTGATCGTATAGAGCTAATGCCTCGGAAAATCTGTATTGTTGCTTAAGGTTATTTCCTAGATTCACTAAGTATTGTGGTTGAGCTTCTATTTCTTGTTCTCTACAATTTAAAATAGCTTTAAGGAAAAGTGAATTAATTTTTGACAACTCTGGAATAGATTTGATATCTGAAGCTAAAGAATTGCCATATTTATGCTGAATTATATTTCGGTTAGCATTTGCTAAACAGTAATAATAACTATCACGAGTTAAACAGTTTTCAAAGCTATCAGATTCCATTATTTTTAAGCCTATATAGTTAGCTTCTGCCTTAGAAGCCATATGACCTATATCGACAAATATACCAGCGAGTCTAAAAAGTGCTAAAGATAAACTTGGTTCATTAATATCATTAACCTCTTCTAGAAGCTCCTTCAAATATAAGCATAACTTATAGCTTTCCTCAAACTGTCCTTCATCAATCATTTCAGATGCATTGTCTAGCTGCAAGTTTGTATATAGAACCCTAGATTGAATAGAATCTTCCATAAAATTTTTCCTGTTTGTTATAAAATTGCAGTTCCTATTTAGCCTTTAACACAAACCACTTGCCGCAAAGTATGCACCACTTCCACCAAGTCACTTTGTGCTTGCATCACATCGTCAATGTCTTTATATGCCGCTGGAATCTCGTCAATCACTTCTTTATCCTTACGACATTCCACCCCTTCGGTTTGGGCGATCTGATCATCTACCGTAAAGGTCTTTTTGGCTTCAGTACGCGACATGATACGACCCGCGCCGTGCGAGCAAGAATGGAAAGATTCTGCGTTGCCTTTGCCGCGTACGATAAAGGATTTTGCACCCATCGATCCTGGGATAATACCGTATTCACTGACGCGGGCACGTACTGCGCCTTTACGCGTAACGAATACTTCCTCACCGTAGTGCTCTTCTTTAGCCACATAGTTATGATGACAGTTCACCGCTTTTCTTTGGGCATTGAAGGGTTTGGTAACAATATTGCGTAGTGCTTTAATAGCATTTTCCATCATGATTTCACGGTTTTTAAAGGCGAATCGTTGCGCCCAACCGACCGCAAACCAATAATCATCGAAGTGCTCAGTCCCTTCGGCAAAGTACGCCAAATCTTTATCCGGCAAATTGATAAACCACTTGCGCATATCTTCACGCGCTAACTCGATAAAGTAACGACCGATGGTATTACCGACCCCGCGCGAGCCGGAGTGCAGCATAATCCACACCTGATTGGTCTCATCCAAGCACACCTCGACAAAATGGTTGCCGGTTCCGAGCGTGCCCAAGTGCTTTAGGTTATTGGTGTTTCTAAGCTTAGGGTGCTTTTGGGTGAGATAATTAAAATCATCAACCAGCGTGCCCCAGCCGTCTTGAACGGTGTCATCAGGGTTTGACCACGCGCCGACATCACGGCGAGAACCGCGTCCGCGAGTTTTACTGCGACCGTGCGGAATGGCTTTTTCCAGCTCGCTACGTAGGCCCTGCAAGTTATCAGGCAAGTCCTCAGCGGTTAAGGTGGTTTGCACCGCCATCATGCCGCAGCCGATATCGACACCGACTGCCGCTGGAATAATCGCCTCTTTAGTCGGTAATACTGTACCGATGGTTGCGCCGATACCCACGTGCACATCGGGCATCACCGCTAGCCACTTGTAAATAAATGGCATCTGCGAGGCTTTAATCAGCTGATCATGCGCTTTGGGATCGACAGGCACGCCTTTGGTCCAAAGTTTTATCGGGGTTCCGCCATCTTGAATGATGTTATGAGTGGTAGGTTGCATAGCGTGCTCCTTAGCGTTGTAAAAATTGTTTTTCTTATTTTATATAGTGCTAAGGGTATGCCAAATTTTCTATTCCCTAGAATTATTTTTATAAGTATCTGATATAAAAAGAAAAATAGTTTTACATTTTGAGAAGAGTTATATTCATAAAATAGCTTTGAACTTTAAAAATATAAATTATTCTATTGTTATATAATTTAATATATATTAGGTAAGATTAAAGTTAAGTAGTATTTGAATATATTTTTAAGTGTGTAGTTTAGAGACAGGTGTAGCGTAGATGATGGCTCACGGAGTGCAATACTACATAATCATCCGGTTACCTTATGAAACCAATCAGGACTTTGTATTTACAAATAAAACATCTGGCAGTTTGGCTTAAGTATTGGGACTATATGAGATGGCTATCGGGGGCAATAACTACATTGACGATGGGCAAGCGACTGATGAGCTAGATATGGATCAGCTGATAAAGATAGACAGCTAATTAAAGTAACTGTCTAAAAAGAATACGCTTGTTTTAACCTTATAAAAAACAGTATTAATCATTCGCCAAATGTTTTGCAGACTATTAATACTGTTTTATTACTCAGCGACTGGCTCTACCGGCTCAACTTCAGTATCTGGCGGTCCTTCAACTGGCGCTGCTTCTTCTGGTGGCGGCTCAGCACAAGCGCCAAGCAGTAATGTGGCTCCTAATAGACCATACATGATTTGGTTTCTCATTTTTGTTCCTTATTTATAATAGGCATTTATACGCTATGGTTATAATGATAGCTGGTTGCTTTGATTATAGCAGAATGTCCCTTTTTACAAAGCTCAATAGAGCAGCTGACTTATAATAAAAATATGCCTAATAACTCTCAGTCTAATATAAAACATCTTAACCAAGCTATCCCTAATAAAACCGCCATCATCGGCTTTCTCGGTACCACCTTAGACAACGGCTTTAATGACAAGCGTTGGCAACGCTGGCGACCGACGGTAAGTCTATGCCTGCACGATGATATGCTCGTCGATGAGCTGCATGTTTTATATAGCAAGCGTGATAAGCGCCTGTTTAAGATTGTCAAAGACGATATCGCCAAAGTCAGTCCGCAGACACAAGTCATCGCTCATCATGTGACGTTATCAAGCCCGTGGGACTTTGCCGATGTCTATGCCGAGCTATATGACTTTGCCACAGGCTTTGATTTTCAAGATAATACTGATTACTTGCTACATCTCACCACAGGCACGCATGTGGCACAGATTTGCTGGTTTTTACTGGTGGAGGCGGGGTTTATTCCTGCCGATCTGGTTCAAACTTCGCCGTGCCCAAGACCCGACCAAGCTGATCCGCAAGGCCGCTATCAAGTGATTGATTTGGATGTCTCACGCTACGATGGCTTGCGTGAGCGTTTTGAGGCCGAAAAGCAGCAACATTGGCAAACCTTACAAGCCAATCTGGTCACCCAAAACGCTGCTTATCAAAAGCTAATATCCGATATCGAAAAAGTCGCGACGCGCTCCACCGCGCCAATACTTTTAATAGGCGCAACAGGGGCAGGCAAGTCGCAATTGGCGAGCCAAATCTACGCGCTTAAAAAAGCCAAAGCCAATAGCAGCGCGCAAAACAAATATACCCTTGATAACTTTGTCGAGGTCAACTGTGCCACCTTGCGCGGCGATACCGCTATGAGCGTACTCTTTGGTCATATCAAAGGCGCGTTTACCGGCGCGGCGTCCAGTCGTGAGGGACTGCTAAAATCAGCCGATGGCGGATTGTTGTTTTTAGATGAAATCGGCGAGTTGGGTCTTGATGAGCAAGCGATGTTACTAACCGCTTTGGAGGAGCAGCGCTTTTATCCGCTGGGTAGTGATACGCCGATCAGTGTCTCATTTCAGCTGATGGCAGGAACCAATAAAGACCTGCGACAAGCAGTTGCCAATGGAGAGTTTCGTGCGGATTTATTTGCACGGCTCAATACTTGGACGTTTTTTTTGCCCTCATTAAAAGACCGCTTAGAGGATTTACCTGCCAATATCGACTATGAGCTGGCGCGTTTGGGTAGCGAGCAGCAACAGCAATTCCGCTTTACGGTTGATGCGCGGCAATTATACGAAGACTTTGCGACAAGTTCTGAGGCGACATGGCAAGGTAACTTTCGTGATTTGACCGCGAGTATGATTCGCTTAACAACGCTGACTGAAAGTAAAGTGATTCGGAAAACAGACGTACAAGCAGAGATCGCGCGCTTGATGAATATTTGGGGTTTGGTAGATGGTTTGAATGGCTCGAACAGTTTAAGTAATGATAAAGGCAATGACGCAACTAAAAATAGCCTAAGTAATGGTTCAAGTAATGATGTTAAAATCAGTTCCAACAGTGAGTTAGTTGAGCAGGGTAGTTATGACATTCTAAATAAATATTTAGATAATGAAACCCTTGCTACGATTGATCCGTTTGACGCAGTACAACTGGCGTATGTCATTGAGGTGTGTATCAGCCATAAAAACCAAGCGGCGGCGGGACGCTATCTTTACGCTAATTCAAGAGATAAGCTTAAAAGCCCAAATGATAGCGATAGATTGCGTAAGTATTTGCTCAAATTCGGGCTTAGATTTGATGAGCTGGGGTAGAGTTTAAAAGCATTGTTTTTGCTGATTGAATATTAAAATAAAAGGAAGTAGTTATGAGTGATCCACGATGAAATCTGTGGCGGCGATCCTTACATTGCTCATGTTCGCAATCGTTATAAGGTTAATGCTAATGGTTCGATAATGATCTATAGCGTTAAAGATGATAAATATCAACCGCTTTAATCCCCACCACCAATCCGCTCCGCCAATGCCTGCAACTTTGGCACTATCATCTCAGCATAGTCATCTGCTTCCCAGTTGGCACTTGGCACACTAGCATTGAGTGAATACGCATATTGCCCAGTGGCGACATCAAACACCCCAACCGCGACTGCTAATATGTCAGTAGAAAACTCTCCATCAGACACAGTATAACCGTACTGCTCATAATGCTCCGCTGCGCTGGCTAGAGTGCTTTGCGCATGGTTATAATTCTCGACAGACAAATTCTCTTGCAGATTGCCAATGATAACCGCCTGTCTTTCTTGTGAGCTTGCCGCATAAAAAGTTCGTCCAATGGCGGTGCGTGCAATGGGTACGGCTGAGCCAACTTGTAAATTGACCGATAGGCGAGCAGGGCTACGGCAGCAGGCAAGATAACGCATTTCGCCTGCAATCTCTGTGGCTAAGTTCACTGACACTTCGTTTTGTGTTGCAAACTGACGTAGCAAAGGTTCAGCAAATGCGACTACATCATGACGACTCCAAGCAGTAGCGCTTAATCGCACTGCGCTACTACCCAACTCATACTGACCGTAGGCGGTGATACGTAAAAATCCAAGCGTGGTTAAAGTGTAAATTAACCGAGTGATGGTCGCTTTCGGTAGTGCTGTCATTTGGCACAATTGCTGATGACTTAACTGCTCTTGCTGTTCAAAGGCAGCAAGTATAGACAAGCCGCGCCCAAGCGCCGTGACAAACTGTCTGTCTTCTGTCTTTTTGCTTTGCACAAGGGCATTATTCGTGCGTACTAGTAAAGGCGTCGGTTTTGGCAAGTTTTTTGTCATTTTTTGACCGCATATATTCAAAAAGGTTTACAAGAGAGATAAATTTTGCTTAAATAGTTTTACATTATGAAACTAAGTTTCACATAGCGGAACTTGGTTGTCAAATAAAATTGTTGTCAAATAAAATTTGCTTGTGATTTAGCTGGTTATATAAGTAGTTTTTGATAAAACGTTGATGAACAGTTTTTACAAGCCGTCTTAAGTAAAGGAGTACGACATGTCAGCACCTACTAACCTACGAACGAATGCCAGCCCAAGTTTTGATTGGGAAGATCCTTTTTTATTGCGTAATCAGCTTACTGATGAAGAGCGCATGGTCAATGAAAGCTCGCATCAGTTTTTTCAAAAAGAATTAATGCCTGGTATTTTAGAGGCCAATCGCAACGAAAATTTCGACCGTAATATTATGCGTCAAATGGGCGAGATGGGCTTACTTGGCGTAACGATTGAAGGTTACGGCTGTGCTGGTTTGTCAAGCGTGGCTTATGGTCTAATTGCTAAAGAAGTGGAAGCAGTAGATTCCGGTTACCGCTCTGCGATGAGTGTGCAGTCAAGCTTGGTTATGCATCCTATCCATGAGTATGGTACTGAAGAGCAAAGAGAGAAGTATCTGCCTAAGCTTGCTTCAGGGGAATATGTCGGTTGCTTCGGTCTGACCGAGCCTGATTCAGGTTCAGATCCTGCGTCAATGTCGACTCGTGCGCGTGCTGTCGATGGCGGTTATGAGCTGACTGGTAATAAGATGTGGATTACCAACAGTCCTATCGCTGATGTGTTCGTCGTATGGGCAAAAGATGATGAAGGCGACATTCGAGGCTTTATCTTAGATAAAGGTATGAAAGGTCTATCTGCACCGAAGATCGAAGGTAAGTTCTCACTGCGCGCTTCAGTGACTGGTGAGATTGTCATGGACAAAGTATTTGTTCCTGAAGCCAATGCCTTCCCAGATATTCGTGGTCTTAAAGGTCCGTTTGGTTGCTTAAATAAAGCCCGTTACGGTATCGCATGGGGTTCAATGGGTGCGGCTGAATTTTGCTGGAAAGCCTCGCGCCAATATACCCTTGATCGCAAACAGTTTGGCCGTCCATTAGCCGCAACGCAATTGGTACAACTAAAACTTGCTAATATGCAAACTGAGATTGCCCTTGGCTTGCAAGCAGCGCTACGTGTTGGTCGCTTGATGGATGAGCATAATGCAGCGCCTGAGATGATATCGCTAATTAAGCGTAACAACTGCGGCAAGGCATTAGATATCGCTCGTGTTGCTCGTGATATGCATGGCGGTAACGGTATCTCTGATGAGTTCCATATCATTCGCCATGTCATGAACCTAGAAGCGGTTAATACTTATGAAGGTACGCATGACATCCATGCACTTATCCTAGGTCGTTCGCAGACTGGTATTCAAGCGTTTTATTAATCTAAAGCGCTAGCAAGGTAATAATTAGCTTTTGATTAATTCATAGCTAAATATCAATTTTCAACGACTAACGTACGTTACTGTTTAGCCTTTAATACAGCGCTTAACATTAGCGTGCGTTTTTTTATAATTTGAAATAATGATGTATGCGCAAGCTTAAAATAATGAATACCTCAATGTTTCTAAAAGGTAAGGGAATATCATGAGTACGACATTACAACCTTCTAATTCACAAGACGATATTGATAATGCACCACGGGCAGCTTTACAGGGTATTAAGGTATTGGACTTGTCTAGAGTATTGGCCGGTCCATCCTGTACACAAGTGCTCGCCGATCTTGGCGCAGAAGTCATCAAGGTTGAACGTCCTGGCATCGGAGATGAAACCCGTCATTGGGCACCGCCCAAATTCAGCGATGACACTTCTGCCTATTATGCGACTATTAACCGCAATAAAAAATCGCTCACTGTCGATATCACGACCCCAGCCGGACAAGCCATTATCAAGCAGCTAATCGCTGATAGCGATATCGTGGTAGAGAACTTTAAGGTTGGCGGTCTCAAAAAGTACGGCTTAGACTACGATAGCCTGAAACAAGACAATCCGCGCCTAATTTATGCCTCTTTAACGGGTTTTGGTCAGACAGGACCAGATGCTAAGCGTCCAGGTTATGATTATATTATCCAAGGACTATCAGGGTTGATGAGTATTACAGGCCCCAGCGATGGTGAACCACATAAGGTTGGCGTTGCCATTGTCGATTTATTTGCAGGTCTGCAACTCACGATTGGTATCCAAGCGGCACTATTGGCGCGTCAACATACTGGGCTTGGACAACACGTCGATGTGGCGTTATTAGATAGTGCGCTGGCCATGTTAGCTAACGTCGGTATGAATCATTTAGCATCAGGAACTGTACCACCAAGACTGGGCAACCAGCATCCAAACATCGTACCTTATCAGGTGTTTGCAGGTCAGGGTGAAGAGCATTTTATTTTAGCGTGTGGTAACGACAGCCAATTTGCCAAACTTTGCGAAGTGCTAGGAGTCGATTGGCATACCGACAACCGTTTTATGACCAATCCTGCACGAGTAGTAGAGCGTGATCTGTTGTGTGATAAGCTGGCTAAGAAGTTTGCCGAGCATCCGCGTGCGTATTGGTTAGAGGCATTAGAGCAGGCAGGTATTCCTTGCGGTGCCATTCATAACATCGCTGAAGCTTTAGCAATGCCGCAAGCGCAAGCACGTGAGATGATTGTTGATTTTGCCGCACAAGGCAGTCCGGTAAGAGCGCTTGGTAGCCCTATTAAGCTATCAGCTTCTCCAGTAACTTATCGTACACCGCCGCCGCGACTAAGCGAGCATACCGATAGCACGCTTGCAGATCTTGGCTATGATAGCGAGATGATAGCCAAACTCAAAGCAGACGGTATTGTTTAGTTAAAATGGACAACAAAGCTAGGCTGAGCGTGAAGGTATAAAGCCTAAGCGCTGCTCTATTTGTTTGGCCAACTCAATCAGAACAGCACTCACCTCAGCGCGTTTGGCTTCATATTCAACTTGCAAAAAGCTGACTGCCATGCCAGCGACTGCGTGACCAGAGGCATTACGAATATAAGTACCTAAGCAATACATACCCTCGCGTAGCTGTCCATCATCTAATGAAATACGGCTGTCATGAATAGCTGCCATCTCATCGGCAAAGCTGACAAAGTTGTCAACGCCATTTGGGGTTAGCGGTTTAGGAAATTGCCCCTCATATATCGTCTCTATAGTATCTATAGGTAAGGTTGAGAGCATGGCTTTGCCCGTCGCCGAAAATACGGCGGGCACACGTACCCCAGCACGGAAGGTAAAGCCGAGCGGCGCAGGGGCTTCATGACAGGCCAAAAATACCACTTCTCCTAAGTCCAGTTTAGATAGCGTGACGGTATGCTGTAGTAGGGCAGGATACTGTACGATTAAGTCTTTAAATAGCTGGATCACACCTTGCTGCTGCTCATATTTGCCCGCCCAGTACATTAAATAAGAACCTAAATGAAAACGATTTTCAGCGTCTTTATAGATTACATGTTTGGTGAGCAGACTTTGTAAAATATTATGGGTTGAGCTGCGAGGAAGATCTAATTCTTTGGCAATATGAGCGGCTGTCAAGGGCTGGGTACTTGCCGTAATCAAATCTAAAATCTGAAAAGTTTTGTCTAATGCAGGAACAGCGGTTGAGCTCATAAGGGGCCTATAAAGGTGAGTAAAATTAAAAACAATAAAAATAAAGCGTTAAATAGTCATGAAAATGAGAATAAAGGTTGCAAAATGGATCCCATCATTCTTATAATGATGTCTCATATATAGAATCTATGTTCAGTATATTGAACAATATAACAGTTATCAATAATTATTTATGTAGAGTCGTATCAAAACGATTTCATTATCAAAGCTACTAATAACCGTTTTATCTACCTTTATAATATGCCATTAGTCCAATCGACAAGGAGCGTCAAAATGTCACAACGGTCACAATCTACTCTACAGTTGTCAAACCCAGACCTGCTTAAGCAACACTGCTTGATTAAGGATGGATGGCATGCTGCTAGTGATGAAGCCACTCTTGAAGTAAGTAACCCTTTTGGTGGGGACGTTATTGGCACTATTCCAAGTCTTACCACCGAAGACGTCAATGACGCTGTCGCTTATGCGCACGACGTACAAACAGCATGGGCTGCAAAAACACCAAAAGAACGTGCAGAATTATTGCAAAAATGGGCAGATCTCATTGATGCAAATAAAGAAGATCTTGCAATCATTATGACCGCGGAACAAGGCAAGCCTTTGACCGAGTCGCGCGGTGAGATTGGTTATGCCAATAGCTTTATTCGCTGGTTTGCAGAGGAAGGCAAGCGCGTTTACGGTGATGTGATTCCTGCCAATCAATCCCAACTGCGCCACGTCGTTCTTAAGCAGCCAGTTGGTGTTTGCGCGGCTATTACGCCTTGGAACTTTCCAGCTGCGATGATTACCCGAAAAGCTGCACCTGCATTAGCGGCAGGCTGTACGATGATCATCAAACCGGCCACTGAGACTCCATTTTCTGCGCTAGCATTAGGTGCATTAGCAGAGCAAGCAGGTATCCCAGCTGGTGTCATTCAAGTCGTTACTGGTAAATCATCAACGATTGGTGACATCCTTACAGGCGATACTCGTATTCATAAGTTATCATTCACAGGTTCTACGGAAGTGGGCCGTACTTTGATGGCTCAATGTGCACCGACTATCAAAAAGCTGTCATTAGAGCTGGGTGGCAACGCCCCATTTATCGTTTTTGATGACGCAGATCTTGAAAAAGCAGCCGAAGGCTTGATTGCTTCTAAATATCGTAACGCTGGTCAAACCTGTGTGTGCGCCAACCGTGTGTATGTCCAAGACAGCATCAAAGATGAATTTTTGGATGTGTTTGTCAAAAAAGTAGCTGAACTGAACGTTGGTAACGGCTTAGAGGAAGGCGTGGATATCGGTCCTTTAATCAACAAAAAAGCACTAGATAAGGTACAAGCACTACTCAAAGATGCATTGGATAAAGGCGCAACACTAATCGCTGGTGGTAGTATCAATAGCGCATCAGAGTTGACCTATAACCCGACTGTCATTACTGATCTTAGTAGTGACATGGACATTGCTCACGAAGAGATTTTTGGTCCTATCGCTACCATATTTACCTTTAACGACGAAGAAGAAGTGATTCGTAGAGCTAACGATACGATTTACGGATTGGCCGCTTACTTCTACAGCGGAGATTATGCTCGCTCATGGCGCGTCTCGGAAGGTCTTGAGTACGGTATCATCGGTCATAATACGGGACTTATCTCTACAGAAGTAGCTCCATTTGGCGGTGTGAAGCAGTCAGGATTTGGTCGTGAAGGCTCTAAATATGGTATCGAAGAATACGTTGTGACCAAGTACTGGTGCTCTGACGTCAGTTAATGATTTGACTGATGCATTTGGTTTTTAACAGTCAGTTTTTTGATCCTCAGCTTCTTCCATAGTTTTTGATGAATGTTAAGTTGAGGATCAATGCGTTAAAGAATTTTAGTGTTAAATAAAATTAATAAAATTTGGTATCTAGTATTTATTAGATAAATCGTTACTCAATAACCGCCACTTATGTAAAAATAAAGAAAAGGACATTCCTATGACTACGAACAATCAATCATTGCTTGAGCGCCGTAAAGCTGTGTTACCAACAGGACTTGGTGTGGCGTTTCCTATTTTCGCAGAAAAAGCAAAAAATTCTGAAGTTTGGGACGTTGAAGGTAATCGTTATATCGACTTTGTAGGCGGTATCTCAGTACTCAATACTGGTCACAGCCATCCAAAAATCACCCAGCGTGTCCATGAGCAACTAGACAAGTTTACGCATACAGCCGCGCAAATGATTAACTACGAATGCTACGTAGATCTTGCTGAAAAACTTTGCAAAAAAGCCCCCATCAGTGGCGATACCAAGGCTTTCTTTTTAACGACTGGTGCTGAAGCGGTTGAAAACTGCATTAAGATTGCTCGCGCTAAAACAGGTCGTCCAGGTGTTATCTCTTTCGTTGGCGGTTGGCATGGCCGTACGCTAATGTGCATGAGCCTAACAGGTAAAGTGCTTCCATACAAAAAGAACTTTGGCCCTATGCCAGGACCTGTTTTTCATGCGCTATTCCCAGCTGAAGAGTTGAACGTCACAGAAGCACAAGCGCTACATAGTCTTGAGATGATTTTTCAAGCGGATATCGATCCAAGCGAAGTGGCCGCGATGATCATTGAGCCAGTACAGGGTGAAGGCGGTTTTCATCAGGTAACGCCATCATTTGCTAAATCGTTGCGTAAAATTTGTGATGAGCATGGCATTGTACTGATTTTTGATGAAGTCCAGTGTGGTTTTGCACGTACGGGTACTTTGTTCGCCAGTGAGCAGCTAGGCGTCGAGCCTGATCTAATGACGAGCGCTAAAAGCTTAGCAGGTGGTTATCCTATCTCTGCAGTCATTGGTCGTGCTGATATTATGGATGCACCGCAAGTCGGCGGTTTGGGTGGGACTTATTCTGGTAACCCGCTTGCATGTGTGGCAGCACTGGCCGTCATGGAAGTCATTGAAGAAGAAAACCTACTTGAGCGCAGTGTTGAGATTGGCGATAAAATCGAAGCATTCTTAAAAGATCTAAACCTTAGCAGTATCGGTCATATTCGTCACAAAGGTGCAATGTTAGCTTTTGAGCTGATCGATAGTGAAGGCAAACCTGATACGGATGCAACAGCTAACCTAAAAGCTAAAGCTTTTGAACAAGGTTTATTGTTAGCGTCTTGTGGTATGCATGGCAACGCGATTCGTGTCATGGTTCCTCTAACAGTTGAAGATGAAGTATTGCAAGAAGGTCTTGATATTATAAAAGGTATTTTAACCGCTTAATTGCTACGCAGTTTTAGGGGCTTTGTGCTAAAACATATCGTAACGATTGTATCGGTTTTAACTAAATTTTTAGTTTGGTTAAAAGGTAGGGTATAGATATAAAAGCAAGGACGCTTTTGGAGTATTAATTCTGAATATAAGCTCTATAACGGCGTCTTGTAAATCAAGACGCCGTTGTTGTTTTTGTCAGTTCATATTTTAAGTTACAGTAATGAGAAGCCATTGCTTGCGCTAATACCAAACAAGTAATATGAGTATTAGAGTCTAGGCGGTAGGTTTTAGATATCAAATCAAGCCAGCTTAACCGTAAAAGGTTGACACGGATGATACACGGACAAGGAGCAAGTTATGTCTGCAATGAAAAAATCGTTAGGGGTAGTCGATATTATCGCTCTAGCATTCGGTGCTATGGTAGGTTGGGGCTGGGTCGTTTTGGCTAGTGGTTGGGTAGTCTCAGCTGGGACGTGGGGCGCTATCACCGCGTTCTTAGTCGGTGGACTTGCGGTCGTTATGATCGGTGTGACCTATGCTGAGCTGACCTCATCCATGCCGATTACAGGGGGTGAGCACACTTATACCCACCGTGCTTTAGGGGTTAATGTCTCCTTTATATGCTCTTGGAGTATGCTCTTTGGTTATTTGTCGGTCGTGGCTTTTGAAGCCGTTGCTCTACCTACCGTGGTAGAGTATTTGATACCGAATTATAATCAAGGGTATTTATGGAATGTAGCAGGGTGGGATGTCTATGCGACATGGGCAGGCGTCGGTATGGCAGGCTCTGTTTTAGTGACTTGGCTGAACACACGTGGTATGGAAGTCAGTGCTTGGTTTCAAAAAACAGCAGTGGCTGGTATTTTGATTGTTGGTGTTCTATTGTTTATAGGGGCACTGCTCTTCAATCCTGAAACGACAAACACTGAGTTGTCGCCTGCGTTCATTGGTGGTATTGGCGGTATTATGGCCGTTATCGTAATGGTTCCCTTTATGTTTGTAGGTTTTGATGTTATCCCGCAGGCAGCAGAAGAGATGAACTTAACCCGTCCAAATATCGGTAAATTCTTAATTGTCTCGTTAATTGTCGCGGTGATTTGGTATGTTGCGGTCATTTGGAGTGTAGGCGTGACGCTACCGTTGGCGCTAGCTGAAACATCCTCTTTAGGCACTGCTGATGCAATGGAGACCGCATGGCAAGGCAAATGGGCAGGTGTCTTACTGGTCATCGGTGGTGTACTTGGTATTATGTCGAGCTGGAATGCCTTCTTGATTGGTGGTAGCCGTTTACTTTATGCGATGTCTAAAGCTCATATGCTGCCAGCCTTCTTGGGTAAACTGCATCCTAAGCATAAGACACCAATCAATGCAATCTTACTTATCGGTGGACTTGCTACGCTTGCACCATTATTTGGTCGTAAGATGCTAGTATGGATCGTTACAGCGGGTGGTTTCGGTGTCGTCATTGCTTATACCTTAGTAGCAGTATCGTTTTTGGTATTGCGTTATCGCGAGCCTAATATGGTACGTCCGTTTAAGATTCCAGCAGGCAAAGTTGTCGGTATGATTACTATTATTCTCAGTTTGGGCTTGTTTGTATTATATCTACCCGGAATGCCATCGGCACTCTCTGGAATTGAATGGTCAATATTCGTCGGCTGGACCATATTAGGTATCATTTTCTTCACTTATGAGTCGATCAAAAATCCAGGCAAGAGCAAAGTGGTCATGGCAGCTGAGTTAGAAGAGTTAAAGATTGTCAATCAGCAGTGGTTACAAGAGAATCCTTACAAGAAATAAGTTTGTTACGGTTCTAATTGCAAGAAAGCCTAACATCAAATGTTAGGCTTTTTGTTTGTATAAACAATGACTCTATTAATTACGATTTATCACGAATCAACTTATAGTTTAAAAACTCAGTGATACCAAGGGTGCCAAGCTCACGACCAAACCCTGAGCGTTTGACACCGCCAAATGGGGTGTTGGCTTCAGAGCCAGACGGTGAATTAATCGTTACCATACCCACTTCTAGTTGTTCAGCGATCTGTGCTGCTAGAGCCGAATCTTGGGTCTGAATGGACGCGCCAAGACCAAACGGAACATCATTGGCAATTTTGATAGCATGAGCGATATCACGGGCTTTATAGATGACCGCGACAGGACCAAATAGCTCCTCGCGATAAACATCCATCGAATCATCAACGTCTGTCAGTACAGCAGGGGCAAACCAAGCGCCAGGCTTATCTTTAACCATGCCGCCTTCAACAAGCACAGTTGCACCTGCTTTAATAGCGCCATCTAACTGCTCTTGCAAATTCTGCGCTGCACTTTTTGATGACATCGGTCCAATGAAAGTTTTTTCATTATGCGGATCCGCTAGGCTCATTCCACGTACCGCGTCGGTAAAGCCTTTAACAAACTGATCATATACGCTATCAACGACAATTAAGCGTTTGGCTGCATTACAAGCTTGGCCGGTGTTACCAAAACGACCCTCAATAGCTCCTTCAACAGCTTGCTCAATATCAGCATCTGCTGCCACAATAAAGGCATCAGAACCACCAAGCTCTAAAACGACCTTTTTAAGCGCGCCGCCCGCTATTTTTGCAACTGCTTGTCCTGCGCGCTCAGAGCCTGTTAATGAGACGCCTTGGACTTTACTGTCTTCAATAATGGTCGCCGCTTGCTCATTGGTAGCAAAGACATTGTTATACACACCATCAGGCAGGCCTGCGTCTTTTAGGATATCAACGATGACTTCTGCGGTATTCGGGCACTGGGGCGCATGCTTTAGAATAATGGTATTGCCTGCCATGACGTTCGGCGCGACAAAACGTGCGACCTGATAATGAGGGTAATTCCACGGCATAATGCCAAATAATGTACCAACTGGCAACTTTTCTACAGACGCTGAACCTTGATCAACATCGATCGTATTCGGTGCCAATAGTTGCTCAGCATTGTCTGCATAGTAGCGATAAATTTCAGCGACCAAGCCGATCTCACCTTTTGCTTGCCCAACAGGTTTACCCATCTCATTGGCAACGATACGTGCAAGCTCATCTTGACGATCAATATAGATGTCAGCGACTTTATTCATTATCGCACTACGTTCGCTAAGAGAGGTTTTTTGCCACTCTTGATAAGCATTGTCTGCTTGTTCAATAGCATGCTGAATATCTTGCTCAGTCGCTGTTGGGTAGGTGGCTTCGATTTCACCAGTCGCGGGGTTGCTAACTTGATAGTCGCTCATAAATATTCCTTTGGTTAAAATCCATATTGATTATTATTCAAACAATTAACGTTTAAAATTTAATTTTACACCACTTATAAGTGTTCTGATAAATGGTAAAGCCCATTACAGTAACATATTAAACTGTATGAATAGCATAATGTCTTTAGTAAAATTACTATTGTTTAAGCGTTAGCGTTTAAGGGCTGGTTGCTGCTGGGTAATACAATGAATATTACCGCCTCCAAAAACAATCTCTTTTGTCTGTACTCCCACTACCTGATGACGAGGAAAGATTTTTTCAAGCTGTTCAATGGCCAAACTGTCGTTAATATCATCATATTGCGGGACAATGATGGCCTCATTACAGATTAAGAAGTTGGCATACGAGGCAATACATACATCACCTGTATGGCGCGCTTTGGCATCATCAGACTGTACTATATCGTAGTTTTCAGGCAACGTAACTGGCTTTTGGGTACAGCAAAGCTTATGAACTGTTAGACGTCGGCCTTTAGCATCTTTCATGTTTGAGAGTTGTTTATAGGCTTTTTGAGTGGCCTCAAAAAACGGATGGTTGGGGTCATCGGTAAACAAGCAAACCACCTCACCCGGACGAGAAAAGCAGGCGATATCATCAATGTGTCCTGTGGTTTCTTCAGGATCGATACCATCATCAATCCAGAGCACCTTTTGGGTATTAAGATAAGTGTTCAGCTTGTCCTCGATTTGAGTTTCGTTAAGATGGGGATTACGGCCAGGACTGAGCAAGCACATACGTGTGGTCAATACTGTGCCTTCACCATCGACATGAAACGCGCCACCTTCCAGCACAAAATCTTCGGTACGGTAGCGTTCGATATTCAAATAATCGCATAGACGTGCAGCTAACTTATCATCGTCATCCCAAGGCGCATAAAGGCCATCGTAGTCTCCGCCCCACGCATTAAACGTCCAATCACAGCCGCGTAGCTCACCTGCATCATTGATTAAAAATGTCGGTACGATGTCCCGCGCCCACGCATCATTGCTCGGCATGGAGATGACGTCAATATCAGCTGGCAAACTATCACGACAAGCTTGGTAGTCATTAGGGTTGACTAAAACTGCAACCTTACAATAGGGCTTAATAGCCATTGCCACCGCTTTGTAAGCTGCTTTGGCAGGGACCGCCTTTTGACGCCAGTTGTCTTCTCGATAAGGCCAGATCATCCACACTTGCTGTAAGGGCTCAAACTCGGCTGGCATATAAAAACCGTCGTCTATCGGAGTTGAGTCTTGAATGAGTTCAGACATATAAGTCACCTTGTTAGCAGTAATCTTTTAAGAAACAATTTTGTATAACCTATCTCAGTCACAGTTTGACATTACGTGCAGCTTAGCCATGAGTCAGTAACGTGCCATACATAGAAGGACGGCGATCACGAAAAACGCCCCATTCTTGGCGTTCACGAGCAAGTTTGTCTAAATCAAAGGTGGCGCTGATGACTTCATTATTATCTGCTGATGCTTCTTGAGCTATCTCGCCTCGGCCATCAGTGATGAATGAGCCACCATAAAACGACATCACGCTATCAGCACCATTTTGTGTGACGGTCTCAGAGCCAATACGATTAGATGCAACCACTGGCATTAGGTTGGCTGCTGCATGTCCTTGCATACAGCGCTGCCAATGCCCCTTTGATTCGATATCTAGTGTTGGCTCATCCCCAATAGCGGTTGGGTAAAATAATATTTCAGCACCCATCAATGCCATGCTACGCGCGCATTCAGGGAACCACTGATCCCAGCAAATTCCGACCCCAATTTTGGCGTACTTGGTTTGCCACACCTTAAAGCCAGTATCGCCTGGGGTAAAGTAGAACTTTTCAGCATAGGGAATGCCATCTGGTATATGCGTCTTACGATAGGTGCCAAGTATCTCGCCATCGGCATCAATTATGGTGATACTATTAAAAAACGTATTGCCCGACTTTTCATAGAAGCTAATCGGTAAGACCACTTCTAGCTCTTTGGCCAATTTTTTGAAATGAGTGATGGCAGCATTATCTGCGACAGAGGTGGCAAGTTTAAAATAATCAAAATCATGAACTTGGCAAAAGTAGGGCGTCTCGAACAACTCTTGGAGTAAGATAATATTGGCACCGTCCTTAGCTGCTTTGGTAACCAAGTCAGTTGCCGTATCTATGTTTTGTTGAATATCCCAACCACAAGCCATCTGTGTGGCAGCAACAGTTACAGTACGCATAATCTAATTCCTTTTATATATTAGCTAAGAAGTAAGGTCGGACAAAAAAACCATATTAAATAGTTGATAATGGACAATGACCAAACGGTAATTGCCCATAGTATAACGGTCTGATAACAACACTATGCTATATCTAGGCCATCATAAACCCTAAGCCTAAGAAGGTTGCGACAGACAGTACCGCACCTAGCATAGCGTAAGGGAACTGTGTAAAGGCATGCTGCATCGGTGAACACCCAGCGCCTTGTGCTGCTAGTAATGATGAATCACTAAAGAAACAAGCATGACTACCAAATGAAGAGGCAGATAACAAGGCACCAATCATAAGTGGCGTACTAACCCCCAGCGCCATAGAGATTGGGAAGACAATTGGCATCGCTAAGACATATAGACCCCAGCTTGACGACGTTGCAAATGTTAAAAAAGCCATGACTGCAAAAATGACAGCAGGGAAGATGATAATGGTCATATATGGTGTGATGGATTCAATGACATACATAGTCATGCCAAGCTCATCGTTGATGGCTTTTAGAAAAAAGCCTCCAATTACAGTTGAGAGTGGGTATAACATGACCTTAAAGCCTTTAAAAATAGCTTCAACTTGGGTCTCAAAGCTCAAAATTCCTTGTACCCAATATACAAGAACCGTCACAAAGCACGTCAATAACGCGCCTCTTAATAAATCAATTTCAAAGTAGATGGTTGAGACGATCAATAAGATCATAGGAAAAGCAAAATTTAAGATATTGGCTTTAAATGATAACTTGCGTTTGGCTTTGACGTTTGAGATTAACTGCTCCTCTACAAAGGCTTCAGGAACAGGGTTACCAGCTTGTGCACGTTTTTCAGCCTTTTTCATTGGTCCCCAGTTGCCAAATATACCAGTTGCAACCAAGAATACGATAATAAGGGCAAACCAAGCATACGCCATATAAGGAATAGCACTGATATAAAGCCCTAAACCAGCGCCGTCTCCTGCGACGTTATTCTCTTCCAACAAGCCTGCAAAGTAGACAGCCCAAGTAGAAATAGGAACAATAACACACATGGGCGCCGCTGTAGAATCGACGATATAAGCCAGTTTTTCACGTGATACGCCATACGCATCTGTGAGTTTTTTGACAGAAGTCGATACGGCCAGACAGTTGAGATAGTCATCAATAAAAACCACAATACCCAAAGCAAAGGTAGCCAAAAGTGACTGTCTACGTGATTTGATGATCTTTTGTAGCCATTCACTAAAGCCATCTAGACAACCGCTGATCTCAAGCAGTTGAATAAGCCCGCCCATAAGACCACACACCAAAACGATCCAGATAATCGTCTCATTACCTAGAACCATGGAGATATTGTCGGCGAAGGGGGAGACCAGATCAAAAGGATTGAGCATGACCAGGCCGGCGACACAGCCTGCTATCATTGATTCAAACGGGCGTCTTGAGACAATAGCAGTGATTAAGACTAGTAGCGTTGGTAATAATGATAATGCACCCCAAGATTCTGATGCATCTCGAGTACTTGAAAGCCAGACAAAGGCAAGATAGATAGCTATGCCTACTACCACCGTTAAGAACACTCGTTTGTTATGAAACAGTCCTTCAACAGCGTCGTTGAGCTTCATATTCATGGTTACACTCCTTGTAAAACCTCATTTTTTATAGAACAAAATATGCTCTTTAATTTATGCTTGATAACAGTTATGAATTTACTGGTATCAAGCTCATCACAACACTCCTTTGCTGTGATGGTGTAATGTAACAACGATCCTCAAAAAATTTAAAAAATGAACTATTATCTATTAATTTATCTTATTGGTCTACATGCCAGTACGATCTTTTAAGGCATACCACCATGATCCCATCATCGAATAAGGTACTCTTAATGCACGGCCCCCTGGGAAAGGTATCCATGGTATCTTGGTAAACGTATCAAACTCTGCAGTCTTGCCATTGATAGCATCGGCGAGTATCTGTCCAAATAGATGCGATCCTGTCACGCCATGACCACTATAGCCATGCGCGAAAAATACGCGATCATGTAATTTACCCAGCTGGGGCACACGAGAAAAAGACAAGGCAAAGTTACCACTCCACGCGTAGTCTATTTTGACATCGCGCAATTCTGGAAATATCTTATTCATATTGGGTCTGATTTTAGCTGTAATGTCAGATGGGTCTTGACCACCGTAGACGGTACCACCACCGAATAACATACGCTTATCAGCAGAAAGACGGTAATAATCCAGAATATAGCGCACATCTTCAACACAAACATCGGTTGGAAGCAGTTGGTCTGCCAAATCACCCAAAGGTTCGGTCGCGATGATTTGCGTTGATACTGGCATGACGCGATCCGTCAGTTTTGGAATGACTTTATTTAGATAAGCATTGCCGCAAATTACAGCCTGCTTACAAGTCACTGTGCCAAATTCAGTGATGATTTTGATAGAGTCATCGAAGTATTCAATATCAACGACCAACGTATTTTCATAGATGGTACCGCCGCCTTGTTCGACAGCAGCGGCTTCACCGAGTGCTAGATTGAGTGGGTGAAAGTGCCCGCCTGAATGATCAATGACACCGCCCACATAAGCATCTGTTTTTATGTGTTCTTGAATGCCAGACTTGTCCAACATTTCTCGATCATGCATGCCATGGCTTTCCCACAATGCATGCGTTTCTTGTAAGTCCCTTAGTTGTCCATTGTTTAGAGCTGCAAAGATGTTTTTTTCTTTTAGATCGCAGTCAATATTGTAATCAGCGATAAAACGACGAATAATTTTGCCACCGCGAGTCACTAGTTGACCGACGAAGTCTGCGTTTTGTTGACCATAAGATTTTTGAATCTTTTGTAGGCTGGCGTTAAGGCCATTGACGATTTGACCACCATTACGTCCTGATGCGCCCCAGCCGATCTGCGCGCCTTCAATAATGACGACTTCATGATCGGTCTCGATCAGATGTAGGGCGGTTGATAAGCCACTATAGCCACCACCAACCACACAAACCTCCGTTTGAATGTCATTTTTTAGCGTCGGTCTGTCAGGCTTAGGATTACGACTGGCGGCATAATAGCTATCAGGATATTGCCCTTTGTCTGAATAATGCGGAATATTGCGCTTATTATTAGACGGCTTGTTCGGCTGAGCATTTTGCTCCATAGGCGGTGTAACATTGCTATTTGACATATTAAACATCCTGTAAATAGGTGAGGTATTCAAGGTTAGTAACTTGCTGAGCAAAGCGCTTGGCTTCTTGTTTTTTGACAGCGATTAACAGCTCAATCATCTCACTTGGGAACAATGAGTCGATTAAATCACTATTTTCAAACTTACGAATGGCTGATAACCAGTCTAAAGGTAACGTTTTAAGCTCACTATCGTCATAAGTGATACTGTTGATGGGTTCTGGGACTTCAAGCTTGTTTTCAATACCATATAGCATGCCTGCCAAGACTGCACTACAGACCAGATAAGGGTTGGCATCTGCACCAGACACGCGATGCTCAATCCGGCGTGCTTTAGAGTCGCCACCTGGGATACGTACGGCTGCCGTACGGTTTTCATAGCCCCATGAGATATTATTTGGTGCCAGTGTCCCTGGAGTAAAGCGGCGATACGAGTTGACGTGCGGTGCAAATAATATGGTGCAATCTGACATGGTTTTTAGAAGGCCAGCTACCGCATGACGTAGCATATCTGACCCAGCTTCTGAGCCATCATCAAAAACATTGTTGCCATCTTTATCAAGCAGACTACAGTGAACGTGAAAGCCATTACCTGACTGCAAACCAAAAGGCTTTGCCATAAAAGTTGCGGTTAGTTTACGACGTGCAGCGACAGCTTTGACAACCTGTTTAAACAAAATGGCATCGTCTGCAGCTTTTAATGGATCGTCGACATGTAATAAATTGATTTCAAACTGGCCACAACCATTTTCAGCCAAGGCAGCATCAACAGGAATATCAAGCTTTTTACACTGAGCATAGATTTCATCTAAAAATTCATCGAATTGTAGTAAGTCGTTGATACTTAAAATCGATGTTTTATTCAGGCGTAGCCCACTTTTTGGACGAATAGGGGGTTTTGGGGTTTCGCCTTCAGTGTAATCAAGCAGATAAAACTCAAGTTCCGTTGCCATAACTGGCGTGAGTCCAAGCTCTTTGAATTTTTTACTGATGTAATCTAAAACGTGTCTGGCATCACCATAATAAGGCTCGTTGTCTTCGGTATAAAGCCAAACGGGTAGCAAAGATGATGGTGCACTAGTGTTAAGAAGGGGATATGCTGCACGGCCTGTAGGACGAGCAATGGCATCTATATCACCATTGCATTGAGAAGACTCAATGACATCAGCACCCCATATGTCGACGCCTAAGATTGACAAGGGCAAACGGATGCTACCGTTCTGAGCTTTTTCCATTTGACTAAAAGGGATGCGCTTACCACGAAGTAAGCCATTAATATCACCTGCAGCCACATAGACATATTCAGTGTTGTTTGCAGATTCGACCATTCCATTGGTTGTCGTCATGTCTCTAATTCCTATTGATTTTCAAGATTTTTTGAGTTGTTGCTACTAAGCCTTTAGTAGCTGTTGTGTATCACTTTTTTATAAAGGTTATCGAAGATTTCAAATAAAACAGTGACTATAAGTGATGTCATAAATAAAGTTTATTGCCTCGTTACCAGTTACTGCTAAGCACGTTTTATTTATCTTCATCAATAATATTAATGCCTTAGTGTCTTTTTACATCACTATTTATCAATACGCTTAATGGATGAAATGTATCTTTTGTCTTACTGATGTCATTCAATATATGATTGAAATTTATATATGTCAATTACTATTTAAAACTATTAATAAGTAACTTATTATAACCATTATGGATACCGTAGCATTAATAATGAAGTTTATAGTTTACATTTTATGAGCGAGTATGTTAAATTTTAAGCCATTATAAGCTCATCCAATCTGAAGTTTTAGGTTCGGATGTTACATTCAAGGAAGATTGACATGCATACTTTTAGACCTGTAATCGCTATTGTTTCTTGTTATAAGATGGTTGATGGTCAGCCATCACAGTCGGTTTATCAAAAATATATCGATGCTGTGAACTTTTATGGCGGTAATCCTATATTGCTACCAAACACAGCTGCCGATAGTGCAAACTTCGACGCATTATTAGAAATTTTTGATGGTATTTTATTGACGGGTAGCTATAGTAACGTTGCGCCAACCCGTTATGGCGCAACGCATCTTGAAGAAAAACAAGATTTGGGTCGTGATGATCTGAGCTTTAAGTTACTGGCTCATGCAGATAAGACAGGCACACCTTTATTAGCGGTTTGCCGCGGTCTACAAGAGATGAATGTACATTTTGAGGGAACGCTACATCCAGACTGGCGCGAAGTCGAAGGGTTTTATGAGCCGCATCTAGAAGACAGTACAGCGCCTCTTGAGGTACAGTATCAACCTGTACACGATGTCTTAATCCAGCCAGAAGGACGGTTGGCGGAGTTTGGCAAAGAATGGCATGTCAACTCCTTGCATAAGCAAGCCATCAATAAAGTCGGAGAGCGCTTATCTGTGGAAGCTGTAGCACGTGATGGGCTAGTAGAAGCAATCAGCTTAGTACAACATCCATTTATGATTGGTGTACAATGGCACCCTGAGTTAAATTATGCGCAAGATAACTTGTCCAAATTTTTGTTCACGGAATTCATTCAACATGCCAGCAAAAAACTCTCTAGATAACGTTTCAGATACAACCACTTTAGACGATACAGTCGCCGCCGAAAAGGCTCAGACAGCCATGGAGGCGGATGAACGACCAGAAGAAGATATTGGTAAAAAGATTAATCAGCTGCGACTTGCTAAAGGTTATTCACAGCGTAAGCTTGCAAGGCTTGCAGGACTGACTAATACCTCAATCAGTGCTATTGAGCGTAATAAAGTGAGTCCGGCTGTCAATACATTAAAAGCAATTTTAGCGGTGCTAGGCTCTGATTTGACGACTTTTTTTAGTGATGAGTGGAAAGAGCCTAAAGCAAGGGTGGTGGTAACTCCCAAAGATTTGATTGAGCTTAGTGAACCAAATAGCAGGGTATCACTCAAACAGGTATACAACTGCAGCACAACCAAAAACTTGGGGTTTTTGATTGAAACCTATCAGCCCAACAGCTCAACGGAAGAAAAAATCGCTCACGAAGGAGAAGAGATCGGTACGGTCATTGAGGGCAAGATTTTGATTCGTATCGAGGAGACCACATACTTGCTAAATAAAGGGGACAGTTATGTGATTGATACCATGAAGCCGCATACCTTTATCAATCCTAGCGATACGGTGACTCATATAGTGAGTGCGCATACACCAACGACTTATTAGATAAAATGATTATATAGGGTTGCTGCTATACTAAAAAGTAATGCAATTCGTTCTTAACTGTTATTGCTTATAATCGTGTTCCGTTTTACTTTTATCCATTTTACTTTTATTAGTGACGACAGCTTTATCATTAGCAGTCTGTTCTATATTTGCCACTGAGTCGCCAGTTGTTTTTGGCGGCTTTTTTAATAGATTAATCTTTGTATTTATTGTCCTTTTATCATGAGTATCGATAAAAGGAGAATTGGCCACTTTTAGATGCTTTTTGGATCTTTGTAAAGAGTGAGCATCTAACAACGCTTTTTGTTCTTTTTGCAGTGCTTCATACAGACCTTGATAGACTTCAATGGTCTCTTTAATCATTTGGCGCATGGTAAATTTATCTGTCATCTCAGGTCGAGTGACACTTTCTAACTGACTTTTGACAACTTTGCATAGAGCCTGAGCATTATATTTTTTAACCAAGCCCTGCGGGTATAACGGCTGCAAAATCTCACTAAAAGCCGCCTGATCCCAACCAATCACGGGCGTACCTAGATGAATGGCCTGCAGGGCATTAATACCGATAGACTCAGGCTGGTTGGCAAGTGCCATAACGATATTGGCCGCTGATAGCCACTCGCGCATGTCGTTACGTTTACGACCGACATAGGTAATACGTTCGGCCAGACCCAACGTATTGGTGCGTTGACGAAAGTCTTCATGCGCCACATCACCATCTCTATGGTCTTCGTCCATAATGATAGCGTGAATGTTGGGAAATTGTTCTTGCAGATTACCTAAAATATCAATCAGCCATTCTTGTCCATACTCATTACCAATGATAGTCGGAAAAACCAACCATTTCTTGTGTTCAAGCTCTGGATATTCTGCAAAGGTACGGCGCAACCAATATACAGAAGGGTTGTGCCGATACGGATAACGACGCGTATCAACGCCGCGGTAGATACGCTTGATGGACTTTGGATCGATCTCTTCGCGATGTAGACCTTTTCTCAAATAATTCGTCACACTATCTGATACCGTAATAATAGTATCGACATCCAGTAGTGCTTGTGAATATTTATTAATTGAATAAAAACCATACATGGTTGAGACTAGCTTTGGTCGATGTTTTACGCGTGCTCGGCGCAGGGCTAAATGCAATATCCAAGCAGGTGTGCGTGAATGCACATGGATAATATCAGGATTGTATTGTTCGATAAGATGACGTAAAGGGGCAACTTGTAAGATTGATAACCATGATTTTTTATACATATGCAGCTGATGGTATATATTGCCATCTCGCTCTAAACGTTTGACCAAATCGTTATCATCATCGGCACTAGAGACAATAATAGAAGTATGCCCGTTTTTGGCCAAAGCACGTCCAAGATGAAAAATCCCACGTTCGGATTCATCATGCTTCAAGGACGACAGTAAGCGCATAACTTTCATAATAGCGTGGGCCACCAGTTAGGATATCAAGCTGCTATTGTCAGTTAAAAATGCTGAAAACTCAACCATGAAGACCGATTAGAGATGACAAATCACCATGCTGGCTCAAGTTTCTACAGTCTAAAGAATTGATAAGTGGCTAACGACGCTTTTGCAAGTGTTCAGCATTGGGCAATATTTGCTTTTCGCTTAAGTATTTCCAATAGCGCTGCGGTAAATACTGTCTGTGCAAACGAGGGTTTTTGCGCTCTTTAATGTTGACGTTGGTAAAGTAACCTTGCCAAAATTTTTGATAGCGCTGTTCGTCCTCACTATGAATACTGGCAGGATGACGAAGGACTGCCTCATCAAGCTCAGTGATGGTTTGTAGGGCAGCGGGGCGCGTGGGCGTGCTTTGACTCGTATTATAGTAAATGCCATAGTCACGAGCCAGATCATAGATGGCCCAATGCTGATCTTGATAGCGCTGCCGAAAATGCTCCCCAATCAGCGGTAAGACGTTAAAATCAGGCTCAACACGGGCAAAATAGATGTCACTGGTTGTATGCTCAAAACGCACAAAGGCTTCCATACGGTGCTTTTCACGTCCGACAGACTTTACAGTTTGTACCAGCTCAAGTATGTTCAAGTTACCCAAGTCCTGCATAACATGGCGACTAGGGTAGTCAATAGCATATTTGACTACTTGAAATAAAGTGGTACCAATGTCATCCTTTTCAGACAAAAACCCCCAAAGTAAATTGCGCATACCTGAGCGACCTAATAGCTGGTTTAGTTTTACCAATACACGTTCAGCATTTTCTTCATTAGGCACAACGCTGGTTGCTTGAGCAATCAAAGAAGGTACATAACAGTCTTGGGCAATTAATTGTAGTGCTTCATCGTCTTGTAATTTATTAGCATAAACATAGAAGACAGCACTTAGCCAACCTTCAAAACTTGGCTCGTAAAGTACAATGCTGGGTGTCAATTGACCAACAGAGTACGTGGTGTTTGGGGCCAGCTCTAGCATATACACTCCTTTTAAAACAGTGCCAGTTGCCCACTGCGTTGATCCTTGTACTTAGTCTGCGTCTGCGCCAGTACGTATTGACGAAAGTTGTCACGTGTTAAATGCGCAAGATGCTCGTTTTTACCTGTAGTAGCAATAAAGTATTTGGCACGATTGACCGCAGCGCCCATTTTTTTGAGATGATAAAGCGTCAACTGATTAAACTTACGCGCTTTGACTATTTTTTTGGCGGTTTTGGTGCCGATACCTGGAATGCGTACAATCATCTCGTAGCTTGCTGTTTGAATATTGACAGGAAAATGCTCGCGATGACGGATAGCCCAAGCGAGTTTTGGATCACAGTCTAAATCCAAAAATGGCGACTCAGGCTCAACGATTTCATGCGCGCCAAAACCATAAAAACGCATCAGCCAGTCAGCTTGGTATAGGCGGTTTTCACGCACCATCGGTACTGGCGTGCCGATGGCTGGTAAGCGATTATCAGACAGCATCGGCACGTAACCTGAGTAGTAAACCCGCTTTAAATCATACTGCTTATAAAAATGACTCGATAACTGAATCACTTGTAAGTCAGTCTCATTGCTCGCGCCAACAATCATTTGACTGGTTTGACCTGCTGGAGTGAACTTTGGTGCTTTTTTGTGTGTTTTACGGCTCTCACGTATGGTGATGATCTCTTCTTTTACCGTTTCCATTGGTGCTTTTAGCTCGTCGTGCGACTTTTCTGGCGCAAGCAAAGCCAGACCCGATTTGGTTGGAATTTCAATATTGACGCTGAGACGATCAGCATAAAGCCCTGCTTCTAGTAGCAGCTCTTTTGACGCGCCAGGGATGGTTTTTAGATGAATATAACCGTTAAAGCGCTCACGAGTACGCAGGATTTTAGCGACCTCGACCAGTCGTTCCATCGTATAGTCGCCACTTTTAAAGATACCAGAGCTGAGAAACAGCCCTTCAATATAGTTACGGCGATAAAACTGCATGGTCAGATCAACCACTTCCTCAACACTAAAAGCGGCGCGCGGTGTGTCATTGCTTTTGCGTGAGGTGCAGTACGCGCAGTCATAGATACAATGATTGGTCAGCAAAATTTTAAGCAAACTGACGCAGCGACCGTCTTCGGTATAGCTGTGACAGATTCCTGTCGCAGAAGCGTCACCGAGTCCGCCACCTTGATTTTTACGCGTGCCAGCTGAGGATGAGCAAGAAACATCATACTTAGCAGCGTCCGCTAAGATGTTAAGTTTGCCTTGTAATCGATCGTAATTGATGGTTGCCATAAGTTATAGTGCCCATTCATTAGTAGAGTACTATTTTATCAAAATTAACGCTAAGTCATTGGATTTATAGAAGAATTAGGGGTATAACACGACAGATAGTGTCGTATAAAGAAACAAGAAAAGGTCTTGAACATTCAAGACCTTTTATAAAGTGATGTGTCAAAACAGCATACGCCATAGTAGGATAGATGATTATTGAACTTTAGCGCGTATAATCACAGTCTGCGGCGTATTAGCATCGAGGTTGACTAAGTTCCATTTGAGACCAGAATAATTCTCTTGAACAACGACAGTATTACCAACTTGTTTGATGGTCTGATAGTTGTCACCACCAGTGGTCGCAAACGTCGGTAGCGAGCTGTTTAAAGACACCAGTTTGACGCCGCTTGGTAATGACACCTTTGCATTGATATCACTCACTGGCTGCGCAGTCGTATTGATATAAGTGGTGTGGTATTCAATAACATCACCGGGCGCGACGTGATTGGCCGGTACGGCCATGTCGCGGCCCTCGCTATTTTTTAGAATTTTCATGATTTTAGTTTGCGCGCCAACGATATCGGGTGTGCTAAAAGTTGGTTGTAGTTGTAAGGTATCTAAAGATGTTGCTATAGAGACGACTTGGTTGGTCACTGCTTGGCTAGTAACAGTTTGATTAATGGTTGGCTGGGCGCTAGTTGTTTGATTCAACACTGGCATCTCATTACTAGTAGCAACAGGCAGTACTTGGGCTACTGTATTTACAGGAGTGGTTAGGACACCTGCTTGAGTAACTTGTTTGGTCACTGGTATGGTATTAAGAGGTAGCGTATCAACTGGAACTGTCGTGATCGTTGTACTGCCCTGAGTGGTGCCTTGATGAATAGTATAGCGTGGCACATTGGAGATTTGAGCGACTGAAAACGGTAGACCGTCTTGCATCGTAATACCATTAGGCGTCGCAGTAATGGTCGCGTTTTTGCCATTAGAGTGCTGCTCGACCACAGTAGTATTGCCAGTAGTAGGCTGACCAATAGCAATTTTAGAAGCAGCATTTGCCATAGAAGTAGCAAGAACACAACCAATCAATATGCTAAAAAGAGTTACTCTCATGTATACGAACTGATTTTTGTTAAGTGTTTTTGGCGCACTAATATTCATGGTCATGACAGAGTCCTTTCAGATGATAGTAAATAAAGCTAAGATAAGTATTATATAAATAGAAAAAACCCTTGTAAGCTAACACTGTAGACCGTGTCAACCCACAAGGGTGGAAATCTTAATGGCAACCGCCAGCTTGACAGATACCAATCACAGGATAAGTATTAATTTGAATCCAAACAATTATGCACTAAAAAAATATCAGTAGAAAAGCACAATTGTGTAATTTACAAAAGCTAAATAGCTGTCAAAGGACTCTATAGTCAGTAGCTAATAAACAATAATTCCAAGTCTCTATACTAACCATAAATGACTTTCATTACTTCATATTCAACCACACCTTTTGGCGTTTCAATACGAGCTTCATCGCCTTCAAACTTACCGATTAAGCCACGGGCAATAGGGGAGTTGACAGAGATTTTACCCACTTTAAAATCAGCTTCGTCATCGCCGACGATTTTATAATGTTTTTCTTCTTCAGTATCCATATTTTCAATGACGACAGTGACACCAAACACCACACGACCTTCTTGTTTTAAGGTTGTAGGGTCAATGACTTGAGCTCCGCCAAGCTTGGCTTCGATATCACGGATACGTGCTTCACAAAATCCTTGCTGCTCACGGGCAGCATGATATTCAGCGTTTTCTTTTAAGTCACCATGTTCACGAGCTTCAGCGATAGAAGCAGTAATACGTGGACGGTCGACGCTTTTTAGTTGTTTTAATTCGGCTTCTAAGGCGGCATGCCCTTGTGGAGTCATAGGGTAACGTTGCATGGTTTTTTTCCTTAAACCAATAACATCACACCACCTCATAATGAGATGGTGTCGATGTTATTACAATAAATGTGAAATATAAAAAAGATGGTTTTTGTGTTGTTCAATCTTTAAAACGTTAAGGATTCAACAATTGATTTGGTATCTTACAATAAACTTACGTGATAAAAAGCATAGTCGCAATTAAGCCACTATGCTTTTTAAAAATTATACTATTAAGGTAAGGTTACGATTATGGTTAATTTACTGAATTTATTCGGTCGCGTCAACTACCTTTGCTTGCTCATGCAAATCTTGTAACTTATACACATCAAATGGCAAGTCAATCGCATAGGATTTACAAACAGCATCTGCTGCACCTAAGGTTGTGACATAAAATACTTTACCTTGGAGCGCACTACGGCGAATGGAGAACGAATCCTCCTGTGCCTGTTTGCCTTCGGTTGTATTGATAATAAGGTTAATCTTACCGTTTTTCAAGGCATCAACGATATGCGGACGACCTTCAGTAACTTTATTGATCTGCTGACATTCAATACCTGCATCGCTCAGTACTTTTTGGGTACCAGTAGTAGCAACGATATCAAATCCAAAGTCTGCCAACTGACGTGCGATAGGAGCGATTTGTGCTTTGTCACTATCACGAACTGAGATAAAAGCAGTCTTGGTTTCGTCTGCCGTTGGCAAGCCTGGCAGACGCTCATTACTACCGATCACGGCTTTATAAAATGCTTCGCCAAAGGTCTTACCAACGCCCATAACTTCACCGGTTGATTTCATCTCAGGACTTAAGATTGGATCGACACCAGGGAATTTGGCGAATGGGAATACGGCTTCTTTTACTGCATAAAATGCAGGGACAATCTCTTTGGTAAAGCCTTGATCTTTAAGCGAGGTGCCAGCCATACAGCGCGCTGCCACTTGTGCCAATGACGTACCGATACATTTAGAGACAAACGGTACGGTACGGGCAGCACGTGGGTTAACTTCTAAAATATAGACCGTTTTGCCTTTTACGGCAAACTGTACGTTCATCAGACCGATAACGCCAAGCTCTTTTGCCATAGCAACGGTTTGCGCGCGCATCACGTCGCATAATTCATCAGAGAGCGAGTAAGGCGGCAGTGAACAGGCAGAGTCACCAGAGTGTACGCCCGCCTGTTCGATGTGCTGCATGATACCGCCGATTACGACATCATTACCGTCACAAACACAGTCGACATCAACTTCGATGGCATCGTCCAAGAAGCGATCTAATAGGACTGGTGCTTCATTGGATGCTTGTACGGCAGTGCGCAAGTAATGTCTCAGCTCATCTTCGTTATAGACAATTTCCATGGCGCGACCACCTAGGACGTAAGAGGGGCGTACCACTAACGGATAGCCAACGTCTTTAGCTTTAACCAAACCGTCTTCTAAACTGGTCGCCAACGCATTTGATGGTTGTACTAAGTCTAGTTGTTGGATCATGTGCTGGAAGCGCTCACGGTCTTCAGCACGGTCAATTGCATCAGGACTGGTACCGATGATTTTGACGCCGGCTGACTCTAGTGCACGAGCAAGTTTCAATGGGGTTTGACCACCGAATTGTACGATGACGCCGTCTGGGTTTTCGATACGCACAATCTCTAACACATCTTCTAAGGTGATTGGCTCAAAGTAAAGACGATCTGAGGTGTCATAATCGGTCGAAACCGTCTCAGGGTTACAGTTGACCATGATAGTTTCAAAGCCATCTTCGCGCATGGCAAGCGCTGCATGTACACAGCAATAGTCAAACTCAATACCTTGGCCAATACGGTTAGGACCACCACCGATGACCATGATTTTTTTCTTGTCGGTTGGGTTAGCTTCGCATTCGCTGTCATAGGTTGAGTACATATAAGCGGTGCTGGTAGCAAACTCTGCGGCACAGGTATCGACGCGCTTATAGACTGGATAGACGTTTAGATCCCAACGCTTTTTGCGTAGCTGCTTTTGCGATACACCAAGTAATTTCGCCAGACGCAGGTCTGATAAGCCTTTACGTTTAAAGCTACGCATATTTTGTTCAGTTAAGCCGCCAAAGCCTAAGGTTTTCACTTGTGCTTCGGTTTTGACAATGTCTTCAATTTGTACCAAAAACCACGGGTCAATTTTAGTAAAGTTGAATACCTCATCGACACTCATGCCGACGCGAAAAGCATCAGCGAGATAGTAAATACGCTCAGGCGTTGGAATAGTCAGGCGGTTAATAATCTCAGAACGCGCTTTGTCAGCAGGTACTTTTGCCAGATCGATTTGCTCATCAAAACCATCAGCACCTGTCTCCATACCGCGCAGGGCTTTTTGCATAGACTCTTGGAAGTTACGACCGATTGCCATGACTTCACCGACTGATTTCATTTGCGTCGATAGGATATTATCCGCTTGTGGGAACTTTTCAAAGTTAAAACGCGGTATCTTAGTGACCACATAATCAAGCGCAGGCTCAAAGCTGGCAGGAGTCTCACCACCAGTGATGTCGTTTTGTAATTCATCTAAGGTATAACCAATCGCCAGTTTTGCCGCGATTTTAGCAATCGGGAAACCTGTGGCTTTTGATGCTAATGCTGATGAGCGTGAGACGCGTGGGTTCATCTCGATGACAACCATACGACCCGTGTCAGGGTTGATACCGAACTGTACGTTTGAGCCGCCAGTTTCTACGCCAATCTCACGCAGTACTGCTAATGAAGCATTGCGCATGATTTGGTATTCTTTGTCGGTCAAAGTTTGTGCTGGTGCAACGGTGATAGAGTCACCAGTATGGACGCCCATTGGGTCAAAGTTTTCAATGGCGCAGATGATGATGCAGTTGTCGTTTTTGTCACGAACCACTTCCATCTCGTACTCTTTCCAACCGATTAATGACTCATCGATAAGCAATTGATGGTTCGGTGATAAATCAAACCCGCGCTCACAAATCTCGATAAACTCATCGCGGTTATAAGCGATACCGCCACCTGAGCCGCCCATAGTAAATGAGGGGCGAATGATACACGGATAGCCCATTTTTTCTTGGGTCGCAAAGGCTTCTTCCATGGTTTCAGCAGTCTCAGCGCGCGGACATTCAAGGCCAATACGCTTCATGGCTTGGTCAAACAGCTCGCGGTCCTCTGCCATCTCGATTGAATCTTTGGTCGCACCAATCAACTCGCAGTTATATTTGGTCAGTACGCCATGCTTGTCTAAATCTAGCGCACAGTTAAGCGCGGTCTGTCCGCCCATCGTTGGCAAAATAGCGTCAGGGCGCTCAGTGGCGATGATTTGCTCGACCGTCTGCCAAGTGATTGGCTCGATGTAGGTCGCGTCAGCCATGACAGGGTCGGTCATGATGGTGGCAGGGTTTGAGTTGACCAAGATGACGCGGTAGCCTTCCTCGCGTAGCGCTTTACACGCCTGCGCGCCTGAATAGTCAAACTCACATGCTTGACCGATGACGATAGGGCCTGCGCCAATGATAAGAATGCTTTTTATGTCGGTACGTTTTGGCATAGTTAGGGCTACCTTCGTTTAAATGATGTTTTAGTGAATCTATACTTTTATAGGGCTTATCGTGTTTTGTATGATAACGCTTAAACCGCTATTAATGATTCAAGCGTTATATTTATTGTTCGACAGTTGACTATCTACTTATGGTTAATGACTGGTTGTCAAGACTTTAAGCCTTCGCCGTCTTAGCAGCTGCCATCATCTCTTCAAATTTATCAAACAGTGGCGCAGCATCATGCGGGCCAGGGCTGGCTTCTGGGTGACCTTGGAAGCTAAAGACTGGTTTATTGGTCAGCTCAATCCCTTGGTTAGTACCGTCGAATAATGAGCGATGGGTAGACTTCACATTGTCAGGTAGCGTGTCTTCATCAACCGCAAAACCATGGTTTTGACTGGTAATCATAACTGTACCAGTGGCTAAATCTTGTACAGGATGGTTGGCACCATGATGGCCAGTTTTCATTTTGATGGTGTTGGCACCACTGGCAAGACCAATCAGCTGATGACCTAAGCAGATACCAAAAGTTGGAATATCGGTTTCTTCAATGATGTGACGTACCGCATCGATAGCGTAATCACAGGCAGCAGGGTCGCCAGGACCATTTGATAAGAAAATACCGTCTGGATTCATCGCGAGCACGTCTTTGATCGGTGTTTGTGCTGGCACGACGGTCACATGACAGCCACGATCTACTAGCATACGTAGAATGTTGGTTTTACTACCGAAGTCGTAGGCGACAACGTTATACTTTGCTTCAACATGCGTACCTAAATGCTTAAAGAAGCCGCCTGTACCGCTATCATGGCTACCGGGTACATCACGGTTGAGTAGAGTATCTGATAAATCCCAGCTGCCCGCTGTCCACTCAAACGTTGTTGGCGTACAGCATTCTTTTGCTAAGTCCATGCCTTCTAAGCCAGCAAATTCTTGTGCTAGTTTAATGGCTTGCTGCTCATCATCGCTGCTGATAGTTTCACCATTAGAAGCAGTTAGAATACAGCCGTTTTGTGCACCTTTATCACGTAACAAACGTGTTAATTGACGGGTATCAATATCGGCAATGGCGACTGTATCATGATTTTGCAGATAATCGCTCAACGATTCTGAATTACGAAAGTTTGAAGTAACCATCGTCGCATCGCGGATAATCAGACCGTCTGCCCAGACTTGATGACCGTTACCAGACTCAACATCTTCAGCGTTAGTACCAGTATTGCCAATATGTGGATAGGTGAGAGTGACTAGCTGGCGTGCGTAGCTTGGGTCGGTCAGGATTTCTTGGTACCCTGTCATGGCTGTATTAAAAACCACTTCGCCGACACGATGACCAAGACTACCGATACTGACACCGCGAAAAATCGTACCGTCTGCTAGTGCCAAAATTGCTTGTATTTCTGTCGATGAACTCAAGGGTTGCCTCCACTATTATTGGTGAGTGCCATTATAATGTGTTGATTCAAATATTGGCCTATAATCGCTATCTATACTGTTATAACTGCCGTCAAAACCAGAATAAAAAAGGGCTAAAGTCAAAAATTTTCCACAAAAAAGCGAGAAGACATTATTGATGAAAACTACAAAACTCACTGGGTAGTGAATAGGTAACTTGCATCATGTCCGCTCGCTTAGGCACAGATTTTGCGCATTATATACAATATATGCCAATATAGCTAGCCGATTAGCAAGGTTAATAATCACTTATTAAATGATAGTTGCAACTGATTATTCCAAAAATCAAGAATAACCTAAGTACTAAAATATCTAATTGCTTACTCAAAGTTAATATAACTATGAGTCTACGATCAAAACGGCTGGATTTTAAGGCATAGCTTTGCCACAATGGACGGCACTTAATTATATCCAATAAATAATAAAGTCAACACGTACAACTAAAACAAGGATCCGTTATGATTTATCAGTATTTAGACAAAACCCCTGAGTTTGCTGTTCCATTCAACGGGTGGGTCGCAGATTCAGCATGCGTCATCGGTGACGTTTACTTAGGTCATCAAGCCAGTATTTGGTTCGGCGCGGTCATTCGCGGTGACAATGAGCGCATTCATATTGGTGATTATAGTAATGTGCAGGAGAATAGTGTTATCCATACCGATGAAGGTATTGAAGTCAAAATTGGTAATCATGTTACTATTGGGCATTTAGCCATGCTGCACGGCTGCGAAGTGGATGATAATAGTCTGATTGGCATCGGCGCTGTAGTATTAAACAATGTTAAAATTGGCAAAAACTGCATCATCGGTGCCAAAGCCTTAGTCACTGAAGGCAAAGAGATTCCAGATAATTCGCTCGTGATGGGTGCGCCTGCAAAAGTGGTCAAAACTCTGACTGATGAGCAAGCGGCTATGATAAAAGAGTCTGCTATGCATTATGCGGCGCGTTGCCAGAAGTTTAAAACTGGTCTGGTCGAGGTTGAACAACCAGAATAGTTGAGCATTAATGTCTAATTTATCAACATACTAATTCAACAATATCGAAACGTACTGACCAACACTTATTTCTAATGAGCACTTCAATATGAGCACCAAAAACATCGATACTGCTTTTGTAGCCCGCACCTTGGCGTTATTTGACTTAGACCACACTTTACTCGATGTCGATAGCGATTATCTATGGGGCGAATATATCGTCAAACATGATCTTGTCGATGAAGCCGAATATCGCACAGCCAATCAAAAGTTTTATCAGGACTATATCGAAGGCACTCTTGATGCGACGGAATATAATGAATTTGTCGCGCAGTTTTTGAGCAGTTTGCCAATGGATAGATTGCACGAATTACGAGAAGATTATATTAAAAGTGAAATTGAGCCTCATATTCGTCCAAAAGCGATGGAAGTACTGTGTCAGCACATTGAGCAAGGTCATGATGTCGTGATTATTTCTGCGACCAATGATTTTGTGGTGTCTGCCATTGCTGAGCGGTTTGGCATTACGGATGCCAATGTGCTTGCCACACCGCTTGAAATTAAAGACGAACGCTATACTGGCAAATTGACTGATAAGCCAAACTTTCAAGCGGGCAAAATTTATCATCTTGATAAGTGGCTTGATAAGCAGCAAATAGCAGGAGTTAAGTTTGAGAAAACTTATGCGTATTCAGACTCCAAAAATGACATCCCACTATTAGATTGGGCCGATGTGGCTATTTGCGTGTCACCTGATGATGCACTGCATGCGCATGCGCTTGCTCATCGCTGGGCAGTAGAAGATTGGTCGATTTAGCTTTTCATTATTCAGCAACGTCATTGCAATGAGTAGTCTACAATATCGCTTTTAATAATTATTTTTTTTGGCGTAGGCTGGGTTTTTAACCCAGCATTTTAAATTTGTAAAGTCCTGAAGCTGGGTTAAAAAACCAGCCTACAATAGACACTATTACTTAATAAACACAGGAAAACCTATGGAAATCAATCCGTATCAAGAACAAATCAAAGATCTATCTGAGCGTGGGCAGGACTTGCGGAGGTATCTTTGACTTCGATGGTAAGCAAGAACGCTTAGAAGAAGTCAATTTAGAATTGGAAAACCCTGAGCTATGGAATGACCCCGAGCGTGCCACTAAGATTAACAAAGAAAAAAGCCAACTTGATGGGGTCATCGATGTCGTGGTTTCGCTTGAGACCACCTTAGAAGATGCATCTGCCATGCTGGAGCTGGCAGTAGAAGCAGAAGATGAATCGTTGCTTGCTGATGTACAAGCCGAGCTCGACGATGCGGAGAAGCGCGTTGCGGACTTAGAGTTTCGTCGCATGTTTAGCGGTGAGATGGATCCAAATAACTGCTACTTAGATATACAGTCGGGCAGCGGCGGCACCGAAGCGCAAGATTGGGCCGAAATGCTACTGCGCATGTATACGCGCTGGGCAGAGGCGCATGGCTTTAAAGTCGATGTCATTGAGGTGTCGTCAGGTAGCGTCGCTGGTATCAAGTCAGCCACGATTGAAATCAAGGGCGATTATGCGTTTGGTTGGTTACGTACCGAAATTGGCGTGCATCGCTTAGTCCGTAAATCACCATTTGATAGTAATAATGGCCGTCATACCTCATTTGCTGCTGTTTTTGTTTCGCCTGAAATCGATGATAATGTCGAGATTGATATTAATCCAGCGGATTTGCGTATTGATACTTATCGTTCATCGGGCGCGGGTGGTCAGCACGTGAACACCACGGATTCTGCGGTACGTATTACTCACGAGCCAAGTGGCGTAGTCGTGACTTGTCAAAATGAGCGTAGCCAACATGGTAACAAGGCCACTGCGATGAAAATGCTACGTGCTAAGCTTTATGAGCTTGAGATGCAAAAACGTATGGAGTCGCAACAAGCGGTTGAAGATAACAAATCTGATGTCGGTTGGGGCAGTCAAATTCGCTCATACGTGCTGGATGACTCACGTATCAAAGACTTGCGTACGGGTGTTGAGACCTTTAACACCGGTGCAGTATTAGACGGCGATCTCGATCAATTTATCGAAGCGAGCCTAAAAGCGGGACTGTAGGGGTGTTTTTAAGAATAAATCCCTACTCTTAATTCTCTACTCTTTTTGACGTAGCCACCGCCTACAGCAATTCATAAGGTTGATAGTTGGGTAACGAAACAAAAATTACTTAAGGAAAAGTTATGCTAAGCGTAAATAATTATTTTGATGATAAAGTCACTTCTATTGCTTTTCAGACGGCGACTAAGCCAGCTACTGTCGGTGTCATGAGTATTGGTGAGTATGAATTTGGCACTAGCGAATTTGAAACCATGACAGTCGTTAGTGGAGCGTTGACGGTAAAGCTGCCAGAAAACGATGAATGGCAAACGTTTAATGCTGGCGAGCAATTTACTATTGAAGCCAATAAAAAATTTAATGTCAAAGTTGAAGTAGAAACGGCTTATTTATGTGTTTATGGTAAATAGTAGATTTTAACTTATAGACATATTAGCTAAAAAAACGCCAAGTGGTTAACGCTTGGCGTTTTTTTGTGGGAATCTGATAAGCTAGGTTTTACACAGCATTACACTTTATCTGTGGCAAGTAAACAGCAAAAATAATGACAGTTAATTATGCTAAAACAATAACTTTCAATAGGCGTACTGTTTTATGGCAAAGGAAAACCAGCAAGCAATTACGGAAGATAGGCGTCATGATTATGAGCTTTTAGCGCGCCGTGCCAATCTGCGTTATGTAAGCGACGATGAACCTGGATTTACACGTAGACGTTGGGGGCGCGGGTTTACCTATCGTGATGCGACTGGCAAAACTGTGAAAGATAAAGCGTTGCGTAAGCGTTTTGACGCTTTGGTTATTCCACCGATGTGGTCAGAGGTTTGGATATGCCAAGATGACAAAGGCCACTTGCAGTCAACGGGTCGCGATGACAAAGCACGCAAACAGTACTTGTATCATCCGTCATGGAACAATATCCGTGATCAGGCTAAGTTTGATGCCATGATAGGTTTTGCAGAAGCATTACCAAACCTACGCGCACAAGTCGAAAAAGATTTAGATACGCAGTCGTTATCACGCGCCAATATATTGGCTGCAGTGGTCAAATTGCTTGAGACGACCTTGATTCGTATTGGTAACAGCCGCTATGCTAAACTCAATAAAAGCTATGGTCTCAGTACTTTACGCAGTAAGCATGTGAGCGAAACAGACAACGGGCTGGCGTTTGATTTTGTTGGTAAAAGTTCGAAGGAGCATCATATTGAATTGCAGGACGAGCGTTTAATTGACATTGTACAGGCATGTAGTGAGCTGCCCGGTTATCAGATTTTCAAATATTTGGATGACAATGGCGATAAGCAAGTCGTTGATAGTGCAGATATTAATGACTATTTACGGATGCACACTTGCGACAATGATTGTGAAAGCAAGATGTATAGCGCAAAGGACTTTCGCACATGGATGGCAAGTGTGCTGGCGGCCAGCTACCTTTACGATGAGCTGCAAACGTCAGTAGGCAAGGAGATACTGACAAGTGCGCCTGAAAGCGACGAGCGCCAACAGCTCATTACGGATATGGTCAAAGATGTGGCGGATGAGCTAGGCAATACGCCCGCCGTGTGCCGAGCTTCCTATATTCATCCCGTCATTCTTGAGAAGTTTTTAGCGGGAGAGTTTTTTGAGCCCTATAAACAAGCACGTCGTGGACGCACTAAAGAATATCAACGCTGTGAAGAGAAAGCGTTACTTGGGTTTTTAAGTACATTAGAATGAATTTATAGCTATTAGAAAGCTTGCATTTAATCGTAAAAATGATACGTTATGTATTGAAATAAACATAGAAATGCGTTACTAATAGATTATATTAAATGTAAGAATAAGAGACGGTCTATAGGATATGACCGTTTTGCTATTAGAACTAACATATATCTGACTTGACCCGTTGATCTCTATTTATAAATTGCTAAAGGATTAGCTCATGATTATCTCGTCTTCAAATACCAATGCATCTCAAAACACTGCTTTGAATGCTTCAAACACTCTAGCAAGCTATGCTGATTATTATAATAATTTTGATATGGAAGCGTTGTTAACAGAGATCTTTGGTGATCATCTGGACGATCGGCTTAATGCTTATATGGCTTGCTGTGGACGTCATGTGCGTGATGGCCGTGCTGATAATATCGCGCTGGTACACGAAGATACTGCGGGTAATATAACGCGCATGAGCTTTGGTGAGTTAGATAAAGCCAGCGCACAGGTAGCCAGCTTATTACAGTCTTATGGTGTAAAAGTCGGTGACCAAGTAGCGACCATGCTACCGCGTACGCCAGAGTTATTAATCATTGTATTGGCAACTTGGCGATTAGGTGCGATATATCAGCCTTTATTTACCGCTTTTGGCTATGATTCAATCAAGTACCGGATGGACAAAGCCAACACCAAAGTAGTTTTCACTAACGCTGATAATCGTAGCAAGTTTGAAGATTTGGCTGAGCAGACCAAAATGGTCTTTATCGGTAGTGCAGCTGATAGTAAGGCTTGGGGTGACGACAATTATAACGAGATGATAGCAACACAGTCGCAAGATATAGAACCAGTTTTGTTAGATACAGATGCGTCGTTTTTGCAGATGTTTACCTCAGGGACCGTTGGCAAGTCAAAAGGTGTCAGTGTTCCATTAGCCGCGTTGCCAGCTTTTTATCTATATATGCGCTATGCGATTGATCTACGCGAGAGTGATAACTACTGGAATATGGCAGATCCAGGCTGGGCGTACGGTTTGTATTATGCGATTACCGGACCTCTACTATTAGGTGTCACAACTTATTTTAACGAAGCGGGTTTTGATGCGACCAATACGCGCGACTTTATGGTGCGTCATAAAATTACCAATTTAGCTTCTTCACCAACGGCATTTCGCATGATGAAATCAAGCGGTGTCTTTGAAGAAATCACTGATAATAATCCTTCGACATTATCACTACGCTGTGCCAACTCAGCAGGTGAGACTTTAAATACTGAAGTAGTAAGCTGGGTGCAAAACCATCTAGGCTGCCAAGTCTGCGATCAATATGGGCAGACAGAGACCGGAATGACCTGCTGTGAGCACCATGCGTTAGAACATGAATGCCCAGTCGGCTCGATGGGTATGGCTCTGCCAGGGCATACCCTCGTCGTATTGGGTGATGATATGCAAGTATTGCCTGATGGTGAGCAAGGCCAGCTGGCAGTTGTGGTCAGTCAATCGCCAGCATTTTATTTCCGTGGTTATAGCTGGAACGAAAAACAGGCTTTCTTTGAGGATTACTATCTGACAGGAGATGTGGTCGAGCGTCATAGCGATGGCAGCTATTGGTTCTCAGGTCGTGATGATGACATCATTACGACGGCAGGTTACCGTGTCGGTCCAACTGATGTTGAAAATACTGTATTAGAACATGAGGCCGTCGCAGAGTCGGCTGCCGTCGGTGTCCCCGATGAGGTGCGCGGACATAATATCAAATCTTATGTGGTGCTAAAAGACGGCATCGAAGGCAGTGACGAGATTGCCCAGCAAATTAAAGACTTGGTACGTAAGCGTTTATCAACCCATGCTTATCCACGTGAGATTGAGTTTGTTGCAGCATTACCGAAAACACCAAGTGGCAAGATTCAGCGCTTTTTATTACGTAGTTTGACTGCTGAATAAGCTGCTAAATGAATAGGCTTAATTGTCAAAATTTTTAATATTTTTAACTAAAATTTTTCAACATTTCAACTAAAAATACAAAATCTTAAATGGTTAAGGAATAATAATGCAAATTCAACAACACAGCTTTTTAGTCACCGGTGGTGCATCAGGATTGGGTGAGGCAGTCGTTCGTGCCATCGTTAGTAAAGGCGGCAAAGTCGTTATCGCTGATTTGAATGAGTCAACTGGACAAGCATTGGTCGATGAGCTGGGCGATAATGCTCGTTTTGTACGCTGTGATATCACCAGTGGCGAAGAGGTACAAGCGGCTGTTGATAAGGCTGAAAAGGAGTTTGGCGGGTTGCAAGGATCTATTAACTGCGCAGGTATCGCTGTCGTACAAAAGCTACTCGATCGCGAAAATAACCCAGCGGACCTTGATGCCTTTAGTCGTGGGGTTAATATTAATCTCGTTGGCTCGTTTAACGTGGCACGTTTGGTCGCGGCCTCCATTGCTAAGCGCATAGCGAATAACAGTGATACAGAGAGCGCTGCAGATAAGAACATCGATAATGGTGTCATTATCAATACTGCATCTATCGCTGCTTTTGATGGGCAAGTAGGGCAAGCAAGCTATTCATCATCTAAAGCGGGCGTGGTCGGTTTGACCTTGCCACTAGCTCGTGAGCTGGCACGTCACGGTATTCGCGTTATGACGATCGCGCCTGGAGTCTTTGCGACACCTATGATGGATACTATCCCTGAAAAAGCACGTGAGCAGTTAGAAGCGAGCGTTCCTTATCCTAAACGTTTGGGCAACCCTAGTGAATTTGCCAAATTAGTGACTCACATCATTGATAATGCTTACTTAAATGGTGAGGTCATTCGCTTAGATGGCGCCATTCGTATGGTTTAATCTGTATTAATTGGCTGTAAAATCCGATAACTCCTTGATATAAATTTCTTATTTATAAAAAAGACACAACATTTAGCATAGCGCTTTGCTATTTATAATAGATGCAAGATTGGTCGATATAGTAATATGGTTGCCCAATAAATATCGATTGAGAGTAAAGCGCTTGTCATCTCTCTGTATTTTTCTCCAAATTACTCGTTATAAGTTCATCTTTTATCTAAATTAGATGAATTCTGATTGTTGATGTAAATACAATTTCAACAGTCCAGGTCAATAGCATTAACTGCAAAAAGATACTCGTCTATCGTTCTAAAGCTACTCTTATAATACAATTATGAATAAAGTCCTTATAAATCAAAGGCTTGTTTTTAATTCTGTGCACGCCTTGTGGCTATTGACTCTTATTGATAATTACTATCTATAATTTATCATTTCAACTCATCAATAGAACGATTTTAAAGGCACTTCTTCAACGATAAAAATAGCTACAGAGGTTATTGTTACCCTATTACAGAACCATATATCAACGTTATAGTACCGTATATCTAGACTATTTTATGTTACCTCTTCCCTTTTAGTATTTCTGTGCTATTGTCTATAATCGCTTATCTGAATATAGAGAGGAACCCGTGTTTGAAAAGTATACCCACCATGAGTATCGAAACGACATTCAAGGACTGAGGGCCATAGGGGCTATTATCATCATGGTGTTCCATATCTGGTTTAATAAGGTATCAGGTGGGGTTGATGTATTTTTCGTCGTTTCCGGATTCTTAATGGCTTCAATAGTATTAAAAGGCTATTTTTTAAATGGTACGGTAAGTCCGTTTCCTTTTTGGGGCGGCGTTATAAAAAGAGTCGCGCCATCAGCATATATTGTACTTGCAGCGACACTTATTGCCAGCTACTTTATCTCATCGCCAGTTCTTATATATACCGTGTTACATGAGATCATCGCCAGTGCCTTGCATCTTGAAAATATCCAGTTAATTAGGCTTTCTGTCGATTATCTATCTACTGGTAGACCGCCAAGCCCGGTTCAGCAGTTTTGGGCGCTGTCTATTCAAATGCAGTTTTATGTGGTCTTTCCACTGATTTTGATTCCTCTTGCTTATTTTGCGAAGAAAAGACAAACATCTACGCCTCTTTTTTTGGGAATAATTGTTATTATACTGGCATCCTTTGCCTACGCTACTATGCTGGTCAAAGACGATCCAGCAATGAGTTACTTCAATCCATTGTCTAGAATTTGGGAGTTTTTCTTCGGTTCACTCTCGTTTCTTTTAATATCCAATGCCAAAAAAATAAAATATAGACAGATTTTAGGCATCTTAGGTATTGCTTTGATTATTGGCGGTGCAATCTTTATACCTAGAGGCGCAAATTTTTCAGGTCCTATATCTTTAATTCCTGTACTTGGTGCAGTTTTTATTATTATGTCAGGTGTCGGTGGTCAGGGCGTCGTAAACAAGCTATTGTCCAACAAATTCCTAGTATTTTTAGGGGGGATATCTTTCACTATCTATCTGTGGCATTGGCCTATCCTGATATTTTATAAAGAATATTTTGGTTATGAGTCTATTAGTCTGATACAAGGGCTAATGATCATGAGCGTATCTACGCTTTTGGCCTACTTTACCAGCAAAAAAATAGAATCTCCTTTTAGAAGAATACCAAGAGAAAAAGTACTGGTGAATTTTTCAATCGGAATTCTATTTTTCTTACCTGTGATGGTAGCGGCTTTCGCTTTTAGACACGAAGTCGTCTCTACTACTGAAAGCGCTAAAATAGAATTGGAACAAAAATCTATTGAACCATTTACAGGTGATAAAATTTACTTAGAAAATGAAAGCTTCAAACCAGATCGTGAACGTCTGCTTACGATAAAGCAAAGGGTCCCTGCTGCCTATGCTGCTGGTTGCAATCAATCTATGGACGGAGAGGAGGTGACTACTTGCGATTTTGGAGACTTATCATCTGATCGTGAGATAGTACTGGCAGGAGGCTCTCATGCAGTACAATGGATCACCGCACTAGACAGCATCGGTAAAGAGAATAACTTTAAAGTAATCAATATGACAAAAGCGGGTTGTCCTTTAGGAGTGGTAGAAGAGTCTAACGAATCTTGTCACATATGGAATGAGGAGGCGGTTGAAAAAATCATAGAGATAGCGCCTCATGCTGTCATCACCAATTCTACTAGAACGGTGGTAGATCAAAAGGAGTTTATCCCTCAATCTTATATTGATACTTGGAAAGTAATCTCTGATAACGAAATAGATGTGATTGGGATAAGAGACAATCCACGCTTTGGTTTTGATGTACCAGACTGCTTACATAGAAGTAGGAACGCAGCAGATACAGATGCGTGTGTCATAGACCGGACTGAGGCTCTATTGCCAACTGATCCTACTATAGAGTATCAAGACATTATTACAGGTATTGATATGTCAGATATGTTCTGTACCGCCGAAAAATGCCCGACTACTTTTTCTGGAAAAATAATGTATCGTGATGCAGAACACATCAGTATAGAGTATGCACACTTTATAAAAGATACCTTTGAAGATAAATTAAAAGAAGCGTTATCTATGGTCAGCTAAATCTATGGTCAGCTAAAAATATTCAAAATGTTAAGTTAATACAGAAAGAGCCCAGCGCATTGGTTAAATCAACGCTTTGGGCTTTTTTTATGTTAACAGCCTCTAGAGCCATAAATTTATAATTTCTCCTTACCATATTCTTCTCTTGAAATAGCTATACAACACACCAATTGATAGCCTATAAGTAATATCATTACTACTGGCAAGGTTTAAAACAAAGTAATTTTAGTTGGTATATGTGAGCACTATTACTAGTAAGTCATTATCTGGTGTTGACACTAAATATATTTAGTTGAAATACAATCCGATATCCCGCATATACATAGCAGACAAACAGAAGGGCCATGATATAAGCCCGTTATAAAAACTGTTAAAAATATGAATTATAAAAGGATAATACTATGAGATTTGAGAAGTTTACGCAAAAGCTGCAAGCCGCCATTCAAGAGGCGCAAAGCCTAGCGTTAGGACGTGATAATACTGGTATCGATCCAGTGCATTTGCTTGCCGTACTGCTGCAAGATGAGTCCAATTTGTCTATCTGTCAGCAGGCAGGTGCCTCTATTCCTGCACTAAAAAATGGCGTGGCAAAGGCGTTAGACAATCAAGCCAAAATTAGCGAGCCGACAGGGGATGTCAACCTAAATCCAAACTCGGTCAAAATTCTAAATCTTGCAGATCGTCAAGCGCAAAAAGCGGGTGATGATTTTATTGCTACTGAATGGGTCATATTGGCATTGGCTGAACAAGGTGAGACCAAAAAGATATTTGAGAGTGCAGGGGTGACTGCTGATAAGTTAAAAGTAGTTATCGAGCAGTTACGCGGCAACGACAAAGTAGATAATCAAAACGCTGAAGATCAGCGTGATGCACTCAATAAGTATACGATTAATCTAACCGAGCAGGCAGAGCTTGGCAAGCTCGACCCAGTCATCGGCCGCGATGAGGAGATTCGCCGTACTATTCAGGTGCTATCACGCCGTACCAAAAACAACCCAGTGCTCATTGGTGAGCCAGGTGTCGGTAAGACGGCTATCGTTGAAGGTCTAGCGCAAAAGATTATCAATGGTGACGTGCCGGAGGGTCTGCGTCGTAAAGAAGTACTGTCGCTTGACTTGGGTGCACTGATTGCTGGAGCAAAATTCCGCGGTGAGTTTGAAGAACGTCTCAAGGGTGTACTGAGCGACTTGGCCAAACAAGAAGGTAACGTTATCTTGTTTATCGATGAGCTGCATACCATGGTTGGTGCGGGTAAAACGGACGGCGCGATGGATGCCGGGAACATGTTAAAACCTGCATTGGCGCGCGGTGAGCTACATTGCGTTGGGGCGACGACCTTGGACGAATATCGTCAGTATATTGAAAAAGATGCCGCACTTGAGCGTCGTTTCCAAAAGGTATTGGTCGATGAGCCGACGGTTGAAGATACCATTGCTATTCTTCGTGGTCTCAAAGAGCGTTATGAGTTGCATCATGGTGTTGATATTCAAGACAGCGCCATTATCGCGGCGGCGCGTATGAGTCATCGCTATATTACTGATCGTAAGCTGCCGGATAAGGCCATCGATTTAATAGACGAAGCAGCCAGTCGTTTGCGTATGGAGATGGACAGTAAACCTGAAGCGCTAGGTAAGCTTGATAGTCGTCTTATTCAGCTAAAAATGCAGCGCGAAGTGCTCAAAAATGAAGAAGATGCTGGCGCACGAGCTGAGCGTAAAGTGCTTGATACGCAAATTGATGAGCTTGAAAAAGAATACGCTGATCTTAACGAAGTCTGGCAAGCAGAAAAAGCGCTGGTCAAAGGCAGTCAACAGCTCAAAGATGAGCTTGACAAAACGCGCATCGCTTATGATAAGGCAAGCCGAGAAGGCGATTACGAGACCATGAGTAAACTGCAGTATGAAACCATACCGCAGCTTGAGCGCCGTATCAATGAGTCTGACTTGGCTGAGCAAAAGGAGCAAACAGGTGAGCCTGCTGGCGTAAAATTACTACGTAATAAAGTCACTGATAATGAGATTGCTGAAGTGGTGGCCGCGGCGACAGGTATCCCGGTCAGTAAAATGATGCAAGGTGAGCGCGATAAGATGCTAGCAATGGAGGACAAACTCCACGAACGCGTTATTGGTCAGGACGAAGCAGTTGAGTCGGTTGCTAATGCAGTGCGTCGTAGTCGGGCAGGTTTGTCTGATCCGAATCGTCCTTCTGGCTCGTTCTTGTTCCTAGGGCCAACAGGGGTAGGTAAGACTGAGCTGACGAAATCTCTAGCAAACTTCTTATTTGATAGTGAAGAGGCGATGGTGCGCATCGATATGAGTGAGTTCATGGAAAAGCACAGTGTCAGTCGCTTGGTAGGTGCTCCTCCTGGTTATGTCGGCTACGAAGAGGGCGGTACATTAACCGAAGCTGTACGCCGCAAGCCTTATAGTGTTGTGCTATTTGATGAAGTAGAAAAAGCGCATCCAGATGTGTTTAATATCTTATTACAGGTATTGGATGACGGGCGCTTGACTGATTCGCAAGGTCGGGTCGTAGACTTTAAGAACACGGTTATCATCATGACCAGTAATTTGGGTTCACATAAAATCCAAGAGATGGTTGGTGAAGACTACCAAGACATCAAAGCGGCAGTAATGGATTCAGTTGGTGAGCATTTCCGTCCTGAGTTTGTCAACCGTATTGATGAGATCGTAGTGTTCCATGCGCTCGGTCAAGAACAGATGGCCGGCATTGCTGATATCCAACTAGAGCGTTTGCGTCGCCGCTTACAAGATCGTGAGTTAGATATTACCTTATCTGATGAAGCAATGAGTCAGTTGGTCGCTGTGGGTTATGATCCAGTATATGGTGCACGTCCACTAAAACGTGCTATCCAGCAAGAGATTGAAAACCCATTGTCATTAAAACTGCTGGCAGGTGACTTTGTCGCAGGTGACATTATCAAAGTCGACGTAGATGTAGATGATAAGCTCACCTTTGATAAGCTTAGAATGAGTTAATAACGCTAAAGTGTAGTACAAAACTGACCCCTTACTTGCAATAGCAGGTAAGGGGTTTTTTTATTTAAAAACATAATTTGTACCTTGACGGTGTTTTCACTTGCTATATTAGATAAAAGCAGATCAATAGGGAGAATATGATGACAACCATTACCAAACGTATCAATGTACCTTTGAGCATAGTAGCATTACTATTTAGTGCCTCTGCTTGCTCTAACTCAACCACCTTAAATACTGATACAACGCCCCCACCAATAAAAGCGTCTGATGATGCTGCTAATAGTGCGCAAAAAAGCACCAACAAACCTGAATTTACGACTAAAGAGTTTGCGACCTTCAATGAGCCATGGGCAATGGCAGCGCTACCAAAAACAGCTAATGACCCTCTCAAACTACTTGTGACCCAAAAAACAGGTGAGCTCTTTATCGTTGATACTCAAACGAGCAATAAGACACAAGTCGATGGTGTGCCAAGTGTGGCATATGGCGGACAAGGCGGTCTTGGAGATATTGTGTTAGCGCCTGATTTTGCAACGAGTAAGATGGTATATATCAGTTATGTTGAAGCAGGTGACGGTCCCGACAACAACACATTTGGCGCTAAGGTCGTTAAAGCCAAACTTGTAGGGCTAGACACTGATTCGCCAAGTTTGCAAGCTATCACACCTATTTGGCAGCAAACCCCAAAAGTAAAGGGACAGGGTCATTATAGTCATCGATTACTATTTTCTCCTGATGGACAGCACTTATACATTAGTTCAGGGGAGCGTCAGAAAAAGGACCCTTCACAGGATATGACCGTTAATTTGGGTAAAATAATTCGGCTAAATGCTGATGGGTCTGTCCCTAAAGACAATCCATTTGCTGGCAATACTCGCAACATTGCTTCACAGTTTTGGACAATAGGCCATCGTAATGTGCTTGGTATGGCATTTGATGAGTCAGGCAGATTGTGGGTCAATGAGATGGGACCTCGTGGCGGTGACGAGTTTAATCTTATTAAAAAAGGCAATAACTATGGCTGGCCTGTGGTTTCTAATGGCCGTAACTATTCGGGTACTGATATTCCTGATCACGACACCCGTCCTGAGTTCGAGCCGCCTAAAATTACATGGACACCGGTTATTTCACCCTCATCTATGAGTATCTATAGCGCTGGTAATCAAAACAATTTTCCAGAATGGCAGGGTGATGCGCTTATGAGTGGTTTATCATCCAAAGCTTTAATCGTAGTCGATATGAAAGAGACAGGCGATGCGTCTGAGCGTTATCGTTATGATATGGGTGCTCGTATTCGTAATGTTCTGACAGTCGATGGTGAAGTGTGGGTATTAGAAGATGGCGATAGCGGTAGATTGTTACAACTCTTACCAAAATAAGAATATGCCTCTTTATTTGATTTATATACTTTTGCCATATAAATGCTGCGATGATTCCTAATTGTTAGTATATAAAGAAGTAGAATGTTTTAAGACACATCTGTAATAATAAGAGGTATTGATGCTTAATTCTTACTATTATTACTGTTTTTAAACTGGTTATAAGCCATTAATCCGCAGTATTGCAGTCAGTTGCAAACTTGTAAGTAGTTGAATTAGATTTGATAGTTAAGAAATATCTTGTTATTGTGTGCCTCACAGGAAATTAAGGTAAATTTACAGATGGACCATCTAAAAGTTGAGAGATTGGGACCGTTTCCGCGAGTGAGTAAGCCTGTTTTTATTACGTCAGGTATTTTAATCGTCGGTTTTATTATCTTTGGCGTGCTATTTACTGAAACTGCTGGTACTCTTTTTAGTTTTTTGCAGGGTTTTATTACTGATAAGTTTGGCTGGCTTTTTATTCTATTAATGAACTTGGCTTTAGCGTTATGTATTTATTTAGCCATGAGCCGTTATGGCGACATTCGTTTGGGTCTTCAAACAGAGGCACCACAATACAGTCTATTCTCATGGATTGGCATGTTGTTTTCTGCGGGTGTCGGTATTGGTTTGATCTATTGGGGCACCGCTGAGCCTTTATACCACTTTATGGCGCCCCCATTAGGTGAGCCAAATAGCGTAGAGACGGCTAAACAAGCTATCAACTTTACCTTTTTGCATTGGGGATTACACGCTTGGGCACTGTATGCGTTTGTTGCATTGTCTCTCGCCTATTTTCATTATCGCCGCGGCTTACCTCTATCAATTCGATCAACGCTCTATCCGTTATTAGGCAAAAAGATCTTCGGTCGATGGGGGCACGCTGTTGATATCCTAGCAGTATTTGGGACAATGTTTGGTGTTGTAACATCTTTGGGTCTGGGGGTTTTGCAAATAAACTCAGGACTTGAGAAACTATTTGGTACGCCTAATAGTTTAACAGTACAAATTGCTTTAATTGCTTTTATAACGGTTTTAGCCGTTATTTCCGTGTTAATGGGTTTGGATAAAGGTATCAAACGCCTAAGTGATATCAATATCGGACTGACAGCCATCTTACTTGGCTTTATGGTTATTCTAGGACCAACGTTATTTATCTTCGATAGTTTCCTTGAAAACGTCGGTAACTATTTATCAGTGTTTGTTCCACTAGGACTGTGGGGCGAAGCTTATGAAGGTCAAGAAAACTGGCAGTCTTCATGGACGATATTTTACTGGGCGTGGTGGGTAAGTTGGGCGCCATTCGTCGGTATATTTATTGCCCGTATTAGTCGCGGCCGGACCATTCGTGAGTTTGTGTTAGGGGTCATGTTAATACCAATAACAATCTTGTTTTTTTGGTTTACGACTTTTGGCGGCGTTGCTATTCATATGGAGTTGCTCGCTGCTATTGATCCTGCATTGGCTAGTCCAGGACTCGTTGAAGCGGTACAAGCAGATTTTGGTAGTGCCATTTTTAAGCTGATCGAGTACTACCCGTTAACCAAACCGATTACTTTTATAATTGTCATTATGATTGTACTTTGGTTTGTAACATCATCAGATTCGGCAAGCTTTGTCATTGATATGCTAACAGCTGGTGGCGATACCAATCCGCCAAAAATTCAGCGCTTATTTTGGGCAAGTACAGAAGGCGTCATAGCTGCAGTTTTACTTGCAGCCGGTGGACTAAGTGCTTTACAGGCAGCAGCTATCGTAGCAGGTCTACCATTTGCTTTAGTCGTATTTGTGATGATGTACGCGCTACTACGTGGTTTAAGTAGGGATCAGTTGATACTGTATAGAGCTCAACAGTATTACATTACTGCAGAATCAGCAGATCATAATACGGCGAACGAGTTCGTTGATGAAGATCTATTGGAAGGTCCGCCTAAGATTGCTAAAGGTGACTAATCTATATTACCTGTTATTGTTATTATTAGAATTTTCATATACAGATAGCCCTCACATTTAGGGCTATTTTTATGCGGTTATATATATTTTTTAGGTTTGATAGGTTGTTTATATCCAAACATAGTGGCACAACTCTATTTTAGGAAGGTATTATGAGTGAACTCAAAATTGGTCGTCTAGGACCTTTTCCACGAGTTAATAAGCCTGTTTTTATTGCCTCGGCAGTTTTGATCGTGGGTTTTATTATATTTGGCGCTCTGTTTCATGAGCTGGCTGATTCAGTATTTGCTGCAGCACAGGGTTTCATTACTCGGCGATTTGGCTGGCTATTCGTTATCTTAATGAACGTGGCAGTGGTGTTAAGTTTGTATTTGATTTTTAGTAAGTATGGTGACATTCGCTTGGGTCATCAGACCGAAAGGCCACAGTATAGTCTGCCATCTTGGATCGGCATGTTGTTCTCAGCAGGTATTGGTATCGGTATCATGTACTGGGGCACCGCAGAACCTGTTTATCACTTTATGGCACCACCTCTTGGCGAAGCTGAGACAGTAGAGGCCGCCAAACAAGCGATGAACATCTCGTTCTTGCACTATGGTATCCATGCTTGGGCTATTTATGCCATCGTGGCGTTGTCCCTGGCATACTTCCACTTTCGCCGTGGTCTGCCACTCTCTATTCGCTCAAGTCTGTATCCATTGTTGGGTAAAAGGATTTATGGCGGGTGGGGCCATGCTGTTGATACGTTGGCTGTATTCGGTACGATGTTTGGTGTAGTAACTACCTTAGGTTTTGGTGTATTACAAATCAACTCAGGGCTTGAAGGATTGTTTGGTTTACCAAATTCGGTAACGGTACAAGTTATCTTGATTGCTTTGATTACTATGCTTGCCTGTGGTTCTTTATTAATGGGATTGGATAAAGGCATCAAGCGTCTTAGTGATACCAATATTGTTTTGACCTTTGTGCTGCTAGGGTTTGCTTTTATTATGGGCCCAACCCAATACATTATGGACAGCTTGGTTGAAAACGTCGGTAACTATGTACAAAATATCGTTCAATTAGGCTTTTGGAGTGAAGCTTATAGTAAGGGCGATTGGCAGTCATCATGGACTATTTTCTATTGGGCTTGGTGGATTAGCTGGTCACCATTTGTTGGCGTGTTTATCGCTCGTATTAGCCGTGGTCGTACCATTCGTGAATTCTTATTAGGCGTATTATTTATTCCTATGGTTATCCTGTTTTTCTGGTTCACAACCTTTGGCGGTGTGGCTGTAAATATGGAGCTGATTGGCAATCCTGGGTTCATTGAAGTGGTACAAAATGACTATGGAAATGCAATTTTTAAATTAATGGAATTTTATCCATTTACGCAAGCCACAACGATGTTGATCATCATCATGATTGTTTTATGGTTTGTGACCTCTTCAGATTCAGCAAGTTTTGTGATCGATATGCTAACCGCAGGTGGTGAGACCAATCCGCCCAAGATCCAACGTCTGTTTTGGGCGATAACTCAAGGTTTTGTTGCTGCTATTCTACTGGCAGCGGGCGGTTTAGGCGCCCTACAAGCGGCTGCTATCGTGGCAGGATTCCCGTTTGCCGTTGTCGTCTTTGTCATGCTGTACGCTATGATACGAGGATTTAATCGTGATGAGCTTATATTGTACCGTGCAGAGCAGCGCTTTATCACTGAAGAGTCGGTCGAGCACAATACGGCTAATGTGTTCGTTGATGAAGAACTATTAGAAGGACCACCTGAGATTGCTAAGGGTGATTAAAGCATAGTATAAAATTGCACGTCGCTACACAAAACCTCAATCTATTCGTAGATTGGGGTTTTATTAGTTAATAAAGTAGTGAATAGAGTCAGGCTACTTTCAAACTTTTCTTGATGAAAACTCAACCGTAACGACACTGCGTTTGATAAGTAAGCAATATCTTGATAGGGTATCGTTTTTTTTAATTTTGGAAAAATCTATGGATCACGTTAAAGTTGGTCGATTGGGCCCTTTTCCAAGGGTAAGTAAACCAGTATTTTTGTCTTCAGCGATTTTAATTATCGCGTTTATTATCTTCGGTGCCTTTTTTAATGAGCTGGCAAGCGTAGTGTTTGGGCAAGCAAAAGCGTTTATCTCAATGCGTTTTGGCTGGTTCTTTATTATGGTAGTCAACTTAGCCGTGGTCATGAGTATCTATCTAATATTTAGCCGATATGGTGATATTAGGCTCGGACATCAGATGGAAAAGCCAGAATACAAACTCATCTCTTGGATTGGTATGTTGTTTTCAGCGGGTATCGGTATTGGTTTGCTTTACTGGGGTACGGCTGAGCCGTTGTACCACTTTATGGCACCGCCGCTTGGTGAAGGAGAGACGGTCGCATCTGCCAAGCTTGCGATGAATATCTCGTTTTTACACTACGGTATCCATGTGTGGGCAATTTATGGCATGGTGGCTTTAGCATTGGCTTATTTTCACTATCGCCGTGGTTTACCACTCTCCATTCGCTCAACGCTTTATCCATTATTAGGTCAAAGAATTTATGGACGTTGGGGTCATACTGTTGATACGTTGGCTGTGTTTGGCACGATGTTTGGGGTGGTCACAACCTTAGGCTTAGGTGTGTTACAGATCAACTCTGGTCTTGAGAGTCTATTCGGTATTCCTAATAACATCACAGTACAGATTGTCTTGATTGCGGTTATTACCGCGCTTGCTGGACTGTCGCTATTGATGGGACTGGATAAAGGTATTAAGCGTTTAAGTGACATCAATATTTTTCTGACTATTGTGCTATTGAGCTTTGTGATTATCTTAGGTCCAACGCAGTTTATATTTAATAGTTTTGTAGAGAATATCGGTAATTATCTGCACCAAGTTGTTCCGCTAGCCTTATGGACAGAGTCTTATGAAGGTCAAGAAAACTGGCAATCTTCATGGACAATCTTTTATTGGGCATGGTGGATCAGCTGGTCACCGTTTGTTGGCGTATTCGTCGCCCGTATTTCTCGTGGTCGCACGATTCGTGAATTCATATTAGGGGTGTTACTGATTCCGGTTACCATATTGTTCTTATGGTTTACAGCCTTCGGCGGGTCGGCAGTGCACATGGAGCTAATGGCTGCAGTCAGTCCTGACATAGCCAGTCCTGGACTGGTTGAGGCAGTACAAGCAGATACTGGTAGTGCTATCTTTAAATTGATGGAAACCTATCCCTTTACTCAAGCAGCAACTGCCTTAATTATTGTCATGATCGTACTATGGTTCGTGACCTCATCTGATTCTGCCAGCTTCGTCATCGATATGTTGACATCGGGCGGTGATACCAATCCACCTAAGGTTCAGCGCCTGTTTTGGGCAGGGACTGAAGGTGTGATTGCAGCGATATTGTTAGCAGCGGGAGGACTTGGGGCATTACAGGCCGCAGCTATTGTGTCAGGGTTTCCCTTTGCTATTGTCATGCTGGTCATGATGTATGCGCTACTTCGCGGCTTGAGCCGAGATCGTCTGGTGTTATATCGCAATCAGCAGTGGTTTGTCACTGAAGAATCAGCAGAACATAACTCAGCAAACGAGTTCCGTGATGAACATTTGCTAAAAGGTCCTCCTAAAGTTACCAAGTCTGATTAGTAAGATTGTAAAAATGACGCGAATAATAGAAAACCCCAGTTTATAAATAGGCTGGGGTTTTTTTATAAGTATAACGCTAGATTTTTTAAGGCTATTAAAAGTTTAGATACATTTCCCTGGTACATAACCTATCGCTGCAGTTGTGCCACAGGCTGAGCAGGCATTACCTGCCGTACGATAACTGACTACCGAGCCAACTTTAGTAGTAACGCAAACAGGGTCGTATTGCATGGTACACATGTTTTGCTCTGGGTTGTGAGGCGGGCACTTAGTAAATAGATTATCACTGGGTGCTGGTTGATTAGTGGCTGGTGTATGAATTGGAGTAGTGTCGGGCTCGGCGACACTCGGAATATTACTACAGCCTGCTATTGTCATCGCTACAGATATTCCAAGTAACGACAAGCATGAACGCCAAGATGTCCAAAAATTATTATTAAACATAAGATGTCCTTATTTACGAAAAGCATAATGTATGAAAGTCGCAATTTATGAAAACTACAACGTCCTGTTGTAGTGGATGAACTAATAATCGGTTATAAAGCAGACTCTTCTGCTATATCTGCTTTTATAAGTTAAAGACGGCCTAAGCTTAAATAGCTTAAGTTTCCTAAGTACTAGTCTAATTGTAGTCAGTCGTGTACTAAAAAGATAGCCAATAAAAAACCCCAGTCTATAAATAGGCTGGGGTTTTGTTTTAAGACTGAGTAATGAAGTGCTTATTTAGACGACTTATCATCTTGATTGAGCTGAACATATTTATCAAAGTTTTGTGCATAATCAGTCAAATTGTCACTTAGCATCTGACGGTACTGCTTAACGTAAAACTCTACGATATCGTCTTTTTCTTTTGCAAAGTCATCACCCTTTACAAAACCAATAGAGGCGACCGAAGCGCTATAACGCGCAGCTGCATAAAGCAATGAAGCGCCGACTTGCCCTGAATGAGCATCAGGACCCAATTGGCTATTCGCAACACCAATGATGGCGTCAGCACGCTGATAAAATGCCTGCATTTCAGGGGTGATTTCAGCCAATGCTTCAGCATTGTGATTTTGAGCATTGTTATCAATATTATCTTGAGACATAAGCGACTCCTATTGAGTGTATTTGAATATAGATTTATAGACCTGCATCTGCTTTTAGCAATTCAGCTTTGTCTGTTTTTTCCCAAGTAAAGGCAGTCTCAGAGCCAACGCGTCCAAAATGTCCAAAGGTTGCTGTGCGTTGATACATAGGTTGGAGTAAGTTGAGCATTTGCGTGATGCCATAAGGACGCAAATCGAAATGCGTACGAATCAGGCGAATGATCTCTTCAGAGCTAATTTTACTCGTGCCAAAAGTATTCACCGAGATAGAGGTAGGTTCAGCGACTCCAATCGCGTAGCTCACTTGTACTTCACAGCGCTCAGCCAATCCTGCCGCGACGATGTTTTTGGCGACATAACGTACCGCATAAGCGGCGCTGCGATCGACTTTTGAAGGATCTTTACCACTGAATGCACCGCCACCATGACGAGCCATACCGCCGTAGGTATCGACGATGATTTTACGTCCGGTTAAGCCTGCATCACCGACAGGACCACCAATGACAAACTTGCCAGTTGGGTTGATGTGGTAGCGAGTACCAGCATGTAACAGATCGGCTGGCAGTACTTGTTTAATGATAGATTCCATGACTGCTTCTTGCAGATCTTTTTGCGAGATACTTGGATCATGCTGAGTAGACAATACTACAGCGTCAATCGCAGTCGGACGGTTGCCATCATATTTTAAGGTAACTTGTGCTTTGGCATCTGGACGCAACCAAGGCAGATCGCCAGCACGGCGTAGCTCAGACTGACGCTCCATAAGACGATGCGCAAACTCAATAGGAGCCGGCATTAATACTTCGGTTTCATTACTAGCATAGCCAAACATTAAGCCTTGATCACCAGCGCCTTGCTCTTCTGGGCTGCTACGATCGACACCTTGAGCGATTTCAGGTGATTGCTTACCAAGCATATTAATAACCGCACAAGTCTCACCATCAAAGCCAAGATCTGAGTGATGATAGCCGATACCATTAACCGTATCACGTACAATACGCTCTACATCGATATTAGCAGTAGTCGTCACTTCACCTGCTAGTATGACGGCACCAGTTTTGACCAGCGTCTCGCATGCTACGCGAGCTTGGATGTCTTCACGTAAGATGGCATCAAGGATAGCGTCTGATATTTGGTCAGCCATTTTATCAGGATGGCCTTCGCTTACAGATTCAGATGTAAATAAGTTGTATTCACGCATAGTTAGATCGCTTAATTGCAAGGACTGTCGTTACTAAATCAGTCATAATTGAATGTTAACGGAAAATAAGAGGCAAAAGTGAATCAAAAAATTAGCACATTTTACCGTGAATCGAGTCAAAACTCTAGTGTCAGCTATGGTTGCTAACAATCGTAAAAACCAACGAGCTAGCTAAATTTTTGTCAGTGGTTATCTGTATCGTTTTTCTTTAAGTTGAAGTGACTCTATTAAACAACATTAGCCATAAAGAATTGTTAAATCTCTAAAAACGCGGCTTTATCCTTAAACATACATTCCTCGTAGACTGGACAGGCTCCGCATTTGGGGGTACGCGCTTGACAGGTATAGCGCCCATGCAAGATGAGATAGTGGTGAGCGTCAACCAATAAGTCTTCTGGAATGCGCTCGACCAGCTTTTTCTCTACTATTGATACGTTCTTGCCAGTAGCCAGCCCCGTGCGATTGCCCACACGGAAGATATGCGTATCGACTGCCATTGTTGGTTGTCCAAAAGCGGTGTTTAAGACCACATTAGCGGTTTTGCGTCCGACCCCAGCGAGCGACTCTAAGTCTTTACGGTTATCAGGTACCGTGCTGTCAAACTTCTCTATTAAATCGCGACAAGTTTTGATGACATTTTTGGCTTTGGCATTGTATAAGCCAATATTTTTGATATAAGATTTTAGTCCTTCTTCACCCAGTGCCAATACGGCCTCAGGAGTATTCGCGACTGGGTATAGCTGCTGGGTTGCGATATTGACGCTCACATCAGTCGCTTGTGCAGAGAGTATGACTGCAACAAGTAGCTCAAAATTATTACTGTAGTTTAATTCAGTAATGGGATCGTCAATAGTAGCAGCTAGCTTTTCAAAAAATGGTCGTACGTTACGATTGGGCAATCGTCTCGATGGCGGTGTGTTTGCAGTTTTGTGTTTGACAGTTTTGCTCATAGTATATGGACAATCTTTTATAGCTGTTAATAGTGGTTAAGGTCGATACTGAATTAGATCAAATAAGACAATAGGGTATGGACAAACTATCTCTAAAACTAATACTAAAGCTATAACTGAGACAGTTGATCTTGCAACATAGCCAACTCAGCGCTTTTTTTCGGATTAGGACGGACGCTTAGCTGTTTTTCTAGTTTTTTGATTTTGGTACGTAGTTTGGCGGCAGCAATAGTATTCTTTGCTTGCTGCTCGTCAATGTCAATCGCTTGTGCGCTGGCGTTATTTAGCTTGGCTTCTACCATACTGACGACAGGTCTACTATTATTACTGTCGGTCAGTTGCTCAGTTACGCGCCTAAGATGCGTGTGATAACGTTGTCGCAGCTCGTTTTGTTCTTGCGTGCGCTCTGCTGCTGACAATTCACGCTCAATAGGCACAAGATCGATGCAGTCAACAGGGCAGGGTGCAATACACAGCTCACAACCAGTGCATAAGTCTGTAAAAATCGTATGCATATGTTTGCCAGTACCGACGATGGCATCGACCGGACAGGCTGGGATACACTTTGTACAACCAATACAATCATCTTCACGAATGATGGCGCGTACTTCATGCGGACGCTCAGTCGTGGGGTCTATTGGCCACTTTGATGGTACAGCACTTAAGCGTTTTGGCTCGTTACTTGAGTCTTGGCTTTGTAAAAAGACCGTATCTAAAGTAGCATGATCTGCGTCTAAAATATGGCCAATGGCATCACTGACAGGTTGTCCACCAGGTACACATTTATTATGCGGTTCACCATTTACGACGATAGCGGTAGCATAAGGTAGACACCCGTCGGGATGATCACAAAGACCACATTGTGTCTGGGGCAGGCACGAGTCAACATACGCAATTTGTTGTTGTGTGTCGGCTGGCAGCGTCTCTAAAGTTAATGTATCAAACAGTATCGGCAGGTTTGTTAGACGGGTATGAATATTACTGGGCATTTAATCAAAGGCCTTAAAACTGGCGTAAAGAATTGGCGAGAGTTACTATTGGTCGTGACTAGTATAGATAATCTATCATAAAAGAGGATTGTTCATAATGGCATACTATTGGTTACACACGAATATATTCTATAAAGCTAGAGTATTATGCCTTGTTCGTGAGCAATTTGTGCAATTAAATCATAAGCAATACTGCCTTTAAAAGGTATCTTTGGTAAGTTTGAGATATCAAAGAAGTCGGCGTGCGAGAGCTCATCTTCTTGTATGACTATCTCACCGCTTGTATAAGACGCTCGAAATCCTAGCATTAAGTTTGAGGGAAACGGCCATGGTTGACTGCTGACGTAGCGAATGTCAGTCAAGCAGATACCTACTTCTTCAGCGACTTCACGTACTACCGCATGCTCTAAGCTTTCACCTACTTCTACAAAACCTGCAATCAGTCCATACTGAAGCTGGGTACTCGGTCGACCATAGCGGTGATGGTGTGCCAAGAGTATTTGCATCTCGCCGGTTTGTGGGTTTGGACGAGTGATGGCTGTGATGACACAAGGTTGTACTCGTGGATACTGGCGTAAGCGGCAGACTGGACAGACCATCGCACGCTCACCAAATTTGGCTACCGTAACCGAAGCGCTGCAGCGACTACAAAACTGAGTATCTGCTTGCCAGCGCAGCAATTGAATCGCTTGACTCAGCTGCGTAGAGAGCGCTGCTGGCAATTGGGTGATAAGCTGTCGGTAAGTAATAAAGCCTATCTTTTCAGTACCAGCTAATGGCGTCTGCAATACGGTTGACTTATAAGAGTTTTTAGTTAAGTTAGGAATAGCAATGCCGTGGGTTTGCGCATAATCGTAAGTAATGGCAATGGTAGCAGGTACATCATCGCCATCAATAGACTCGGGATCAGTATTCAACTTTTGTAATCCACCTGTCTCCCAGTTACTTGCTGCTAAGCTTGCCAGTAACTCAACACGGCCAACCTGATAAAGCTTAATTGATGACTCTGCTGCTTGGTCTTTTGTAACAATATCGTTTTCAATAGCCAAAACAGGAACTTGCACAGGCCACCAGCCTTTTGCAGTATAGCGGCACAGTACAGTCTCGTTATCAATTACAAAAGCGGTGGTCATAAATAGCTATCCAAAGCAGCAAGAGGGTTGATAAAAATTTACTTATATTTATCTGCAACGATTAAGCGGCAAGTAGTTGGCTCAAACTATCCTGAGCAACATCCAGTGATTTTTTGCTCACAGGATGGTTGTTCTCAAAACCATCTAAGCGATAGTCTACTGCCATAAGTACATCAGCTATATGAGCAAGTGTACGATCATCTATACTTTGACCACTTTCAAGACGTTTTTGCATATTGATGGTCAACTGATTAAGCATATTTGCAGGTGTAGCCAATTGTAAGAAGCGTATTGCACCCGCGACTTGATGTATCAGATCAGGTATATTCTCAAGGTTAAGCAGGTCGCGATTGTCGTCCACTAGATAGTCGTTAATTGCTTGCTCTGCACTTGATATGGCTGTACGACTCTCTTGTACCAACGTATCATAGGCCGTATCGATTTGATGTAATGAGATATGCTGACTATGCGTTGCCAAATGAATAGCGCCTGGTGTGTGTATTTTTGCCATTGCGTTCGAAGCATTCTCGGCATGCATTAGCGCCAATAGCAGAGAGTCAAACTCATTAGGGGCTGGCGTTTGCCATTTTGCTACAGCTGAGGCAACATTTTTAAGAGAGGTTGCTGCATCAGCCAAACATAATAACTGCAATACTGAGCTCAGCTCTATAAGATCGGCAGCTATTGAGTTTACTTGTACCGCCGCAGGGCTAAGCGTGTCACCGCGGGCATAACTATCAACTTTTTCTTTGATAGTGCTGATTTGGTTTTGAATAATATCATTTAGCGTATCAGTAATGGCACGGTTTGGTCCAAACAAGAAGCGCTGCATTTGCTCAAGCTGTGATGACTCAAGCCGATTATTTGCATACTGAATGCGTAGCTTTTGCGCTTGTTGATTGTCACGCTGACAAGCAAAACTTACTAGGTCTGCAAAACGGGCATCCATGATTGGCAAATAGCTATGAAACTGCTGCTCTAAGTAGATTAGTGTATGTTTTTGACTAGCATTTAACGGTAATATGTCTTTGATATCTGTGACGACAGCCGTTGCCGCTTGCCAAAACAGGCTATCAGTATGGGCAGCAATCATCGCACAAGCAGCACTCATAGCATCTAGTTTTTGCTGGGTATCTGCCGTTAGTGGTGCATGTTTGGCAAGAACGACATTTAGACCGCTGCGATAAGCATTGGTGAGTAAGTCGCTATTCAGGCTTAACTCGCATAATGGTTTAAAGTTCTGTTCAGGATTGGCAATAATAACGCTGCTGCTACCAAAGTCAGAAAAACAATCGGCATTGATCGTATCTTGCTGACTGTGGGCATATAGTTTGTTGATAATTGGCAATAGTAGGGTTGGCTCTACCGTTTCAGTTAACAGTACAAATTCAATATAACGATCAAGTGTCATGATCGCCTCTGATAGATCCATAATCAAAGCGGTGTCGCCGTTATTATTATTGTCATAAAGCTGTTGTAGACCTTGTGCGATGGCCGTACTTAGTAGCTGTCCGCCAGTTAATGCAACCAATTCAAAAATACAAGACAGTTGTGTTAACATACTAATAGAGTCTAATAATAAAGAGACTTGTTCTTGATCATCATTAAATTCGCTAAGATGATTCTCAGTATCCTTTAAAATGACTGTAATCTCATTATGAAGCAGATGTAGAGAAGGTAGGTTAAAGTTAGTAATACTAAGGGCAGGGGTGGTCAATATTGTTTGCTCAGACTGGCTCATAGTTTTTTTCCATAAAATATTGATAGAGTCGACTTTAACAGCAGATAATTATTAATAAAAGCAGGCTTTTTAGTATGTTATTGGACGTATAATAGGCGCAAGCCAATTAATCATGCGCAGTAACGCGCTCTACCACTGCGATAGCCTAGCGTTTAAATCAGGATAATCTTCTGCTAACCCTGCAAACCAGTTTTGATTGGCATGGTTGTCTACGGTTGACTCTAGCAATAAAGATGCCAAATTTGCAAAATTAGCATGAGCGGTGTTGCCACCCTCTGTTTGAGTATCTTCTTCGATCGCTAACGTTACCTGTCCTCCTGTCATGGCCAGATAAACTTCAGCTAAAATCTCCGAATCCAACAAGGCGCCGTGAAAAGTACGATCTTGCTTACCGACATCTAATCGGCGAACCAAAGCATCTAGCGTGTTTTTTTGTCCAGGGTATTGCTGCTTTGCCATTAATAAAGAGTCAGTCACTTGTACACGCTCGGCGAAGTCTGACAGACCCACTTTACTAAACTCCATGTTTAAAAAGTTCATATCAAACGTGGCGTTGTGAGCGATGATTTCTGCGCCATCCATAAAATCATATAACGACTTAGCAACCTGATCGAAGGTTGGCTTATCTGCCAAAAAAGCTTCAGAGATACCGTGAATACGAATGACTTCTTCATCCATACCGCGCTGCGGGTTGATATAAACATGGAGTTTTTCGCCCGTAAACTTACGACCGACCATCTCGACAATACCGACCTCAATCACGCGGTCACCTTTGAGAGGGTCAAGCCCTGTCGTCTCTGTATCCATGATCAGCTGACGATTGGGCTCGTGTCGATGAATAGGCTGTGGTAGTAGCGGACGAAAGTTGGGGTTGGCACGACCAGTATCACCATCGAATTTTGGCAAGTCTACTGACACGTTGGTTGTATCGCTGTTTGTATTCGTCTCATCTGATATCATGGTGTTGATACTCACTGGCTGCGTAGTATTATTTAATTGTTTGACTTGAATAGACTTTGAGTCACTGTTGTCTGACATCTCATTTAAAGAATCTTCGTATAACAATTCTTCTTCTGAATCCTCATCCATCATATTAAAGCCTAACGGGTCATCGTTTAACCAATCATTGGCTTTTTTTTTAGCAGTGTCATCGTCGTTACGTGCAGAGTTATCGGCAGAATGCGCGACAGATGGTTGCTCGCTGCTAGACGTGACGCCTAGATTGGCCAGCTCATCTGCTTTTTCGTTACCCGCGTGCCCAGCGTGACCTTTAACCCAGTGCCAATCAACATCGCGTGCTTGACAAAGCGTATCCAACTGTTGCCACAAGTCTTGATTGGCTACAGGCTTTTTGCTCGCAGTCTTCCAGCCACGCTTTTTCCATCCTTCAATCCATTGGGTAATACCGTTTTTGACATAGCTTGAGTCGGTCCAAATTTCAAGCTTTATATCTTGAGGACTGTGTTCCAAAGCTTTTATCGCCCCCATTAGCTCCATACGATTATTGGTGGTTTCTTTATCACCACCGTACAAATCTTGCGTATGGCCATCGCTAAAAATAAGGTGCGCGCCCCAGCCACCAGCGCCAGGATTACCTTTACAAGCGCCATCTGTATAGGCGACCGTGGTATTTGCTTTTACCGCCAATGGATTGGTCGTATTTTGCTGGCTTATGGTCGATACATTTGCAGGTGTGCTGGCAGATGCAGTAGAAGGTGAGGATGATAGAGCAGGATTGTCTGACATAATGACCTAAAAGCTTAATGGATAATCAACTCATAATAAATAGCGACACTCTTAACTACATAAGACTCTTGTCGTAGAGGACGTTTAGTCGTTATCTGTGCCTATACTATCGTAGATTGATTATAATGTGATTGAATGACTGCGCTCAATTATAGCAAATACGGGGCTCATATGCGCCATCGCTTGCCGTAAAACTATGAAACTAAATATCAAAACAGTAAGAGGGTGGTTTTCTGTTAAAATGAGTAGGATAAGGACATGACATTACTTGTCAGCTAAAGCGGATTTATCTATATCACAGTCTCTTTTAACGTAGGATAATATTATCATGTTCAATCGCTCAAACGTTATGGGTCATAAGTTTAGGATGCTTGCCATCAGTGCTATGACCATTAGTGCATTGCTATTAGTAGGTTGCGACGGTACCAGTACGACTACAGAAACAGAGGATGCAAAGACTGAGACGGATTTGTCCGTATTTGAAGGTTGCTATACGGTTAGCAATGATGAGCCTGCCCAGATTAAGGTCAGTCAGCAAGAAGGCAGGTGGGTCATGCAAATGAAAGAGCCTGCGACTGCCAAGCGGGTGTGGGACAAAGCCGAGCCACTAGAAGTTATAGAGAATAGCGAGATACCCAATTTTTTCTCCTTTGACCCTGACAATGTTGACGCAGTCATCGGTCGTCCTGATAGAGTGCTGGTCATGGCACATGTCAAACCTGTTTATGCCAATATCGACCCTTTGCTTGATAGTGAGTATTTGTCTTATATCTATAAAGGAGCCAATACGATTTATCAGGTAGAGTGTGATGAAGTTAATACGGACATCTTGGCCAACCCACATGCCAATATTATTATTGATAATGTCGGGTCAAATAATAAAAGCCTTTAACCACAGGCAGTCTTCAATAAGAAATATAGCGTAGTCCAAGCAGAATATCTTGCCAGTCATTAAGCAATAGAGTTATATTATATGAATTTTTTGAGTTATGTCGTCTTGGGTGGATTGTCTTATGCCGCTGGCTGGGCGATACGTACGTATGTACTCGGTAAACAACCCAAACCCGCGCAGCCCTATGGTCTAAAACATCCTGTCATCTTAGGATATCTGGGCGCGTTTTTTATTGTTATGCTCGTTGTCTCTTGGCTGATTGGACGCTATCTACTTGGTCACGTCACGATTGACTTACCCTTTATCATTATTAACAGTCTGGTTGCGACATTCGTATACTCATTTGGTCTCAACCCAGAAAACGCCAATTATGAGGTACCTGATTGATGGTTAGTGATTACTTACTAATGATGATTTACTAGCTTTAAACTTGATGCACATAAAACACGGTCAGTGATGAACTCATTGACCGTGTTTTTATGATTAGAGATACCATTTATCACTATTTTAGTAATTAAGATTTTTTCTTATCTTTTATATTTTTGTCTTCATTATCAGACGCTTTATCTTCAGACTTTGCACCATCTTTATACATGGAATCTTTGGACATTGATTGCTCGTTTTTCCAAGCTTTATATTTGTTCAAGTCTTTCTCCATCAGTCTTAGGCAAAACCCTATTACCAAGGCATCATCAACTTGACCAATAAAAGGTATGAAATCTGGAATAATATCGATAGGGTTTAATACGTACAACAACCCAACCACTGCCGCTGAAATAGTTTTATAAGGTATATTGCGATAATTACCTTGGTAATAATCTTTTACCAAGCTCATCAGTAGCATCAAATCTTTAGCATAACGCTCGAGACCGCGATCCTTGTCGACTTGATTCTTTATGCTGTCTTCTTTACTTAAAATGAGTTTAATATTGTCTAAAAGCGACTTATTATCTTTTTCTTTATCAGCCATACTAGCGTTCCTATCATTATTGATGAATTATCTCTTACCATTTACTATAACAAGAGTAATGGTAAGTACCAAACATGGTTGTTTAACAATTTGTTGTCGTTGTAATAGGCAATGGTTATAGGGTTATGCAACCCTTGTCGCTATTAAAGCTGTCAAACTGCGATATTTATATAAAGTTAATGTTAAAAACGTTGATAGTTAAATCATTATTCTAAAACCATTATTTTGAAATAAGTTTTGAGGTAACAGTTCAGTATGCGTATAACAAATCCGACTCTTTTACAACAAACTGATATAACCACTGCGGCTGATAAGGAGCTTAGTCGCCGCCAATTCTTATGTCGCTTAGGGGTAAGTACAGGTGCTGGACTACTTGCAACTCAAGGTATCGCTCAAGGCTTAACGATTAAAGCTGCAGACAAAACGAGCGATCAAAATAGCAGTATGCAGCTGACCAAAGATGATTTACCAACGGCGCTGCCAGATGTTAATCAGTCAATAGCGTCCAAATCACGTTGTATCAATCCTACTATTGAGACACGTCTATTTGCCAGCTCCAACGTTGGCGGTAGTCATGAGCGTAACCAATTGGCATTAGAGCGTATGGCTTGCGCAGGTTTTGAAGTGCAGAATCCTACTATTACTGAGCGACAATATTTGCGCTTTGCGGGAACGGACACGCAGCGAGCCAGTGATCTGCAAAACATCGCGACTGGGGCGATTGCTGCACCCAAGCTGCTCATGGGTATACGCGGTGGCTATGGCGCAATGCGTCTGCTGCCGCTGATTGATTGGCAAACGCTGGGACGCATTATGAAAGAGCGGGGCACGATACTAACAGGCTTTAGTGATGTCACTGCCATTCAATGTGCACTGCTGGCGAAAGGGCAAATGAGTTCGCTCGCTGGCCCCATGCTCTATAGCGAATTTGGTAAAACGTCTCCTGATGAAGTCAGTTGTAGGCAGTTTGCAGAAGCGCTTACTAACCCTAATTTGAGCATTACTGTTCAAAATGCCGATTTGACCAGTAAGAAATTACCAGCGATTCTAGCGACTGATAAGACTCAAACAGTCACGGGAACGATTTGGGGCGGTAATCTGAGTGTGGTATCAGCGCTGGCAGGTAGCGAGTATTTGCCGCGCATTGATGGCGGTATTGTATTTTTAGAAGATGTGGGTGAGCAGGCTTATCGTATTGAGCGCATGCTTTATGATTTATATTTGGCAGGTGTGTTCAAGCGTCAGCAAGCAATTGTGTTTGGCTCACTGTCTGGCACAGGTGAAGATAGCTACGATAAGCGTTACGATGTCGCGATGGTCATTCGCCAGTTGCATAAGCTGACTGGATTACCTATCTATAATGGCATGAGCTTTGGGCATATCAGTAAAAAACATAGCTTTCCACTCGGCGCGACTTGTCAAATTACACCAGTGAGCAATCAAGCAGGCGGCTATACACTAAGCTTTAGTGATTATCCGATAATTGATAAAAGCGCTGTTAATCTTGAAGGGTTGTGGCAAGTCATATAGATTGATCGGAAGTTTTTCGATCATCAGATTAACATTTGCCTTACAGAAGGCATCGCTCATATCTGTCAAGATTAAATACTAATTGTTCTTCTATTATAAGGATGTATGATGATGTCAAACGCAAAAAAAACAAATCTTTCAGCTCCTTCTATTCATTACAACACTACTTGCAGTTGTGAAAAATGTGGATGTACCAGTCCATCAACTTGTGAAAAGTGCAATATGTGCGAAAAATGCTGCCAGTGTAATTAAGCTTAATGAACAATAGTAGCGAGTGAGATTGCAGATTCGATTGTTACTAAAAGTAATAAGTGCTCAACAAGCGTATGCAACTGCCTTAACTCCATGAGTCGGGCGGTTTATTTTTTCTACTTAATAAAGATAACTATATAAGTTGCAAGATCATTTAGGGCGAGTAAAAACTCAATAAGCACACCTAGTGGTTTTTGTTAAACGATTAATGAAAACAAACAAAAATGATTGGTTAGTAATAGCAGATAATATTTAAATGATATATAAGATAGTACTTACCTTAAATTGATGGGTATTATAATAAGGAACATTAAAATGAAAAATTCAGTATTGAATAGAACCTTTCAAAATAAGCTATGGGTGGCAGTATTAGTAAGTCTTATCGGACTGAGCGCTTGTAGTAATGAAACAGAGGAAAAGGCCGATACTAATAATACAGAGTCTAGCGAAATGACGCCAGTTCAGACAGATAGCGATACTGAAACTAGTGTTAGTACTCCTACAACTGAAGCAGAAGGTACAGAAAGTGCAGACAGTACAGATGATGACGCGGGGGGTACAGCCTACTATTCTGGTGTAGACAGCGTGGAAAATGAGCAAAAGGCTGATGATACGGCTACTGTAAACGAAAATAACTCGAACTTAGATAAAACAGCAGCGGAAGGGCTACAGTAACAACTGAATGATATATAGCTTTGTCTATTGTCTTTATTAAAAGTAAGACCGCTAGCTATTTATCGCATCGGTTTACTGTGTATTTATATGTAGGTAATGTACACCAATGCACGGATTAGGATAGATAGAGCAGGACAGTATAGAACACCAGATACAACAAAGCCCCTGATATCAGGGGCTTTAGTTATTCTATAAGATAGTATAGAACTATGTAATGGTACCCGGAGCCGGAACAGTTACATGGTATTAAGTATTTGATATATAAAGAATATTTTTTACATATTCGATTCGGTACACTTGTGAGTATACTTAAGATTTGCTTTTCAACTTTATATTAATTTCGTAATATAAATCTCATAATTTCTTACCAGGACTGAACTGCTACTTAGTTTATACATGTTTCCCAGTCTTTTGTCTTATCAGTTCAGCATTTATCAAAAAAGGATCATCATCAGCCATTTTATCATCAATGTTGTGAAGAGTCTTAGCTGAAGCTAAATTACTGTCAATAGCCTGTAGTTTCGTTGTCAGATCATTGGTTTCCATCGTAGAGATGTTTGCAGGTAGAATAATATCTTCATGCTGATTGATCGCCTCATCTGTCAAGTTGTCAGTGGTAGTAGCAGTATCGTCAACGTTATCCAAATTCACAGTCTTATCATCAGATTGGTTCTGTTGAGTATTTGCGATTGACTCAGCATTATCAGTGCAAACAGAGTCTTCAATATTCGGAGTTGATTCTGACATCTCATTCTTACAGTCTGACTCTCTAGCCTCTGTATTATCAACACCTGCTAAGAAAGGCTCAGGGTTGAATTTCTCGGCTCTCAGGCTTTGCTCCGTATCAAAAGAGTCAGTATAAGGCTTTGCGTATTCAATCATTGAGTAATCGGTAATAGTTTCTCTAGTACTTTTGGGTACTTGGGAGAAAAAGGTTTGATCATAGTTTTCTATAATATCATTGAGCATTTGCCCCTGTGTTTTCCCCTGTCTATTAGCAATAATCTTTAGAGTTTTTTGGTTTTTGCGTGTAAGCCTTAAGCCTTCCTCTTTAATTTTCTTATTACGAACGCGACTAGTTTTTGATAACCAGACATCATACATGTTATCTATAAACGTAGCTCTATTAGCAACTTTCAATTCTTCTGCTATAGGATTATCTGGGTTGAATACCCAATAGTCCAGCGAAGCTAGCATATGGTGCAGTCTGCTAGCCGTATCTGTTTCTTTGAACCTAATAGTATCTATACATATTAGAGCTGGTTTATAACCACTTTTATCGACATCCGATTTTAATTTGATATTATTTTTTTTGTTATTTTTATTAGATTTTAAGTGATCAAGATCGTGGAGCTTTTGCATATATTTATATAAATGATTAATATTAACTGGATTACTATGATCTATCCATTTCGTCTTTTTATATCCCACTGAGCTATTAATATAAATGTTTTTCAGAATATCCAAAGCTTCTTTTTTACGAGCTATTAGAGATTCATTATAACTATCTGGTGCCCTATGGAAATTTCCTGCTGCAAACATTAATTTCTCATTAAAAATAAGATCATGAGCGAAAATTTCAATATCAGACTCTATACTTATATGATTGCTTATTATATTTAGTTTCTTCAAGACCATATTTAGCCATAATGCCGCTCTAGCATCTTCATAAAACCATCGAACATAAGACAAGGGTATGCTATTCATTGCGCTTGTCTGTAAGAAATTATCTAATTTTTTTGGAGTACATTTAGACTGTTTGAGGATTATAATAATTCGATTTTTGCTCAGACTATCATCTTTTAAGATATATGCTGAAGGTATTTTATGTTGCGATCTTAATTCAAAAAGACACCAATAGGCATTATAAATACTCAGGTTGTTAATCTTTTTTTCGATATATTCATCGTTTTTTGTGGCTATACTTTGCCGATTATTTAGATTCTGATTAGCATCTCCAGTCACCATAACTCTCCATAAATCTTTCAAAATTGCTATTAAATACCAAGATGGTACTGGTTTTCTGTATCATTAAATCGTGATAAAAACACTATTAAAACGTCATTAGAACGTCATTAAAACGTCACCTTATTTGCAGATAGTCTAACGCAAAATATAGATCGTAGGCTATTAAGTTTTACAATTTATTATTATGCCTCAATATGCTAACTCCACTTCAAGCATTTGCCTGTAAAACCCTATAATCTACTGCTACCTGTCACAATAATTTCCAGAGCTCGCCTACAGAAAGCTGCACTACGGCAGCTCATCCTTAGTGGGTTATCTATATTATATATAATCTAGTAGTTACTTACCTTGATGCTGAGAGTTGATCTCTCAGCACTAACATTATAAAAATACTGATCAACCTGACCCTATGAGAAAATCACCTTATAGGATCGCAATCATGTCATGTCCAGTTACTAGCCAATCTCAACTTATCTGTAACGTCGATAAACTAGTTACAGATGTTCTATCCAATAATATTAATATTAGCAACGTTAGTGTGCAACTCTCAGCGTTATACCTACCGCTGGTAGCCGATTATGATTCTAGCTTGGATTATTTCCCAACCATTACTGCTTTTATAGATAGCGCCAATAGAGTAGTATCTAGTAATCATTCAAAAAAAATAAGGTGGGGTTATTATAATACTAGGAACTTCATTGATAATTTGTACGCTTATAAAAGTAATATTTTAAAAAACAATATTAAAGTAATTGAGCAAGAAAAAGTTAATACAAAAAAATTAGACATTTACATGAGTCAGATGTTGAATCATTACTCAAGATTGTTAATTGTACGTGTGGATTTAGGGTATTCAAAAGATACCATTCATCTGGTGTCTATCGAGACCTTTTATGAACACTTAAAAAAACTTAGAGAGCTTATTGGTAAAACAGAAAGCTGTTTTGAAGAATTAGAGGGCAATGTAATTGCTTTAGAACAAGGTCATGACCGTGGTTATCATGTTCACTTATTACTGATGTTTGATGGTTCTAAACGCTGTAAAGATACTCATATAGGACAGCTAGTTGGAGAAAAATGGCAGAGTGTTACTGGTGGTCTTGGCAGTTACTACAACTGTAATAAACTGCAGTATAAAAAAAAGCAGGAAGCTCTTGGCAGGTTAGGTGTTGGCATGATTCATCGTCGTAACCCGAAAGATGTGCAAAATGCTATTAATGCTTCTTTGTATTTGACACAGCCTGATAAAGAGAATCAACATTTAAGGGTGAAGCTTCGTAAAATGAAAACTTTCACTCATGGTATCTATGAGACTGCCAAACGTAGAGGCCTACCTAAATAGCAAAATAATCTCAGATATACAGTATCATCATGAGATAAGACAGGAAGCCTAGCTACCTGTCTATTAACCCCAATCTATCCTAATCAAAGGTCTGCTTAATCGCAGGCCTTTTTTGTGCGCTTAATTTAAGGAGCTTATATGCAAACGATCTGTCCTTACTGTCACTCATCAAGGGTGACGAGCAATACGGATACTGATAGTCCCTTTAATATCTTCGAGCAACTGTGCTCACAATCTGCCCTATCAGGTCTTGGTGTAAGCGTCTGTAGGTATTACAAAATCAATTCAGCTATCGGTGTGGTAGTAGGTACGGCACTGGCTTCTGCGATCAGCTTGGCTAAAGACAAGCTACAACAGCCACCTTTGATCACCCTAGCAGAAAGGCCCAGTTATACCTGCAATATCTGCTCAAGAATTTTCACTATTTAACCTATCTATCTAACCCATAATTCTAATCAAATCTAAAAGGAATATTCTCATGGCACATTTAATCGAATCAATGGCATACGTTGGTGAAACCCCTTGGCATGGCTTAGGTAATGAGCTTGCACCTAAGCAGCCTATCGAGGTCTGGGCAAAGCAAGCGGGTATGGATTGGCGTATAGAATCATCAGACGTCAGCTACATGGCTAATAATGACAAAGGGCACAATCTGATTCTGCCCTTTGCTGAACAGAAGGTTTTATACCGTAGCGATAACTTCGAGCCGTTATCGGTGGTCAGTCAGCGCTATCAAGAAGTCCAACCTCGTGAGATTCTAGAATTCTACCGTGATCTTACCGAGCAGTCTGACTTTGAGCTTGAGACTGCTGGGGTATTAAAGGGTGGTCGTAAGCTATGGGCGTTGGCTCGTACAGGCCAGTCAGCAACGCTTAAGGGTAAGGATGTCAGTAATGGCTACTTGTTACTGGCAACCGCTTGCGATGGCACGCTAGCGACTACGGCGCAGTTCACATCGATCCGTGTGGTCTGTAATAACACGCTTGCTATTAGCTTAGCTAACGGAAGTGGTGGCGTAGTGAAAGTACCGCATAGCACCTCGTTTGATGCGGACAAGGTCAAGCAGCAACTAGGCGTTTCAGTCAAACAGTGGGATGAGCACAGCTACGAGATGAAGCAGTTATCAGAGCGACGTGTGACCCAAGCAGAAGCAGCCAATTATCTCAGCCGAGTTTTCAACGATCAGGACAATGACCTCATTCTGTTTAACAGTGCTAAGAAAGAGAAAGATGCCGTGCCAAACGCTCGCGCCATGAATCAGGTGATGAACATGTTTAACGGTCAAGGTCGCGGAGCCGATCTTGATGCCGCTAAAGATACCGCTTACGGCTTGCTATGTAGTATCACTGAATACGTGGATCACGAACGCAGAGCAATGTCGAAAGACCATCGATTAGACGGTGCTTGGTTTGGCTCTGGCGCTAAGCTCAAACAAAAAGGCTTAGAGGAATCGCTACTGATGCTGGCTTAACCAGCCACGTTTAAAGTCTGAAAATACAATCAACCACGCCTTCGAGCGTGGTTTTTTATGCCGCTTATTTCATTAATACCAATAATCAATTTATCGAAGGAGTTCGTTATGAACATGATTGCACTAAACAGCACGACTCAGCTAAGACAGGCCAAACGTGCCACCGTTAGGCTTAAACCAGCAGTAGTGAAAACGAAGCAAACCGATACTGCTGATAAACCTACCCAATCTAATACTTCAAAGACTGCTAAGCGCTTGGTCAACACCAAAGATTTAAGTCATGAAGACTGGTTAGCCATTCGTAAGCAAGGCATTGGCAGCTCTGATGCCGCAGCCGCTTGTGGTATTCATCCGTATTTATCAATGCTTGAACTATGGATGATCAAGACAGGACGTATGACATCGAATATCGATGAGAACATTGAAGGATATTCACCACTCTATTGGGGCAATACCTTAGAGCCGATGGTGGCTAAATACTACCAAGAGTATATTGGAAACAAGGTGCGTCGCGTCAATGCCATCTTGCAGCACCCTGATTCTGACAAGCACTTTATGCTCGCTAACCTAGACTATGCCATCACTGGTAATGACGAGGTACAGATTCTAGAGTGTAAGACCGCTGGTGAACACGGAGCCAAGCTATGGAAGCATGGCGTGCCGTTGTATGTGACGTGCCAAGTACAGCATCAATTGGCGGTCACTGGCAAACAAGCTGCGCATATCTGTGTGCTGCTGTGTGGACATGAAACTAAGATTTATAAGGTTGAGCGTGACGAGCGTTTAATCGAATCTATCATGGAGCATGAGAGCCTGTTCTGGCAGTACGTGGAAACAGACACACCACCAACCCCTGACCACTCAGAATCTGCTGCTCGGGCATTAAAACAGCTTTATCCAACGCATAAACCCTCAAGCAAGGTTGATCTAACGGATGATGATGGCGCTAACAAACTGTTTGAGCAATTACTGAGCTACCGTGACTATATGCAGGAGTTAGAAGAACGTCATGACCAAGTGAAGCATCAGCTGCAAACGCTGATTGCTGATAATGAAGTTGCCGTGTTTGATAAAGGGGCTATTTCATGGAAGCGCTCGAAAGACAGTGTCGGTCTTGATAGCAAGGCCGTTATTAAAGCGCATCCTGAGCTGTTAGCCAAATTTAGTAAAACTAAGCATGGTAGTCGCCGCTTCGTTATCTTAAACGACTAAGCCGAAACCTACTACATTTAACCAAAACAAGCGCATAAATGCCCACCCTAATTGGTGGGCTTTTTTATGGCTAAACACATTTTATTAAACCTATAAGGAATATCACCATGATTAAAGGTCTAACAATAACCCCGCCAGTTCTAGGTCGTATCAGTATTGGACGTGTCATTCAAAAAGACGGCAAGCGTCTGCCTGCTAAAGACGATCAATTCACTATCACCAGCCAAGTGCAGAATAAGGATGGCTGGATCAACCACCCACTTGATGCAAAGCTACGCGAAAAGAATGACGGTAAGCTCAGACAGATTCCCGTACGCATGCTGTTTAATGATCCTGAGCTAAACCTGCGAGCAGAGTACACGCTGTTCGATAGACAAACAGGTCGTCCATTATGCGTAGGTGATGGTGAGCAGTGTCAACGTCGCACCAATAATGGCGTTGAGCAACTGTCTTGCCCATCACCAGATCGTTGCCCATTAGCACAAGGCGGTGCTTGTAAGCCATATGGTCGCTTGTACGTTAATCTCAGTGAAGATGATGAGTTAGGTACGTTTATCTTTCGCACCACAGGCTTTAATAGTATTCGCACGCTTGCCGCACGGCTGAGCTACTTTGCTGCGGTGTCAGGCAGTAAGCTGTCGTGTTTACCCCTGCAATTAACGCTAAGAGGTAAAAGCACCACGCAAAGCTATCGTACGCCGATTTACTTTGTTGATTTAACGTTGCGTGATGGTGTGACACTAAAGCAAGCAGTGCAAGATGCACAGGCAATTGATGCGGAGCTTAGCGAACACGGTTTTGATCAAGCCGCGCTAGAACAGGCTGCAAAACAGGGTTACGTCAATTCATCCTTTGAAATTGATAACGATGGTTTGTTAGACGTGGCTGAAGAATTTTATCCCATGGAGACAGATGACGTTAGCAGTAGTCAGCAGGGGAATTATCAGAACGGGTTAGCCACTCATAACGTGACTAGCATTGAGCAAGGGCTACGGCAAAGCGTAACAGCGGTGAGCTAAGGAAACTGAGGAAGATATGCTGCGTAAGTCAGTTTGGTCAAAACAAGCGATCTAAAATCGCTTTTTTTACTTCTTATCGGTTTATTTTTAGTGGCTTATTGCCTAGGTTACGTCTTAAAATGTGCTAGTTTTTCATAATGGCATATTAAAAACGGATTATCACTGTTTAACGTAAGGGTAGCTAAAATGGATTTAGAAAAGATAATAGCTTTAAGTACTTCAGTACAACTGTCTAAGAAAATATCTACAAGAATTACCAATCAGACTGAACGTTATTTACAGAGCTTTGGTGAAGGTACGGTAACAACGAAACATCTTAAAAGTATATGGGACGATATTTGCTATAAGTTCCAAACAGAAGGATTTTGCGGCAAGGTCTACGATCTCATGGTCGTAGAATATGTTGGCTCACTGGTGGATGCTTTAGAAGACTATGAATTTAATGCCATCTACCTTCAAATTGAAAGCCTGCGTACGAGCCTATCTGATTCAGCTAAGAGTACGCCATCAGGAGTAGACAAACAAAGTTCTATTAGCATGTATCACTTTAAAGATGAAGTTATTGTATATATCACTGAAGAATACGTTTATAAACGGGCTAGATGTCACACAAACAAAAGGCTTAGAAAAGCTCTAAATATTTAAGATAGTCATGTATGAAACTTATTATTAAAAGTATTTTTGACACAAAAAAGGAGCTGATTATTCAGCTCCTTTTTATTGCTTAATGGATAAGGTCCGTCGGACGATATAAGTCTCATAAAAAAATACAGGACTCCCTGACTGTATGAGAACAGATGTTCCCATACAGCAATTAGGAGATAAGCATGGAAAATTCAAACACAGCACAGCCAGTAATCGAGCAATGTAATCACATACCACAACTATTGAGTATTAAAGATGTTGGTAGCTATACTGGTCTTAGTCGTTCTACGATTTATGAGATGGTTAATGAACAATCTGATCGTTACGACCCAACATTCCCTAAGAAGGTGCAACTGACACAGGTAAGGGTGGTGTGGGTAGCAAGCGAGATTGCAGAATGGATTAATACAAAGATTGCAGAACGTTCAGTATAGATTTATCCGACTGCCCTAACTTTACAAGTAGGGCAGTTTATTTTTTTTGTATTATGAGAGGTTTCTTAATCTAATACACTAAGTAATATACTTTAGGCAGAAGAAAAGACATCAGAAACTTTGTGTTTATAATCAAAGTCTTATTGCAATTAAAAGGCTATTTCATGCACAAAATATTGTTAGGGAAAAGTTGTGTAGGATAGTATTTGGCATTAACAGAAATATGCAGATAGTCTTTTGAATAAAAGACTATTTAAACAGGCTAAAAGACTATTCAAAGGTTCTTCAAAGACTATTTTTCACTATTAAACATATATAAAACAAGGGCTTAAGGGTCTCTCTAGAGAGGTGATAAAAATATTTATCTTATTAATAATCATTTATCACTATCTTGATCAAAAGCAGCCGCTAGTAGGGCGCTGTAAGGGGTCGTCTCCATTTTCATGCATATAGATTTAATAGGATGACGATGAATGGCTATATCTAAGCGTAGCAGGCTATCTGACAGGTTACAGCTTATACGTTTGAAAGTAGGGCAATATCAAGGATCGTGAGCTGTTAAATAGATCAGACAAAAGTATATCCTTAGAAGGATATTTCAAGCTCGTATGGTAGACTACTTCGAATAATATAATCACAAAACAATAATCATGTATAAGTTAATCTTTAATAGAGAGTTTACGAATGAGCAAAAACCTTAGCGGTGCGGACTACCCTTTATCAAAAATATTTAGCTCAGATTTTGAATACGTTATTCCACCTTATCAAAGACCATATGCATGGACGATAGATCAGGCATCCGAGTTATTTGAAGATTTACATAGTTTCTATCAATATGAACCTGATGAGGAGTATTTTCTTGGTAGTATTGTTCTAATTAAGGAGGAAAATAAGCCTCATTCTGAAGTAATTGATGGTCAGCAAAGATTGACCACTTTAACAATCCTACTAGCTGTGTTATCAAATAAACTACAGGGTGATGATAGGAAGGCACTACTGCAATACATACTAGAGCCAGGGAATAAATTTGAAGGATTAGAGAGTAAGCCACGATTAACTGTTCGCAGTCGAGATCGAGATTTTTTTGCATCTTACGTTCAAGGCCTAAAGTTTGACGAACTTTTCGCAATGGACGAAAAAGCGTTTGAGAATGAATCACGTCTAAATATCAAACGCAATAGTCAGCTTCTAGATAAGTACGTTTCTGAAAAGTTTGGTGATGATGTAGAGCAAATTGAGAGTTTTACAGCTTTCCTGCTTCGAAAGTGTTATTTAGTAGCGGTATCAACCCCTAATCAAAAATCAGCCTTTAGAATATTCTCAGTAATGAATAGCCGAGGGTTAGACTTGCAGCCAACTGATATCATTAAGGCCGATACGATTGGCATGGTTGAATTAGAGGCCCAAAGAGAAAAATATAATGAACGTTGGGAAGAGATGGAGGTCGAGCTTGGACGGAGTCGTTTCAATGATTTGTTTTCTTATATTCGTATGATTCATGCTAAAGAGAAGGCAAAACGTTCGTTGCTAGAAGAGTTTAGAGAACACGTACTAAGTAAAGGTATTAGTCCTGAAGATCTAATTTCAGCAGTCTTAGAGCCTTATGCAGAAGCATTGTTGATTGCAAAAAATAGTGATTATGTAGCGGTAGCCCATGCCGAAGAAGTCAACAGGTATTTAAAATGGTTAAATAGAATTGATAACTCTGATTGGGTGCCAACAGCAATCAAATTTATAAAGAATAATAAAGCTAAGCCTGAGTACATGGCTTGGTTTTTTGAAAGATTAGAGCGACTGGCAGCATTTATGCATATTTGTGCCTATAACATAAACCAACGCATCGAACGTTATAACAAGGTGCTTAGTGCACTTGAAAACGATCATTCTCTTACTAATCCTATAAACGAGGTGGAATTAACAGATGATGAAAAGCATAAAATGATTAAGGTGCTTGATAGTGATATTTATGATCTAACATCAAGAAGAAGAAACTACTTAATATTGCGATTAGATGCATTTATATCAGATGGAGGAGCAACTTATGATCCTACTATCTTAACTATTGAGCACGTTTTACCCCAGACAGTAGACAAGGAAAGTGAATGGGCCCAATGGTGGCCTGTAGCAGAAGAAAGAAAAATATGGGTACATAGATTAGCTAACTTAGTACCCTTAAATAAGAGACGCAATTCAAGTGCTAGAAACTTCGATTTTGATAAAAAGAAAAATGCTTACTTTTTAGGTCGAAAAGGAGTTTCTTCGTATGCACTCACTACACAAGTCATTGGCTATGCTCAGTGGAAGCCAGACGATTTGCCTAAACGTCAAATAGAGCTTATGGACATTCTAGCTGATAACTGGCGATTGAAGATTGACGCATAAAAACTCTATGTTGCGACTAATAATAAGATTTGAACTATGAATAAGGTAACCAACCACCAATTAAAATATTTTGCTTGGGAAATTACTAAGCAGCGTAGTAGCTCCGACGACGCACGTATTGCGCAGTCGCTATTCGATGCTCAGGTTGACGTAAACCCACACCAGATTGAAGCGGCATTATTTGCGTTGAGTAACCCTTTAAGTCGAGGTGTTGTCTTAGCCGACGAAGTAGGTTTAGGTAAAACTATCGAAGCAGCATTAGTACTATGCCAATACTGGGCAGAGTATAGAAGGAACTTGCTAGTAATCTGTCCAGCATCATTACGAAAGCAGTGGGCATTAGAATTACAAGATAAATTTAACTTACCTGTACAAGTACTAGATTCGTTTACTTGGAAAAAATTACGTCAAGAAGGTGTTTATAATCCTTTTGAAAATAAAAAGATCACCGTTATATCCTATCCATTTGCGACCAGAATGGAACATGAGCTGGCTAAAATACCTTGGGATATGGTTGTAATTGATGAGGCGCATCGGCTGCGTAATGCCCATCGTCCTAGCAACAAAACAGGCAATAGCTTTAAAAAATCTTTAGTTGCTCGCAATAAACTACTCCTGACAGCAACGCCACTACAAAACTCATTGATGGAGCTATATGGTCTTAGTACTATCATTGATGAGCACCTATTTGGTGATGATAAAGCGTTCCGCCGTCAATATGTTAACGAAGATAACTTGCCAGCCCTTAAGCGCCGATTGGATCAGTTTATCCATCGTACGTTACGTAAGGATGTTTTGGAATATATTCCATATACAAGACGCCATGCTTTGACGGTACCATTTACACCTAGCGATGTAGAACAGCGTTTGTACGATCAAATAAATAGCTACTTACAAAGAGAGTTTAGCTATGCCTTTCCTGTACAGCAACGACACCTAATCACGATTGTTTTACGTAAACTACTAGCGTCTTCTACTTCTGCTGTTATCGCAACATTAGAGTCGATTCGTAATCGTCTTCAGGCTCTTTTAAATAATCAAACCATTGATGCAGAATGGATAGAGCATTTTATAGCTGATGAAGATATAGACGAAGAGCTTATCGAAGAGGACGAGGACGAGTATAGCGAATATGAAACTCGCGGCGTTGATGCAGATTTACTTAAATCTGAAATTAAAGAGGTCGATCAGTATCTTGCTTTAGCTCATGAAATTGATGAAGACCGTAAGTCCCACGCGCTGTTAACGGCGTTGGAGCGTGGGTTTGCCCGTATGTTTGAAATGGGGGCGCCAAAGAAGGCTGTGATATTCACTGAGTCACGTCGCACGCAAACCTATCTTGTAGAGTTTTTGCAGTCTCATGGGTTTAATGGCAAGGTAGTCGCTTTTAATGGTAGTAATAATAGCCCAGTCAATACTGGTATCTATCATAGATGGTTAGCTAAACACGTAGGTAGCGACAGAGTTACTGGCTCATCGTCAATAGATAGACGTACAGCGCTCATTGATTATTTCAGAGATGACGCTGAAATCATGATTGCTACCGAAGCCGCTGCTGAGGGTGTCAACTTACAATTCTGCTCTTTAGTGGTTAACTATGATTTACCTTGGAATCCACAAAGAGTCGAGCAGCGTATTGGTCGCTGTCATCGCTATGGCCAAGCTTTTGATGTGGTTGTAGTCAACTTTGTCAACGAGCGTAATGCAGCTGATCAAAGAGTGATGGAGCTACTTAGTGAAAAGTTTGATCTGTTTGAAGGGGTGTTTGGAGCCTCGAACGAAATACTAGGATCGATAGAAAGTGGTATTGATTTTGAGAAACGTATTTTAGAGATTTACGATAAGTGCCGTACAAATCAGGAGATTCAAGAAAGCTTTAATAAACTACAGTCTGAGCTTGAGGCTCAAATCAATCAAAAAATGCTACAAACTCGAGACCTGCTATTAAAGCATTTTGATGCTGATATCCACGAGTTGCTCAAGATTCATAAGCAGCGTGCTGAAGAGCAGCTTGATCGTATCAGTAATTTCTTTTGGGCGATTAGCCGAGCACTGCTATCCTCTTATGCCGAATTTCATTCTAATCAGTTAAGTTTTACGCTACATAAGTCGCCTACAGTAGATATTAAGGTTGGTAGCTATCAACTGATCAGAAAGGGCGAATCTGTACCTGATAATACCTACATATATCGTCTCACGCATCCACTTGGTGAGTATGTACTAAATAAGGCAAAGCACCTACCCACTGAGACTGCGCAGATAAACTTTGATTACAGCAATTATGATAAAAAAGTATCAAGCCTTGAGCCATTAGTAGGGCAGTCAGGATGGTTGTCGCTTAGCTTATTATCACTAGACTCATTTGCAAAAGAAGAGCATTTAATACTGACAGGAATGAATGATAATAATACTGTCTTAGATGCTGATATCTGTGAGCGTATTTTACGTTTAGAAGGAGTAGTGATTGAAGATAAAATAACGATAGCTATTCCGAAACTATTCACCGATACAATCGAGTTTCAGCATAAAAACAAACTGAGTGAGGCGCTTGATAGTAATCAGGTGTTTTTCAAACGTGAGCAAGAAAAGATCGAAAGTTGGGCAGATGACCATATGGCATCGGCTGAATCAGCACTTGACGATATCAAACTTAAAATACGTAGCTTAAAACGAGAAGCTCGCCAAGCCAGCACCATCGATGAGCAAAAGCAAAAGCAGGAACAACTCAAAAAGGCAGAACGTGAACAACGCAAACTCCGTCAAAATATTTTTGATGTAACTGATGAAATCGAGGAAAGACGCGATACATTAATTGAAAACTTAGAGCAGATGATGCATAAAAAAAGCCAGTTTGAAACGCTTTATCATATTCGCTGGCAGCTGCATTGATTCTATAGCTATGATAAGCTCAATGATGTTTTACCTGTCCATTGCAGCACCAATATGGTAAATTAGTAGGTTAATTTTTTCACTCTTTTAGAGCTAGGTTTGGTTTCATTAATTGAGACTGGCCTAGCTCGTTTTGTCATAAGTCTATGACAAAGTGCTGCTATAAAAACCCTGTCGAAGGACTCACCATGAGCCAATATGCCAATCTTAATCAAAAACTAAAAAACATCTTTCAAATTGATCGTCCTGATCTAGATTTTGGTATTTATCGTATCTTGAATGCTCGTCGTAACGAAATCAGTGATTATCTAGATAATCGTCTCAAAGCCAAAGTAGAGACGTATCTGAAGGACGCCAAAAGCGATGTTCATGACAGTCAGCTTGAAAGCATTACTAATCAAATTAAGGACGAGTTTGGTAAGCGTGCGTTCGATGAGGCAGGTAACTTAGTCAACGAAACCGCTATCGAAAGCTCACTTGGACAACAGTACCAAGAGCTACGCGATCATGCTGATAGCAGCTTTGATCAAGCGCAAGTGTTTAGCCATTTGTACACCTTCTTTAGTCGCTATTATGATGAGGGTGATTTTATCAGTCAGCGTCGCTACAAAGGCGATACCTATGCTATCCCTTATTCTGGTGAAGAGGTGATGCTGCATTGGGCGAATAAAGACCAGTACTATACCAAGTCAGGTGAGATGTTTAGCAATTACCGTATTCGCTTTAACTCGATAGGTGAGCCTGATAAGTCTGTCTTATTTCGTTTGTTATCTGCTGATACGGCAAAGGACAATCAAAAAGACAATGACAAAAGTCGTCGCTTCGTTATTCTCTCTAAGCCAAAGACGTTAACTCGTACCGATGAAGAAGGCGAAGAATATGAGGAAATCGTACATCCTATAGAACTTAATGATGCTGGCGATGAGCTGACGGTATGGTTTGAATACGCAGTCATGGACAGCAAAGCCAAGCAAGACAAGCTTAATCTACAAGCGCATGATGACATCTTAGACAATACTAAAGTTACAACAGCATGGGCAACCTTACTCAAGCACCCAGAGCCAACCGAAAAACAGTCTGATCGTGACTTACTCCGTAAGCATCTAGATACTTATACGCAAAAGAATACTGCTGACTATTTCATTCATAAAGACTTGGGTAAATTCTTAAATAATGAGCTGGACTTCTATATCAAAAACGAAGTCATGCATTTAGATGATGTGGTTAATAGTTCAGGCTTTATAGAGATCGAGCGCCAGCTTGCGCTGATCAAGTGCTTACGCAAGATCGGTCGTGAGTTGATTGAGTTTTTAGCGTCGCTAGAAAACTTTCAAAAGAAGCTATGGCTTAAAAAGAAGTTCGTGGTATCGAGCCATTATTGCATTACGCTTGACCGTGTTGACGAAGCGCTGTATAGCGAAATTGCTGATAATGAGATTCAGTGGCAGCAATGGGAAAGCCTAGGGTTTAAGGTAGCTGATGATAGCCTACCATATTGGGGTAGCAGCCAATATCTAGAGGAACATCCGTATCTAATGGTGGATACTAGTTTGTTTGAGTTAGGCTTTAAAGCCAAGCTGTTAAATAGCATTGATGATTTGGATGAGCAAACAGATGGTTTGATTATTCATAGTGATAATTTCCAGGCATTAAGTTTAATTCAAGAAAAATATAGCAAAAAGATTGATTGTGTACATATTGATCCGCCATACAACACAGAAACAAGTGGTTTTCTATATAAAAATAATTACCGTCATTCGTCTTGGTTAACATTTATGAACCAAAATCTTTCTTTAACCAAAGATCTAGTAAGTGCTAATAGTTTTCTCCAATGCCATATAGATGAGAATGAATATGAGAGTTTATTTAAAGTTATAAGTGATGTTGGCTATAATAGTGCAGGCACCATTGTTTGGGATAAGCAGAACCCTATGTTAGGTAGAAAAGGTGTGGCTACACAGCACGAATATGTTATTTGTTGTGCTAGTGAAGATAATCCTATTATGATAAATAACCCTAACGTTTACACAGCACTTGATAAAGCTAAGTTATTAATAGACGGAAATAATGGCAAGGTAGATCAAGAAGTACAGAAGTCTTTCTCAAGCTGGGTATCTAAACAGAAAGATTTTTCTGGGGGAGATAAAGCTTACAAATTGATAGAAGATGATGGAAGAGTTTTTCGTGGCGTAGCAATGGGCGCACCTGAATACAGGAAAGACCCTAAATTCCATATACCTTTAGTACATCCGGTGACTGGAATGGAATGCCCTGTACCGCCAAATGGTTGGTCTAGAACCCCAGAGACATTACAAGATCTGATTGATAATAATCAGATACTTTGGGGGAAAGATCACACTACTCAACCTCAAAAGAAAGTGTATATAAATTATGATTCAAAAAAGCAAATTTCTTCAATAATCCAGGACGCTACTAGTGGAAAAAAGGTTTTGGATCCACTAAATCTAAGTTTTCCCTACTCTCATCCCACTTCATTATATAACGTCTTACATAATGTTATAGATTCGGGTTCTACAGTATTAGACTTTTTTGCCGGCTCAGGTACTACTGCACATTCATTAATTGATCTTTATCGATTATATTCTAAGCAAATTAGATATATCCTAGTAGAGCAAGGTGAACATTTTCACACGACACTCAAACCTAGAATCCAAAAAATAGTCTATAGTGAAGAATGGAGGAGTGGCGTACCTACTATATCAAAAGATAGTAATAAAAATAATAGTACTAATCCTTGCAATGGAATTAGCCATTGTCTAAAAATCGTCAAGCTTGAAAGCTACGAGGATACTTTGAACAACCTTGAGCTTAAACGTAGTCCTGCTCAAAATGATTTGTTTGCTGACTTGACATCTGCTCAGCAAGACGACTATCTAATGCACTACATGCTCAATATTGAGAGCAAAGACTCGCTACTTAACGTGGCTGATTTTGCCAATCCTTTTGATTATCAGCTCAAGATAACGGCAGACAGCGCTGGCGCTTATACAGTACAAAACGTCGATCTTATCGATACCTTTAATTATCTCATAGGGTTAAAGGTTAGAAATATAGACTATCAGCTAGATCGAGGATTTGTACAGGTAGATGGGCACTTGCGCACAGGTGAGCTAGTTACCGTGTTTTGGCGTGACTGTGAACAGATTGGTTATGATGAGCTGGACAAGACACTGAAAAAGCTGCGTATCAATGCTTTAGATAGCGAGTATCAGCAGATATATGTCAATGGTGATCATAACATCAACACCAAGCTTACCAGTACTGATGGTAGTGAGAGACAACTAAAAGTCCGCTCAATAGAGCAGGTATTCCTTGAGCGCATGTTTGCAGAGTAAGTTATGGCTAATCCCAGTAAAAAGAAAAGCAAAAAAATAAACTTCCATGAGCAGCTGGTACTTACGCAGTGGCTATGGTCAAAGTTCAATCCTGACAATATTAAGGGCATGCATACGCTATTGGATTTGCCTGTCCATGAAGGTATTGAACACGAAGGTGAGGACGCAGGCCAAACCAAGTTTTTCACTGAGCTGACTAGAGACTTAGTCGGTAAGCAGACTTTAGATATCGATACCCTAAGGCGCTATGATAGGAATATCGTTCGTCACTGGCTACAGATTAGTGAGGCTCGCAATAAGCAAGCTAATAGTGAGCTGAATTTAAAATACTTTCAATATCTGTCATTATTATTTACGGAGTATTACTTAGATCAATACTTTAATAATTCTGAGCAGATGTTAGAGGAGTTGAATGCTACCGTAGTTGCCTATAACGAGGACAAGAGTGACAGCGAGATACTACAACCGTACGTAGCCAATGACTTAAACAAAGTTGCGTACTGGAGTGCCACAGGTAGCGGCAAGACGCTATTGATGCATATTAATATTTTGCAGTATCAGTACTACACTGAGCACGCCAGCCACAATAATAAAATCGAGCAGATAATTCTACTAACTCCTAATGATGGGCTCAGTAATCAGCATCTTGAAGAGTTCAAGATGTCTGGTATCGAAGCTATGATATTTCAAAAAAACAAATCCCGTGATCAGTTTTTAAAATACGTGCAAATTATGGATATCCATAAGTTGGCTGAAAGGGATGGTGATAAGACAATAGCGGTAGAGTCACTAGAAGGTCAAAACCTTGTATTAATCGATGAAGGCCATCGTGGCACGAGTAGTGCTGCTGGTGCATGGATGGGCTACCGCGATACGCTGACAAAAGACGGCTTTAGTTTTGAATATTCAGCGACCTTTGGGCAGGCGATTAATAAATCAAACAACGTTATCAAACAAGAAGAAAAAGAGCAAAAAACCAAGGCCAAGATGCTATATGGTACTCAGGCATTAGCCAAACTAGACGATAATCAGCTAAAGGCTCTAAGTTTAGATGAGCTGGAAAAGCAAAAAGCACGACGCGAAGCCTTGCGTGAAGTCTATGCAAAAAATATCTTGTTTGACTACTCGTACAAGTATTTTTATGATGATGGCTATGGTAAAGAAGTCAATATTCTCAATATGAAAAAAGGTGAGACGCAGGATAATCAGCAGCTATATCTAACCGCCTGCTTATTGGCTTTTTACCAGCAACAGTCCCTTTATCAAAATAACGTTGGACGTCTTAAGCAATTCAAAGTTGAAAACCCCCTTTGGGTATTTGTCGGTAATAAAGTAAATGATGATGATTCAGATATTTTGACCATCATCAAATTTTTAGCTGACTTTTTAGATAGTCGTCATAAAGCAGAAACCATCAACTGGATTCATGACTTTATTACCAATAAGTCACGTTTGGTCGATAACAAAGGTAACAATATTTTTGTTAATCGTTTTGCTCCATTGCATGGTAGAGACGCTGAAGATATTTATCAAGATATACTCAGCCAGTTCTTTAATGCAGGGAGTAACCAGCGCTTAAACGTCATACGGATCACTCAAAACACAGGGGAGCTGCGTCTACAAATTGGTGAGAATACACCGTTTGGCGTGATAAATGTAGGCGATGAAAAAGGCTTATTTGATCACTGTGAAAAGCTAAGTAATAGCCATTATCTTAATACGCGTACCGATGAATTCACTCCGACGCTATTTGATACCATCAACGACGATAATAGCAAAACCAATCTGCTCATTGGCTCACGTAAATTTACCGAAGGGTGGAGTAGTTGGCGAGTCTCGACTATGGGTCTGTTGAATATGGGTTCTGGTGAAGGCTCACAAATTATTCAATTGTTCGGTCGAGGTGTACGTTTAAAAGGTGAGAGGTTCTCACTCAAACGAACGCCGCACAATATTTATAGTAAAGCTGAGTATAAAGATCTGTATCTAGATTTGCTACAAACGATTAATATCTTTGGCTTACATGCTGACTATATGGAAAAATTCCGTGACTATCTAAACGATGAAGGGATCGTGCTTAACCAAGATTTGGTTACTTTAGATTTCAATACCAATCGTATAGCAGCGCCGCATAGACTCAAGACTTTGACGCTTAAAGATGGTTATAAGGATAATCAGCCAAATGGCTTCAAGGCACAGGTCAAGCTGTCGCTATTTGAAATTCCTGATAAGTATCAAGGCAAGATTAAAAAACCGTTTGTTATTTTAGACTTATATCCACGACTCCAAGCCTATCATACCGATAAGCGTAAGCGTAATAATGACTTAAAAGACAAGCGTCAAGAGAATGAGATATCGCCTGATATCATGCCCTTCTTTGATTTTGACAGTTTATATTTACAATTACAGCAGTATAAGATGCAACGTGGCTATACCAACATACGTCTTGGTATCGACGAGCTTAGAGCGTTCTGCTGTAAGCCAATTAAAAATACCCATGATGACTGGTATAGGCTATTGGTAGATAGCGAAAAGCTGATGAAAGATATGGAGGGTATTCGCTTTCAGCAAAGTATTTTATTAGAGCTGCTAAAAGCGTACATGGATAGATTTTACAAAACCATGAAAAACGCGTACGAAGGTCAGTACTATGAAGTGACAGAATTTAATGTTGGCGATGATGATCTGCCTATTCACATGTGTGATAAATACGTCTTTACATCAAAAGAAGGGTTTAATGGTGAGGCAGAAGAGTACTTTAAACGCCTTACTAAATTGCAAGATATAGTCAATGATGGACAGCTAGAGAAGACAGTCAACTGGCAGGATGGTAGCTTACGTACGGTCGTATTTGATAAGCATTTGTATTATCCATTATTCAGCAAAAATGATGATAGCTTACCTTTTACTTGGTCGCCTTCAGTATTTGATTATGATAGTAAGGGTGAGAGTAGCGAAGTTAAGTTCATTGATGATCTACAGCGCTACATTAATTCTGATAAACAGATTGATGCGCTTAAAGATTACCATATCTATTTACTTCGTAATCCCGATAATCGTTACAAAGGATTAGGTTTTGCACTAGCAGGTAATTTTTATCCAGACTTTTTATTGTGGTTAGTACACAAAGAGACGGGCGAGCAGTACCTGACCTTGATTGATCCTAAGGGTATCCGCAATATGAGCCTCGATGATCCTAAGTTTAATCTTTATAAGCAGATTAAAGAGCTTGAGAGTCAGCTAGAAACTAAGCTTGTTTTAAATAGCTTTATTGTAACTCCAACGCCAATGAACACATTGGTAGACAATTCTTTGAGCGAAGACGAGCTTAAAGAGCGTAATGTATTATTTATGGTAGGTAATCAGACGGCTTATTTGGATGATATGTTTGAGGGGATTCTAGGCTAAGCCTATATGAATAAAAAGCTGAATTGGTAGCTTGTAACAATTCAGCTAGGTTCAATGATAGGTTGGGACCTATCAGAAGAAATTATAGGCCCTTAATTTAACGAGTTTAATTTAATTTCTCTAATAGTCTTATTTGAATTTTAAAATGATGAAGTTAATAGCTAGCTATTGTTCTACTATTATAAATTATGCTTACTGTTTTTATAAAGTGAGTATGGATTACTTTCTTATGTAGAGTAACCCATAAAATAATATTTGACAGTTAGCTATAACTCTATATAATGCACTACCTCAGCAAGTATACTTGTTTGATAAGTTATAGTGAAATTAATTAATATTTGATAACTCTGATTAAATGTTATTTAAAACATTACTCTAAGGGTGATTAGCTCAGTTGGTAGAGCGTCTGCCTTACACGCAGAATGTCGGCGGTTCGAATCCGTCATCACCCACCACTCTTTAGTATAGTGCTAATGCGCTAGGTGGTTAAATAAACTAAAACGACCTTAGCAGCGGTAGTTCAGTTGGTTAGAATACCGGCCTGTCACGCCGGGGGTCGCGGGTTCGAGTCCCGTCCGCTGCGCCATATTTAAAATAAATTTAAACTTTCGAGTTTAAGCAATTTTTGCCTCAAGTATTAGTTTACTTGAGGTTTTTTTGTCTGAATTTTATCAAAACGCTTTGCTTAGATAGCCGTGCTAATGCCTAATTATTATATTCTCTAATTTACTAATTTTTTGCATTAGGCTTATAGCTTGATCTGTATTTAATAAATACCTGAAAAACAGGGTAGGTTTAAAGATAAATGTTAGTCTGTTAACCTACTTTAAATTAGGGTTCAATAGTAATATAGGTAAGCCAGCACAGGTGACATATACCACAGCATTTTGCTCAAAGGTGCAACATAGTTTGAGACTGCTGTTTTGGTCTATTGGATAAGCAAAGAAACTGTTTTCTCGCCATTTACCGTCAGGACTTTCACCATAGCCTTCCGTTACGTTTAAGCCTTGTTTGAGCAACTCATTTTTTAGTTCTTGATTAGCCTGCTCGTTTTCTTCAACAGTACGCTCTTTTCCTAATGGATTCCAAGCTGTAATAAACAGTCCACCAGCTGGAGAAAATGGCTGCAAGAGAGATGCAGCTTTGGATGATGTTTTATCAATATTGAGTAAAGTATCATCAAACTTATAATTAGTTTGATGATAGGCTTCCAAAAGGGGGAGGTCTAACATAAAAGGGCTCGATTAGATTTTTGTTGAGACCTATGTTATCAGAAATAGTCTTTGGATAAACTTAGTTATTTACGACAGTAATTTAGTTTTTAGTAAATAGTATATTGCTCAATTAATTTAAGAATGAAAGGCTATCCTTTATTTCCTAATAGCTCTAGTACTTTATCCTCTCCGAGCTGATCAATCAATGCTTGCAGCTGGGCAGTAGAGTCAGCTTGTAATTGTGCATCTGCTCTAAACTCCGCTGTCTTTCTGCCTTCTCTCAAAGCGTCTAAATAGTCAGCCCACTTCTGCATCATATCCGCTCGATCATCAAGGTACTCAAATCGACCATATGCCGTGCCATTAGGATCTTTAGTCGTATGACCCAATGCCATCTCTACGAGCACTAGAGAGTACTTTAGTTGCTCTTGCAGGATAGTCTTCGCTGTCGCTCTAAAGCCATGAGCGCAATGTATGTCTTTATACCCTAAATCCTTTAGACGCTTATTAGCGGTAGCGTCAGATAGGATCTGATGCTTTTTTGCCGTCTGGCTAAAAAAGACATATTCAGTATGCCCATTAATCTTTTGTTGCTCATGTAAGATTGCTACGGCTTGACGCGGTAGGGGAACCACCATGTCCTTGACCATATTTACCTTGCCTTGTCCCTTCAATGGCTTTAATCGCCACCTGCCAGCCTCTAGGTCTAGATCAGCCCAGCGCATACGTCTTAAATCACCATTGCGAACAAACAGAAGCGCTAATAGCCTAAGGGAATTTATGGTGTTCGGGTCACCTTCTATTGTCTCGATAGCTTTAAGTAATTTAGCCAAGTCTTTAGGCGTAGTAACCGCAGGACGATGGCCATAACTTGATTTAGCCAACTGGCTCTTAATAAGCGCCGCAGGATCGCTCGTACAGAAGCCTCGTGCCCCAGCATAGACAAACACATCACTGGCAATGCCAGCACAGCGTTCAGCCTTGTCTGTGGGCTTACCATCCTTGTTTAATGAGTTTGCTTGAATGTCTAACAGCACTTCAAGCATTTTAGGAGAGGTGATATCGCTGATTGGCTCGTCACCAATATATTTGCATATAAGATCAAGACGACCTTTCTTACGAATGAGGGTATTACTCTTCTGAGTCTGATCTAGACTGTCAAAGTACTCCCAAGCAAAATGATTAAAAGAGTTTTTAGTTTTTATAATAATACTTTTCTTAATTTCTTCACGATGAAGTTTTGGGTCAATACCTTTGCTTAACAGATCTTCATACTCACGCCAAACTTCACAGGCACGAGCATACGAGATATTTGGATATATACCGATGGAGATAATACTTTGTTTGGGATTTGAAGGCGGGTAGTATCGATACATCCATGACTTAGTTTCAGTAGGACGCACCATCAAGAATAGTTTAGGGTGGTTTTTGACAGGAACGAAGTACTTCTTATCTTCAGGCTTATGGCTGCTGATGCTTCGGTCTGAACTGATCGCTTTTCTTTCCATATCCTAGATCTCCATGAGTAGACTCAAAACTCGGTATACTTGACAGTATACTCAAAGTGCATGGATTAGGATAGATTCATAGGACAGTATAGAACACCAGATACAACAAAGCCCCTGATATCAGGGGCTTTAGCTGTTCTATAAGATAGTATAGGACTATGTAATGGTACCCGGAGCCGGACTTGAACCGGCACGCTCGTTAGAGCGAGGGATTTTAAATCCCTTGTGTCTACCAATTTCACCACCCGGGCAAAACTTGTTTTATCTACAATGTGAACTAGCTGATAGACCATCTAGTTACTAGATAAGTGGTCGCTATTATAAGCGGTTGTGCTAATAATGCAAGCCTAAATTAACGTAAAGTTAATAAATAATTGGAGGCTGGAGTCGGAATCGAACCGGCGTTAACGGAGTTGCAGTCCGCTGCATGACCACTCTGCCATCCAGCCAATCAAGGTGGACTATATTAGCAAAAATAATTTAAATTACAAGTCATTTTTTAGCTAAAAATAAGTTATTTACTAATGTAAGTCGATTTAAGCATTATTTAAAGATATTTGAGCAGTTATTATCCTATCAATAAGTGTTCAGTGGATGATAAGACAAGAATGCTGCAACACCTTTTATAAGTGTTGCAGCTAAACTTGTCCAATAATCTGTTTATAAGATGTCTTTGTTATTACGTTTGGCTTTTTTGATGTCACGATAAGTCGCAGTACAAATCAAAACCAGTACACCAAGTGTAATTGCAGGCCAAATTAAAATATATAAGCCATAAATAAAGACGTTGTCCATGATATCTCCTTATAGTATTTATAAATATGGGGTTTAAGAGCAATCGACGATCAGCTATCTACCGACCATCGTTGTCTAACCATCATTACCTAAGATGATCTATACTTTCGCATTTGGTATTTTTGATACTTTAGCTTTTTTATCATAGTCACCAACACGCTTTTTAATCAGCTCAAAATCAAAACGTTCATTGCCCATTAGACTGACGATGACACAGACGATGGTACTAGCGCCATAAGCCGTTAGTGAGGCGAGTAGGACCATATATTGACGTAAGAAGCCAGTAGCGAAAATGAGCATCAGTACCAGCGTAATAGCTGCCGCTAACATACCGATTTTACGGCCTAAGAAGCCAAATACCATTAGTCCAATCACGACTGCGGCGCCAACACTTGCTAATACTTCAAAGAATAAAGCCGTGTAACCAATGATCGGCAAAAGCTCAAAGCGAGCTATACAGAAAAACAGCAAACCGATAATGACCGCAGAGGTGAAAGCGGTATTGGTCACACGATTCCAAAATACACTGGCTATCACAGGGAAGACAATTGCACCCCACAATGCACCTACGAATACCAACATCACTAAAATATCTAGCTTAAAGCTAGCAAAGATCAGACCAGCAGCAGTGGCAATAATCATGGTACTACGACCAACCAGCATCATAGTCTTAGGTTTGACTTTACCTCTAGCGATGTTCTTACCATATACATCTGCCATCATAATGGTCGATAATGCCGACAAGTCTGAATCAGCAGTCGATGACAATGAGCCGATGACCAAGATAAAGAACAAGGCGATAAAGACAGGATGCAAATAAGTACTGACCATTTGCGGGATCAGGTTGTTCATATTGCCGTCAAGTGGCTCAATACCAATGGTCAAGGCCATCAAACCAATCATGCCAAGACCGATGACGATACCTGCATAGCCAACTGTGGCCGTGACAAACGTCGCTTTGATCTTGGTTTTATCAATCGCAAATAAGCGCTGCGTAATGGTTTGGTTACCAATAGCATAAGCCAATACGGCGACAAAATAAGGCGCACCTTGCTGAAAAAATGCCTCAGGCGAAAAGAAGTTCTGTTGCTCAAGCGTCAAGTTGGATAGTCCGCTGACCATAACTTCAGGCCCACCCATCGCAAATAATACTGCCGGAATAATAACGATACCAATGGCCATTAAAGCGACCAATTGGGCAAAGTCAGTGAAGACTGAGGCGCGAAACCCTGAAGTTAGGGTATAGCTCAGTACTCCGACACCCGCAATAATCACCCCTGTTTGGAACGATAACGGTGATAGTACCGATACCAACGCCCCAGCCGCAGTGAAATTGACCATCAAGCTAATTAAGCTGCCCATAAGGTTGGATATGGCTAAAATTAATTGGCTTGATGAGCCATGACGAGCGTGAATAAGTTCGCCTAAAGTATGTCCATCAGGAGCAAGCTCACGAAAGCGCATGCCAAAAGGGTAGATAAATAAAATCATTAGCGCGCCCCAAAAGCCATAATGTATCGGCCCTGAAACGCCATACTTATAGCCAGAAGTAGCGGCGGCATAAAACGATGCTGCCCAAATCCAAGTAGCGGTCATACTGGCTGCACCCATACCAAAACCGACACCATGGCCTGCGACCATAAAACCTGACGTCGTCTCTTTGTCTTTTTTAATCAACAATGACAATAAGTAAGTGCCGCCATAAAACGCTAACAACAATAAAATAATGGTTAACGATGAAAATTGGAACAATGACTCAGTTTTCAAATTCATACCTCGAGATTGTTTTAGATAAAAAAGTTGGTACTACAATTTATAGTCCCAACCAATTATGAATTGAGTAATCAGACTAATACTATGAATATCACAAAATCTGTTGTTTCATTAACAGTCAGTTAGCAAAACATGCGATGAGGATGCTACATACCAAGGATCAAACATCGGATAATATGATATATAGCAAACAGTAGCCCCCAAATGACTGGCGTCTAATAATGGGGTTGCCATCACGCTCATATAGTCGCATGTCATAGTAGATGTTACAGATGAGTACTTATCAACAAAGTACTAACGAACACGAAGTAATAACTACTACTTCGCATTAGATATAGACAGCTAAAGTCGGCACTCGTTTTTTATTCAAGATTTTTAGAAAAATCTAAACTTTCAAATATATGAATAACGATGTGAGAGCTCTGTAACTGCCATAAGCAAGTTGGCTAAATGAAACTCTGGCCAATAGCGCGTGAAAACATGTAAATAGCGTTTGACTCCGTTTGAGTCTATAACTGATGTTTTATACTATTCACAAATAAAACTTACCCATAAAACGACATCCGTGTTAAATATAAGTAACATTTACGTGTCACAAGAGTAACACTAATAAGCCTTCAATCTCAAGTTTAAGAGTGATCTTGGGCTTTAATGACTGGTGACTGCCAAGTTTTAGTCGTAAGTGATAATCTTATCTACGTTAATATGTCTTATAAGAACATATAAGAATTTGCAATATTTAAGAGGTAATCTTTATTGACGACTGGGCTTTTGGTCGCAAAATAGGTACAATATCTTGCTTAGTACGGTGTCTGCTCTTTAAGAGATTTATTAGCATAATTGCTACCTCAATTGTCCTGATGATGTGCAAAATGCGGGATATATACGCTCATAGTAAGCCACTGCTCACCTATGTTTACTGAGCAAAATAATGGCCGACACTGTTTCCCTCTTATTTATTGCTTTATTCATTGGAGTTACCATGTCAAATGCCTCGTCAATTGAAACGACGATGACGTCAGATAATCAATCTGCCACCTTATTAGACGGCAAAGCACTTGCTAAGCAAATAGAGCAAGAACTGCGTACACGCGTAGATAATATCAAAGACAAGACTGGTCGTACGCCAAGTTTGGCAACGATATTGGTTGGTGATGATCCTGCTTCTGCCACTTATGTGCGTATGAAAGGTAACGCCTGTAAGCGCGTCGGTATGGACTCTATTCGAGTTGAGATGCCAAGTGCGACAACCACAGAGGAGCTTAAAGCCAAGATAGACGAGCTTAACAACAATCCAGATGTCCATGGCATATTGCTCCAGCATCCTGTCCCTGATCATGTTGATGAGCGTGCATGTTTTGAGCAGATTGATTTGGCAAAGGACGTTGATGGGGTGACGTGCTTGGGCTTTGGTCGTATGGCGATGCAGCAGTCTGCCTATGGTTCATGTACGCCGCAAGGCATCATGCATTTATTGGAACACTATAATATAGAGCTTGCAGGTTTGGAGGCAGTGGTCGTAGGACGTAGTGCCATCTTGGGTAAGCCAATGGCAATGATGCTATTAAATGCCAACTGTACAGTGACCATGTGTCATTCAAGAACGCAGGATTTGGCTGAGCATATTAAGCGTGCTGATATTGTCGTTGGGGCTGTAGGTGTGCCTGAGCTGATTAAAGCAGAGTGGATCAAAAAAGGGGCAGTAGTGGTCGATGCAGGCTTTCATCCAACCGACAATGGCGGCGTCGGCGATATTGAATTGAATGGCATAGAGAATATTGCTAGTGCTTATACGCCTGTTCCAGGTGGCGTAGGTCCAATGACTATTAACACATTGATTCGTCAAACAGTCGATGCAGCTGAAAAGTCAGCGGGTTTAGATGCTCATAAATAGACTGAACGATATGATAAAAAAGGCTGCTATCTAGTAGCCTTTTTTTATATCAACTTATCTTACAACCATTTTAGCCTTTTAAAATTATAATACAGATAACTACATAAGGCGATGATAAGTCCCATGATCACAAGGTATGAGTATTTCCAATGTAGCTCAGGCATAAAGTCAAAGTTCATCCCATAAATACCAGCAATGGCAGTCGGTACGGCTAAGATACCTGCCCAAGCAGCAAGCTTACGTACCACCTCGTTTTGTCCCATGTTCACCATCGCCATATAAGTATTCATCACCACACTGAGCATCTCGTTCAAACCATTAATAGCGTCTAAAGAGTGGAGTAGATGGTCATTGACATCACGAAAGTAAGGTTTTGCTGCTTGCGAAAATCCAGAGACCAACTCGCTTTTTTTGTGATTGATAAAAAAACTACAGATGTCTTGTACAGGCAAGATAATCGCGCGCATATTTACCAATTGTGACTTGAGCTCATAGAGGTTTTTTAATGTGCTTTTATTAAACTCATAACTAAAGACATAGCGCTCTTGCTCGCGCAAATAGCTGCCTAGGCGATCAGTGACTGGCATATAGTTATCGACAATAAAATCGAGAATAGCATGCAATACAAATATGGGCCCCATGCGTAGCTTTTCAGGGCGACGATTGCAGTGTTCACGTACGGGTGCATACGAGTTGGAAGGACCATTACGAATCGTAATCAGATAGTTTTTACCCATAAATATGGCAGTAGTACCATAGCGTATAATGTTGTCCTCCAATTTTGCAGTCCGCAATACTACAAATACCATGTCGTTGTCATAGTTTTCGACTTTGGCGCGCTGATGATCGGCAAACGCATCTTCAATCGCCAGCTCATGTAAGTCAAAAGCATTTTGGACTTTAGTCATGGTCTCTAAACTGGGATCATACAATCCAAGCCAGATAAATTGGCCATTGTTGCTAAGCGCACGACTGACGTCATTGAGCGCCACTTGGCTCAGTTGCTCGCCTGTCTTGCGCGAATAAGCATAGCAGTTGACCACTTCATCATCACTAGACAAATCAATGTCTTCATAACGCTCAGAGTCAGGATCGTATACCGTCATGGTCTCGATGGTATCTTCGGCCGTGGCATCCACGTCTCCGTAGATATAGCTGTCATAACTATTTAGATAGGGATGACTGTCACTGATATCAGAATAGATACGACTAATATTAGAGTCAGGTGTAATGCGGGTGTTCGTCTTAATAGATAGATCGTCATTGCGCTCCATACACCCTCCCTTGTTGCTTTTATAAAATCTAAATGGCTACTTTCTATTCAAAATGGCCCAAATGAATTCAGCCTAGAAAAGCCCAACGATAAACCATGTCGATGTTATATCGCATAGCGTTTTAAAGTGTCAATATCGACCAGTGTTAATAAACTCTCATGACAACCTTCTAGCTTCAATTTTGGTGCGATATCGAAATCTAGTGCTTCAACCCAGCGTAGCGCACAGATACACCAATAATCACCAGGTTTTAGACCTGGAAAGTTGTATTCTGGCAAAGGCGTGATTAAGTCATTACCACGGCTTGATGAAAAGTTTAAAAACTCACTGGTCATCTTGGCACAAACGGTATGCTGACCAACATCATGATTGCCAGTATGACAAAAACCATTACGATAATAGCCAGTAATAGGATCAAAGCAGCAGCTGGCAAGAGCAGTACCTAATACATTGGTCTGGTTAATAGCAGGGTTAGGGTGGTAGTCAGATGACATAAGGTCTCCGAAATTAAGTGATTGTATAGAATGGGAGTTGATAAATTTTTACCGTAGTTTGTATATTGTTAGTCGTGGTTTTTGTAGGTAAACGAACTGGAATAAATTTGCTGTAATATCTGCAGTTTTAGCAAGCAAAAAATTATACCAGCTGTGCGTGGCTACTAATGTATCGACTTTATCTCGAGATAATTATAGCCTGTCTACTAATAGCCTAAAACATAGGCTAGTGTAACATGGGTCTATTAAAAAGATGTGAACCAAATCATTCATCACGACTTAATAGAGGATGAAAGCGATCATAAACGATCGTTTTGGCTAAGAATAAATCGCCATAATGCAATAATGTATTTATGACTAGATAGAACGTATTGATATGAATTGTGACTAGGCGAACCCCAGTTGCTATGCTAAACTAAAACATAAAGTGCGCTGATCATTTACTATAATTAGCGCATAAAGATACTCGTCTTATCATCCTAACTTATACTTATTACTCACCCTTTTGCAGTTACCTAGTTTGTTTATAAATAATTGGGCCAATGGTGTTGCGTGTTAAAAATGTGTCAAAAACATACAGTAGCCATCGTTGATGTAATCATAAACAAAACCTTACTATGCCGCGTTTTTTGGTAAGCAATACGCCAAACAAGGATTTATTGTGTCTGTCAGTTCTTATTCAGCTGTACCCGTCCAATCACGTTCTGAAATTAATCCCACCTCTCAGCATGCTGATGATAGTAGCGTACCCAATCATCTGCCACATTTAAGCAATTTTCATCTCAGTAATTTTACCGCAGAAGTTGCCAATAGCTGGCTGCTACCTGATGGTGTGGTTGATGTATTGTTTGAAGATGCGCAAAAGCAAGAAGTGCTGCGACATCAGTTGACTCAGCAGCTTATTACTCACGGCTATCAGCTAGTCTGTCCGCCGATGATTGAGTTTACAGAATCATTATTAAGTGATGCATCGGAGGATCTTAAACGTCAAACCTTTAAAATCATCGATCAGCTTACAGGTCGTTTGATGGGTGTGCGTGCGGATATTACACCGCAGATTTTGCGTATCGATGCCCATCATGGTGGGGCAGGTATTGCGCGTTATTGCTATGCAGGTGATGTCATTCATACCTTACCCTCAGGATTGTTTGGATCGCGTACGCCACTGCAGTTAGGTGCTGAGATATTTGGTTGTGCATCGCTAAGTGCAGATTTTGAATTGATAGATGTGTTATTTACGATGGTCAATGACCTAAATATGAGTGCAGCTTTGCACATTGACTTGGGTCATGTGGCGATATTTAAACGGTTGGCTTTATTGGTTGAGCTATCAGATAGTGACACTAAGCAATTGATGCATTTATATGCCAACAAAAACTTACCAGAGTTAAAGCGCGTCTGCCAAACATTACCCATGGGTAGTGATTTTTATGCTTTAGCGCGCTTTGGTCACGACATGACACGGCTATTGGCGAAGCTGTCAGATACCGCACAACAAGATACCGAGATTGTTACCGCAGTCGATGAATTACAGCGCTTAAAAACCCATCTGCAAGAGCAGTGGAATTGTAATGTCAGTATCGATGTCACTGAGCTGTCGGGCTATCACTATCATACTGGTATTGTATTTAATGGCTATATCAACAGTGAAACCCAACCATTAGTACGTGGTGGACGTTTCGATGGTATGCAAAGTGGTGGTCACCTAACAAATAGCCAGCCACGTGAAGCCACAGGTTTTAGTATGGATGTCAGTCGCTTGTTAGCACATGTCGAACTGGCTGCTCCAGTGGTAGTGGTCGTTGATTATGCTGCAATTAACAATATGGATAGCGAACAAAGACAGACGCTACGTCAACAAGTTGATAGCTTACGCCAGCAAGGTTACCGAGTCACTGTACCGCTGGATATGCATGACTGTCCTCAAGACGTCACGCATCGATTAAGTATCGTTGACAACCAGTGGCAATTAACCGCTGTTGAATAAAGCTATTTTATTGAAAATAATTGTATTAAAAAATGGGTTTATCAAAAGACAGTATCGTCAAAAAGCATCATTTTTCGTTTAGTTTTAAATTGTTATCGTATGGCTGTTTGATAATGAACAAGCCATGCACCTTAATACATCATTGTAAGGATTAATTATGGGTAAGAATGTCGTAGTTTTAGGTAGCCAATGGGGTGATGAAGGTAAGGGTAAAATCGTTGATTTACTTACCGAAAAAGCCTCAGCAGTAGCACGTTTTCAAGGTGGCCATAATGCTGGTCATACGTTAGTTGTCGATGGCAAAACCACTGTCTTGCATCTTATTCCATCAGGTATTTTACGTGAAGGTGTAACCTGCTTTATTGGTAATGGCGTTGTACTAGCACCTGATGCTTTATTAAAAGAGATGAAAGCGCTTGAAAACAACAACGTGCCTGTACGTGAGCGCCTACGTATTTCACCTAACTGCCCACTTATCATGCCTTATCATGTGGCACTCGATCAAGCTCGTGAAGCAAAGCGCGGTACTGGTAAAATCGGTACAACAGGTCGCGGTATCGGTCCTGCATACGAAGACAAAGTTGCGCGCCGTGCGATCAAGCTTGCTGATTTATTCCGTGAAGACCTAGAAGAAAAACTACGTAACCTAATCGAATATCATAATTTCCAGCTGACTCAGTATTATAAAGTTGACGCGATTGATTTTGATGAGACACTCAAGCTATGCCAAGAGTGGAAAGAAGAGATTAAAGGCATGGTAACTGATGTCACTGAAGACCTTAATCAGTTGCGTTTGGCTGGCAAGAATTTAATGTTTGAAGGTGCGCAAGGTACATTGCTTGATATAGATCATGGTACTTATCCGTTTGTGACTAGCTCAAGTGTTACGGCAGGCGGCGTATCTACTGGTACGGGTATTGGTCCATTGTATTTGGACTATGTACTTGGTATCACTAAAGCCTACACCACACGTGTTGGTAGTGGTCCGTTCCCAACAGAATTATTTGACGATGTCGGTGCCCATTTAGCCAAAGTTGGTCATGAGTTTGGTGCAACCACTGGTCGTGCACGTCGCTGTGGTTGGTTTGATGCAGAAGCCCTACGCCGCGCCGTTGTACTGAACTCTATGTCAGGTATCTGCTTGACTAAGCTTGACGTATTAGATGGTTTAGAAGAGCTATTAATTGGTGTTGGTTATGAATTACCAGAGACTGAATGCGCAGGCGCGCATGATGCTGAGTTTTATGAATCAGTAACACCAAAGTATGAGACGCTAGAAGGTTGGAGCGAATCTACTGTCGGTATTACCAACTATGATGACTTGCCAGAAAATGCTAAAAAATACATCAAGCGTATCGAAGCGTTGATTGGCTGCCCAGTTGATATCATCTCAACGGGTCCTGATCGCGAAGAGACCATCGTATTGCGTGATCCGTATGATGCGTAGATAAATAGAACAAACTATTGAATGACAAAACCCTAATGTCCAGCTAAGAGCTAGCATTAGGGTTTTTTATAAAGATTAATAATACTGGTAAATATACAATATATAGTATGTACCTCTTAACTTTTAGTAATGCAAAATTTACGTTTAAGTAAGCTGGTATCATAATTAATCCTATCATTTATAGCGCCAATCATTATAATAGGCAACAATCACATGTCGAGGCTCAGATATACGAATTGGTAAATCTGAAATGCCTGAGTATTATAGTGATAATAAACGATTCAAACCCTTACCTTTATAATTCTATTAGGAGCTTCTCATGGCTAACGAACGTACTTTATCTATCATCAAACCTGACGCAGTTGGTAACAACAATATCGGCGAAATCTACAGCCGCTTTGAAAAAAACGGTCTAAAAATCGTTGCTGCAAAAATGTTGCAACTTGATGATGAAAAAGCAGGCGGCTTCTACGCTGAGCATGCTGAGCGTCCATTTTACAATGACCTAAAGTCATTCATGATGTCAGGTCCAGTATTGGTATCAGTATTAGAAGGCGAAAATGCTATCGCTAAGCACCGCGAAATCATGGGTGCAACCAACCCAAAAGAAGCTGCTGAAGGCACTATCCGTGCTGACTTCGCTAGCAGCATTGACGAAAACGCAGTACATGGTTCAGATTCAGCAGAGTCAGCCGCACGTGAAATCAGCTACTTCTTCAGCGATGATGAAGTTTGTGCACGTACGCGCTAATAATTATTATTAATATCCGCTTATGATATTGAGCGTTAATCATTAGTATTGTAAGGACGGCTTATACTCAACTGGGTATAAGCCGTTTGCGCTACTACTGAACTTTTTTGTATTTTGTTGAATATGCTATTATTAATCAGTCTATGCTCAAGCTTATCGGTTGTTTTTGTTGAAATTTATTATTATGTCCCTCATTATTAATTTTCAATCATTTAATTAGCGTTATCAATCCCTTATCAGTACATTGTCGCTGTAGATAATCATTTGTATTTTATAACTGACAAAGTTTGCGCTCATAGCGGATTGCTCAATGCAGCACTTAATTGTATTACTACGCTCATGGCTTAGGCCAAAAGGTTACTTATTATGTCAACGATTCAAGCTCCTACTCAGCATGTGCCTACTAAGCTTACTAATAGCATTAAGTTGGTAGATGAAGCGCAGGCAAAAACCAATCTATTAGGTATGACGCAAGCACAGCTCGCTGATTACTTTAAGAGCATCGGTGAAAAACCATTTCGTGCCACTCAAGTGATTAAGTGGATTTATCAGCACGGGGTGACTGATTTTGAGCAGATGACCAATCTAAGTAAGTCGTTGCGCGACAAGTTGTCTATGCACGCCTGCGTAACCCCGCCAAAGGTTATCCATCGTCAATATAGTGATGATGGTACCCGTAAATGGGTGTTTGAGGTCACTGGGGGCTCATTGGTTGAGACGGTGCTAATCCCAGCAGATGATAGTAAAGCAAATGGCCGTAAAACGTTGTGTGTGTCTTCACAAGTCGGCTGTGCATTGGACTGTAGTTTTTGTAGTACAGGTAAGCAAGGCTTTGAGCGTGATTTGAGCGTCGCTGAGATTATCGGGCAGTTGTGGGTCGCCAACGCTTCTTATATGGCAGACGAAAACGACAGCTTAGAAAACGTCGATCATAGCTTATGGGAGAACAACGTGACCAACGTTGTCATGATGGGCATGGGTGAGCCATTATTGAATTATAAACCAGTGGTCAGCTCGATGGAGATTATGCTTAGTGATCATGCTTATGGTTTATCCAAACGCCGAGTCACTTTATCGACGTCAGGTGTGGTGCCAAAGATGTATCAGTTAGCGAAGGATATTGATGTGGCTTTAGCCATTTCACTGCATGCACCCAACGATGAATTACGTAATGAGTTGGTACCAATTAATAAAAAATATCCATTAAGCGAGTTGATCGCTGCGGCAAAAAATTATGTCTATGACGTCAATCCGCGCCACAAAAAACATGTCACGATTGAATACGTCATGTTAGATGGCGTCAATGACAGCAATGAGCACGCTGAGCAGTTGGTTGCATTACTTGATGGTTTGCCAAGTAAAATAAACCTGATACCGTTCAATCCATTCCCGCATGCCCCTTACGATAAATCAAGTAACAATCGCATTCATGCGTTTAGTAATATTTTGAGCGAAGCAGGTTTTGTTTGCACCATTCGCCAAACGCGCGGTGATGATATTGATGCAGCCTGTGGTCAATTGGTTGGACAAGTCGCCGATCGAACCAGACGGTCAGCGGCATGGCAACAAAGCATTAAAGACCGCGATGCTAAGGGTAACGCTGCTGTCTAATGAGTGACGGAGTGACAGCAATAGTGGCTCAGTCTAAGACAAGAAACAGATAGGGTTACGTTCCTATTGGTTTTAGTAAATAATATTTATAACCATAAAAATGCAGTCATGGTAACTAAATTGTACTTAAGGGGTTTAAATCCATTAAACTAATGGCTCATTGGAACTCTAGTATTAAATTTACAGTACTAAAACTCAGTTTTATAATGGCGGCTATGATAATGTTTGAATATTTTTGTCAATTTAAGACTCAGCGTAAAACATCTTTAATAATGAAGGAGTCCTCAGTAGCGAGTGCTTATCAAAAAACAAACTATACTATCTCTGGTAATCCTGAGTCTAGTAACCTAAAGTTTGGGAGCCTAAAAAATCGGCTGATAGCTAGTGCAATCGCTACCTTATTACTAGCGGGTTGCCAAAGTACACCAACAGATGGCTTAACTGGAAGTACGCGTTATCAAACGTCTACTCAGCCAAGCGATATTCGTAATCTTGACAAGCAGGAGATCGCTCGCGTACGTACATCGCTTGCCGCGCAATACATTCGTAAAAACGAGCTTGATACCGCGCAGCGTCAACTTGAAAAAGCTTTTGCTGCTGATAGCCGATACGCGCCAGCCTATGATATGATGGGCGTTTTGTTGCAACAAGAGGGCAGCCGCCTTAATCTTGAAAAGGCCGATCAATACTTTAAAAAAGCCATCTCGCTTGACAAGGATTTTGATCAAGTGCGTAACAACTACGGTGTCTATTTATCGCAGATGAAGCGTTATAGCGAGGCGGCAGAGCAGTTTGAGATTGCAGGTGCAGCACTTGGTTATGAAGGACGTATTGGTGCACTTGAGAACCTAGGGCGCACTTACCTACAGTTGAATAACCATCCAGCGGCGGCCAAAGCGTTTTTGCGAGCGTTAGATGGTAATCGTAATAGCTTGATCGCTCATATTGAGCTGGTCGATTTGTTGCTTGAGCAGCAGCGTGTACAGCAAGCACAACGGCTTTATGATGAAACCTTATTGCTCGTACAAGGTCAGGGTGTTAGTCCGCGATTGCTTTTACAAGGTATTAAGCTTGCCGCCGTTCAAAATGATAGAACCACGCGTCAACGATTAGCACAACAGCTATTATCTGCTTATCCATTAAGTGATGAAGCAAAACAACTTAAGACTTGGCTTAACAATCCAGAGGCATCATGGAAATGAACAACCCATCATCAAATCATCAGTCTAACGCTCAGGGATCATTTGGTGCCACGCTGCAGCAAGCCCGTAAAAGTAAGCAGATCAGTTTAAAAGAAGCCGCCAGTGAATTATTCATCTTAGAGCGTCATTTACAAGCACTAGAAGAAGAGGATTTTGCCGCTTTACCGCAAGTTACCTTTGCGCGTGGTTTTGTCATTAACTATGCAAAATTTTTGCAGTTGGATCCCACAAAAATCGCGACAAGCTTCGATGCAGCGTATCCAGATGAGATGAGAGCGCAGTCGGTGAGTAACATTGATACACCGCTGCGCCCGATGGGAACCTTACAACGTGATAGTCGTAGCCGCATCCGCTTTAACCCGTTGTTGATTCTTGCAATCATAGGGCTTATTGTATTGGCGGTGTTTTTATTTCGCATGGTCACTAATGCCAGTCAAGATAACGCTACATCTACCACAGCCGTCGAAGACTTGTCAGCATCAGAGCAAGCTCAAGGGGCAGCGGTTGATACTCAGTATGATAGTACTGGTTTAGATAGTGTGGGTGCGTCCGGTTCAGCACTTAATTTAGATAGTAATAGTGATATCAGTGCGGTCACATTGGACGTTGAGGTCATAGACACTACCAACGTAGATATTACGGATGCGTCTGGTAACAGTCTGATGTCAGGTAGCCAAACCAGTGGTAACTATAAACTGCTTGGTACGCCGCCATTTAACATCCAAATTGATAATATTGACAATGTAAAATTATTACTTAATCAAGAGTCGGTTGCGTTAAATGAGTATGCAACCGATAAACAAGCAAGCTTTGCGTTGGCGCCATAATGATTTGATCGTTACAGGCTTAACAGCTTGTCATAGTAATGTTATGGCCGCTTTAAGATTGCTTATATTTTTTATCTTTTGTTCTCATTAAAGGATTCTTTATGTCCACGTCATCGCCTATTACTCGCCGTCCTACCAAAAAGATCTATGTCGGTGATGTCGCGATTGGCGGCGATGCACCGATTAGTGTGCAAAGCATGACCAACACAGACACTTGTGATATAGCCGCAACAGTCGCTCAAATTGAACGCTGCGTTGATGCTGGTGCTGACTTCATGCGCGTCTCGACTCCAACGATGGAGACAGTTGAAGCGTTTGGTAAGATTCGTAAACTGGTGAGCGTACCTTTGGTTGCTGATGTGCATTTTGATCACAAGATTGCACTAGCAGTTGCTGAAGCAGGGGCGGACTGTCTGCGAATTAATCCAGGCAACATCGGTAGCGATGCTAAAGTGCGTGAAGTTGTGGCCTGTGCTAAACATCATAATATTCCAATTCGCATTGGGGTGAACGCTGGATCTTTAGAAAAGGACATTCAGCGTAAATATACTGAGCCGACGGGCGAGGCGATGCTTGAGTCAGCGATGCGTCATATCGATATATTAGAACGTTTAAACTTTGATCAATATAAAGTGTCTGTCAAAGCGAGTAATGTGTTTTTAACTTTGGATGCGTATCGCTTAATATCGGCACAAATTGACAATCCGCTACATCTTGGTGTCACTGAAGCTGGGGTATATCGTACTGGCGCCGTCAAATCTGCAATCGCGCTTGGCGGTTTATTATTAGATGGTATCGGTGATACCATTCGTATCTCTTTGGCAGCAGAACCAGAAGAAGAGATCAAAATCGGTTTTGATATCTTAAAATCACTCAATATTCGTTCTAATGGTGTAAACTTCATCGCATGCCCAAGCTGCTCTCGTCAAGAGTTTGACGTGATTAAGGTAATGACTGCGTTAGAAGCTCGTTTAGAAGATGTGCGTGAGCCCATGAATCTATCGGTGATTGGTTGTAAAGTGAACGGTCCAGGAGAGGCAAAAGAGTCTGACATCGGTATCGTAGGCGCAGCTCCCAAATCCCTGGTATACCGCATGGGTGAAAAAAGTCATCTTATCGATACCAATAATCTGGTTGATGAGATTGAGAGTATGGTACGTGCTCATGCAAGCGAGCTGGAAAAGTCACGTGAAAATGAAATTATTAGAGTTAAATAGATGATGCAACTATTCATCGCCCTGAGTCTGTGAGTAGTAAATCATTAGTAAGCATCTAAGTGCTAGTAGTAACGATAATAACAATAGAGACAGTCGTTATAATATTTGAGGATATGACCGAATCATGATCAAAGCTATTAAAGGGTTTAATGACATTCTGCCAGAACAGGCAGCAAAGTGGCTACAACTAGAAGCTGTATTGGCAGATGTATTGGCTCGTTACGGTTACGAAAATATTCGCCTGCCCATCGTTGAGCAGACTGATCTATTTGCTCGTGCTATTGGCGGTGCGACTGATATCGTTGAAAAAGAGATGTATAGCTTCGCTGATAAGTCTGAACCACCAACACCTCTGACCTTGCGTCCTGAAGGTACAGCAGGGGCAGTGCGTGCAGTGCTTGAGCATAACTTGCTACGCGGTGACACGCCAAAACTCTGGTATATCGGCCCTATGTTTCGTTATGAGCGCCCGCAAAAAGGACGCTACCGTCAGTTTCATCAGATAGGGGTAGAGAGCTTTGGTAGCGCGTTGCCAGATGCTGATGCTGAGCTGATTGCAATGACCCATCTAATGTGGCAAGAGCTGGGTCTCAAAGATGAGATGCGTCTGCAATTAAACAGCTTGGGCGAAATCGATGAGCGCCGTGCCTACCGAGATGCTCTAGTTGCCTACTTAACGGACAAGCAAGATCAGCTTGATGAGGACAGTAAGCGCCGTTTGACTACCAATCCGCTACGGATTTTGGACAGTAAAGAGCCAAGTACCCAAGCACTGCTTACTCATGCACCCAAGCTTGCTGACTTCTTAGGGATAGAAAGTAAGGTCCATTTTGAGCAAGTTCAAACGTACCTGACGACGCTTGGTATAGATTACGAAATCAATCCGCACTTAGTTCGCGGTCTTGATTATTATAATAAAACGGTTTTTGAATGGGTCACTGATAAGCTTGGTAGTCAAGCAACTGTCTGTGCTGGTGGGCGCTATGATGGCCTGATTGGACAGCTAAAGTCTGTCGGCACACGTGACGACAAACCAGTTAAGTCTGAGCCTGCCGTTGGTTTTGCAATGGGTCTTGAGCGTTTATTGCTACTTATTGAAGCGGTAGCTCCTATGCCAGATGCGTCAGTCTGTGACGTCTTTGTCGTTGCGCAGCCAGAAGTCTATGGGTTTGGTATCAACTATGCGCAGCAGTTACGTTATAGCCGTCCAGATTTGCGAATTAAGATGGCGAGTGCAACCAGTATGAAAGCACAAATGAAAAAAGCAGATAAATCTGGTGCAGCTTTGACAGTTATAATTGCACAACAAGAGCTTGACGATAATACAATCAGTATTAAAGACATGCAGACGGGCGAACAGCAGTCAGTTGCCCAAGATTGGCTAGCGAGCACAAAGAACTTTACACGTCTGTAGTTATGTTAGTAGTAGCGTCTGGTAGAATGACCAACGCTCACTCGCTGCTCAGCAATTAGATTTTAGCAACTAGATTTTATCAGGTAAATAAACATGGCTCAAAATACCCAGTCGCCTAATACAGACAACTCTATGCAAGCGCTCAAGCAGTATGGTAGCTACATTCTGACAGCTATTTTATTGGCCTTAGCCGGTTATTTTGGCTGGACATATTGGCAAGAGAATCACGCACGGGTAGATACCGTAGCCGCTGATCAATATGCTGATATCCAAAGACTTAATGAAGAAGTAAGTCTGGCAGCACAGAACCCAGATCTAGAGGCTGAAGCATCCACGGCACTTGCTGCTAGTCGTGCCCAGCTAAATAAAGACATCGATGCATTAGTCAGTACGCATGGTAAGTCGGTTTACGCCTGGCAAGCTTTAATGATCAAAGCTCGCCAACAAGTCGATAGCGATGATTTCGCGGGTGCGACTGAGACCTTAGAAAAGGCATTGGCCATAGATCTAGGAGATGCAGGTTTAAATGCGATTACGCGTTTACGCTACGCTGAAACATTGTTGTCAGCAGGGGACACAGATGCTGCACTATCAGAAGCTAATAATGATATGCCAAGCTCATTTGAGGCAAGCCAACAAGAGTTACTAGGTGATATTTATTTAGCAAAAAATGATGAAGATGCTGCTATTAAAGCCTATACTAATGCTTGGAGCCTGATTGGTAAACGTCAAGAAACTAGAGCAGTATTGGCATTAAAAATGGAGAGTCTGGGTATTGTACCTGAACCCATCGATGAACCTGCTAGTCTTATTCAAGCAGCTGCCATACCAGAACCAACAGCAGCGCAAAATGCCAGTGCAGATATTCAGAGTAGCGTTAACAATAGTAACGATTCTGACCAAGCAGCGCAGTAAATCCGTATTATAATCAACAATAATGTATATCGTAGACAATGATAATGCTACCTATGACAGCTTTTTAAGCCAATAGCATAGTCCGTTGACCGATAGTTAATTTATTCGTAATGAGAGCAGACAATGACCCTATCTAATCGCTTCAGCAAAAAAACCAAAAATAAGACCATGAAGTCGACTGTCATGAACGTGGCGGCTTTGGCGCTGATGACGACTGCTGTTGTTGGTTGTAATCGCGGTATTAAGCCGGTGGTAAACGATCCAGTCGAATTGGTACAAATTGCACAACCTGTTAGCGTCCTGCAGCCAATATTTAGCGTCGACGTTGGTAACAAGAAAGTCAGTAAAAAAGACCCGCTTGCCTTACAAGTTGGTTATAGTAATGGGCAAACTGTTACAGCATCACGTGGTGGCGAGTTGACAGGTTTTGATAACGCAGGTCAGCGCTTATGGTCCATCAACGTTGATGAGCAAATTACTGGTGGTGTAACGATAGATTCATTAAGTCAGACTGCTATTGTGAGTACACGCAGTGGTTTGGTAATGGCTTTTGATAGCACAACTGGTGCTAAGCGTTGGCAAAAACAGCTGTCAGGTTCAGTGCTGACGCCTGCGCTGGTTAGCAACAATCGAGTCGTTTTATCTGCCAATGATGGCTTCTTACACGGTTTATCTTTACAAACAGGTCAGTCAATCTGGCAATTTGCCACTCAAGTACCAGCTATTAGCGTACGCGGTAGTGCAGCGCCAACACTATTAGATGACAAAACAGCATTACTTGCTACTGCTGATGGTCGCCTTCATGCTATTACGCTTGATAATGGCTTGCCGCAGTGGTCAAGACGTGTTGGTGTCGGTGCTGGCAGCAGCGAAGTTGAGCGCATGAGCGATGTTGACGGTATGCCTGTTGTCGACAATAATCAGCTATATGCGATCAGTTACAGCGGTCAATTGCTAGGGATTGATTTAACATCGCGCCAAGTCATGTTCGTGAATGAATTGGCAAGCTTAAAATCACTTGCCGTAAATGATCAGCAAATCATTGCCACCAGTTTAGAAGGTAAAGTTGTCGCTTACGACCGTAATAATGGTAATGTGTTGTGGGAGAGTGAAGCGCTTGCTTATCGTGACTTGACGAATCCTGTGATGATTGGCAATTACATCGCTGTTGGTGATCTTGAGGGCGTCGTGCATTTGTTTAATCCTGCAAACGGCGATATCGTAAGCCGAGTACAAACTAAGGGTGCGTTGACCGATCTACAAGTGCAGGGTAACCGCTTAATGACGCAAAGTACTTCTGGGCAAGTAGCCATATGGCAATTGGCTCGTTAAGTAGCAATATATGGTGCTACTTTGGCTGACTTTTATGCCATTAAAAGGCCTTATTAAATAATAATCTTTGATAAAGATATTAAGCAATAAGGCTATGCTATGACGTTTAAACGCTGCTTTGTCAGCGTTTAATGCCTTGTACAAATAGCGCGTTTAGCGTAATCTATGCGCCTTTATGATAAGGGCAATTATTTACAATTAATGTGCTGTTTTTTCTATTAATCCATCATCTATCCCATTAAAAGACTATTATCTTTTATAATAGGTTCTTTGTCTTCATCATTCATTTAAGTTTGCGGTCATATGACACCTATTTGTTGTTATTACTGACCATTATTGAGAGTAACGCATGAGTATCAAGCCCGTGGTCGCGCTAATTGGTCGCCCCAATGTAGGTAAATCTACTTTATTTAATCAGTTTACTAAAAGTCGTCAGGCTTTGGTTGCGGATCTATCCGGTTTGACTCGTGATCGTCAATACGGTGATGCTACCTATGAGGGCAAATCGTTTATCGTAGTAGATACTGGCGGTATCGGTGAGGCCGATGATGGCAGAGGCGATATTGATGATTATATGTCTGAGCAGTCGCATACGGCAATTCATGAAGCTGACATCATCGTATTTGTGGTTGATGCACGTGCTGGTATGATCGGCGCTGATGCAGAAATTGGTAAGTTTTTACATACCCTAGGTAAGCCTGTATATGTTGTCGCCAACAAAGTCGATGGCACGCATGATTCGGCCTCTGCAGAATTTTATGCATTAGGGTTAGGCGAGCCTTATCCAATGGCTGCCAGTCATGGTCGCGGTGTCGGTAACTTACTAGAAGTTATCACTGCCGATATGCCAGAAGATGTCGATACAGGAGAGCCGGATGGTCTTAAACTGGCTATCATTGGGCGTCCAAACGTAGGTAAATCGACTTTGGTTAACCGTCTATTGGGTGAAAACCGAGTCGTCGTCTTTGATATGCCTGGTACCACACGTGATAGTATCTATATTCCTTATAAACGTGATGGCAAAAATTATGTATTGATTGATACTGCTGGTGTACGCCGCCGCGGCCGTATCGATGAAAAAGTAGAAAAATTCTCCGTCATCAAAACTTTGCAAGCGATTGAAGACTCTAATGTTACTGTCATCGTGATCGATGCACAAGAAGGTATCGTCGATCAAGACCTTCATATGATCGGTTATGCACTTGATGCAGGTCGAGCATTAGTCGTTGCGATTAATAAATGGGATGGGCTGACGCACGAACAAAAAGACTATATCAAAATTGAGATGGAGCGTCGTTTTAACTTTATACCCTACGTAAAAGTGCATTTAATCTCTGCGCTGCATGGTACTGGTGTCGGGAATCTGTATCCTTCTATTTTACGCGCCTATCAGTCCTCGATGTTTGAGGTATCTACCAACCGCTTAACACAAATATTGCAAGATGCAGTCATTGCAAACCCGCCACCAACTGTTGGTGGTCGCCGTATCAAACTGCGTTACGCTCACATTGGTGGTCATAACCCGCCCGTTATCGTTGTTCATGGTAATCAAACAGGGTCGTTGCCTAAAAGCTACCAGCGTTATCTTGAAAACCAGTTTCGCCAAGTGTTTAAGCTTGAAGGTACACCGCTTAATGTCGTCTTTAAGCTCAATGAAAACCCTTATGCTAATAAGAGTGACACGCCAACTAAAGCCAAAGCTCAGCAATTGCTACAGCGTCAACGCAATCGTAAGCCAAAATATTCAAAAAGTCATAGAAAAACGGATAAAAAACAATAGTTGAGACCTTTAAAGACTTCTACAATGGAAGTCTTTAAATTAAATATCAAAAAACTACTGATAAATGCTGTTGGTTTTTTTATAAGGTTGCCGTTTATCGTAAAATAAACAAAATACATACTTATGAGGTATTATAAGTCAAAGCCATCATGAATTGATTGACATGAGTATAAGTTCTTCTAGAAACATACCCACGATTATTCGTTATTCTATCTTACAAGCTATCGTCGTGGCAGTTTTTGCAGGATTTTTATTGTCTTTTGTTTATACCTTTGTCCATAACTATCAACAAAAACGTTTACATGTTCAGCAGTTGGGCGAAATGTTGTCAAATAGTGCCTCAACCCCTGATGGCGCTAACTTGGTTGCTCGACAAGTGAGTATATTGCTGGACAATGATCCTAGCTTACAAAGCATCTTATTTTATTCAACTGATCAACCTATTGATTCATTGAGTCAAGGCAATATTAATAGTGTAGGTAATAATTGGTATAATGCTTGGTTTGCTGATACAGTCAGCTTCAACTATCCTGTTACCAGTCGTTACCTTACCGGCAGTAGTATCCAGCGCGCCAATTCTTCTCAACGTATTGCTAATACCTCACCTATTAGTGTTAGAGATACTCCAAAAATGACCACTCCGTTAGCCGCGCGCAATACATTGGTTGGCTATATTAATATTACGTTAGATATGAACCAACTACGTTGGTACTGGGTACGAATCAACCTGTTGTCATGGTTTGCAACTACCATTTTAGCGATTTTTGTTGTTTGGTATATTCTACGTAAACTCAACTGGCCAACCAAAGATATTGTCGAGCTTGCAAAGGTATGCGAGATAGCAGCTAATGACCCTGAGCTTGAACAGCTACCCACCATTCAACAGCGTTTTGAGTTTGAAGAGCTTATACGTATAAAAGAATCTTTTATCATTCTATTTGAGCGCTTAAGAGTGGCACAGCAAGATTACCTCGATTTAGCAGATTTTGAGCAGCAGCTTCATAATAAAGACTTGTCCCTTGACATGCAGCGATCAAACTTTCAAAACATGATTACTCATGAGCTAAAAACCTCCCTTAATGCCATTACAGGGGGGTTACAGCTGTTGGATAATCAGTATCTTAATGATGAACAAAAAGATACGTTGGCTATTATTCATAAGGGTAGTCATCATTTAGAGCTGACTCTTGAGCAAATCATACAGTTAAATAGAATAGAAAAAGGCCAAATGGTAGTCAGTTTAAGTGAATTTAACCCATTAAAGATGATTGCTGATCTGATAGAGAAGTTCGAGCCAGCTGTTAGACAAAAAAACCTAGAGCTTATTAGCCGTGTTCATCATGTTGAGTATACTCTAGAAGGAGACATAAGTAAGATTCAACAGATCTTGACCACATTAGTAGACAATGCGATAAAATTTACTCATACCGGACGAGTTATTATTGACTCTCAACTGACGCATTTTAATGAAAGTATTCGCTGGCAAGTTAAAGTTATTGATACAGGTATTGGCATTAGTACAAGTCATCTAGAGGATATATTTACCCCATTCTTTCAAGTTGATTCGTCAGTTACTCGCGAGAACGAAGGCGTGGGAATAGGGCTGTCAGTCATCAAGCAAATTGGTCAGCTTTTGGGTGCATCAATCGAGGTGGATAGTGAGGTTGGTGTAGGCAGTAAATTCATCGTTACAATGCCACTGCGTTATAAGAGTCAGACACAGTATGAATACCTCTTAAAGGACATTAATGTTGTGTACTATCATCATGATGAGATCAGCTCGATGGTAGAGATGCTGGGACGACTTGGCGCTCATGTCAGCTCTCAGCGTAATGGACAATCAATGATGGATTATATCTCAAAAGTGAAAGTAAACGTCATCATGTTTGCAGAAGAGGTATTGCCTGAACAAGTCGTTCAGTTGACCAAGCACATTCGAGAGCGAGAAACAACTTATCGCTCGCTATTGGTTTACTGGTACCCACTCCACAAAGAGCAATACGTAGAAAGCTTTGAATATGATCTAAAAGCTGCGGGTATAGACTATTGTCACAGTGCTGTACAAGATGCCAAACTGCTGACTGCTCTTTTGAAGAAATGGGTGGTATAACCTACTTACTACTATGAGAATGTTAATTAACAAGGTTTAATAGGTATTTGGTGTGACATGTTAAACCAATAGATATCACATAAATAAAAAAAGACGCCAAATGAGAGCGTCTTTTTTTATTTACTGCTCATCTAAGATGAGGGAGCAATTACTATTCTAGTAAGTTTAAAATAGGTTCTGTGCCCAGCGTACAACATGCTGCCACATCCGGTTCACAAAGCCTGACTGTTCGATATCAGTGGTGGCTACAATAGGCACTGAGGCCACTGCCTTGCCATCAATGACTGCCAACATTTTACCAATCTGTTGACCTTTTTTGACAGGCGCTTCTATACTTTCAGGGATATCAACGACTGTAGTAATCTTATTTTTTTGTGTTTTACTGGTTAAGACTTGTAGAGTATCACCTGTTGTCAGCTCTATCTCGTCGGCCTCTCCAAACCATACTGGTAACTTACTGACAAACTGATTAGACGGTGCTTTTGTCACTGTAGTAAAATGACCAAAGCCCCAGTTAAGAAGCTCTCGCGATTGATCAGCCCGTGCTTGTGGACTTTCAGTCCCCATAATGACAGAAATCAGACGCATATCATCACGATTACTTGAGGCGACCAAGCAGTAGCCTGCTGCATCAGTATGTCCAGTTTTTAGACCATCTACTGTAGGATCTGTGGCCAGTAGCGCGTTACGATTGCCTTGAGTAATACCGTTATAGGTAAACTCTTTTTCAGCATAGATATCATAGTATTCACCACTGTTTTTTACAATGGCGCGAGCAAGCTTTGCCAAATCAAGTGCTGAGGCTTGGTGCCCCTCATCAGGCATACCTGTTGCATTCACAAAATTTGTGTTATCCATACCCAGCTTTTTAGCTTGCTCATTCATCAATATTGCAAATGAAGTTTCGCTACCTGCAATATGTTCGGCCATTGCTTTTGAGGCGTCGTTGCCTGATTGAATAATGATACCGCGTAGCATATCAATGACACTGGCAGTTTTATTTACTGGCACATACATACAAGACTGACTGCTACTACCACGGCACCATGCATTCTTGCTCATTAGCACTTGTTCATCTTCGGTCAAGTCACCTGAGCTTAGACGTTGCTCAATGATATAGCTGGTCATCATTTTGGTTAGTGAGGCTGGCGGAAGAGGCTGGTTGGCATTTTTTTGCGCTAATATCTCACCAGTATTATAGTCCATCAATACATAGGCGGTATTGTCCATCTCTGGAGATTGAATAGCAGCATTGGCAATTACTGTACTCAAAGATAAGCTGACGCCAACGATTAGTTGTACCAGCTGTTTTTTTACATGCTTTACTGTCATAGATTGTTACACCACATCATGAAACCCAATGCGTCTATCGCCAGCTATACTCATAAAAGCATCTATAGATGACGATTGACATAAAATTAAGGCCTTATATTAGCAAAATGCTTACCAATGGGGAAACAATAAATACGATAAAAAAGACATTGACAATATGGAGGAAGCCAGCCTAAAAAAGGTTTGCCGTAGTCGCCATCAAGGCCATGCTACAGGTTTTGTTTATGACAAAAAAAAGAGTCTATTTAAGCAGTTTTGCATCATAGTAAAAGGTGCTCTTTTATTTGGTATCTATTATAGTACGCAAATAGTTTGCTCCTTTCACGCTTCGTTTTTAGGATGAAAGGAGCAAACTTAGGATATAAAAATTGTTTGGGCAGGAGGTGTTGGATACTGACTGATGCTTTTATATTTATATGGTTAATCGCTTAGTCAGAGTATGTTGTGACAAGTCAGCCGTTAGTATTGCGCGTTTGCTAAATCTTCACACAAGGCTTTATTTTCTTGTTTTGAGAACCCCAGTGTCCAGCTACGTATACTTTGTAAGATTTGACGATAATCTTGCTGCGTTGACAAATACTGTATTGCAGCCTTCGGATCTTCTAAAGACGGCATAAGCTCATGCAGTTGTATATTGTAAGATTTATAAAAACGTTGTCTTTGTCTTTTATTTAACATCGGTGGGCAAATTTCAGACAGTACCTGCATGACAGCAATTTCATGTTTAGTAATACTTACGCCAGACATATCTAGAGGAATGGTAGACACATTATTACTAGCTGCGTTGGATGTTTGAGCTAACAATGAAGCAGAAGCTATCAAGCCGATAATGCCAATCCTTGAAGCTGTTCTTGAAACTATTCTTGTCGTTATAGAAATTATAGATAATATCGATTGATTCTTCATTCGGTATCACACTCGCTTTACGTTATTTAATGGTGTTATGGTAATGGGAAAAAAAATAAAAGTCACATAAAATATTGACTTATGTGTAGATATATTGTGACCTAGAGTCGATCGTTAGCAACATATCAGTAGCATCTGTCCCTAAGTTACATAAGCCTTAATAGATAACAGTCTATTGTTGTTCATTGTTGCCTATTGTAACGAAAAAAATAGGTGAAGAGGTGACCAACTAGTGTTGATATACACATCCGCAAAAGCGAATTTTATAAGGTTAAAAATATCAATAGGTTTTTGCAAATGTAGCCACAACTGTTTGATTATACTTGATTTTAAGACAATGAGTGAAAGGTTTATTTGTGCCGATGCTTAGTTAGGGTATAATCTCTTTCTATATCGTATAATAGTTCGATGAATGTAGACTTACTTTATGCAACTACTACTACGCTTATAAATATATTTTAAACCATATTGTATTACCGCTAGGTTTTCGTTTTTTACCTTCTATATCTGCATTTATCTGCTAAATAAAGGCATACAAAAGTTATCTTTTTCCTCAAAATGCTGCTTTAAGATGCTTGTTCTTAAACGCTACTATCTATGAGATAGATGACTATAGGTTATTAGCAATCGGTTACGATATTTAAGTCTGTTGCCAGAAAATGAGATATCACTATATTGAGCTGCCATGAAGTTTTTGATTAGTAATGATGATGGAGTACATGCGCCAGGGTTGTTGGCGTTATACCAAGCCCTCTGCCAGATTGGAGACGTTGTGGTCGTTGCACCCCATGAAGAGCAGAGCGGTAGTGCCAGCTCGCTTCATATTTCTCAGCCCTTGTATCCTCATATATTACCATCAGGGTTCGTTGCGGTTAATGGTTCACCTGCTGACTGTGTCTATCTTGCGCTACACGAGCTTTATCCTAACACTCAGTTTGACTGCGTGATCACGGGTATTAATTCAGGCGCAAACCTAGGGCAAGACGTCTTGTTTTCGGGTACTTTTGGTGCGGCTTTGACCGCTCAGCTTTTTGGTATACCGGCGATTGCAACTTCATTGGTGGGTCATAGGATTAAAGGCAATGGACAGGATCAAACCAGCCATTATGAAATGGCCGCAACCGAGATCGTCAAAATATTGACCAAAACGCTTTTATTGGAGGAGCTCAAACGTTTGCCTTATCACGTACTCAATATTAATATTCCTAATGTAAATACGGCTGAGGGTATAAAAGGACGCAAAATCACACGCTTAGCTCATAGCCTAATAGAAAAACCTGTACATCATATGGTTGATCCACGCGGCCGCGATGCTTATTGGTTATGTTTAAAAAAATGCCAGAATTTGCCAACCACAGAGCATATGGACGCCAATATTAATACGCCTATTGATGACTCTATAAGTGGCAGTCCTGAGCGACTATGTCAGCCTAGAGCCGATAACAACGGTAACAACGATAATTTGGTGATTGATACAGATGAGCTGGCGGTAGCAGCAGGTTATATTAGTTTATCTCCAGTTCGCTTACATCATACACCAGCGTCTACCCTCAGTAAGTTTTCGACTTTGGCATTGTAATTCATCCTTGTAATTGAAGGGTGATGAAACAGACGCTATTTTTATAATTAAAGTCAAGTTCTATAAATAGGGTCGTATTATGGTTATAATAGCGGCGGCATAATTTTATAAACAGTAAAGATAACAACACGATAATCGTGAGCACTATATAATTGTGAGTACTACAAAGAACGTGAGCACTATAAAGAATAGGAAACCTTGTATGAAAAAGCTTATTTCTGGGTCGCAGCTAGCGACTGTAGCCTTAGTCGGAACACTAGCGGTTGCGATGACAGGCTGTGCAACTAAGCCGACCTATCAAAATTCTGCACGACCAGCCCCTAAGATTATTACCAATAGTCAAGGTGTCCCCAACTATCACCTTGTAAAACGTGGCGATACGGTTAGCCAGATTGCTTCACGTTATCGCTTAAATTATCGTCAAATCGGAGCGCTGAACGGCCTTGATAGCAAGTATACTATCTATAGTGGCCAATGGCTCAAGCTTTGGCATGGTGAACAAAGCGCGCCCACACGTCCTGCTAGTAACAACAACTATAACGTTGCCACTACGCCTACGACACCGCCGCCTACGACAGGCTCGGCACCTGTTTATGAAGTAACTGCCAATTCGACCGCTGGCTACGAGTATCCTAGTCGTAATCAAGTCCTTCGTAATTTTGATGCTGCATCTGGCAACATGGGCATGTGGTTTGCCGGTAGAGAAGGTGATCCAGTGCTCGCCAGTCAAAGTGGAACGGTACTATACGCGGGTGATGGGCTAACCGAGTATGGCAATCTTATTATGATTCGTCATAGCGGTGATTACATTACCGCTTATGCGCATAATAGCCAATTATTGGTTAAAGAAGGCGAAGCGGTACAACGTGGTCAACGTATTGCCAGGATGGGTAGTAGTGGCCAGACCAATCAAATAGCCCTACAGTTTCAAGTACGTCTAAATGGTAACCCTATTGATCCGCGTGCTGTACTAGGACGTTAAATCATTGCTCAAATAAATGTCGTTTGGCTTAAGTTTTATGTGACCTAAGCTAACAAGGTACAACATAAGAGCTATCGGATACTTATAACCTGTCACTACTTTTCATATCGTTGCAAAGCCTTATGAAAAGTGGTGATAGGTTTTTTTATAGAGTGTCGAGATGATTTAGAGTTAACCTGTTAATTAAACTTGTTTTTTGTTTAGACAGCTTTTGACTGAAATTTAAGGCCATATTGTATAATGACTACTACGATTTTTGACACGCAAAGCTATAACTATCCGCAGAATTTTGCGGAGATACAACCTAAGCTTACGCGCTTGAAAAAGGCGATTAAAAAGCTAGAGGCAAACCTAATCGATGCCGATGACGATGCAAATATTGAGCTGCTGAAGCAAAGATTGAGTGGTGAGTTAGGGTTGAAAGTAGACTACGCCAGTGAGCTAAACCCTGATCAATTGCTAGCAGCCACTACTATTGAAGGGAAAGTATTGGTCATCGCTGGTGCTGGCTCTGGTAAGACCAAAACCTTGACCTATCGCACCAGCTATTTGTTAGAAAATGGGGTGAACCCCAAAAGTATCTTGCTACTGACTTTTACCCGTAAAGCAGCAAATGAGATAAAAAGTCGCGCCAAAGTTTTATTGGCTGATACGTTATCAGACGATGACCTGGCAAAAGACAGACTACCGACCAGTAAAGCGTTAAACGATATCACCAGTGGCACTTTTCATTCATTCTGCAATATGCTATTGCGTCAGTACTCAGGGCTACTTGGTATTAATCCGCGCTTTACTATCTTGGATACAGGTGATAGTGAAGACGCCATCGATTTAATTCATAAGGAAAAAAAGTATCCTGCGCAAACCAAAAGCCAAGCCTTTCCGCGTAAAAAGACCTTGCGAAACATTATCTCTACTTCTAGAAATAGACGCATTCATATCCGCGACTTAATCGAAAGTAATTATCCTGATATCGCTGTACACATTCCCATTATCGAGCAGTTGGCAATTGATTTTCATGAGTATAAGCGCGCCAATCATCTTTATGATTTTGACGATATTATTAGCCAAGTCGTACGACACTTAAAGACCAACGACACCTTTCGCCAAATGCTACAAAATCAATATCGCTACATCATGGTTGATGAATATCAAGATACCAATATTCCGCAAAAACAGCTGATAGATTTGATTTGTGAGCCTGAATCGGTATCACTGATGGTAGTCGGTGATGACAATCAAAGTATTTATGCTTTTCGCGGCGCAAACTACGAAAATATTCTACTGTTCGGTGAGACTTATCCAGATGCCAAGCTTATCAAGCTGGAGCAAAACTATCGCAGTACGCCTGCTGTTCTAAATTATATCAATGCCTTGTCTGCGCAAATTACCTTGGGCTATCAAAAGCAGCTGTACTCTAACGTATCGATAGAGGGGTACAAGCCCGTCTTTAGCCGCCTGAGTGATGAAACCCGCGAGGCTAAATATATCGCTGATAAAATCATAGAGTTAAAACCAGATCACGATTACAACGATTTTGCGGTACTGTGCCGCACGTCTTTTCAGTCCAATTATGTACAGTTAGAATTTATGGAACGCGGCATTCCATTTATCGTGGTAGGTGGTATCAAGTTCATTGAGAGACGGCACATCAAAGATGTGTTAGCCTTTGTCAAAATACTCTATAACCCAAATGACACTATTGCGTGGCATCGAATTCTAACCTTGTTTAAAGGAGTAGGGGCAGTTACCGCGACTCGGTTAACTCAAGCAATCGATGCCGATAGCCATTCTTTTGAACCATTACTCACGCCAAAGTTTGCCAAAAAAAGTGAGCAACTTGAGCCTTTATATCACACTTTAACTAAGGCGAGTCAAGCAGAATCAGTCGAGACTATTATTGAGCATGTTTTAGAGTTTTATGTCCCTATTCTAAAAACGTTAGAGGAAAACTGGCGTGAGCGCAATGAAGACTTTCGGGTGCTTAAAAACTTAGCAACAGAGTACAGCAGCCTTGATAGTTTCTTAGAAAATCTGGCGCTCGATCCACCCAATGACTCAGTAGCGACGACCAGTCAACCAGAAGAGGATGATAAAGACAAAGTGACGATTTCGACCATTCATAGTGCCAAAGGGCTAGAATGGCCAGTGGTCTTTGTCAATTCATTAGTCGATGGTATTACGCCGCACCATCGCTCTTTGGCTGACTTTGAGGAGCTAGAAGAGGAACGTAAACTGTTCTATGTGGCTTGTAGTCGTGCCAAGAGCAGATTGTATCTGACTGCTCCAGATTATTTTGCCAGTTATTCAGGATATTTTGACAAGCCATCACGATTTATCGCTGAGTTGTCTGCAGATGAGGTGGAGGTTAAGCGCTCAAGGAAGTCGTTAGAAATGCTGGCGAGTGATGATCCCGTGTGGTGGTGATTGTTAAAAGTTTTAAGACATTTAGTTTTATTCTAAAAATAAAATATACAAGTATCCCTTCAATACTAATACTTGACAATATTTCAGTAATATCTATACTTTTCTCATTAGATGGTTTAATAACTTTTGTTGATAAACTGTTAGTTTTGCTCTTACTGTAGCAATGATGAGACTTTACTTATGCCCTCACAAACTGCACGTCTGCACCAGCTCAAGGTTGGCAGTGACATTTTAGCAACCACCTCCCTTTATCCAAGTGCCTTTTTTTGGACAAGTAGCCTTAATCAAAGCGCCATTAGTCATATACTCGTGTTCAGTTATGACTTTTTAGATTCAAACGCTTGTTTGTCCTTAATTAGTAAACCTATATGTTTAACCACGTTATCTGCAGCTCGAGAGCCTACTTGCCGTTGTGGACTCATTCAAGCCGTCCGCTACCATCATTCAGACGGCGCCATGCACTTTTACACCCTTGATATCGTCACCCTTGACTGGCAACTGACCCAGTCCATCCATACTCGCAGCTTTGTGAATCAGTCCACCTTCGATATCATCACCGCTATCTTGAATGATTATGACTTTGAATGGCAGCTCTCAGAGCAACTGCTCTCATCAGATACTTTAACTCGTCCGCTAGAGATGCGTAGTCAGTCAGATGTTAGCGATTATGACTTTATTAACGGCTTGCTGGCAGATATTGGGATAATCACCTATTGGGTATCAGGTGACTCAGTGGATGAGCTTGGCTATTGGTCTTTGGTCAGTGCGCTAGACGAGAATGCGTTATCACCACTTAATTATAGCTATGAGAAGTCCTCAGTACAGTCCGGTCAAGACAGTGTCGATACGCTACAGATGAGCGCCAAGCAATTAGGCACTCGCACCGTGGTGGTACGAGCGGATGGACTCGCTACTGATACTATCTATGAAGGTGTGGCAGATGACGACTCACCCTTAGCATTTGATGACACCGCGGTGCTATTTGGGGCGCCGTCTCGGGTATATAGCGATGAATCTGCTACCCGCTTAGCTGAGCAATGGGTACGCGCCAATGGCTGCAATAGAGAATATTATAGTGCCACAGGCGCCATGCGTGGCCTAAGCATCGGTAGCCAAGTTAGCATTAACAACCTACCTTCTATTGGTCGTTTATCTACAAATTGTACGGCTATGATCATCGTCGGTATCGAACCGAGCAGTGACAGCGTCTCCTACCACAACCAAGTGCTGATAAGAGACTGGCTTACGCGTACCGCTAAACAAACAGCACTTAGCGCCATACCCGAGCACGGCTACGACATTGCTCGTGACACTGGCATCTGGGTAACCGCCACGCTATTAGACTCTGCTATTCCTTACTGTCCCTACCCAAGCAAGCAATCCCTTGTCAGTAGCCGCTATAGCGGTGTCACCCAAGCGCGTACCGGTGATGCCACTACCTCAGCCTCGCCAAGCTACGCCTCACAGGTCACCGATGACGGTTTGCAGCGCATGATCACGACTCCGGTATCCGCAGGAATCAGCCTGCATGATGATGGGGTCACCCCGCCACTGCGCAGCCTGCAGTTGTCCTCAGGAGCCACCCACGGTTGGCAGTTTGCGCCAAGGCTCGGACAAGCGGTGCTACTCAACCACTGGTATGGCGACAAAGATAGTCCCCTGATCAGCCGCGCCCTCTATGACGGGATCGGCATGGGCGATACTGATGACAAAGACATCACTGCCCGTGACGGCGGACTGGCTAACAGACATAATCTGAAAAACGGATCTTCTCCCAGATGGCATGGCTCAGGACTGGGACATTCGCAAATCAAGGATGATGCCCACAGTGGCTGGATCTCTGGTATTGCTCAGTACGGGCTCACAGAAAACTCTGAGGTTACACTTCTCTTTGATGACACCCCAAACCAAATCGGCATGCAGTGGGCGGTCAACACCGCTAGTCGTGCCAATGCGCAAAACCCAACGACAATAGACAAAGCGACCTTTGCTCCTGATGAGCACGTGCTTGAGCTTGGCGTCCTACGCCATCGCTACAGCAACCATCAATCGACAAGTAGTGGACAGGGTATAAACCTTGCCACCGATCATGGACTACAAGCAACAGCAAATAGTTGGTATAAATTTACATATGAAACTGCTGATATTTGTACTAATGCCTTAAACACTTATGCAGCACAAAGTGAAGAGCTTTAGATAGATCTCATAATAAATGTATACTATTTGCCACTCCAGCAGCCTTTTGACCTATGCTGTCAAATCCGTACAACTAAAATTGGAAGATTTTAATTACGCAGCTTGACAATAATAATCAAACCTCATCTGTCTTGGCGTCTTATAGCCCAAACCTGTCTGACCATGTATTGACTGATATGATGGCCTTGCTCTGCAAGATGAGTGTGCAATCGCTCACAGCCATAGCGCTGTTTAGTTTCATCATGAGCCACGCGAACTGGCTTCTGCATCAAATATATATCTAATAACCCTATCATTCCTACCAATTTACTTCTCATTAGATGCCTATAACTAAAAATATTTAGTGCCAAAAAAATCCGTCAAATATGGGTTTATTAATTATCAGGTTCGCGTTATTATCACCCCTAATTTGTAAGACTCTACTACCTATCAAGAAAGGATATTCTATGCGCTATGAGGTTATTGTTATTGGTGCTGGTATGGTTGGCACATCGATTGCGTGGCACCTGCAAAATAATGGTTCGCAGGTATTATTGTTAGACAAGAAATTGCCAGGGTCAGAGACTTCATATGGCAATGCTGGTTTGATCCAGCGCGAAGCGATTCATACGCATCCTTTCCCGCGTCAGATCACTGAGATGATTAGAGTATTGCCTAACCAGGGTACTGACATTCGTTATCGTATACCAGCTATCTTACGTTATCATCAAGCGCTATTGCAGTATTGGAAATACTCTACGCCTGCATCAGTCAAAAAAATCGAGGCTGAATGGCAGACATTGATTGAGCATTGTACCAGTGAGCATCAGACCATGATTACAGCGTCCGGCGCTGATGAGCTGATTACTCGTGATGGTTGGTTACAGCTGCATCGTTCTGAAGACACATTTAAAGAAGCGATTGCTTCAGCTATTGATGCTCGCGCGCAAGGTGTTGAGCATAACGTACTAAACCTTGAAGAATTAAAAGCGATGGAGCCTAGCGCTAATTTTGAAGGTTTCGTCGGTGCGATTCATTGGTTGAACTCATGGCAAGTATCTAACCCAAGCGCCTTGGTAAAAGCGTATGCCAAAAATTTCCAAGAGATGCAAGGTACAATCAAAGAGAGCGATGTAAAAGAAATCGTACAAGAGGGTGAAGGCTGGAAAGTTGTTACCGATAACGACACTTATTATAGTGATAAATTGGTCATTGCAGCTGGTCCTTGGTCAAATGATCTGATCAGACCGCTTGGTTACAACTTGCCGTTGTTCCCGATGCGTGGCTATCATCAGCACTTTAAAGTGACGGACAAAAACACTATCAATCATAGTATGTTTGATATGGATAAAGGCTTTGTTATGGGGCCAATGCAGCAGGGTATTCGTATCACGACCGGTGCTGAGATGACTACCATGAATGCGCCAAAAAACTTTGGACAATTAAAAACGGTATTGAAGTTTGCTCGTAAAATTCTACCGCTAGATGATGCTGTAGAAAGTGAAGCTTGGGCCGGCTCACGTCCTTGTATGCCTGATATGAAGCCGGTGATTGGTCCTGCGCCTAAGCACAACAGATTATGGTTTGCCTTTGGTCATAGCCATCAAGGCTTTACATTAGGGCCGATGACAGGACGCATTGTGGAAGAGATGATTCATGATAAGCCGGTACTGGTCGATGTAGCACCATTTAGCGCCCAGCGTTTTTCTAGCTAAACATTATTTTGTGAATGATGATTGTTGCAAATATTTGAATAAATTCAGTTCTATCATTAAGGATTAGTTACGATGAAAAAGTTACATAGTAGTCAGCGTATGAGTAAGATCGTTGTGCATAACCAAACGGTATATTTATGTGGTCAAGTAGGTAATAGCGATGACGATATCAAAGCGCAGACATTGACTTGTTTGGAGAAGATACAAGCATTGTTAGAGGAAGTGGGCAGTGATAAATCGAAACTGCTAACAGTGACGGTCTGGGTAAAAGATATGGCAGACTTTGCCGCGATGAATGAAGTATGGGATAAGTGGTTTGACGGTATACAGCCACCAGCTCGTGCTTGTGGTGAGTCTGCGTTGGCACGTCCTGAGCTATTGGTTGAGATGACTGCCATCGCTGCTGAGTAACTGTCTGTTTATAAAGATTGTATAGAACAAGGAGGTGATATTGATATCGTCTCCTTTTTTTTGATTTTTATGCGCTACATTTTTATAAAAAACGGTTTACCAGCAAAATTTTGATAAATATAAGTTTACAAAGCTAAGGTGTTTGCTTATCCAATAGCCTAAGCATCTGTTGCAAAAAAGTACTGACTTGTTTGTGTAAGTTTTGCCGATAAGCCCAGTGATGACTCACCTCATAGCTTGCCTCATCAGGTAATAAAACTTTCATCAGCCCCATGCCCTCATAACGCTTTGCCAAATCATTTGGTAGGTAACCGACGTGATGACCTGCAAGAATCAGCTGCGCTGTCGCCTCCATATGATAAGTGGTGGCACTCAACGTCTTAGGGCGAATATGGTTAATGCTGTGCTCAGTAATATAACCTCGTTTGATCCATGAGTAGTTTTGTTCTAATTCATGAAAAGTCAGGCCTTTTGAGTCATCAAATAAGATGTGTTTGCGTCCACAGCAAACCACTTGTTTTTCAACAAAGGCATGTTGAAAAGTTAATAGAGGAGGAAAGCTACCAAAATAACCCACGCCAATGTCGCTTTCGTTGCTCAAAAGCTTGTCTAACATGCTCTCTGGGCTTTGCACATCGATAGAGAAGTGGATCAGTGGATTTTTACTATAGCTTGCGGACAAGCATTGCTGTAACGCGTCATAAAAAAACGCGGGCATCTGATCAATGAGACACAAACGAATGTGACCCCCATGAACAGAGTCCAATTGACGAATATAATGCAATTGATGTTGAAAGCTGGCAACCGCTTCGGTAAAGCTCAAACAGGCTTCATAGACCGCTGCGCCATCTTCTGTAAGCTTAAAGCCAGCTCGGCCGCGATGACAGAGCGTCATACCCAAACGATCTTCTAAATGAGTCAAATGACCGCTAATGACAGAAGGGGTAACATTTAAGCGAGTTTGTGCGGCTGTCACGCCTTGACACTCTACAATAGCCATAAAGCTACGTAAGGTTTTGATGTCTATTTTTATCAGCTCATCTAACATTAAGACTTATGCTCCAGTGCTTATTTCTTTCATTTTTTAATATAAAATACGGTTTTTGACTTTTAATAAACTTCTGATAATAACGAACAAATCAAGCTTACTACGGAAATTTAGAAGTTTACTTCTAAATTTTACCATGGTCTGTACTCTGATATTTAGGTATTGTCAAAGCATATAACAAATTGCCTACCGTAAATAAGATAAAACAAGGATGAGAATGATGAAATTCAATCAACCATTAAGCGGCAACGAGATGCCAAGATTTGGCGGTTTTGCTTCGATGATGCGTCTGCCTACTCAAGCTGATGCTCAAGGATTAGACGTTGCTTTTGTTGGTGTACCGTTAGATATTGGGGCGTCAAACCGCAGCGGTGCCAGACTTGGCCCAAGACAGATTCGCGATGAATCACGCATGATTCGCCCTTATAACGTGGCGACTCGCGCCGCGCCCTTTGAATCCCTACAAGTCGCTGACATTGGCGATGTACCCATCAATACTTTTAACCTACTAAAAAGCGTCGATATTATCGAACAATTCTATACCGATAAAATCGTTAAACACGATGCTATCCCATTAACGTTAGGCGGCGATCATACCATTGCACTGCCTATCTTACGCGCGCTTGCCAAAAAACATGGTCCTGTCGGCATGGTGCATATCGATGCTCATGCGGATATCAATGATGATATGTTTGGTGAAAAAATCGCTCATGGTACTCCGTTCCGCCGCGCTGTTGAAGAAAACTTAATCGATGGCAATCGTGTGGTACAAATTGGCTTGCGTGGTACTGGCTATAGCGCTGAAGAGTTTGATTGGTCGACCCAGCAAGGCTTTCGCGTGGTGCCAGCGGAGGAGTGCTGGTACAAGTCGCTTGCACCGCTCATGGCAGAAGTACGTGAAAAGCTTGGCGATGGTCCTGTTTACTTAAGTTTCGATATTGACGGCATTGATCCGGCGTTTGCGCCTGGTACAGGCACGGCTGAAATTGGTGGTTTGACGTCTACGCAAGGTATCGAGATTATCCGCGGTATGCGTGGCCTTGACGTGGTTGGTGGCGATTTAGTAGAAGTATCACCACCATATGATCCGTTTGGTAATACTTCTGTGTTAGCAGCGAACTTGCTGTTCGAGATGCTATGTATCTTGCCAGGTGTGCGCTATGACGACAAAGTCAAAGCAGTCTACTAATCGCAGCGTTTATCTCGATTGAACTGTCCTGCAAAGAACAGTTTGGACAAAATAGTCTCTATAACAAGCAGCCTTTATATATAAATAATATAAGGGTTGTTTCAAGATACAGATTTGATAATTTTGATAATTGCCTGAATATTCAGCGAACCTTTTTAGGATGATCGACCCATGACGCAATCAATGCAAGCGCCTTCTTCATTGCCAACAACCTCACCTCTGACATGCGGTGAGCTGTTGGTACAATGGTTAGAGTATTACGGAGTTGAAACCGTATTTGGTATCCCTGGTGTCCATACGGTAGAGCTATATCGTGGTTTGCCCAATACCGATATTCGCCATGTGACCCCGCGTCACGAGCAAGGCGCTGGGTTTATGGCCGACGGCTATTACCGCGCGTCTGGTAAAGTTGGCGTTTGCTTTATTATCACAGGCCCTGGCATGACCAATATCATGACTGCGATGGCACAAGCGTTAGCAGATTCTATCCCGATGTTGGTGATATCTAGTGTCAATAAAGTTGAGGACACAGGAAGCGGTGAAGGGCATTTGCATGAGTTGCACGATCAGCAAGGTATGGTCAGCAAGGTTGCGCTTATGAGTAAAACCATCTGGCAACCTGAGGCGCTACCCAAAGTCATTGCTGAAGCATTTTCCATGTTTAACGGCGCTCGTCCAGGCCCTGTCCATATTCAGCTGCCTATCGATGTAATCACCGCCGATGCCAGTCATGTTGCTAAGCCACCTAAAATAGATCAAAGTGCAAAAAACCAAGCTGATGCGATTTTAGCACTACCGCAGGTCACAAGACCGCTACCCAATCCTGCGCAGCTTGATTTGATCGTTGAGCAGCTAAACCGCGCAAAGAATCCAGTTGTATTGTACGGCGGTGGTTGCGTTGACGTCGATCACGATGCACAAAGGCTGGCAGAGCTGATAGATGCCCCGACATTTTTGACCATCAATGCCAAAGGTTTGCTGCCACCTGGTCACGCACTCAGTTTGGGTAGCAATCAGTCATTGGACGCTGGTCGCGCCGTGATTAGCGAGGCAGATTTGGTACTAGCGATCGGTACCGAGCTTGGTGAGACTGATTACGATGTGTTTTTTAATGGTGAGTTCCAAGTCAACGGCACACTCATTCGTATTGACTGCGATGCTCAGCAGTTGCAGCGTCCTTTTAGGGCGGATATCGCCGTATTGTCTGATGCACAGATGGCGATTAGTGGGCTATGTACACGTTTAGAAAATCACAATCTCAATCATAAGGCAGCAGCGCGCGTAGCCGAGGTAAAGCAGACGTTAATAGAAGCGATGACCCCAGACTTTGCTGGTCAAAATGCACTACTTAAGCTCATTCGTGATGAAGTGAAGGATGTCATCTTCGTCGGTGATTCAACGCAGCCTGTCTATAGTGGCAATCTTGGTTTTGAGGCATTATCAACCCGTAAATGGTTTAATTCATCGACGGGATTTGGCACGTTGGGTTATGGTTTGCCTGCCGCAATTGGCGCAATGATTGGATCGAAAACGCCTGTCATTAGTCTTATTGGTGACGGTGGTATTCAGTTTACCATTGCTGAGCTTATCTGCGCCGCTGAGCTTGAGCTGCCATTGATTGTCCTACTGTGGAATAACCAAGGTTATGGTGAGATTCGTCGTTATATGGAAGAGGGTGGTTTGCCATTGATTGGGGTCAATATAAAAACACCTAATTTTGAGCATTTAGCCGCTGGATTTGGCGCAGGCTATCGCAGAATTAATGATAAACAACAACTGCTAGATGCTTTACAAACAGACACTCAAGGTAGCCAGCCTATCGTTTATGAAGTGGATGAAGCTGATGAATTTCTTATCAATATGGGTAAGACTTTTACTTGTTTTAGCTAATCAAAAGGTCACTACGCATATAAGAAACTGGCATATAAAAAACTGGTCGCTCAGGGAAGAACGCCCATGCTATCAAACGTTAAAAAAGCGTCAGACGAAGGACTTGAGCGGTTAATGGGTTTGTTAACGGATCTAATTGCTACTGTCGGTGCGGCTAATGTAATGACCAAACCCAGTCAGCAACAGTCTTATCTACACGGTGCGACTGGAGATATCGCAGATGCCGTCAAGGCAGTAGTAACGCCAGATACCTTAGTAGCGCTTTGGCGCGTGATTAATATTTGTGCGGCAGCGGATGTGATTATTATTGCTCAAGCGGCCAATACGGGACTGACTGGCGGCTCAACCCCGTACGGTGACTATGATCGACCAGTCGTCTTGGTTTCGATGCAGTTATTGACCGGTAGCTACTTGCTTAACGATGCTAAAGAAGTGATTGCGTTACCAGCCACCACGCTTCAGCAGCTAGAAACGCAGCTTTCGCCATTAGGGCGTGAACCGCATTCGGTATTGGGCTCTAGTTGTGTTGGCGCGTCAGTGATTGGCGGTATTTGTAACAGCTCAGGCGGTATGTTGGTACAACGTGGGCCTGCTTATACTGAAATGGCATTGTTTGCTAGGCGTAATAATGATGGTGAGTTTGAGTTAATTAATCATTTAGGTATTGATTTAGGTGAGCATCCAGAGCAGCAGCTGCGCAATTTACAGTCTGGACAGTTTGACAAAAGCTTGAGCGCTTTAAGTGATACATCCATCAATAGAAGTAATGCAAACCATCACTATCAGCATAAAGTCCGTGACTACAAAGCCAGTACGCCTGCTCGTTTTAATAATGACCCTAACGGTCTATATGAAGCTGCTGGCTCAGCAGGTAAGGTCATTGTCTTCGCTGTTAGGGTCGCCACATTTGCTAAGCCGGCCCAAGAACAAACGTTTTATATCTCGACCGATAACGCGGATACCTTAACCATATTGCGTAAGCAATGGCTAAAAAGCGCGCTGAGTCTGCCTGTCTTGGCAGAGTATATGCACAAAGACTACAACGATATTACCCTGCGCTATGGCCGCGACACTTGTCTTAGTATGCGCAAGTTGCCAGCCAGCAAAATAGGGGTGCTATACCGATTACAAGCAAAGATCAGCTATTATCTAGATAAATGGCGACTGCCAAAAACGTTGCCTGATCGCGTGCTACAGATGGCAGCCATCTTTATGCCCGCCTCGTTACCAAAAAACTTAGCTGAGCAGTCACTTTCGTACCGTTATCACTTAATTATAAAAGTGGCGGATGATGATGATAAGAGTAATGACATTGCTGCTGCGACAGCATTTTTACGTGAGTATGTACAGCGACAACAAGGCAAATTGCATCTGTGTACAAAGGATGAAGCACAAGCATTATTGATGTTTCGTAGTGCCGCCACCGCTGCTATGTTTCGCTATCATAACCTCAATCACACAGCGTTCGGTGAGCTATTATCCACTGATATCGCTCTGCCTAGAAATGCGACAGATTGGGATGAGTCTTTGCCGACTCATTTACAACAGCAAGTAAGTAGAACTTTTTATTTGGGACATTTTTTTTGTCACGTTTTGCATCAGGATTATCTATTAAAGCCTGCGGTTGATGTAAAAGAGTTCAAAAAAGCGCTACTAGATTTTTACAATGAGCGCCATATCGAGTACCCTGCAGAGCACAATGTGGGCCACGTCTATACTGCAAAACCTGCACTACATTCTTTTTATAAAAAACTAGATCCGACCAATTCACTTAATCCGGGAATTGGTCGGACAGCAAAATGGAAAAATTGGCGAGTGTCGCCTATCATGGAGGAAACAAATGACGGTTAATATCAATAAGTCGCAGCAGCCTGTTTTAGGCAATGATGCTGTCGACTCAAAAACGCCGCAAGGAGAGCAATGGCGCGCGTCATTGTGGAAGTTTTTATTGTTTTCAGCGCTTGGTATTGCGCTATTTATTATTCCATTTCAATGGGATGGTAAAGTTACGATTTTACTTGGTGTATTAACCGATGCTTTGCAGGCGGCTTTAGGTAGTTATGTCGCTTATATTACCCTTGCGATAGTCACGACCTCTTTTATTGGCGCGCTTGCAGTCAAAGTATTGCGTCCTAATTTACACCCAGATTCTTTACTAAAAAAACTCTTCGATGTCGATTGGTTATGGCTTGTCGCACGTTTTTTAGGTACGCTATTTATCTGGATGATTTTTTTACAAGTAGGTCCAGAATTTATTATTAACCGGAATACTGGCGGCGTCATATTTGAAGATCTGGTCCCCATTTTGGTTCCTTTATTTTTCTTTGCCATTTTATCTTTACCGTTCTTGACTGACTTTGGCTTGATGGAGTTTTTGGGAACTTTGGCCAGTAAAGTATTTATTAAACTGTTCAAACTGCCAGGTCGTTCTGCAGTCGATGCAATGTCCTCATGGTTTGGTGCAGCCTCTATCGGTCTGCTAGTGACTATGCAAGAGTACGATAAGAGTTACTATAGTCAGCGTGAAGCAGCCATTATTGCCACGACTTTTTCGGTAACCTCTATTGCTTTTACTTATGTCGTTGCCAAGACCATTGGGGTAGATAATAATTTTGTCTTCTTTTATTTGACCATCGCTTTGACTGGTTTTATTGCTGCGATTATTATGCCGCGCATACCACCATTGTCACTAAAGCCTGACACCTACCATTCTGGTAAATGTTTGTTGAATGAAGACATTCCTGCGCAATATAGTATGCCGCAGTGGGCATTGAACCGCGCAGTGACTCGCGCACACTCTATGCCAGGCTTGGGTAGTGTATTTAAAAACAGCGTAAAAAACTTGTTTGATATCTATTTTGGACTTATCCCAATTATTTTTGCAATCGGTACTATTGGTCTAGGATTAGCTGAATATACGCCTGTGTTTGATTGGCTTGCCGCGCCATTGGTTCCTGTGCTCGATTTGTTACAAATTCCAGAGGCTGCCAAAGCAGCTCCTGCTATGATTATGGGTTTTGCTGATATGTACTTACCAGCGTTGGTCGGTAAGAGTATTGAGAGTGAAATGACACGCTTTGTCGTTGGCGCTGCCTCTATCACGCAGATTATTTACATGTCTGAAGTTGGTGCGCTGATTTTGAAATCAAACATTAAACTTAATGTTTTAGAGCTGTTTATGATTTTTATTATTCGTACGCTTATTAGCTTGGTGGTTATTACATCAGTGGCACATTTGCTGTACTAGTAATTTATTTATAGCAAACATAGAGCCGATTTGATGTCAGTCAGATCGGCTTTTTGCTATTTATATATTTTCAAAAAAATCTCAAATCGCTAAGCGTGAAAACTTCTCTTGATATTCTTTTGGTGTCAGCTCGGTTGCGCGCTTAAAAAGTCGCGTGAATGATGAGATGTCATCGTAGCCAACTTGCTCAGTCAGCGATTTTATCGTCACATTCCCTGATTCCAACAACCGCTTTGCTTGCTCAATTCTGACTGCTTGAATGTATTCAATTGGGCGCATCGCGACGCAAGATTGAAAACGTCTGTTTAAGGTACGCGGGGTGACATTGACCATCGCTGCCAAATGGCTCACCTGTAAAGGTTGTTTAAAGTTATCTTCGATAAATACTTGTACTTGCTTGACCAGCTGGTCTGCATGCGGCTTATGCAAAGTCACGTTAGTATAGCTGTTTTGATTGCCACGTTTGCTATCGATGATCTGAGTTTTGGCCACTTGAGTCGAAATCTCACGGCCGCAGTAACGCTCTATCAATAACAAGGCTAAGTCATAAAAGGCGCTACCGCCTGCGGCGCAAAAAATATGTCCCGATTGGGTTGTTGACTCGCTTTTTGACTGGATTTTTGATTGCGTAACAAACTGGTTTTCTTGCAAATCAACCAATGGAAAATCTGTCTTAAACTTATTGGCATAGCCCCAATGAGTGGTCGCGACTTTGCCATCGAGTAAGCCTGCCTTTGCCAAAAAAAACGCGCCGCTACAGTTACTGGCGATATCCGCCTTGGTCGTTGCAAGCCGCTTTATATGCACAATTAATTCACTGTTTTGATTCAGTACTTTATCGATCGAATCGCCAATGGTTGGAATTAATAATAAGTCGCACTCAATCACATCTTGAATATCGCAATGCGCTTGCATGATTAAGCGATTGCTACATCTGATATCGGCACCGCCTAGACTGGCTATCTGCACATCAAATCTTGGCTCTACCGTCTCATCTGCGAATCGTTGCCAGCTGACCCCAGTAAATGAAAATAAATCTAGGGCCCCAGCGAGCACGCTACCGAGAACACCATCGAAACCAACAATAATGACTTTAAAAGGTTTAGAGTAAGGCACAAGCGTTTCCTTTCTTTATACGTATCAGAAATAAAGTTTTTCGACTGAATATTTCTCACAATCAATGTTGTGTATGTCTTATTTGACCATAATTATGTCATAAATGACAATACGGTACGGCGTTAAATTAGATTACTATCAATTAATTATCAAATTTAATAAGTTAACGAGAATACTATGGCAGCAGATACGCTTATCAATGACTTTGAATTACCGTTCCAATTATATGATGTATTGGGCACTGAAGACTTAACCAAACATCCTAAATTTGCAGAACACAGCCGCGAAACCTTTGATGCGGTTTTGGGTACCGCCAATAAAATTGCCACCGATTTGTTTTTGCCACACAACCATTTGGCAGATAAAAACGAACCACAGTTTGACGGCAAAAAAGTCAGCATGATAGACGATGTTAAAGTAGCTTTTGATGCGTTTCGTGAGTCAGGTTTTATCGCGGGTCGTTATCGCTTTGATGATGGTGGGATGCAATTACCTGAAACCGTCATGACAGCGGTGGCAGGCTATTTTATGGCAGCCAATCCATCGACCACCGCTTATCCATTTTTGACCACTGCCGCGATTAACGTCATCTCGCATTTCGCCAGTGATGAGATTAAAGATGCCTTTATGCCGCGTATGTTAACGGGCGAGTTTACTGGCACTATGGCACTGACCGAGCCACATGCAGGTTCATCGCTTGCTGATATCAAAACCACAGCAGTAAAGCAAGACAACGGCAGCTATCGCATCAAAGGTAACAAGATTTATATCTCAGCGGGCGATCACGAATTGTCTGACAATATTGTGCATTTGGTATTGGCCAAAGTGCCGGGCGGTCCTGGTGGCGTCAAAGGTATCTCGTTATTTGCTGTACCCAAGTATCGCTTAAATGAAGATGCCTCGGTCGGCGAGCGTAATGATGTCCATCTAACCGGACTCATTCATAAGCTTGGTTATCGCGGCGCGACTTCTACGGCGTTAAGTTTCGGTGATGCAGGCGAGTGCTATGGCTATCTCATCGGTGAAGAGCATTTCGGCCTGCGTTATATGTTTAAGATGATGAATGAGGCGCGTATCGCGGTTGGCTTTGGCGCGGCGATGATTGGCTATCGTGGTTATCAGTATTCGCTCGATTATGCAAAAGACAGAACGCAGGGTAGAATCGCACCGAATAATAAACCCGAAGATGCAGCAACGGCGATTATTCAGCATGGTGATGTCAAACGCATGCTCCTTGCGCAAAAAGCTTACAGCGAGGGCGGCATTTCACTGTGCTTATACGGCTCAAACCTGATTGATCGTATCAATACCTGTGAAGACGCCACACTCAAAAACGAGCTATCAGAATTATTGGATTTACTCACGCCAGTGTTAAAAGCATGGCCATCGGAATATGGGCCAAAGGCCAATGATTTAGGTATTCAAGTATTGGGCGGTGCAGGCTACACGCGTGAATATCAGGCTGAGCAGTTTTGGCGTGACAACCGTCTCAATCCCATTCATGAAGGCACAAATGGTGTGCAGGCGTTAGATTTGTCATTTCGTAAGTTATGGCAAAACAAAGGACTTGGTATTCAAGTTTTAAAACGTGAAATCACCCAAGATCTAGAAAGTATTAGTACGCCAGAAACTGCAAAACTTGCGGGTAAATTGATGCCCTATATGGATCATCTGCATGAGGTATTGGTACATCTAAGTAAGGTTTTGCAGACAGAAAAAGTCATTACGTTGACGGGCAACGCGCAAGCGTTGATGAATATTTTTGCCTCTATCGTGGTCAGTTGGATTTGGATTCGCCAAGCGAGTAAAGCGGAGCAGTTGCTAAGCGAAATTAACGACAGCGGCACACAAAATACTGAAAAACAAAACTTTTATCATGGCAAACTACAAGCAGCCAAATATTTTATCGATTGGGAGCTGCCATTAATCAAGCGCGATATTGAACTGTTGAATAACGACAATGCGGTATGTACCGATATGCAAGCAGAATGGTTCTAACCAATGAAAGGTTAGTAGTATCATTTTGTAGAAACTTGCATCAGATAAAATAAAACTCTTTTAAAGGAATATTATATGACGTTAAATACAAATGGAGTTGCATCAGACGTAACTGGTAAACGCATTTTAATCACTGGCGGGGCGTCTGGTATCGGCGCTGCAAGTGCGTTATTGTTAGCCAGTCGCGGGGCCAAAGTAGTCATTGGTGATCTAGCAGAAGAGATGGGCGCAGCCGTTGCTAAGCAAGGTCAGGAAGCTGGCAATAGTATTGTGTTTAAAAAGGTCGATGTTACCAGTGGCGATGACGTGCGAGCGCTATTTGCCTTTGCCATGGAGACGCTTGGCGGTCTTGATGTGGTGATAAACAATGCTGGCATCGATCATAAGCCAGCACCCATGCACGAGCTAAGCGATGAGGATTTTGATCGCAATATCGCCGTTAATTTAAAAGGCGTCTGGCATTGTATGCGAGCTGCTGTCGCTTGTATGGCGACCAATGGCGGTGGTCACGTGATCAATGTCGCGTCTATCGCAGGTTTGCGTTCTGCGCCGCTGTTATCAGCTTATAGCGCTGCAAAGCATGGTGTCATGGGGCTAACCAAGTCTGCTGCTCATGAATATGCGCGCATCAATATCCGCTTTAATGCAGTCTGTCCGAGCTTTATCGATACGCCGATGGTACGTAATACCATGGCGAAGATGGATGAGCGCGCCCAGCAAGCAACCATTAAAGCCAGCCCAATGCGCCGTTTGGGAGATGTCGATGAAGTGTCTGGTGCGATTGCTTGGCTGGCGAGTGATGAAAGCAGCTTTATGAATGGTCATGCGTTTACCCTCGATGGCGGCATGTTGGCTTAATAGTTTATACCAATCCCAAAAATATGATTAGCGGTGTCAAACTCGCTTAGTCTACTAATTGTAGTACTTGCACTCGTTTTCCTTGCTACTCAAATTTTTGGAAATGGTCTTAAGTTTCGTAAAGCTGATAAAAATCTTAAAACTGAAGGGTTAATTTACAAAATTATGAGGAATAATGATGAAAGATTTATTTGATTTAACGGGCAAGATTGCCTTGGTTACTGGCGCTAGTCGTGGTATTGGTGAGTCTATCGCTCGTTTATTGGCATCTAGAGGCGCACATGTCATTGTCTCTAGCCGTAAGATTGATGCTTGCCAAGCCGTCGCTGATAGCATCAAAGATGATGGACATAAAGCCAGCGCCTTTGCCTGCCATGTCGGTGAGATGGATCAGATTGAGGCGATTTTTGAGCACATCAAGAGCGAATTTGGTCAACTTGATATCTTAGTCAATAACGCTGCCGCCAATCCTTATTATGGGCATATCTTAGATACAGATTTGGCAGCGTTTGATAAGACTGTGGAAGTTAACATTCGTGGTTATTTCTTTATGTCGACAGCTGCGGGCAAGATGATGCGCGAGCAGGGCGGCGGGGTGATTTTAAACACCGCCTCGGTCAATGGCTTGGTCGCGGGTGATAAGCAAGGCATCTATTCAATCACCAAGGCTGCCGTGATTAGTATGACCAAAGCTTTTGCTAAAGAATGTGGCCCCTTAAATATTCGCGTCAATGCGTTATTACCAGGTCTGACCGATACCAAGTTTGCCTCGGCTTTGACCACCAATGATAAAGTCTTAAAAATGGCGCTACATGCCATTCCACTAGGACGCGTAGCCGATCCGGACGAGATGGCAGGTACGGTATTATATCTAGTGTCTGATGCGTCGAGCTATACGACAGGTGCAACGGTGGTTGTCGATGGCGGTATGCTTGCTTAGTAGTAAATGGGTAGTAAATGAGTAGTTTGAAATAATAGAGCCAGCTCTTAAAGTAAAGAAACCGCATGATGCTAATATCATGCGGTTTTTTGTATTTATACTCTATATTCAATTTATATGATCTAAACTTATAAATAAATTAACTGTGAAGCTACGTTAATAAAAAATAGAGATGAGTTATTGTCCTGCAATATAACTGTTGCTATAGTAAATAACGGTTTGATCTTAAAATGAGTCGCTTATAGCGTATTTACTAAGCTCTTTTATTGTCTACCGGTCACTACCAAGTACGAAATGGAATTCGTCTCAGAGTTAGTAGATGCTATCTCTATATCTCAATACGATAAGGAAGTCGTCAATGATACATGCTCATACCCCCATTCATAATAAGCAAAAACTCAACAATAAAACCAATAAAAATCTCACTACTAGGGCGTTAAAATCAACTTTTACTGCATTGGTGGCCAGTCTGGCGCTTGCATATAGCGCGCAAGCATTTGCTCATGGCGGCAAAGTCAATATGGTTCCGATCGAGGAGGCGATGAGTACAGCGGGTGCAGACGTTGAATATGATAGTTATGCTGAGATGTATACTATTACTAAGAACTCAACCCGCGTACAAATCAAACCCAACAGCAAAACTGCTATGGTGAACGGGCAGTCCTTAGCAATCACCAATCCGCTCATCATAAAAGATGGTCAAGCTTTAGTGCCTGATTCATTAGCAAATGAGATTTTACAATCAGGTTTGGATCAAACTTTTAAGATAGAGCAAAGCCCGCATCCACTCAATGTGTTAAGTGCTGAGGAGATCGAGCAAACTTTGGCTATTATCAAAAAAGCCAAGCCTACCGAGACCAATCTACGGTTTTCTGATATCCGCCTAAAACAACCTGATAAAGATGCAGTATGGCGTAATGTCACTGAAAACAAGCCTTACCAAGGTGATCGAGTGGCAACCTTTAGCATTTTAAAAGGCAATACGGTCATTGAAGGTGAAGCAAATTTAAACAAAAACGCCTTAACCAGTTGGAATGCGATAGAAGATACCTTTGGTATGGTGCTGGTAGATGATTTTTATGCCATACAAGACATCATCCAAAATAGCCCTGAATACAAAGTGGCGTTAAAAAAACATGGTATAGATGATGTGACTAAGGTTGTCGGAACGCCGCTGACCGTTGGATATTTCGGTGATCAGGACAATTTAGATCAGCAGCTGCGCGTCCTTAAAATCGTCTCTTATCTAAATGTGGGCGATGGCAACTACTGGGCGCATCCTATCGAAAACTTGGTGGCAGTGGTCGATTTAGATGAGAAAAAAATCATTAAAATAGAGGAAGGTAGTGTCATTCCCGTACCGATGACCCCGCGTCCAATCGATGGTCGTGATCAAGATATTGTCACTAGTAAGCCATTAAATATCATCGAACCAGAAGGCAAAAACTATACCATCACTGGCCGAGACGTTGAATGGCACAACTGGAAGTTTCATATTGGTTTAGACAGTCGAACAGGCCTACAGCTTAGTACGGTCACTTTTAATGATAAAGGCGTTGATCGCAAAATCATGTATCAAGGTAACTTGGGCGGTATGGTCGTGCCTTATGGCGATCCAGATATGGGCTGGTACTTTAAATCTTATCTTGATGCTGGTGAATACGGCATGGGAACTCTGACCTCGCCGCTAGAAAAGAACGTCGATGCACCAGAAAACGCGGTACTCCTTGACGCTGTGCTACCAGACTATCAAGGCAATCCTTATACCATTCCGAATGCCATTGCAGTGTTTGAGCGCTATGCAGGTCCTGAGTTTAAACATCAAGAAATGGGGCAAAAAAACGTCAGTACTGAGCGCCGTGAGCTGGTCGTACGCTGGATAAGTACGATAGGTAACTATGATTATATTTTTGACTGGGTGTTTGAGCCAAACGGTACGATCGGTATCGACGCTGGGGCAACTGGTATCGAGGCTGCTAAAGGCGTACTTGCAAAAACCATGCACGATCCAACGGCCAAAGAAGACACTCGCTATGGTACGTTGATTGATCATAATATCGTCGGTCCAACGCACCAGCATATCTATAACTTCCGTTTGGATATGGATGTCGATGACAAGACCAATCATATCAAACGTATAGATCCCATCGTCGCTGACAATACACGCGGAGGGCCGCGTACTAGTGCGATGGAGACTCGCGAAACCACAGTGGTGACCGAGACGGCCGCCAAAGAAAACTTCGATCCTGCTTCTGTGCGTCTAATCAGTAATGCAAGCAAAGAGAACCGTATGGGAAATCCGGTATCGTATCAAATGATTCCGTTTGCAGGCGGGACTCATCCTATCGCAAAAGGTGCCAATTTCGCTGATGATGAGTGGATATACAATCGTCTTAATTTTATGGATAAACAAATTTGGGTGACCAACTATGATGCAGATGAGCAATATCCAGAAGGTAAATATCCTAATCGCTCTGACAAAGATACTGGCTTAGGGCAGTTTACGAAAGACGATGAAAACATTCATAACAAAGACTTGGTGGTGTGGCTAACGACAGGTACCACCCATATTGCCCGTGCTGAAGAGTGGCCTATCATGCCGACAGAATGGGTAAACGTGCTACTCAAACCGTGGAATTTCTTTGATGAAACGCCATCGCTGCATTTGAATCAAGATAAAGGTGAAAGCGAGAGCAAATAAGTACCTAAGTAAATAAACGCCTTTAGAATATTAGGCCATAACCCTAACCATAAGAGTAAAAAAATGAAAGAATTTAATTTAATTATCAACGGTGAAAGTGTTGGCACCACTGACTATTTTGACGTTATCAACCCAGCGGACAAATCTGTCATTGCTCGTTGCCCAAAGGCTACCACTGCGCAGTTGAATGATGCGGTAGCAGCGGCCAAATCAGCGTTCCCTACTTGGTCGGCATTGACTTATGAGCAGCGCCGAGATCGTTTGATGCAGCTTGCTGATGCTATCGAAGATAACGCTGAGGAGCTGATGACGCTACTGACCAAAGAGCAGGGTAAGCCGACCAAAGGCTTTGCAGATCTAGGTGCAGGCTTTGAGTTTGGTGGCACACTCGCTTGGATACGCGCGACCGCCAGTATGACATTGGAGCCGCAGGTCATTCAAGATAACGACACCGCACATATAGAGCTACATCGCAAGCCACTTGGGGTAGTAGGTTCGATTACGCCGTGGAACTACCCATTGCTGATAGGTATCTGGCACATTATCCCTGCACTATTGACAGGTAATACAGTTGTCATGAAGCCCTCTGAGATGACCCCATTGACCGTATTACGATTCGGTGAAATCGCTAAAGACATTTTGCCCGCTGGTGTGTTAAATATAGTGACTGGCGAAGGGGAAATTGGGGCTGCGATGACGTCACATCAAGATATTCAAAAAATCGTATTTACAGGCTCGACGCCCACGGGCAAAGCCATTATGAAAAGCGCAGCTGACAATCTTACCCGCTTGACACTAGAGCTTGGTGGCAACGATGCGGGTATTGTCTTAGCAGATGCCGATATTGCTGCTTGTGCGCCAAAGATATTTGCGACCTCTTTTATTAATAATGGCCAAACTTGTGCTGCCCTAAAGCGCCTTTATGTCCATGAATCTGTGCATGATGAGCTATGTGAAGCTTTAACGAACATGGCCAATAGCATGAAAACGGGCAATGGCTTTGATGAAGATACTGACTTTGGACCGCTACAGAATCAAGAGCAGCTTAATATCGTCAAAGCACTTGCCAAAGATGCCAAAGAGCGCGGCGCCAACTTCTTATGCGGCGGTGACGTCACGGACGAGAGCGGCTATTTTTATCCAATCACGCTCGTGAGCAATATTAATGATGGGGCAAGGCTGGTCGATGAAGAACAATTTGGGCCCATTTTACCTATTATTAAATTTAGCGATGTAGAAGAGGCGATAGATAGCGCCAATCGCTTGCAAGTGGGGCTTGGCGGCTCAGTGTGGTCGCAGAATATCGAAAAGGCACAGAAAATTGCTTCTCGCTTAGAGTGCGGTACGGTCTGGATCAACAACCATGCCATGATTCAGCCTGATGCGCCATTTGGCGGTGTGAAAGATTCAGGGTTTGGGGTGGAGTTTGGAGAAGCTGGCCTAAAAGAATTCACCTTCATCCAAACCGTACAGACGTTTAAATCTTAAAACCACTTTTACTGATAACAAGGGTCATTAAAGATTCTATGCTGTAGTCACGTTTGCAGCATAGAGTCTTTATTTGTATTTGACTCTGATTAGGCGCTGGCATATATTCAATGGTTGGTGATAATAATATGATGACTTTTAGCCATATAAAGAAAGGCTATGATGGCATCATACAAAATGGACTGCGTCATAAACAATGGAGTGTACAGAGTGAAAATATACAGTCATGAAAACTTAAGTCTGCATAGACCACTGCCTTACTTTTCGTATGGAAAAATGCATGAGCCGCTAGAGATACCAGAGCGTATGGTCGAGATGTTAAAAGCACCAGCGGCATTAGGACTGGAGGTGACGAATGCCAAAGAGGTCGGGATGGGACCGATCTTAGCGGTGCATGACTTTGGTTATGTTGAGTTTTTAAAGCATGGCTATGACGAATGGATGGCGGTAGAAGAGGACTTAGGGGACCAAGTACAGACAGGGATTTTTGTGCCGTATGACAATCCTGGACTGGGCATCATGGCAAAAGCGGCCAAATATCAGGCCGATGATAGCGCGCCAATCAGTGAGCATTCATGGATATCTATCTATTGGTCAGCGCAAACGGCGCTTAATGCAGCTGAGGCTTTGCTTAACGATGATAGCGACTCAAGCAATGACACCGATGTACAACTTTGCTTTTCACGGCCGCCCGGTCACCATGCACGCAAGAGCGCAGCAGGTGGATTCTGTTATCTAAACAACGCTGCCATCATCGCGGAACACTTACGACAAAAATACGCCAAAATAGCCATCATCGATACCGATATGCATCACGGTCAGGGTATTCAAGAGATATTCTACGAGCGTAAAGATGTCTTATATACCTCGGTACATGGCGACACCGTTAATTTTTATCCGGGTGTCACTGGTCATGAGTTTGAAAGAGGGACGGGTGAGGGAGAGGGTTATAACGTCAACTTCCCAATGCCGCATGGTACTGATGAGGACGGCTTTTTTGAGTATGTCGATAAATCCATCGATACTATAAAAACCTTTGATCCTGATGTCATCGTCCACGTCTTAGGGTTTGATGTCTACAAAGATGATCCAGAAGCGAGATGTAAGGTCAGTACAGAGGGCTTTAAGATATTGGCGCAAAAGATGAAAGCGTTAAACAAACCTTTGATTGTACTGGTAGAGGGTGGCTACTATATCCAAAAGCTCAACCATAATTTACAGGCGTTTTTATCTGGGTTAGTAGGAGAAGATAGCTAATCATTTGTCTGATTATTTGACTGACTGTTTGACTGGTTATCTGATAAAGATGGCTTTATTAAAACCCGACTTAAAATATAAAGGACACGGTAACAGTTATCGTGTCTTGTTCCATATTGTCGTATATTTGTCCATTGGTCGCCTAAAACTTAATAAATCTTTTGGCATATAAATGCCAAGTATTCTTTATAACGCTTATCCAACCTGTCAATTTACGCTATAATCATCAGCAATTTATCCAATCTAGTCGCATAAAGGGTCCGCGAGTCATGATTAATACCAAAATATATAAGTCCATTTATGTGCTAGCCGAAAAGCTACTAGAAGCCGATAGCAAAAATGATCAAGAGACATTTGACGCTCTCTATGCACAGCTAAAAGATCTTTGCATTGAAAATGAGAAGAGCGATAAAGACCACCCAGAGCAATGGGAGACGCTCGCTGACTTCACTGAAGACTTAGAAGCTGCGCTTATCATTTATGAAAAAGCACTCAAAAAAGCCACTGCTATTAATTCAAAAGATCATATGGCATCAATTGCGTTTTCTATGGCTGAGTTACAGATTGAATTGGGCCAAAAAGACGCGGCTCTCACCAATCTAAAAAACGCCAAAACCAGTGCCAATAAAATTGAAGATAAAGAATTTAAGACTGAGATAAACAAGCTACTTGCCACGCTATCGGCAGAGTAACTGTCATATAAAAGGGCGTTTGAACCGCTTTAATTTTAAAGTTAAACGTCTATACCTAAGCGCACCTGCTTGCCTTTTGTCGAAAAATTGTCCAAAATGCGACAACGAAAACGTGTTAGCGGGTTCGTTGCAGATTTACCTCATTGTCATGTCTGTTTTAGTATTCATTATTTTGAGGTTTTTTTAATAAGGAAGTTAATAGGAATATTGCTATGGGTTCAATCAATCACGAAGAGCGCGTCCGTCATGAAGGTTTGCGTGAAAAAATCATGTCTGCTGAACAGGCCGCTTCATTTGTACAAAACGGCATGACGCTTGGGGTCGCAGGATTTACAGGGGCAGGCTACCCAAAATTTGTACCAACTGCTATCGCTAATCGTGCCAAAGACGCTCATGCTCGTGGCGAAGCATTCGGCATCGGTATGCTAACGGGTGCGTCCACCTCTCATGACTGTGACGGTGTATTGGCAGAAGCCAATTGTATTAATTTTCGTGCACCATTCCAATCTGATCCTGCCATGCGTAACCACATTAACGCTGGTAACACGCACTATGTTGATATGCATTTATCACACTTTGAGCAGCAAGTTCGTTTTGGCTTCTATGGCGATATGGACATTGCCTTGATTGAAGCGACAGGCATTACCCCAGAAGGCAAAATCATTCCTTCAATGGGCATTGGTACTAATAACCAGTGGCTCAAAACTGCCAAAAAAGTCATCATCGAAGTCAACTCGCGTCAAAGCATGATGTTAGATGGCATGCATGATATCCCAGCAGACCTTGGTGAGCCGCCGTTCCGTCAGCCTATTCCTATTGTCAAACCAGATGACCGCATCGGTACGCCGTACCTAGAGTGTGATCTCGATAAGATCATCGGTATCGTTATGACCGATGCGCCTGATCGCAATAGCAAGTTTGCAGATCCAGATGAAAACTCTAAAACCATCGCGTCACAAATCATCGAATTCTTGGATCATGAAGTCAAAAAAGGCCGTTTGCCAAAAAACCTGTTACCACTACAGTCTGGTGTAGGTAATGTGGCAAACGCTGTATTGATGGGTCTACAAGATAGCCCGTTTGATGATCTGATGGGATACACCGAGGTACTACAAGACGGCATGCTTGATCTGGTACTTAGCGGCAAAATGAAGTCAGCGTCGGCCACGGCATTGTCGTTTAGCCCAGATGCGCTAAAGCGTTTCAATGATAATATTGAGTTTTTGAGTGATAAGCTCGTACTGCGCCCGCAAGAGTTTACCAACCATCCAGAGGTGATTCGTCGTCTAGGTATCATTGCTATGAATGCGATGATTGAAGCGGATATTTACGGTAACGTCAACTCAACCCATATCATGGGTACCAAAATGATGAACGGTATCGGCGGTTCAGGCGACTTTACTCGTAACTCGCATTTCTCGTTCTTTGTGAGTCCATCTACGGCTAAAGGCGGTGCTATTTCTACTATCGTACCGATGGTATCGCATCACGACCACTCTGAGCATGATGTGATGTTTTTGGTGACTGAGCAAGGATTTGCTGATTTGCGTGGTAAGTCGCCGCGACAACGCGCCAAGCTTATTATCGATAACTGTGCGCACCCAGACTATCGCCCAATGCTACAAGATTACTATGACCGTGCTGCTAAGGCCAGTGGCTTACAAACACCGCATCTCTTAAATGAAGCATTGTCATGGCATCAGCGCTTTGTTGAGACTGGCGATATGCGTATCAACAAAATGCGTTTAGCGGTATAAGCGATTCGTAGTATTAAAAACTAGTAATATGCTAGTCATAAAAAGTAATAACGCCTCTTATCTGTCATCAGGTAGGAGGCGTTTTCTTATATCTAAAAATAGCTTCTAAACCGTTATAGTCAGTTCACAATAAAAGAGATACGCTTAAAATAGCGTTCTGCTGGTATAAATTTTCCTCGCTTGCTGTGCGCTTTACACTCCAGAGGCTTCAAAAAATGTATTCCAGCAGCGCTATGCTGTTTTTGAGAGGTGTTTTTTACTTATTAAAACTGGTTTTTAGGCTCCTATTCTTCAAGCTCCTATGTTTCAAAGTCAGCCAGCATCTTGGTGATGCGCTCATCTTTTTCGCGCCATATATGCTCAACCCATTCAAACATTCTGGCTTTGACGGCATCATCATCTTGATAACCACCATTTTGAACAGCTACAGATAAACCATCTGGTATGTCGATATAGCGGACATCGACGCCCAAGCGCTTGATATTGCCTTTCCACAAGTCACTATAGTTTGGTACGCCATCAGGATAGACAATCGTCATATCCAATATACCGTCTACTTCGGCACCCAAGGCATTGATAGCCAGCGCCAAACCGCCCGCTCTTGGCTTAAGCAGGTGCGTGTAGGGCGACTGCTGTCTCTCATGCTTAACAGGCGTAAAGCGCGTTCCTTCTAGATAATTGAGCAAGGTAAAGGGCTTGTCTTTAAGTAGCGCGCAGGCACGTTGTGCTTCTTTGAGGTCTTGACCTTTTAAGGCAGGGTTCTTTGCGATATCCGCTTTAGAATGCCGGCGCATCATGGGGAAATCTAAAAAATAAAAGGTTTGACCGACGATAGGAATGTATAACAATTCAAACTTAGTAAAAAACCGCGTCAAAGGCAGGCGATCTTGGCTAATATACTGAACAATACTGGTATCAACCCAAGATTGGTGATTGCTAATCAGTAGGTATTTTCCGTCTATATATACATCATCAGGTAAGCTGATGCGCCAGTCTTTTTGTGGTAACACCATGTCGATCACAGCGTTATTACTATTAATCCAATGATTGGCGATTTTGATCACCGCCTTGTCGGCGATGGCGGCGCCAGTAATCATTTTGGTCGCACCCATAAGCCACACGGGGATGCTGCCAGCGAAGCTATTCCCTGCGATGACGCCCGTCGCCGTCGCTAGCGATACTGCTTTGGCAAGTTTGGGCGTGCGGTCGTGCATTTTTTGAAAAACGGATGCCAAGCGCATATCAAATCCTTTCTATTTGTCTATTGTTGGTTATTATAAGCATCATGGCATAATTTTAGCAGATATACATACTTGTGCAGCGCTGGCGGTGTGACTGGCTGTTACAAATAATGAATATAGCAGCAGAGAGTGAATGAGAGCGCATTGTAGGTGCATTTCAACTGCTATCATAATCGAGTGTTTGAGTTATCGTAAGAAGTAAAAATTCATTTTGAGTGAAATACTATTTTGGAGCGCAACTATGGAGATCATAGGAATTGTTTTATTTATTATCGGTGTCATCATCTCTTTTATCTACGGGATTAAGCTGATTATTATTGCCTTTCAAGAGTCCATACTTTGGGGTCTGCTATATTTGTTTCTTCCATTTGCCAACTTATATTTTATTATTACGCGCTGGGAAAAGTGCAAAGCGTCCGTTTTTAAGATACTGATGTCAATTCCGTTTTTAGTGATAGGCGCTATGCTTGGTTCAATGCAATAAAATGTTAGAAGTAACGCCCTATTTATAAATCCTCAACCATGCCCCATATAGAAGAGAAGCATTTAAAAACCAATTATTTAAAAGAAATAAAAGACAACTATGATTTTTATCAGTAATACCATCAGCTTAAGCGATAGTGAAGTCGAGATTAGCGCCATCCGCGCGCAAGGGGCAGGCGGGCAAAACGTCAATAAAGTCTCCTCCGCTATTCATCTACGCTTCGATATCAATGCCTCAAGTCTGAATGACACCCAAAAACAGCGTTTATTAGATAGCAAAGACAGTCGTATCACTAAAGAGGGGATATTCGTCCTCAAAGCTCAGCAACACCGTACCCAAGAGCGCAACAAGATTGACGCGTTTGAACGTCTTAAAGCCTTCATCTTTCAATCTACCCAAGTCGCTAAAGCTCGCAGACCAACCAAGCCGAGTAGAAATGCTAAGCGTAAACGCGTCGATCAAAAGACGCAGCGCGGCAAAACCAAGGCATTGCGCGGTAAGGTTGATTATTAAGCGGGCTATTATAGTTAGTATTAAATAAAAAAGTTACAACGACTAAAAAGTGCTACTGGTATAAATTTTTAAGTCGCTTAGCCATATTAAATCGAATTTGGACACTATCCTATGCTAATTAATGCAGATTTTTCATCTCGAGCTGAGCTAACGGCTGAAGAGCATCAATGGATTAAATCACCGCAGAATGGTGTCGAGCGCGTCATGCTTGACCGCGTAGGCGCGGAGAAGGCGCGGGCGACTAGCCTTGTGCGTTATGCGCCTAATTCGCATTTTCCGCATCATCAACATCCGGGCGGCGAGGAGATTTTGGTATTGTCAGGTACTTTTTCTGCCGATGATAAGCACTATCCCACTGGCTGGTATTTACGCAATCCGCCAGCATCAGGCCATACGCCTTATAGCGATGAAGGGGCGGTGATCTTTGTAAAGCTGCGACAGATGTCACCATCTGAAGAGCGCCATGTCGCTATCGACACGCACGATAGTACAAACTGGCAATGGATCGGCAATCGTGAGGTGTGTGCTTTATTTTTGAACGATAGTGAACAGGTGAGCTTGCAGCGGCTGAGCGCAGATGATGCATTGTTTACACAAGACCTCATGACTCAAGCGATTGAGGGTGGTGCAGAGCTGTTAGTGGACGAAGGTACGCTGCTAGAAGGTGATAAGACGTATAAACAAGGTAGCTGGCTACGCTTGCCCGCAGGTGCGCAGCCACAGATAAAAGCAAGTACAGAAGGAGCTACGGTCTATGTTAAGACTGGACATCTTGCTCACGTCATTGGCGCAGATATCGAAGGTTTAGACGTTTAATGAGCTAAAGCATGTTATCCATAATTTAAGATGTTAAGCGCTTTTAATGAAAAATAAAAAGAAAACTTCTATGCAAAAATTAGATATAACAAATGTACCTGTAGCAATTATCGGTGGTGGTTTGAGTGGTCTATATGCGGCTTATTTATTAGAGCAAAAAGGCATTGATTATATATTGTTAGAAGCGCGTGATAGTTTGGGCGGTCGCATTCTCGCTAGTAAGCTTTTAAAAGATTCGGCCTTAGAGCGACCGACTTCACAACATCTTGGCTCTGATAGTGTACAAGAGGTAGATAGCTTTGATTTAGGACCTTCTTGGTTTTGGCCTGATTATCAGTCGCAGTTGAGCGATCTGGTCAATGAACTACAGCTGGAGACTTTTGCACAGTTTGAAGAGGGCGATATGATGGTTGAGCACGCTCCTAACGAGCCTGCTGTTCGTATGCAAGGCTATAAAAGCTCGCCACCTTCAATGCGTCTAGTCGGTGGTATGGCCGCATTGATTGATGCTTTATATCGTCGTCTTGATTCCTCACGTGTTTTTAATAGTCAAATTGTACGTCGGTTGCATAAAGCAGATGAGCACATAGAGATAACCAGCGAAGACACGTCTGGGCAATTCACGACTTGGCGAGCGCAGCATGTATTGCTGGCGCTACCGCCTCGTTTGGTGGAAGACAGTATAACGTTTGAGCCAGCTTTACCGTCCGATATGATAACGCAATGGCGCAACACAGCGACTTGGATGGCGCCTCATGCCAAGTATTTTGCCGTTTACGATACGGCTTTTTGGCGCAAGCACGGTCTCTCGGGAGCCGCGCGTAGCTCGCAAGGGCCAATGGTTGAGATTCATGATGCCTCTAGCATGGGTGGCAGGGGTGCGTTGTTTGGCTTTATAGGAGTACCTGCCTCCGTACGCCAAAGCGTCTCTGAAGATGTGTTAAAAGCACATTGCCGTGCGCAATTGGTACGTCTATTTGGCGAGCAGGCAGACACGCCCAAAGCTGAGTATCTGAAAGACTGGTCACAAGATAAATTCACCGCAACGACTGCCGACGCAAGTAGTGATGGTCAGCATGCGGTGGCACCTGTTTCTAAGGCAATATCAGGTGTATGGAGTGATTGCCTAACGGGGATAGGCAGTGAATGGTCGCCACAGTTTTCTGGTTATATTGCTGGTGCTATTGAAGCGGCAAGCCTTGCGGTACAAAACTTGCCTGAAAAGATGTAGTTTTTAATTTTATTAATAGTATTGTTATTAAGTAGCGTTCTTCTAAATGGTGAAGCTATTAAGGTCCCGTCCATACTGCATGGCGCTTTTCGATAAAGGCATCAATGCCCTCGCTCACATCGTCTGCCATCATATTGCAGGTCATCACTTGTCCGGCATATTCATAAGCATCCGCTAAATCCATGTCCAACTGTTTATAGAACATATCTTTGCCCGTTTTGACCGCGACAGAGGATTTGGCAGTAATGGCATCGATTAAAGATTGCAGCGTTGCATCCAACTGATCCGCTGGCGCGACACGATTAATGAGTCCTTGCTGCAAGGCCGTATGGGCATCGATAAACTCACCCGTGATTAGCATCTCAAAGGCCTGCTTGCGAGACAAGTTGCGGCTGACGGCAACGGCAGGGGTTGAACAAAACAGTCCGACATTTATCCCAGAAGTCGCAAACTTAGCGTCATTAGAGGCCACCGCTAAGTCGCAGGCTGCCACCAGTTGACAGCCTGCGGCGGTAGCAATGCCTTGTACTTTGGCAATTACAACTTGCGGCATTTGATTGACGGTCAACATCATCTGACTACACTGCTTAAATAATGCACTGTGGAATGCTTCATCTGAGTGTGCGCGCATCTCTTTTAGGTTGTGACCTGCACAAAACGCTTTGCCATTCGCGGCAATGACGACCACGCGAATACTACTATCTTGAGCGATGCCGTCCAGCTCTGCTTGCATGGCGGATAACATATCGACTGATAGCGCATTGAATTGCTTAGGACGGTTTAAAGTAAGAGTGACGACGCCGCTTGCATCTTTGCTATCGTCTCTGATAACTAATGGCTCGCTGGTGGGGGCGTCTGTATTTGTAGTATTCATTTATCATCCTTGATAATTGGTGTTCATTCACTCAAATGATAGCATGGCGTGCAAGTTATACAATAGAGTGCTGATATTGAAATTGCACATATGAAAATAGCGCATTCATAATATGAGTGCGCTATTCGTATCTTTATTAAGAATAAATCGACATGTAGAGATAAGTCCGATTTTTTTAACTTTCATAACGAAGCGTTATTTTACTCTTAAGCGCTATACCTAATACGCGCCTTCGCTATAAATAAGCTCATAGCTGTGGCTGTATATTTCAACGATATTGCCGAACGGGTCTTCCATATAAATCATACGGTAAGGTTTTTCGCCGGGATAGTAATAACGCGGTTTTTCCATACGCTTTTTACCGCCAGCAGCGACAATGCGTTCAGCGAGCTCTTCCACGTTTGGATCTTGCACGCAGAAGTGAAAAATACCTGTCTTCCAGTATTCAAAGTTGTTTTCAGGGTTTTCTTGATTTTTGAATTGAAAGATTTCAACGCCGATACGGTCACCGGTAGAGAGATGAGCAATACGGAAACTGCCCCAGCCTGAGCTAAAGACTTCCGTACACATCTCACCAATCGGGCTGTCATCTTCAATGATTTCAGTCGGTTCCATGATGGTGTACCAACCCATCACCTCGGTATAGAATTTTACCGCTGCTTCTAAGTCAGGGACGGAAAGGCCAATGTGTGAAAAGCTTCTTGGGTAAACGTTATTCATCATTCATACTCCTGTTTTGATATGGGAGTAGTTTACAAAGCTATATCCATTACGTAAAATTATCCTTTATTATAAAGTTAAGTATATATCGTAATGATGAATATCACATGGCTACGTACGTTCTGTACCCTTGTTGAAGTGGGGCATTTTACCCGCACTGCCGAGCGCCTACATATGACCCAGTCAGGTGTCAGCCAGCACATACGTAAGCTTGAAAGTCAGTTAGATGTCGACTTGCTCATCCGTCAAGGGAAGCAGTTTTCATTGACGGATGCCGGCGAGGAGCTGTATAGGGAGGCGGGTGATATCTTGCAGCGCTTAACAAATCTAGAACAGCGTATCGGTGATGACCCCGCCTATGCAGGGCTAGTGAGACTCATGTCTCCTGGCAGCGTGGGCTTAAAGTTATATCCAAAGCTTTTGATCTTACAGCAACAGTATCCACAGTTGGTGATTGACTATCGCTTTGCGCCAAATAGCGATATAGAGCGAGCGCTTGCGAATCATGACATTGATATTGGGTTTATGACGGAGATCTCAGATGACGAGGGAATAAGTTGCCAGTCAATAGCTCAAGAAGCGCTCATACTAGTGACGCCTGTGATGACTAATGAGCTAAGCTGGGAGACACTCATAGCGCTTGGGTTTATCGATCATCCTGACGGTACTCATCATGCCAGCATGCTGCTGAGTGCCAATTATATCAAGTTCCAGCATATTAATGACTTTAAGAAAAAGGGCTTTTCTAATCAAATTGGTTTGATTTTAGAGCCTGTTAGTAGGGGGCTTGGCTTTACCGTATTGCCAGCACACGCGGTTGCAGCATATCCAAACCCTGAGCTTATTAGCAGCCATCGTTTGCCCGTGCCAATGAGTGAAACACTATATCTTGCCGTACGGTGCCAGCAAGCCCTACCTAATAGAATGCAAACCGTCATTAACGAGGTAAAAAAGTGGTTGTAAAATTATAAAAAATAGCGATATTTAGATTTGATGTCGGTCAATCAATTAACTTGTAGGCTGTTTTTATTTCATACTTTGCCCCAACTTCATAGTCGCGCCAACATTAACCGCGGTAGTCTCAATACTTTTATAAGCTTTGCTTAGCACCTTATCGAGGGTGTCCAGCTTTTGAATGCTAGGCATGACGACGTCAAACCCAGTGGTCTGAGCTGGCGCAAGGCCGTCAACGCTACCGCAAATAGCGATCACAGGCTTGTGGCTGGCTTTTGCCAGTTGGCTGATACCGCCAGCGACTTTACCCATTAAAGTTTGTGCATCAAGCTTGCCTTCACCAGTGATGACCAGATCTGCATTAGCAATATGCTCTTCTAGGCTGACAGCCTCAGCGACGGTATCAAACCCTGATTTAAGATTAGCGCCGCAAAAGGTCATTAAGGCAAAGCCAAGACCACCTGCTGCCCCTGCGCCTGCGATATTTTGGTAATCCTGATAGCCGTGCTGTCCAGATACCATTGCAAAGTGACTCAAGGCTTTATCTAATAGTGCGACTTGCTCTGGATTGGCGCCTTTTTGTGGTCCAAAGATAGCACTAGCTCCTGATGATCCGCATAATGGATTGGTGACATCGCAGGCCACTTCAAAGACGGTATCTTGCAGCTTTGGATGAAGCTCTGCACCGTCTATCTGCTTTAAGTTGGCCAGTTCGCTACCGCCTTGCGCCAAACGCTTGCCATCAAGGTTATAGAAATTCATTCCTAAGGCCGTTAACATACCAAGACCGGCATCGTTGGTGGCACTACCGCCCAGACCGATAATGATGCGTTTGACGCCCTCACTCAAAGCATCCGCAATAAGTTCGCCAACTCCGTAGCTGCTGGTAATGAGCGGATTGCGCTCATCCGTCTTCAATAGATGTAGACCGCAGGCGTGAGCGATTTCAATCACAGCTGTCTTGTTTTCTAATAACAGATAATTGGCAGTAATTGGTCGCATTAATGGATCGTTCACAACCACGTTTTTCCAGCGCCCGCCCAACACATATGACAACACCGCAGAGGTGCCTTCGCCGCCATCTGCCATGGGCAATAATGTATAGTCTGCATCAGGAAAAACCTGACTAAACCCAGATTGGATAGCGCGACAAACTTCTAGCGCTTCTAAGCTTTCTTTAAACGAATCAGGGGCGATTAAAATTTTCATGAAGCTCTCTTGGAATATCTAAGTAAAAATAAAGTGGGTAAGCAAGTTTCTTTTATAAACGCTATTCTCTAGCAATTTATTTAATAAAATTAGTTAAATAAATACCAAAGTTAATAACCAGATAAACAATATGCTGGTAATACCTTGAATACCGGTAGCCATTGAATGAGCTTTATAAGCTTGTGCTACACTCATGCGGCTAAACTGGCTAACAATCCAAAAGAAGCTGTCATTAGCGTGCGAGATGGTCATCGCGCCCGCACCAATTGCCATCACACAAAACACCCGTCCAAGCTCACTGTCGAGACCAATTTGACCCAATAACGGTGCAACCATCGCTGAGGTGGTGACCAATGCGACGGTGGTTGAGCCTTGAGCAGTTTTTAGCGCAGCAGACACAATAAATGGCATAAAAATACCGAGACCTAACGCGGATAAAGTAGTACCTAAATAATCGCCTATTGGAGTGACTTTTAGCATCGCACCAAATGCACCGCCAGCCCCAGTAATCAAAAGGATTGGCGCTGCTACGACTAGACCTTGAGAGATAGCATCGCTAACTTGTTGTGTCTTCTCTTTACCATTTATTAATAAAAATGATAAAAACAGACCGATAAGCAGCGCAGTAAGTGGATTACCAATAAATATGAGTATGTCAGCCAATAAGCCTTCGCCTAAAGGGGCGGTAGGGAAGTTGGCAAAAGAGGATAAGCATATTAAAACGATAGGAACAATAATAGGCAAAAAAGCCTTGGTTGCAGAAGGCATACTATTATAGTCTTCACGAGATTTCATGTTGGCTGGCACAGTGGCTGCTGGTGCGTTTTCGGCATCTATATTGTCTGGTTCGACATTAAGGAAACGGTTTGACCACAACCAGCCCGCCAATACAGCGACGGCTGTGACGACAACACCAACCATAATGACCAAACCTAAATTTGACTCTAAGCCCAAGTTTCCAGCTGCAGCAATGGGTCCTGGGGTCGGCGGCACAAAGGTATGGGTGGCATATAGGCCAGTTGCTAAAGCAATACTCATGGCCACGCTTGATACTTTTAAGCGCTCGGCTAAAGATTCTTTTAACGAGTTTAGAATGATAAATCCTGAATCGCAGAATACAGGAATTGAGACGACGGCGCCGACAATAGACATGGTCAGCGTAGGAAAACGTGGCCCTAAAAAGTTAATAACCGTTTCGGCCATTACAATTGCTGCGCCTGTCTTTTCAAGAATTAAACCGATAATAGTACCAAATACAATCACCAGACCAATGTAACCTAAGATGCCTCCAAAGCCATCAGAGATAGTCTTAGCAACGGTATCAAGGGGCACTTGGTAAAATAGCGCTACCAAAAATGCCGATAGTATCAATACTAAAAAAGGATGCCATTTTAATTTTGCGGTGGCAAAAATAATAAAAAGAATGGTTAATACAAGCCAAAATACAATCATCGTAACCTCTATGGGGCTGTAGTATTTGTTATTTTAAGACGTGTTTCTTAAGAAATGTTCAAGACATCATTCTATAGCAAATGTTATAAGCTAGATAAGAGAGTTTGTTTAATGATTTGTTTAAGGCTAGCGTTTTTAATAATTTAAATGGCTACTTGGTATATTTGTTAGAAAATAAGATAGGTAGCTCAAGAAAATAAGCATAATCTGCTACCATAGTCTCCTGTTTTATTTATAACTTTAGGATGACTGCTTTGACCACCTTTACCGCGCCAACCATTGCCAATATAGAAAATAATGAGCTACGTCAGCAGCTGCAACAGATCATAGACTCAAAAACCAAACCACTTGGCGCACTGGGTCGCTTAGAGACACTGGCACTGCAATTGGGCATGATTCAAGGGACAACAACCCCGCATATTAATCAGCCACAGATTCGAGTGTTTGCTGCTGACCATGGCTTAACCAAGCATGGCACCTCAGCCTATCCAAGTGCCGTCACTGCGCAAATGGTTTATAACTTCTTGCAGGGCGGCGCTGCTATCAATGTCTTGGCGCGTCAGCATAATATCGAGCTAAAAGTCGTCGATGCTGGGGTCGATGCAGACTTTGCCAATTCTCCTTTTAAAGACCATCCGCAACTGCTCGATTATAAGGTCCGCCGTGGTAGCCGAGACGCGCTCACAGAACCCGCCATGACAGAAGAGGAGTGCTTAGCTGCACTAGAAAACGGTATGAAAGTGGTTAAAGGCTTGGCGGGTAATTTGCTCATCGTTGGTGAAATGGGCATTGGCAATACTTCAGCGGCGAGTCTTTTGCTGGCGAGATTGGGTGATGTACCGATCGCTGATTGTATCGGTCGTGGTACCGGTCTCGATGATGGAGGTCTACAACATAAGACGGATATTTTAACGCAAGTATTGGCGCGTCATAATGAAGCACAGTCTCCGTTAGATGCGCTCGCGGCATTAGGCGGGCTTGAGATAGCCATGATGGCAGGTGCGCTGATTCAGGCCGCTAGCGAACGGCGTATTCTATTAATCGATGGCTTTATTGCCAGTAGCGCGTTATTGGCTGCGGAGCGCCTATCACCCGGTGTCGCTCAATACGCCATATTCGCCCATCATTCAGTCGAGCCAGGGCATGCGCATTTATTAAAATTACTTAACGCTGAGCCATTACTCGATATGGGTATGCGCTTGGGCGAGGGTAGCGGGGCAGCGCTTGCTTACCCACTACTGCAGTCCGCTTGCGCCATCATTAATGAGATGGCAAGCTTTAGTGATGCTGGAATTAGTGAGCAAAATAAATAATGTCACAGCCATTAAAGCAGGAATCAAAACAGGCGTTAAATCAGCCAGAGCCGTTACAGCAGTCTTCGCCTAAAAGCGTTGGTCAATTCATAAAGCATGAATGGATATTGTTACTGGTCGCCATGCAGTTTTTAACGCGATTGCCCGTGCCGCCATTCAAAAATTATAATCCGCAGTGGTTACACCAAAGCAGCCGTCATTTTCCCGCCGTTGGTTTGCTGGTTGGGCTACTTTGCGCTGGCGTGTTTTGGCTTGCCAGTGTGCTATTTACGCCCTTAGTTGCTGCGGTGCTAAGTACGGTATGCGGGATTAAGCTCACGGGCGCTTTTCACGAAGACGGTCTTGCCGATAGCTGTGATGGTTTGGGCGGCGGTCTGACACGTGAGCGCACGCTGACTATCATGAAAGACTCGCGCTTGGGTACATATGGCGTGTTAGGTCTGGTCTCTGCGCTATTGCTAAAGATTTCCTTGTTAGCCACCATGCCGTTATCGGTGGCTATCGTCGCGCTGATTATTGGGCATACCGCGTCGCGTTTGCTATGTATTAGCCTGCTTGCTCTGCTACCGTATGGCGGTGAGATAGAACATGCTAAAGCCAAACCTATGGCGCAGCAGTTGACAGCGTTACAAGGATTGTTCAGTAGTGGTTGGTTGCTCGTGGCAGGAGTTTTAGTAATGGTTATATTTCCTAATGCCATACAGCAGATTAGCATCGGTCAGTGGTTATTGGCTTTGGTGTTGGCTTTAGTTGCCACTGATTATATGCGGCGCTTATTACGTAGGCGTCTGGATGGCTATACTGGTGATGGTTTAGGGGCGACACAACAGCTGAGTGAAGTTGCCATTTATGCAGGTTTGGCAGCGACTATACCTTTTTTATAATTCAAAAGAAATCTAAAGTATATAATCAGTCCTAAATAAAATAAGTGCAAGTATCATAACGCGCTACTGGGTAAATTTTCCTTGCTTGCTGTACCTACGCAGACAGATGCTACGAAAAATTTATCCCAGTAGCATTGTGTGCGTTTTATAGCGGATTGGCTACAAAAAAGAAGGCTAATCAATCAATGACTCTTTATATTTGGCGTCATCCTAAACCCATTGCTGCTGAGGGTATCTGTATTGGGCAAACAGATGTAGGAGTAGATAGGCGTAAATTAAAACGCCTTGCCAATCAAATCGAGCGCTTTACCCGTGTTCATCAATTACCTAAAGTGATTTGGGTCAGCCCATTACAACGCTCACTAAAAGTCGGGCAGATACTGGTGCAACGTGGCTTTCAATGTCGAGTCGCGCCTGAGCTTGCTGAGATTGATTTTGGCGAATGGGACGGTCGCCCTTGGGAGCAAATCGCTAAGCGAGAGATTGATGATTGGTGCAATAACTTTGCGCACTTCGCGCCCGATAATGGCGAAAGTTTGCAGCAGCTATTTGACCGTGTTAAAGGGTGGTTGAATAAAGTCTCGACTGAATCCGATCACACCCCAATACTAGCTGTTAGTCATGCGGGCTGGATTAATGCTGCTAAGATGATAGATGCTGGGCAGGAGGTACCGAAGGTAGCGGTTGATTGGCCATCTTCAGTTGCTTATAGGGAGTGTAGTAGTTTGGAGCTTTCAGGAATATAGCTATCGCTCATTTATGTCTAAACGGCATTACCAATAATCCCCATAGCGAGGCGTTTCGTTTGGGTGAGGGATATTCTTTTAACCCAATATCTAGCTCATTATCAGGCTTCTGCGCTTGACCCTTATAACTACCAAAGATCCAATCCCACCAAATGACACTAAAGCCATAGTTTGAATTGGTCTCGCTGCCGCGCTGGCTATGGTGAATACGATGCAAGATTTGGGTCATCAATACGAGGCGTGCAGGTTTTTCAATGGCAGGTGGCAGACGAATATTGGCATGATTAAACATTGCCAAGCCATTTAGCGCAATCTCAAATATCAGCACTGCAATGGCAGGAACGCCCAATAAGCTGACGGCAACGAGCTTCACTAAAATGCTTAAGACAATCTCAATGGGATGAAACCTTAAGCCTGTGCTAGCGTCGATATGCGCATCAGCATGATGGACTTTATGCAAACGCCAAAGAATAGGTACGCGATGAAATAATCGGTGCTGCCAGTAAATAATAATGTCGAGCAATATTAAGCTTAATACGATAACTAGGACGCTTGGCAAATCGATAATATTAAACAGACCAATTCCATGCTGCTGATTATAAAGCGCCACAGCCGTTAGACCGATAGGCACCGCTAGACGAGCAATAACGGATGACGCAAACACCAAGCCAAAGTTAGCAAACCAGCGTTTATGGCTTTTAATGGGTGCGGTGCGTGCAGGCATGCGCCACTCAATCAGCATCATGATGACTAAAATGCTTAAAAAGAACCCAAGTCGCCACCATACTTCATTAGTCATTGCTTACCTCTTGATTGGTACAAACTGCATATTTTTAATGGGCATTTACTTCTAGTTGTTTGAGGGTATGGTAGCCACCATGGATACGGGTAAAAATCGTAATGGCGCAGGCAGTTGCAAAAATGCCAGCGAGTAATATAAAGTGCTGCGGCCAAATGCAAAAGGCAACAAACAGCGCGATGGTTTCGGTGCCTTCCGTCAAGCCGTTTAAATAATAAAAGCTTTTATATTTAAACTGTGGTTTATCCAGTTTAAACTTTTCTGCAGCGATGGCAAATGCTAAAAAGCTGGAGCCTGTACCAATAAAAGCGGCGAGTAATAAAGCGCCTGCAATGGCGTTTTGTTCAGGATTTGCCAAGATAAAGCCTAGCGGAACTGCTGCATAAAATAAAAAGTCGAGCGTAATGTCTAAGTAGCCGCCTGCGCTTGAGCTTTGCTGTGCATGACGAGCTAGCGCGCCATCAAGACCATCAAAAATACGATTCAATACAATCGCTGCAAGTGCGCCATACCACAATTCAAACGCCAGCAGTGGTAAGGCTAACATGCCGATTAAAAAGCCCGCCACCGTGAGTTGATCAGCCGTGATACCGCGTTTGTGCAATACAACGACCACAGGGGCTAGCATCGGCTTAATCATGGGCGTGAGAAATTTGTCTAGCATGCGCTTGCCTTTTATATTTCGCTTCAATGTTTAAGGTTATAATTCTAAGACTACAGGTTTAGAGCTACAGGTCTAAATGAATGACTTTACCCTTTGCGGCCTCAGCATCGCTACGATCGTGCGTGACCATAATGGCGGGGAGTTTATGGGTGCGGATTTGCTCAAATACCAGTTGGCGCGTGTCTACTCGCAGCTGGGTATCGAGCTTGCTAAAAGGCTCATCAAGCAGTATCGCTTTTGGCTCGCTCAATAGTGTTCTAAGTAGCGCCACTCGTGCTTGTTGTCCGCCCGATAAATTATCGGGATGGCGATCTCCCATGCCTGCTAGCCCCACTTGTGCCAGCGCTTGTGCTATTTTTTCACGGCGCTGTTTTTTATTGCCCACTTTATTGCCTTTAGGCATCGCAAAAGCAATATTACCTGCGACCGATAAATGAGAAAACAGTAGAGCATCTTGATACAGTACCCCAATATGCCGTAGATGCGTCGGCAAATGACTTACGTTTTCATCATTTAACCAGACATCACCAGTAGCGGCGAAATTATTCGGTAAGGTACCTGTTAACCAGTTCAATAAGCTCGATTTACCACTGCCAGATGGGCCCATGACGGTCAGTATCTCACCACCAGTAATTTGCTCATTTAGGCTGAGTAATAGCTCGTCTTGTCGATATAACTGTAAGTCTTTTATCTGTAAAGAGGATTGCATCAAGGGCCCTTTTTTGTGTTTTTAACGACTGAGTTTTTAACGTCTGGATTTCTAACGAGTGCCACTTTTAAAGAAATACTTCGGCAATACCCACGCCAATATAAAGCCAATTAACGGCAGTGCCATTTGGATGATGGCATACACCGCACTGGTGCGCCTACTGGCACCATTGGCGAGAGTCACCGCTTCGGTGGTGATGGTGGCGATACGTCCGCCGCCTGCGAGTAGCGTCGGCAGATACTGACCAAAGCTAATGGCCAAACCAAGGGCGATAGCAATCAAAATCGGTGCAAACAGCTGGGGCAATTTGACCTGCAAAAATACTTTAGCAGGAGTTGCACCAAGGCTCGCGGCTACATGAGCAAAACGCGGGTCTAGACGCCTGTAGCTGCTGGCAAGTGATAAAAACACATAAGGCAGCACAAAGAGCAGATGGGTGAACGCCACATTAAAAAATGCCGTTTGATTATTCACCAACTGCTGTAGCCACACCAAACCAAATAAAAAGGCAATGCTGGGCACTAATAGCGGCAAATAGATAATGAAACTGGTAAATCTTGAAAGTGGCTTTTTACTTAATTGCTCGGCTTCTAAACATAATAAAGTCAGCACAATGGCAAATACCGTACTCACGATACCGATCGTAACGGTATTAAATAATGGCGTACCCATTTGCATAAAGGCACTTTGAAAATGTAATAACACAAGCTGCTCTGGCAATACGGCGGGAAAGCGCCAAAAACCAGCCACAGACCACATGACCAGTCCAATGAGCGCCAGCAAAATAAAGCCAATCACTACAGTGGTAAGCGTGGCGGCGATTTTTTGCCAGAGTGCATCGGCATAGTGGCGCTTGCCATTGAGCAACGTGCCATTAAAGCAAGCTTTTATTGCTCTCTCACCACCGAGCCACAAGGCAATTAAGCCACCCGTCAACGCCAGCTGTAATAATGCGCCTGCCGAGGCTTTTATACGTAAGTTTAAATCCACATCGTTAAACCATTGCATGATGGTGACTGCTAGTGTTGGCGGCGTATTTGGACCGAGTATCAATGGCATTTCTACGCTGGCACTGGCATAAGCAAGGACGGCTAAGATAGGCAAACGTAAAAAAGGATAGAGAATTGGGAGGACAGCTTTAAAAAAGGAAGTGATGGGATAATAGCCGAGATTTAGTGCAACTTTATATTGTAGACGCAGCTTTTTACCAAGCTCTGGTTGTGCCAATGCGCCTAGTGCCATTAATAATAGAAACGGCAGCTCTTTCAACGTTAAACCCAAAATGATGCTGATGCCGTAAGGGTCATGTGGAAACATACCGCTTGGCGCCAACTCCCAGCCACTTAGAAGCGGTGAAATGAGGCGTGAAAACATACCAGAAGGCGCAATTAAAAAGCCAACCGCGATGGCTGCCGCTGCATGAGGAATGACCAAGATTGGACTCAGCAAACGCTCAATACGGGTCAACCAAACGCTATTAAAAAATGCCGCCAATACCATTAAAGATATGACAAAAGCGAGTAGCGTACTTATCAATCCAGTAGCGATGCTGAGCGCTACCATTTGGCTAAGACCGGGCGTCTGCCACAGATCGTTAAATCCTTGTAGACTAACGGTCGTTTTTTCAAGTGCGGGCACCCAGCTAAAGGCAGGCAACAGCACGCTGATCAAACCACCGAGTACGGGTAATATTAACAGTAGCAGTAAAAATTTCGGACTCAATGATACAATGCGCGTAAATAGGTCTGTTTTATAAGGATCTATCGTTCTAGTGCTTGCATCAGCCGTTTTATTATTAGAATCTTTACTCATGGGCTGACTCCATAACGCGCCTGCCAGCCTTGCATAATGGCATCAACCCAGCTTGGATGTGGTTCATTCACGGTCCGTTTTATCGCGTCAACCGGTAGGGCGCTCGGATGCGGTTTGCTAGTCTTAAATAGCGCTTGTTGCTCAGAGTCGAGCGTCGATTGGACAAGTACAGTTTTATCACCCCATACAGCAGGCATTTGCTTTTTAGCCTGTGCTTCTGGACTCAGCAAGAAGTTTGCCACCAGCTGCGCGGCTTGCGGATGGCTGGCATTATAGGGAATGGCCACAAAATGCGTGTTACTCAAGCTGCCATCGCTCATCGCATAGCTACGAATGCTCTGGGGTAAGTCATAACGCTGCACCGCCGCTGGCACTTCTGGCGCAGAAAAGCTAAAGGCTAAGCTAAGCTCGGTATCATCAACCAAGCGCCGCATGTGCGCGCCCGTTTGCACAAATTGCTCACCCTTACGCCATAGAGTTGGATGTAAATCATCTAAAAATTTCCATAAAGGGGCTAATACTATGTCTGTATTCTGCTCAGTGGCTGGCAGGTTGAGCTGTGGTTTGGTATTTTCGCCTATTTTAGCATCCTGTTGTTCGTGCAACATGACTAAAGCGTATTTTAAAAAGCTCATGCCTAAAAAGTCAGGCGGCTTTGGATAGCTAAAACGCCCGGGGTTTTGCGCCGTCCAATTGACCAGCTCATTTAAAGTGGTTGGTGGCTTGTCAGTTGATAAGCTGTCGTAATAAAAGGTCAGCGAGGCTTGTCCCCATGGTGCTTCCATACCATTGGTCGGTACACCAAAATCGAAGTTAACGGCAGGATTATTGTCTGGGTCGGTCAACGCAAAATTCGGTAGTTTGTTTGCCCATTGTTTACGTAATAATGAATTCTCACTCATGGTGGCAAAGTTGGCGCCATTTATCCAGATAAGATCCACGCTGCCTCCATCATTATTATTGGCGGACTTTTCCGCAAGTACGCGGCTGACAGCTTCACTCGTGTCGCTTAACTTGACATGAACCAAATTGATATTGTATTTATCATCGACTTGCTTGGCGGCCCACTGTAGATAAGCATTGATTTGCGGGTCACCGCCCCATGCATAAAAGTAAACGTCTTGGTTTTTACCTTGCGTCTCTATCTGCTGCCAATACGAGGATACTTCATTACTTACGGCAGTAGTAGATGAAGCGGTGTTGGCAGAGATGCTTGAAGAAATAACCGCACAAACGCTAAGCGCTACAGCATAGGCGCTATAGCGACTTAGGTTTTTTAGCGTTGGCAAAGCTGGTAAAGATTTAATAACGTACATTTATGTTCTCGTTATAACCCGTATTAAATGTCATTCAATCATAGATTCTGAAGCGTGCCGTTGGTACAAATTTTCTTCGCTTGCTGTGTGACTCCGTCACTCCAGAGGCTTCAAAAAATTTATCCCAGCAGCACTTATTTCTAAAAAAATCAATTGTCTAAAAGACGATGAAATTAATGAGTTGCAACAGCATCGAGTTTCACTGGAAGGCTAATTAACCTCGACGCCATGTATGGTATTTCTCAAGCCAGTTTAATACCGTTTCAGGCGCATGATTGCGTTTCCATTCACCAGCCGCGTATTTATTGCCCTCCGCCCACGTTGGATACATATGAATGGTGCCGAGTATTTTATTCAGTCCTAAACCATGTTTCATCGCCAGTATAAACTCCGGCATGATATCCCCAGCATGCGCAGCGACGATGGTCACGCCGAGTATTTTATCTTTACCTTTAGGGGTAATCACTTTGATGAAGCCATCGTTGACGCTTTCCGTCACTGCGCGATCTAAATCTTTAAAGTCGTAGCGGGTAATCTCAAAGTCGATGCCTTTCTCAACAGCCTCTTGTTCATTTAAGCCAACGCGCGCGACTTCTGGGTCTATAAAGGTCGTCCACGGAATCACGCGATAATCTACTTTAAACTTCTTTAGATGCCCAAATAGGCCGTTGACGGCGGCGTACCATGCCTGATGGGAGGCCACATGAGTAAATTGATAAGGACCGACGACATCACCTGCCGCGTAGATATTGGGATAGAGGGTCTCTAGATAGTCATCCGTCTCAATAGTACGCTCAGTTTCAACACCTAATGCTTCTAGGCCATAGCCTTCTAAGCGCGCACTACGTCCAACGGCACAAAGCAATTCGTCATATTCAATCGCGATTTCTGCCTCATTGTGTTTCACCACAATATATTTTTTGTCGTCACGTATCTCACAGCGTATCGCTTGATGCGAGGTTAAGACATTTACGCCACTCTCGACGAGTACTTTCTCCGCAAATTCAGAGACTTCCACGTCTTCTTTTTTCATAAGACGCGCGCCTCTTTCGATTTGGGTCACATTGGAGCCTAAGCGTGCAAAGGCTTGCGCCAGCTCAGAACCGATAGGCCCGCCGCCAAGTACGACCAGTTTTTTCGGCGCTTCTTCTAATTCGGTAAATTTATTCCATATGGTGTCACTGGTCACATAGCCGGTTTCTTCCAAACCCGGCAAGTCTGGGACAAATGGGCGTGCGCCAGTCGCAATAACGATGGAACGTGCGGTTAGTGTTTGCGTGCCGCCATCGTTTAGTGCAATCTCTACCGTCCATGGATCGATGAATTTGGCATAACCTTTTAACACTTCGACACCCAAGTCGGTATAGCGCTCGACGCTGTCGTTTGGCGCGATGTCAGCGATGACTTTATGGATACGGCTCATGACATTTTTGAATGAGAACTCTGGTGGCGTATTGTCTAAACCATAGCGCTCAGCATGGCGCATTTGTTCGGCGACTTTCGCGCTTTTAATCAGGGCTTTACTCGGTACACAGCCATAGTTTAAGCAGTCGCCACCCATCTCACCCGCTTCGATTAATGTCACTTTTGCTCGGACGGTCGCCGCGATATAGCTGGTGACTAGCCCGCCAGCACCAGCGCCAATTACGATCATATTACGGTCGAATTTTTTAGGTTTGCTATAGTTTTTATAGACGCGGCGTTTTTTTAGCATATTTAATATCCCTTTTGCTATTAATGGGAAGAAGCCTAATAACGCAAATGAGACAATTAAATTAAATGATAAAATCCCTGACAAACTGTCAATTTGCGCCAGTTGCGTACCGGCATTAACGAATACAAAGGTGCCCGCAAGCATACCAACTTGGCTTACCCAGTAGAATGTCCTCGCTTTAATTGCGGTGACGCCCATGAGTAAATTAATCAAAAAGAACGGAAATATCGGTACTAAGCGTAAGGTAAATAAGTAAAACCCGCCTTCTTTTTCAACGCCAGCATCAATAGCTGCTAAGCGCTCAGGAAAGCGCTGCTTAATCGTATCACGCAGTAAATAACGTGAGGTTAAAAACGCTAGTGTCGCACCAATACTGGAGGCAAATGAGGCCACCAATAAGCCTTGCCATAAGCCAAATAATGCCCCAGCCGCTAAGGTTAAAATAGCTGCACCAGGTAAGGATAAGGCGGTGACGACGACATAAAGTAAAAAGAAACCGCCAATAATCAACAGCGGTGATTGCGCTTTATAGTCGTTAAATTGCGCCATCGACCCTTTTAAGCCGTCAAGCGTCAATAATTGATTTAGGTCAAAGTAGAAAAAGCTTGCCGCTAATATCAATATTAACAGTATCAAAAATATTCTTTTAATCATGAAATGTCCGGCTAAATAGTGGGGCAAAGGTTAAAGATACAATGGTTTTTTCGGTTAAGCATCTGCATCGTCTTAAGAGTAGCAGCCATTACATTGAATGGTTTGAACGGCCTATTGGTTTATTAACCACAAAACAGCCAACTTATCATTCTTAACAGTATATAGCCTGTGTTCTGCTAACTAGTATTTATATTACCATTATCAAAATGAGGACATGCTTTAGTCTAATAATAGGCACGATCTAATAAACTCTACTGAATAAGCTCTATTTAGTAGGTACTTTATGAGTTTGCGTTAAAAAGGTTTTTTTGCCTAACGTTAATGTGTCCCAATCTCGCATTAAAAATAACGCGACACAGGCAGCTAACATTGGCCACGCGGCAAAAAACAGTAGATTATCAAAAGGTTTGAGGTATAAGCCAAAGGTTGAGAAAGTCGAGATAGCATGGAGCAATAAGACGGCGCCATAAGTCCAAGTTTTAAATAAACCGACAGCAAATGTCAAAATAAGAACCAATTGAGCGATACCTATAGCGAGGAATATCGTCTCACTCATGGCCTCAAGACCATAAAATTTTGAGAAAACACCTGCAGCGTGTTCGGGATGAATAAGCTTGTCGAGCGTCCAAACTAAAAAAACAATGAAAATACCAAGTCGAAGCAATAATAATGAAAGTGGCAAATATTTTGGCATAACTTTTTGCATAAGTTTTCGCTTTTGAGAAATTTTGAAAGTGGGTTCAAACAATTAATGAATAAAATGAGTACTGATACTTTTCATCATCATAGAATAGACATAAGTAAAATATTTATCATATTGAGTGATTGCTCAAAAATGAATACAATATTGCTGCTAAACACTATAAAGAAACTTATTGTAGTTGTTCTTGAATGATTGTTCAAGTTTGTATTGTCTGGTACCTTACGGTTATAAGAATTCGTTACACTCTTTTACTACATTAGCAATGCTAGCTTAAAGGTGATTATTTTATATACACTCAACGTTATATATGATTAGCCTTTTGAGCTGCACAAATCGTAATGGGAAATATTTTTCCTAATTAATTTCAGCAAAACGCGATTTTAAATAGAAACGGGTAAAAGAGATAGACAAATAAAAAAGGCTGAGCCAATGCTCAACCTTTTTTTAAATCAGATATCTATAACACGATATCTAAAATACTGTGTTAGATAATTAACCTTTCAAAACTTCGACCATCGCATTGGCGACATAGTCGACGTTATCCACATTTAGACCAGCGACGCACATACGCGAATTGGAAACCATGTAAATACCAAACTTGGTTTTCATTTGCTCCACTTGCTCAGGCGTCAATCCTGTAAAGCTAAACATGCCGTTTTGATTAGTCAGGTAATCAAAGTTACGATCAGAAATTTTGGCCTCTAGTACCGACTTTAGCTTCATACGCATGGCTTTAATACGGTCACGCATGCCATAAACCTCACCGATCCATTGCTCGTGCAAGGCTTCGTCATTCATGATGATATCGACGACGCGTCCGCCATGTGATGGTGGGCTTGAGTAGATACGGCGTACTGTAGAAGTCAGCTGACCAAAGACACGCTCGGCTTCATCAGTAGTTGGGCAAACGACTGATAAGCCGCCGACACGCTCACCGTATAACGACAGGTTTTTGGAGAATGAGTTGCTGACAAACAGCGGTAGACCCATATCGACTGCCTTACGAATAGCATAAGCATCGCTGTCCATATCTTCGCCAAAACCTTGATAAGCGATATCCATGAATGGAATCAGCTCGCGCTCTTGAATGACGTTTAGCACTTGATCCCACTGCTCTTTGGTCAAATCCACGCCCGTTGGGTTGTGGCAGCAAGGATGAAGTAAAAGAACATCGTCTTTGTTTAACGTCTCAAAGAACGCAATCATCTCATCGAATTTGATGCCGCCAGTGGCTTTATCGTAGTAGGGGTATTTGCCAACTTCAACATCACTGCCCTCAAAGATAGCAATATGGTTGCCCCATGTTGGGTCGCTCACATAGCATTTAGATTGCGGGAACCATTCATGAATAAATTCAGCACCTACTTTTAATGCGCCAGAGCCGCCAATAGTAGCGATGGTAGCGACAAGACTGTCTTTTAATACTTGCGCATCTTTACCGAATAACAGTTCCTGACAACCTTTACGGTGACCTGGTAGCCCTGCCATTGGTAAATAAGGACGCGGAGAGACAGGGTCTGCAATGCGCTGTTCGGCAGTTTTTACACATTCAAGTACTGGCATTTTACCGTCTTCGTCGTAGTACACACCCACGCCCAAGTTTACTTTATCGGGATTGCTGTCTTTTGCAAACTTGTCCATCAGCCCCAAGATTGGATCACCCGCGTAGTAGTCGATACGTTCAAACATTTTTTTTCCTTACAAGAATAAAATAAAGCACAAGAATAGACACGAAGCCGCCAAAAAGCATAAACCAGATTGACAATTAACTCAACGATAGATTCAACCATATTGATTAATTAACTGATTAGATGAGCTATTTGATAATCTAAATATATTTTTAGCCAATTAAATGGCTAACAACCATTTAAAAATAGCGTCTACTTACGCTAGCTTCCTTTATAATCGTTAAAATGGCTTGCAAAATAAGTCTGCAAAAACTCTTTAAAAGCAATACTGGCAGGCGATAGCGCTCGCGATGAACGCTGATATATAAAGAACCTACGCACTTTAACAGGCTGTGCGAGTGGGCGCATTTGTAGGCCATTGGCACTTACCCAATCAATGACTTCTGGCATATAAGGCAAGCATAAAGTAATACCAAAGCCCTGACGCGTCATCTCAAGTGCAGTCGACATAAAGTTGACTTTATAGCGTGCTTGCTGAATATGAGAAGCAATGGTCTCATCCAGCTCGGCGGTCACTTGTTCAATAAAAGGCCCTTGTAAGGTAATAAGCGGAATATCTATCAAATCCTGCCAGATCACCTCGCTTTGCTTAGCCAGCGGATGATTATCTGGCATCACCACGCAAAATGGCAACTCATATAACAAATCGGCTCTGATGTCGTCTTCACTTTCCATGAAACCAAGCTCCGTACCAACGCCCAAATCGACTTCAATATCTTGAATATGTTGCAAAACGTTTTCTGCAGAGCAATCTATTAAAGACACGCTGATATCAGGATATTCTTTAGCAAACTGAGCGATAACCGCAGGCATAGAAGAAGCAGCAAATTGTGACACCGCTAGCCGGACTTGACCTTGCGCAAGACTCATCAGACTGCTCGCTTCGTTTTCAAACAATTGCATCTCATTAAGGACCCGCCGAGCTTGCGGCAGTAAATGTCTGCCTACGACCGACAAAGATAGCTGACGCGTGGTGCGATCAAACAACACGATGCCAAGACTGGTCTCCAACTCTTTGATCAATCCGCTCACAGCTGATTGGGTCAAATACATCTGATCACTAGCACGGGTAAAGCTGCCACTATCAGCGACTTTGATAAAAGCGGTCAATTGGCGAATACTGATATTCATAAGTAAACCTGATAAATAAATTAAAAAAAACAATTAGTCTTATAAATAAAGCTACTCTAAGATGGACACATCGTCAATACATTGCATTGATATATACAACTTTTATATGGATTTCATACCACCGATTAACGTTAAGGATGATTACAATGGCAGATTTATTTGAAAACCCAGTAGGCTTGCAAGGGTTTGATTTTGTCGAATTCGCCTCACCACAACCTGAAGCAGTAGAAGCGCTTTTTGAGCAGCTTGGTTTTACCCATGTCGCCAATCACCGATCTAAAGATGTCTCTTTATACCGTCAAGGTGACATCAATCTTATATTAAACCGTGAGCCAAGAAGCCAAGCCAGTTACTTTGTAGAAGAGCATGGGGCAGGAGCTTGTAGCATGGGTTTTCGCGTGAAAGACTCCAAAAAAGCTTACGAGCTGGCAATTAAAAATGGTGCCCAGCCAGTAGAGGTACCGACAGGGGTGATGGAGTTAAGACTTCCTGCTATCAAAGGTATCGGCGGCTCACTGATTTATCTGATTGATCGTTTTAAAGATGGTGAGTCTATCTATGACGTCGATTTTGAGTTCTTCCCAGATGTAGATAAGTATCCGGTTGGTCATGGCTTCAAGGTTATTGATCACCTGACCCATAACGTTTACCGTGGGCGCATGGCTTATTGGGCAAACTTTTATGAGCGCATCTTTAACTTCCGTGAAATCCGCTATTTCGATATTAAAGGCGAATATACTGGCCTGACCAGTAAAGCCATGACGGCGCCTGATGGCAAAATCCGCATTCCGTTAAACGAAGAATCAAAGCAGGGCGGCGGACAAATCGAAGAGTATCTAATGAGCTTCAATGGTGAGGGTATTCAGCATATTGCTTTAGCCAGTGATGACTTATTTGCCAGTATCGATAAACTAAAAACGGCGGGTATACCGCTTATGACCGCGCCAACGGCCGCCTATTATGAAATGCTGAGCGAGCGCTTACCGAACCATGGTGAAGACGTCTCTGAATTACAAACGCGCGGCATCTTACTCGATGGTACTACCGAGGGCGGCACACCGCGTCTGCTATTACAGATTTTCTCTGAAACTATCTTAGGTAGCCCAGTATTCTTTGAATTTATCCAACGTAAAGGCGACTATGATGAGGGCTTTGGTGAAGGTAACTTTAAAGCACTATTTGAATCGATAGAGCGCGATCAAGTGCGCCGCGGCGCTATCGGTCAGTCTGAGACAGAAACCGAAACAGAGTAAACTTATCCACCAAACAAACATGGCAAGGCAAAAGGCGATTTGTCTTGCCATCGTTCACGCTGTAGTATCGAACATATAGCGTTATTAAAGTACTGACACAAATAAAACGGATATACGGAAAAAGGAGCATCGGCATGGAACGCCAAAACAAACAACCCTATCTCTCGCATCAACCTGATGCCAATGGTCACATTCACTACAGTGATGATGAGCATGCCATGTGGCAAGCGCTGCTCGAGCGTCAAGCCAAACATACACCCAACCGCGCTTGCTCAGAATATCTAGAGGGACTTAAAAAGCTCAATCTACCGTCAGATCGTATCCCGCAATTGCACGATATCGATGAAGTGCTACAAGCGACGACAGGTTGGCAAACAGCCGCGGTGCCTGCTTTGATTAGCTTTGGTAAGTTCTTTAAACTTTTGGCCAATAAATCCTTCCCTGTTGCGACCTTTATCCGCCGCTTTGATGACATGGATTACATCGAAGAGCCGGATATCTTTCATGAGATTGTCGGACACTGTCCGCTACTGACTCATCCTGCTTTTGCTACCTTCAATGAAACTTATGGCAAGCTTGGTCTTAATGCCAGTAAAGAAGAAAGGCTATTTTTGGCACGTCTTTATTGGTTTACCATTGAGTTTGGTTTGGTCGGGCAAACGCAGGATACCCGCCGAATTTATGGCGGCGGTATTTTGAGCTCACCATCTGAAACCATTTATGCGCTCAGCAACGAGACTCAAAACCAGTCAAACCCTCAATCCCATCATCAACCTGAGCACCGAGCCTTCGATTTGCTAGATGTGTTACGTACCCCTTATCGTATTGACCACATTCAGCCTATCTACTATGTTATTGATGATTTAGATACGCTATTTGATATCGTGAATAGCGATATCATGGGAGTGGTCAAGCAGGCGATGTCACTTGGCATGTTTGAGCCAACATATCAGGTTGAAACCAGTTGATCATTTAATAATCGATTACTTAATCAACGAACGACTTTACCAAAAGTACTGCAACATAGATTGTTTAAGTAAACAATCATGTCAACATAGACGTGCATTTAATAAAAACTTAATAGTTAAAATAAAAGGAATTTACTATGACAACATTATCTCAAGCCAGCTGCGAAGCCTGCCGTATCGGTGCCCCAACAGTCGAGGAAGGTGAAGCACGCGAGCTGCTGCAACAAATACCTGATTGGTCACTCATTGAAGACAATGGTATCAATCAGCTACAGCGTCAATATAAATTCAAAAACTTTGTCACCGCTATGGCGTTTGCCAATCAGCTTGCAGATATTGCAGAAGCTGAAGGTCATCATCCTGGCATATTGGTAGAGTGGGGCAAAGCGACGGTTACATGGTGGTCACACAGTATTAAAGGTCTGCATCGCAATGATTTTATCATGGCAGCCAAGACAGATAGTCTATATGGTCAATAATGAGTATAGTAATAATCAAAGCGACTTAGTAAACTTACCACATTAAAATCCAACCCCAAACCAATTTTAATTGGTCATTTAAGGATGTGTGATGCCGCCACAAATACTTACTCAGTTTTCACCTAGACTCGCATTTACTATCGCCATCACTGTCATCGCTATTATGGGTATCACCATGATCGGCTTTGGCTGGGTACCTCATTTGTCGTTGATACTTGCTATCTGTGTGCTATTGGCTATTGGACTATTCAAAGGTCTAAGCTTTGATGACATGCAAGGACAAATGGCCTCGGGCGTAATGCGCGGTATCGGTGCTATTTATCTGTTTTTCTTTATTGGTTTGATGGTTGCTGCACTTATGATGTCTGGCGCCATACCGACACTGATGTATTTTGGCTTTGAGCTGATATCACCAGAGTTTTATTACATCTCAGCCTTTGTACTTACCTCGATCATCGGCATTGCACTGGGCAGCAGTTTGACCACTGCGGCAACCTTGGGCGTGGCGTTTATTGGAATGAGTAATGCGTTCGATGCCAATGTCGCTATCGCTGCTGGCGCTGTGGTATCAGGGGCGTTTTTCGGTGATAAAATGTCGCCATTATCTGATACCTGTACCATCGCTTCATCAGTTGTGGGTATTGATTTATTCGAGCACATTCGCAATATGATGTACACCACGGTACCTGCTTGGATACTGACGGTCATACTGTTCTGGTTCTTCTCAGGACAAACTGTCAGTGGTGATTTGAGTCAAGTGACAGTTTTGCAAGGACAGCTGATCGAAAGTGGTTTGGTACATGGTTATGCAGTATTACCGTTTGTGGTACTTGTAGGGTTGGCCTTGTTTCGGGTTAATGCCATCTATACCATTATTTGTACCATTGTTGCGGCATTGATTGTTACCTATTTGCACAGTTCACCGAGCCTTGGACAACTAGGAGGATACTTCTTTGCAGGCTATGCGCCCGCTGAGACATTGGAGCTTGGAGAAGTTGGCGGTATGCTCTCACGTGGCGGCGTACAAAGCATGTTCTTTACTCAGATGATTGTGATATTGGCACTGAGCCTTGGTGGCTTGCTAAGCGCTTTAGGTATCCTGCCAGCGCTGCTATCAGGTATCAAAGACACTTTGACCAGCTCGGGGCGCGCAATATTTGCCGCGGCCATGTCAGCACTCAGTATCAACGTGTTAATCGGTGAGCAGTATTTAAGTATCTTACTCTCAGGTACTGCGTTTCGTCCGATATTTGAGCGCTTAAACTTACATCCAAAGAACTTATCTCGTACCATCGAGGATGCAGGTACAGTCATCAATCCACTCGTACCTTGGAGTGTGTGCGGGGTATTTATCAGTCAAGCATTAGGCGTGCCAGTACTGGATTATCTACCTTATGCGTTTTTCTGTTATTTATCGCTACTGTTGACATTGTTATTTGGTTTTACGGGGCTTACCATTAGTCGTAAGGATGGCACCAAAGTATCCGCTCGATAGTTAGGTTTTAGTGACGATTGTATATTTTGCTAATGCTTATTTAAACCAATAAAGCCGTCCCAAATTTTTGGTGACGGCTTTATTGGTTTTGTGTCAATCAAAGGCCAATTTTGAGCTATCTAACAGTTTTGCTATCTGACCATCTTACTGTCTAACATAACAATGCCACTATCTAACAATACCACTATCTAACAATGCCACTATCTAAGGCTTTCGCCCAACTTTTACATTCACAGCGCACGCACCGCTGATCTGGTTTAATAATATAATCGACATAACCACAATGCATGCAAGCATAGCAATGCTTTGGGTCTATCTCGTCAGTTGCTTGGTACTGCTTAGGAAAAAGTGGCAAACCATACTGTGTTTCATCGGGCGCAAATAGCAATAAACTAAATGAGCCATCAGTTTCTAATAAGCCGACACGTACCTGGCCTAAGTGTTCAACCCCTTGTTGGCGCATTTCAGCAAAAAATTCGTCATGTGACATTTTGCCTCTTTTAATTTTATCCAGTACTAACGTGCCATCTTCGACGATATAAAGCGACTTTCCTTCCAAAAGATCCTCAAAAGGCTGATATTTCATCATCATCCAAGTGCAGAGTCGATACATGATAATCACAATACTCATGATGAGCAGTGCTTGAATGATGGGTAAGTCCTCGGTAAACATCGGATCACCAGCGATAGAACCTAGTGACAAAATAATCGTCAGCTCAAAAATAGACAGCTGCCGGACACCGCGTTTACCAGTAAAACGTAAAAATATAATAATCATGCTAAACATTACTACTACGCGTATCACGATTTCGGCGGCAAATGCCCAAGTAGTGTCATGAATAAAGATGCTTGCCAGATCCATGTATGTTTATCCTTTTTTAGTGATCAATTATTATTATTAATCATGCCATCGTTATTACTACTGCCTTCAATTAAAGTCATGCTTTGCTGCCATGGTTTCACGTCATAAATAGAGCCTATGACAAACCGCTACAGCGTGTTTGAATGCCTGCCGCATTATAAATCAATATCTTTATACCTTATAACGTAAAGCAATATAAAAGCTAAAAATAAGGATTAAAAAATAGGGACTAAAAACATAGATATTAAAAACATAGCTACTAAAAAAACAAAACGTTCGAACATAGATGAGTTTTTTTTAACTTACTCAAAAGCCTAGGAATCGCTTGCAATATTGATGAATTTAAATTACCTTATACGTAAGTAGTTAATCTATACGTAATTTTATATTTGTGATTTATCTATAATTATTTGATAAGATTTGTCTTTTATCACAGTGATTTTTACAAAAATAGTTTTTAAACCAATTAGCTAGCAAGGAGCCACCTATGTCAACGAGTGACAAAAACCTTTCCTCATTTCTCGATATCGCAAGCGATTCTGATTTTTCTATCCACAATTTACCTTATGGCATCTTTAGTGACACTGCCGATGGTAAGCGCCGTGCTGGTGTCGCCATTGGTGAGCACGTTTTAGACTTAGCGGTACTTGAAGCCGAAGGCTTACTTAAATTAGAAGGCGGTAGCTATTTTGATCAGCCGACATTGAACGCCTTTATTGATTCTGGTCGGGATAATTGGACTAGCGCGCGTAGTACCATTCAGACCTTGCTATCTGCCGATACGGACACGCTACGCGACAACCAAGACTTGCAAGGCAAGGCGTTATTTAAGCAAGCTGATGTCACGATGCATCTGCCTGTTCATGTGCCTGGTTACACTGATTTTTATTCGTCCAAAGAGCATGCTACTAACGTTGGTACGCTGTTCCGTGATCCTGCTAATGCGCTATTGCCTAACTGGACAGAGATGCCAGTCGGCTACAACGGACGCGCCAGTACGGTCTTCGTGACAGGTGCTACAGATATCATTCGTCCATCAGGTCAGCTCAAACCCAATCCAGACGAGCGTCCTATTTTCGCGCCATGTAAGCGCCTTGATTTTGAGCTTGAGACCGCCTTTATCGTGGGACAACCCAACAAAATCGGTGAGCCTATCTCTATCAAAAACGCGTGGGATCATATCTTTGGTATGGTTCTGTTTAATGATTGGTCAGCCCGTGATATTCAAAAATGGGAGTATGTGCCATTAGGTCCTTTTAATGCCAAAACCTTTGCTTCAGAGATATCTCCTTGGATTGTCACTTTAGATGCGCTAGAACCTTTTAAAACGTCAATTCCAAACCAAGATCCCAAGCCATTGGCTTATCTACAAGAAACAAAATCTGATAACAGCTTTGACATTAATTTGTCAGTAGAGTTGCTTCCAGAAAATGCGGAGAGCGCTACCGTCATCTCTGAAACCAATTTTAAATACATGTATTGGTCGATGGCGCAGCAATTGACGCATCACACCATTACTGGCTGTAAAGTTGAGGTCGGCGATATGATGGGCTCAGGTACTATCTCAGGACCAACGCCAGATTCGTACGGCTCAATGCTTGAGATTGCTTGGAACGCGACCAAACCTGTTGAGCTCAAAGGCGGGAGCACACGTACCTTTATCGAAGATGGCGATACGGTCATTATGAAAGGCTATAGTGAAAAGGATGGTATTCGAGTCGGCTTTGGTGAAGTGCGCGGAAAGGTGCTACCAGCTTTAAACTTTGATTTTGACGCATAAAATTTACACAGTATAAGCGCAAAACAGTCAATAGCTGTTATTAATATGAATGTTAGCAATAGTGTCATCGTTAATATAAACAGCTACTTGGCTTAGGTTGTATGCCAAAAACACTAGTGAAAGCATTCTTCTTAGGTTTTGCGCCTTATCAAAAGGATATTGATATGAGTTTTAAAATAGAAAAAATTCACCACGTAGCCTATCGCTGCAAAGATGCTAAAGAAACCGTAGAGTGGTACAAAAAACACTTAAACATGGACTTCATTTTAGCGTTCGCTGAAGACCATGTGCCTTCTACCAAAGCCTTTGATCCCTACATGCATATCTTTTTAGATGCTGGTAACGGCAATGTATTGGCATTTTTTGAAGTGCCCAATCAGCCTGAGATGGGGTTTGACCCTAATACCCCAAGTTGGGTGCAGCACTTAGCACTTAAAGTTAAAGACCGTGACGAGCTTATGGCTGCCAAAGAGCAGTTAGAGTCTGCTGGCATCGATATTGTTGGTGTGACCGATCACGGTATTTTTCACTCTATTTATTTCTTTGATCCCAATGGCCATCGCTTAGAGCTGACCTATGATGACTCTGCCTCAGAAGCAAAAATCTCGATGATTACTGAAGAGATGAAGCAAGAAATGCTTGATGAATGGTCACGTACTAAACGTGCACCAGCTCATACGCAGTTTTTACATGCAGCAGAGCTTGAAGAAGCCAAACAGCAAGTACCTGTAGGTGAGTAGCAACTGCTGATTTTAAAGATTTCACTAGTAAAAATGAACATCAAGAAAGGACTCTACGATGAGAACAAAACTATCTACTGGCATAACGCTTGCGGCCGTACTTGCAATCTCCGGTTGCTCTGATAAAAGCGCCACCACCTCAGGCACAGACGATGTGACAACGCTCCGGTTTTCACATTTTATGACTGCCAATGACAATATCAATACCGAAGGCTTTGAGCCATGGGCCAAAAAGATTGAAGAAGAGTCAAATGGTCGCTTAAAGATTGAAATTTATCCTTCCGCCACTCTAAGTAAGCCAGGTGCCACCTACGATGCTGCTGCTAAAGGCACCGTAGATATTGGCATGCAGGTGCAAGGTTATACTGCTGGTCGTTTTCCTTTGACGCAAGTCGTAGAGCTACCTGGTATCTCAAACACGGCACAAGAGCAGACCTGTATCTTGTATGAATTGTATAATAACGGTGCCATCTCGGATGAGTATGAAGATACCCATCTATTGTCGCTCATGGGCTCGGGGCAGGGCGCACTACATACTGCTGACAAACCGATTCGGACGCCAGAAGACATGAAAGGTATGCGTATCCGTCAGCCATCAGTAGTCGCAAGTCACGTCATTGAAACCATTGGTGCAGCTCCTGTTGGGATGCCTGCTAGTGATACTTATACTTCGCTACAGCGCGGTGTCATCGATGGCTTAGCCTTTACTTGGCAGCCTATTCAAGCATTCCGTCTCGATGAGTTACTCAGTCATCATACCAACATTCCTTTTTATAACTCTACCTTTGTCGTGACTATGAATAAGGACAAATATAACAGTCTGCCTGACGACCTTAAAAAGGTTATTGATGATAATTCAGGAATAGTCATGTCAGAGCGTATCGCCAAGATATTTGATGAAAGTAATGAAGCTGCGATGGCTGCTGCTCGCGCCAAAGGCGATACGATGATTGATATTCCAGATCCGCTCAATGATCCTGAGTGGAGAGGTCCATTACTAGAAGGTACTCAAAGATATCTTGATGAACTAGAAGCACTTGGTCTAGACGGTGAAGGTGTTTATGAGCAAGTAAAAGCTGCGAGCGTTGGCTGTAAAGTCTAACCTATTAAAGGCAATCTCCCATGGCATTTTTAGTCAACCTCAGCACTCTCATCTCAAGGCTGTG